>NZ_JBZAJA010000004.1:0-426529 GCF_058215795.1 Nocardioides sp. Z40_12
AACTCCAAGGCCGGCCAGGCCATCTTCGCCCTCGACAACATCAAGCCCGGCGACACCGTCAACGGCACCCTGACCCTAAAGAACACCGGCTCCCTCGACGCCAACTTCGGCCTCACCGAGGTCTCCTCCACCAACACCTTCGTCGCCAGCAACCTCACCCTCGTCATCACCGACGCCGCCGGCGGCGAGCCCGTCTACACCGGCACCTTCGGCGGACTCGCCGACGGCATCCGCAAGGACCTCGGCACCATCGCCGCCGACAAGAGCCGCACCTACACCTTCACCGTCGCCCTCGCCCCCAACGCCGGCAACGACAACCAGGGCAAGACCGCCAACGCCGTCTACACCTGGGACTCCGTCCAGCTGGCCGCCCCCACCGGCCAGTGAGCCGCAGCCGCGCCTAGCTCGTCCGCACCAGCCCGCCACGCACCCAGCACCGCAGACCAGGAGTCCCCGTGAACAAGCTCGGCAAGGCCCTCCGCCGGCCCGTACGACTGCTCAACACGGTGCTGCTGGTCGCCGTGATGGCGGGCTGCACCGCCTACCTGGTGCCGTCGTTCTTCGGCTACGAGCGCTACATCATCACGGGCGGCTCCATGGCCGGGACCATCGAGAAGGGCTCGATCGTCTTCGAGAAGGAGGTGCCGGTCGACCAGCTCGCCGTCGGCGACGTCATCACCTACCTCCCGCCGTCCGACAGCGGGGTGACGACGCTGGTCACCCACCGCATCAGCTCCATCGGCACCGACGAGAAGGGCGTCCGGGTCTACCGCACCAAGGGCGACGCCAACCCCGACGTCGACCCCTGGAAGTTCAGCCTGCTGGCCGAGACCCAGCCGGTCGCGAGCTACGACATCCCCTACCTCGGCTACGCCTTCATCTTCCTCGCCGACCCCGACCACCGGAAGCTGGTCATCGGGGTCCCCGCCGGGATCATCGCGCTGATGGCCCTGCGCGACCTGGTCGCCGCCCTGCGCCGCAAGGACGGTCACCCGGACGACGACCGGCAGGCCGACGACCCGGAGCCGGGCGTCGAGCTCGCCGACGTCCGGTCGCTGCGCTCCGCCCCGTCGGAGCGCCTCTCCGCGTAGCAAACGGTGGAACTCCCGGGGTCGTCCTGTGGAAGAGCGGTGGTGGGTCATTCACTAGCGTGGGACCCAGCGCCAGAGACCCACCCCGCTCCGCCCCCACCAGTCCAGCCCCGAGAGGAGGACGCATGAGCAAGGCCTTCCGCCCCGTGAACCTGGTCGGTGCCCTCCTCCTGGCCGGCGTCCTCGCGATCGCCTTCCCCGGCTTCTCCGCCGCGGTGTTCTCGGCGAAGACGCAGAGCACCGCGTCGGTCTCGGCCGCCCACGACTGGACCCCGCCCACCGTCTCGCTCACCGCGCCGACCGCGCCGTTCGTCAGCGGCACCGTCCCGGTCACCGCCACCGCCGCCGACGCCCGCTCCGGGATCGCGAAGGTCACCGTCGAGCTGCTGCCCCCCGGCGGCAGCTGGACCGTGCTCTGCGCGCCCACCGCCGCGCCGTACTCCTGCTCCTGGGACACCACCTCGCGGGGCGCCGGCCAGTACTCCCTGCGCGCGCAGGCGGTCGACAAGGCCGGCTACCAGGCCACCTCGACGGTGGTGCGCACCACGGCGGACAACCTCGGTCCCACCGTCACCATGGTCGACCCGGGCGCCACCATCACCGGGGCCAGGACCTTCGCGGTCACCGGCGTCGCCGACGCCGGCTCGGGGGTCCAGGACGTGGTCATCCAGCACGCCCCCACCGGGACCCAGAGCTACCAGGACCTCTGCTCCGTCACCGCCCCCTCGTGGAGCTGCACCATCGCCTCCCCCCCGCTGGCCGACGGCCACTACGACTTCCGCGCCGTGGCCACCGACAAGGTCGGCAACTCGACCACCTCGACCCCGGTCACCAACCGGACCGTCGACGTCGGCTCACCGCTGGCCGCGGCCGACGTGCAGACGGCGAACGGCGGCGGGACCCCCGGCCAGATCGACGCCGGCGACAGCATCACCTTCACCTTCAACCGGCAGGTCGACCTCACCAGCATCTCGTCGGGGTGGAACGGCAACCCCCTCCCGGTCCAGACGCGGTTCGGCATCGGCTTCTTCACCAGCGACAAGCTCGAGGTCCTCGACGTCAAGCTCGGGGAGGTCAACCTCGCCCAGGACTACGTCTTCCTCCCCTTCACCCTGCGCTCCACCATGACCGCCAGGACCGAGCTCTCCGGTGGCAAGTACCGCACCGTGGTGACGGTGGTCTTCGAGGACTCCTCCGGCCTGGTCAGCGGGGTCGTCACCCGCAGCACGCACATGGTGTGGTCGCCCTCCAACCAGGTCCGCGACCTGCTCGGCCGCCCCTCGTCCAGCGCCTCGGTCACCGAGTCCGGCACGCCCGACCGGGAGTTCTGATGACACGACACCACCCCACCCTGGCCTCGCGGCTCGCGGCCGCGACCACCCTGCTCATCGGGCTCCTGCTGGTGCCGCCGATGCTGGCCGGCCCGAGCACCACCGTCCTCCTGCTGGAGGGCATCGGCCTCGTGGTCTCCGTCGTCGCCGCCACCGCGGTCTGGCTCACCAACTCCTTCGAGTCACGCTTCTTCGCGGCGGTGCTCTCGCTGGCGGTCCTGGGCGGGGTCGTGCTCACCCTGACCTTGGGCATGCCCGGCGCCTCCGGGCCCGAGGAGCTGAACGCCGTCCGCGTGCTGTTGGTCGCCGCGTGCGCGCTGCTCCCCGTGCTGCTCCTCGTGGACTCCCGCGTCCGCCGGGAGCGGAGACAGTCGGCGCGCCGCCCGTATCCTCTCTGACCATGCCCACCCACGTGCTCGTCGTCGAGGACGACGACAAGATCGCCGCTCCGCTGGTCCGCACCCTCGAGCGCGAGGGCTACCAGGTGGAACGGCTCGCCGAGGGGCTGCCCGCCCTGCCTCGCCTCGCCAGCGGCGAGATCGACCTCCTGCTGCTCGACCTCGGTCTCCCCGACGCCGACGGGCTCGACGTCTGCCGTCGTGCCCGCGAGGAGGGCTTCGTCGGCGGGATCATCATCCTCACCGCCCGTGACGGCGAGCTGGACCGGGTGGTCGGGCTCGACGTCGGCGCCGACGACTACCTGGCCAAGCCCTTCGGGCTGGCCGAGCTCCTCGCCCGGGCGCGCGCCCTGCTCCGTCGCAGCGGTCACGGCTCCGGCGCCCGCGCCGAGTCGCCCTCGCAGCCGGCCGCGCCGGCCACGGGCTTCCGCGTCGACGTGGCGGCCCGGCGCATCTGGATCGCCGACCACGAGCTCGCGGCCACCACCAAGGAGTTCGACGTGCTCGCGGTGCTCGACGCGACCCGCGGTGCCGTGGTGGGGCGCGAGCAGCTGATCAACGAGGTCTGGGACGCGAACTGGTTCGGCTCCACCAAGACGCTGGACGCCACCGTCGGCCGCCTGCGCCAGAAGCTCGACGAGGCCTCGGCCCCGGTGGAGATCACCACGGTGCGCGGAGTCGGGTTCCGGCTCGAGGACCGCCCGCATGCGTGAACGGCTCATCGCCGGGTTCATCGGCCTCGCGGTCGCGGTGGTGCTCCTCTACGGGATCCCGCGTGCCTACCTGCTGGCCGACATGGTGCGTGACCAGGAGACCCGCCTCACCACGAACTCCGCCGAGCTCTTCAGCCTGGCCATCTCGGAACGCTCCGCCCGGGACGAGCCCACCACCGAGGAGTTCCTCGAGACCCACCGCAAGCCCGGCTTCACCGTCGAGTACGTCGACCCGGCGGGCCAGGTGCTCCGCGCGGGCCCGGCCCCGAGCGCCGACGACATCGTGGCCTCCCGGCCCGTCGCCGGGGGCGGCACCGTCACCGTCTCGGAGTCCGGGGAGCTGGTCGACGAGCGGGTCTCGGAGGCGCTGCTGCCGCTGGTGCTCATCGGGCTCGGTCTGGTCTCGGTCGCCGGGGCGGTCGGCTACTTCCTGGCCCGGCGCCTCTCCCGGCCCTTCGGGGAGCTCGCCCAGGCTGCCGAGCACCTGGGGCGCGGTCGCTTCGACGTGCACTTCCCGCACTACCGCATCCCCGAGGCGGAGGCGATCGGCGAGGCGCTGCGCCGCGGCTCCAGCCAGCTCGACGAGCTGGTCACCCGGGAGCGTGAGTTCGCCGCCAACGCCTCCCACCAGCTGCGCACCCCGATCACCGCGCTGCGCCTCCAGCTCGAGGACCTCTCCATGTGGCCGGAGACCCCGCCCCAGGTCGCCGACGAGCTGGTCAGCTACCTCTCCGAGCTCGACCGGCTCAGCGGCTCGATCACCGAGATCCTGGAGCTGGCCCGCGGGCGCCGGCTGGGCGACGCCGTCGAGCTGGACCTCGACGTGCTGCTGGAGGACGTGGCGAACCGCTGGCAGCGCCAGGTGGAGGAGCACGGCCACACCCTCGTCCACGAGGAGTCCGTCCCCACCCCGGCCAAGGTGGTGCCGGGCCCGGTGATCCAGGTGCTCGACGTGCTCATCGAGAACGCGTGCTCCCACGGGCGCGGCCGGATCACGCTGAGCCTGCGCGACCGGGGCGACTTTCACCAGCTGCTGGTCTCCGACGAGGGCCCGCGGACCATCGACGACACGGTCTTCCACCGCGGCGCGACGTCGTCGCAGGCGGAGGGACGTGGCCTGGGCCTGGCGATCGCGGCGGACCTCGCCTCGTCGCTGGGCGGGCACCTCGCGCTGGTCGACCACCCCACGACCACCTTCGGCCTCGCGTTGCCGAAGAGCGCGGGCTGAGCGCGCCTAGACTCCGCGCATGCACGGCTACCAGCACGAGGACCTCTCCCCCGACGAGCTCGCACGCCGCGAGGCGCTCTACGGCCCGTTCACCCAGAGCGTGCGGGAGCTGGCCGACGCCACCCTGCGCACCACCGTCGCCGAGGACGAGCTCCGCCGCGCCCAGGCGGAGATCGAGGCGATCACCGCGCGGCTGCGCGCCAGCCAGCTGGACGGCGCGTTCGGCGTCCACTACAGCAGCGACGGCAGCACCCGCGCCTGGGGCAACGCGGTGGTGGGCCTGCGGAACCCGGTGGCTCCGCCCCTGGACTTCGTCCGCGACCCCGAGGGCCGCGCCACCTCCGACTTCGAGCTCGGGGCCGTCTACGAGGGCCCGCCCGGCCTGGTCCACGGCGGCGTCAGCGCCCTGATCCTGGACCAGGCGCTCGGGGAGGCCTGCGGAGCCGGAGGGCGGCCCGGGATGACGGGAGGCCTCACGATCCGCTACAAGCGGCCCACCCGGCTCGGCACGCTGCGCTGCGAGGCGTGGATCGCCGAGCGTGACGGCTACAAGACCGTGGCGCGCGGCACCATCGGCGACCAGGACGGTCCCACGATCGAGGCCGAGGGCGTCTTCATCGTCCCCAAGTGGGCCCGTGGCCTCTTCGACGCCGCCACCGCCGAGAAGCCCGACCGCTTCGAGTAGCCCCGCTCAGCCCGCAACCCGGCTGGGTGCCGCGGTGCCGCGCTGCCCGTCGTCGGTGAGCCGCGCCTCCTCGCGGGCCTGCTCCTCCAGCTCGCTGCGCCGCCGCTCCTCGGCGTCGCGCCGGGCGGCGTCGTACTCGCCCGGCTCGGAGACCAGCCCGGCCACCCCACCATCGAGCCGGGAGAGCGCGGTGCGGGCGAAGATCTGCTGCTCGGTGGTGGTCCGCTCCTGGCGACCGCGGCCCACGAACGAGATGGCCCAGTGCAGCAGCGCGGTGATCCGGTTCTTGAACCCGGTGATGTAGAAGAGGTGGACGAAGAGCCACATCAGCCAGGCCGTCACCCCGGTCAGCCGGAGCCGGCCGACCATCGCGACCGCGTTGAAGCGGCTGATGATCGCCATCGACCCCTTGTCGAAGTACTTGAAGGGCCCCTGCGACGCCTTGCCGCGCAGCCGGCCGTCGATCTCCTTGGCCGCGTGCTTCGCGCCCTGGATCGCCACCTGGGCGACGCCGGGCAGGTTGTCGAGGGAGATCATGTCGCCGACGACGAAGACCTCCGGGTGGCCCGGCAGCGTCAGGTCGGGGTTGACCTTGATCCGGCCGGCCCGGTCGAGCCCGGCGCCGGTCTGCTCCGAGAGCTGCTTGCCGAGGGGCGAGGCCTGCACCCCCGCGGCCCAGATCTTGGTGACCGCGTCGATCCGGTGGGTGCGGCCGTCCTTGTACTTCAGCACCAGTCCGCGCTCGTCGACGTCGGTCACCATCGCGCCGAGCATCACCTCGACCCCCAGCTCCTCGAGCTCGCGGCGGGCGTTGTCGCCCAGCTTGGCGCCGAACGGCGGGAGCACCTGCGGGGCCGCGTCGACGAGGATCACCCGGGCCTGCCGGGTGTTGATCGAGCGGAAGTCCTTGCGCAGCGTGCGATGGGCCAGCTCGGCGATCTGGCCGGCCATCTCCACACCGGTCGGGCCTGCACCGACCACCACGAAGTTGAGCAGGTGGTCGACCGACTCGCCCCGCTTGGCCCCCAGCTCGGCGAGCTCGAAGGCACCGAAGATGCGGCCCCTGAGCTCGAGGGCGTCGTCGATGCTCTTCATGCCCGGGGCGTGCTCGGCGAACTGGTCGTTGCCGAAGTAGGACTGGGCGGCGCCGGCGGCCACGATCAGCGAGTCGTAGGGGGTGACCGACGAGCGGCCGAGCACCTGGGAGGTGACCGTGCGGGCGGTCAGGTCGATCTCGGTGACCTCGCCCAGCAGCACCTGGGCGTTGCGCTGGCTGGAGAGGACCTCGCGGGTCGGCGGTGCGATCTCGCCCTCGGAGAGGATGCCGGTCGCCACCTGGTAGAGGAGGGGCTGGAAGAGGTGGTGGGTGGTCTTGGCGACCAGGGTGACCTCGACGTCGCAGCGACGCAGCGCCTTGGTCCCGAAGAGCCCGCCGAACCCGGAGCCGATCACCACGACACGGTGGCGGTGGGGGGACGCGTCCTCGGCGGACGCGTGGTCGGGGGACTCGTGGGGGGGCACGGCGTGACCTTCCTGGGGAAGAGGCGGGGCCTGGCTGGACGCGTCAGGACGGGATAAGTACCCATTCTCCCGCGCGGGAGCGCCGACACCGAAACGTGGGACGAGTCTTCTCGCTCACAGCGGACGGGCGACTGAGCCGTTATGTTGAAACTTGCAACACGGGGTTCACACCCCCGATGTTTGCGCGGCACGCGACACGGGTAAGCGCGCCTTGCTGGGCTACACCACCATCACCGTCTGCCACTCGAGGACCGACCACTTGCCCCTGAACAAGGATGCGTTGCCTCTCGACCCGGCACCGAGCGCCGTCGCGGACGCTCGGCGCTGGGTGCTGGGGCTGTGCAGGGAGCTGGGGCGCGACGACCTCCTCGACTGCGCCGAGCTGGGCGTCTCCGAGCTGGTGACCAACGCGATCCTGCACGGGCAGGACCCGATCAGCGTCCGGGTCCGTGGCACCCGCGACCATCCCCGCATCGAGGTCTTCGACGGGTCCAGGCGTCCACCGGTCATGGGTGCACCCTCGATGGACGACGCGGGTGACAGCGACCTCGACGAGTTCCTCACCACCTTCGGTCGCGGCCTGTCGATCGTGGCCATGTCGTCGGTGGCGTGGGGGGCCTCGATCGAGCGGGACGGCAAGGTCGTCTGGTTCGAACCGGCCTCGAACCTCGAGGAGGCCGGTCAGCGCGAAGGCGTCATCGACATCGTCGCCGACCCCGACACCGAATGGCGCCAGCCTCCGGGGGCGGTCACCGTCCGGCTGCTCGACGTCGACCTCAAGCTGTTCCTGAGCGTGCTCACCCAGTACAACAACCTGCGCCGCGAGCTGCGCCTCCTCGCGCTCGCCCACGAGGCCGACTACCCGCTGGCCCGCGACCTCTCGCACATGTTCTCCACATTCGAGCGGCAGTTCCCCCCCGAGATGCTCGACCGGGTCGGCCAGGCCCTGCGCACCGGCGACCGCCGGGGCGACCTCACCTTCCAGGCCTCGCCGGAGTCGGCGCAGATCTTCGGCACCATGCTGGAGATGTTCGACCTCGCCGACGCGTTCTGCCGCGCCCAGCGGCTGCTGTCCCTGGCCCGCTCCCCCGAGCAGCGCAACCTCCAGGAGTGGCTGCTCGACCAGTTCATCCAGCAGGTCAGCGGCAAGCCGCCGGTCCCGTGGACCGCCCAGAACGCCCCGGCCGCCAACAGCAACGTCTCCTGACCCGGGCGTCGCACCCCCTGCCGTCCCTGCCGTCCCTGCCGCCCGCGGGGGGCCACACGCCGCTCAGGCGTAGCCGAGCTCGTGCAGCCGCGCGTCGTCGATGCCGAAGTGGTGGGCCACCTCGTGGACCACGGTGATCCGGATCTCCTCGACGAGCTCCTCGGCGTCGACGCACATGTCCAGCAGCGGAGCGCGGAAGAGCAGGATCCGGTCGGGCAGCGCGGCGGAGTGGTTGGCTGGCCGCTCGGTCAGGGAGACCCCGTCGTAGTAGCCGAGCAGGTCGGGGTCGTCGGGGGGCGGCTCGTCCTCGACCAGCACCACCACGTTGTCGATCAGCGCGGTCAGCTCGGCTGGGATCTCGTCGAGGGCCTTCTCCACCAACGAGTCGAACACGTCACGGGAGACCTGCATGGCACCACCCTACGCGGGACGAGAAGATGCCCCGGACCATGTGGTCCGGGGCATCTGGTGGCGACCCTGACGAGACTCGAACTCGCGACCTCCGCCGTGACAGGGCGGCGCGCTAACCAACTGCGCTACAGGGCCAAGCTGTGTAGTTTTCTTTCTCCTTGCGGAGCGGGGGAAACTCTAACCCATCCCCCGGCGGGACTCACAATCGAGGCCGCCCCGGGTCTGGACCGCACCCCCAACGGGATTCGAACCCGTGCTACCGCCGTGAAAGGGCGACGTCCTAGGCCGCTAGACGATGGGGGCCAGCGTGCGCACGCCATCCTAGGGCGCCGCGCGTGGCGCACCCAAATGTCGCCCCCCTGGTGTGCCCCCGCGGCCACCGACTGTTGTAGGCTTCCCTGCGCTTGGGCAGGTAGCTCAGTTGGTACGAGCGTCCGCCTGAAAAGTGGAAGGTCGGCGGTTCGACCCCGCCCCTGCCCACAAGCAAGCGAAGCGCCCGGTTCACGTCCCGAACCGGGCGCTTCGCCGTGGTGGCCCCGGGACCGGCGCCGGGTGGCTGCGATGATGTGCGCGTGCTGCCGCCCCTGGAGATCGTCGCGCGCCAGCGGCCCTTCGCCCTCGTCTCGCCCGCCACCGCGACCACGCTCCCGGTGGACGGCACCTCCTCGTGGTTCGCCGCGCCGCGTCCGGCGCCGTACGCCGCACTCGTGGCCGAGCTCGGCGAGCCGGCCGGCCCCGGGCCCGCCGGGCCGCCGGCCGGGAGCGCCGGCCGGGCCGGTGACCGCGACCGGGTGGAGCTGACCCTCGGCTCCGGACAGACCCGGCTGCGCGGCTGGTACGTCCCCGGGACCGGCGCCGTCGGCCTGGACGTCGTCGACACGGCACTGCGCTCGACCACCCACCGCAGCCGCCGGCACGGCCGGGCCCAGGGGCGGCCCTCGGCCCTGGCGCTCACCCTGACCGGCCTCCACCTGACCCTGCTGTGCCGCGAGGACGGCCGCTGGACCGCACGCGGCCGGGTCGACCTCGCCGGTCGCCTCGACACCCACGACGAGGACTGGCTCGCCGGGATCCACCTGGGCCACCGCTCCGACAGCGCCCTGGTCACCAGCCTGGAGAGCGGCGGGTTCGGCCACCTCGGGCTGCGCGACGTGCGGGTGGTCACCGAGGCCGACGGCAGCCCGGTGCGCCACCGGGGCGACTGGCTGCTGACCGCGACCTCGGCCGGGCCCGGCTTCTTCGACACCGCCCACACCAGCGTGTGGCGCCTGGCCCCCGACTCCTCGCAGCTGACCCACAGCGCCGACCTCTACTTCCGGCGCCCGGACCGGCCGGGGGTCTACGGCGACCACGCCGTCCACCTGCTCCGCGACGACGACCGGTGGCTGGTCGCCACCAGCACCTGGGGCGACTTCGACCGGGTGCGGAACCCGGCGGTGCGCTGCACCCTGGCCGAGACCGACGCCGGGGTGATCGCCGGCGAGCACGTCCTGGACACCCGCGAGCTCCCGCTGCCCACCGACGGCCTGACCTCGGTCGGGGTGTGGGACCCCCACCTGCTGCGCGACGGCGACACCTGGCTCGTCGGCTTCGCCAGCGCCCGGCGGTTCTTCCGTTTCCACCCGTGCCTGGCCACGGGCCCCTCGCTGGAGCGGCTCTCCCTGCGGGCCGCCGCCACCGGTCGGCGGGCCACCGAGGGGGTGACCCTGCTGCGCCTCGACGGCGCCGAGGGGCCGGTCCGGGTGCTGGCCAGCGACGGCCGCGACAACCGGCGCGAGCACCGGGCCCGCTTCCCCGTCTTCGACCTCGACCTGCGCGAGGTCGGCGAGCTCGACGCGCCCTACCCGACCAACCTGCCGTGGCCCACCCTGCTGCCCGGCGGGCAGGGCTGGCGGATGGTGACCTTCAACGGCCGGGGGGCGGGCGGCCAGCTGCTCGGCTACGGCACGCACGGCGACGTGGTCCTGATGGCGCAGACCGGCGCGGGGAGCACCCCGTGTGACCCCGCGGCGGAGCCGCACTAGGCTTCGTGAGGCAGGCCACACACCCCGTGGCCGACCACCCAGCGCCACACCACCGATGTGGCCGCGACGAACCGGCCCTGCCGGAGGAAGCGGGACCTCCCGTGACCAGTCCCTCGATCAGCCCCGACTCCCCCACCACGCCGGGGACGTCCACGCCCGGCGGCGTCGACGTCTTCGCCGAGGGCTCGCACGAGCAGGTGGTCTTCTGCCACGACCCGGCCTCCGGGCTGCGCGCGGTGATCGCCCTCCACTCCACCGCGCTGGGCCCGGGCCTGGGCGGCACCCGCTTCCACCCCTACGCCTCGACCGACGACGCGGTCCGCGACGTGCTGGCCCTCTCCCGGGGGATGTCCTACAAGAACGCGCTGGCCGGCCTCGACCTCGGCGGCGGCAAGGCCGTGATCATCGGCGACCCCCGCACCGACAAGTCCGAGGCGCTGCTGCGAGCCTACGGCCGCTTCGTGCAGTCGCTGCACGGCCGCTACCTCACCGCCTGCGACGTGGGCACCACCTCCGAGGACATGGACCACATCGCCCGGGAGTGCGACTTCGTCACCGGCCGCACCGTCGCCCACGGCGGCGCCGGCGACTCCTCGGTGCTCACCGCCTACGGCGTCTTCCAGGGCATGCGGGCCAGCGCCGAGCACGTGTGGGGCTCGACCTCGCTGGCCGGCCGTACGGTCGGCGTCGCCGGGGTGGGCAAGGTCGGGCGCCACCTCGTGGCCCACCTGCTCGAGGACGGGGCCGACGTCGTGGTGACCGACGTGTGGGCCCCGGCGATCGAGCGGATCCGCCAGGAGCACCCGACCGTGCGGGTGGTGGCCTCGACCGAGGCCCTGGTCGTCGAGGAGCTCGACGTCTACGCCCCGTGCGCGCTCGGCGGCGCGCTCGACGACACGGTGGTCGAGGCGCTGAGCGCGCGCGTGGTCTGCGGCGCCGCCAACAACCAGCTCGCCCACCCGGGGGTGGAGAAGACGCTCCAGGAGCGCGGGATCCTCTACGCCCCCGACTACTGCGTCAACTCCGGCGGCGTGATCCAGGTCGCCGACGAGCTCGAGGGGTTCTCCTTCGAACGCGCCGAGCAGCGCGCAGCCGGCATCTTCGACACCACCCGCTCGGTCTTCGAGCTGGCCGCGCGCGACGGCGTGCCGCCGGCGGTCGCCGCGGACCGGCTGGCCGAACGGCGCATGCGCGACGTCGGCCGCCTGCGCGGCATCCACCTGCCCTGAGAGTCCGTCCTGAGAGCCGGACCTCTGGCCCGCCCTGGCAGTGCCTGGCAGATGCCAGCCAGGCCAGGGCGCGCGTTCTCAGACCTGCCGTGACCGGCGGATCAGGGAGAACCCGGTGACCGCGGTGGCCGCGGCGGCCTCAGTCGCGCCGCGGCGGATCCGCGTAGTCGGACCAGTCGTCGAGATAGTCCACCTCCGCGTCGTCCGCGGTGGCGGTACTACTGCTGTCCGGTTCGCCATGCAGCTCCTTGGCCAGCGCCCCGAAGTCCGTCTCGTGAGTACGGTACTTCAGGTCGCGGGCGACCTTCGTCTGCTTGGCCTTCGCTCGGCCGCGCCCCATAGGGTCCGACCCCCTCGCACGCTTGGCCGGGGCTCTTGGCCCATAGGCCGCGGCGCCCGGTCTCTTGACTGGATACTCGTGGGGATCACGCTACCCGGTGGTGGGGCGTTCTCGCACACCCGGCCCGGCGTTTGGGCGCTCGGAGACCGCGGCGTTCGCTCGCAGCGCAATCCGCGAGCGCCTTCTCACCAGCCCGGGTGCTGCCCCTCCATCAGGACGCGCCCCGCCTCGCCGCTGCCCTGGGCGGCCCGGACGTCGCCGGCGACCCAGGCGCGCATCCCGTGCCGGCCGAGGGTCGCCACGGCGGTGTCCACGTCGTCGGGGTGCACCAGCGCGATCATCCCGACCCCGCAGTTGAGCGTCGCCTCCAGGTCGGGCTGGGAGATCCCGCCGACCCGGCGGACCAGGTCGAAGACCGGCTGGGGCGTCCACGTCGACCGGTCGACCCGGGCGGCCAGCTCCTCGGGCAGCACCCGCTCCAGGTTGGCCGCGAGCCCACCGCCCGTCACGTGGGACATCGCGTGGGTGCGGGTGACGTCGGCCAGTTCGAGGCAGGCCTTGGCATAGATCCGGGTCGGGGTGAGCAGCTCCTCGCCCAGGGTGCCCCCCAGCTCGGGGACCTCCCGGTCCAGCGCCCAGCCGGCACCGCCGTCGGCGGGGTCGCCGAGCAGCACGTGGCGCACCAGCGAGTAGCCGTTGGAGTGGAGCCCGGAGGCCTCGATGGCGACCACCACGTCGCCCGGCCGGACCCGGCCCGGGCCGAGCAGCCGGTCCGCCTCCACCACGCCGGTGGTCGCCCCCGCCACGTCGTACTCGTCGGGGGCCAGCAGCCCGGGGTGCTCGGCCGTCTCGCCGCCGATCAGCGCGCAGCCGGCCTCCACGCACGCCTCGGCGATGCCCTTGACGATCGCCGCGATCCGCTCCGGCACCACCCGGCCGGTCGCGATGTAGTCGGTCATGAAGAGCGGCTCGGCGCCGCAGACGACCAGGTCGTCGACGACCATCCCGACCAGGTCGTAGCCGATGGTGTCGTGGACGTCCATGGCCTGCGCGATCGCCACCTTGGTGCCGACCCCGTCGGTGGAGGTGGCCAGCAGCGGCCGGGTGTAGCGGGTCAGCGCCGAGGCGTCGAAGAGCCCGGCGAAGCCACCCAGCCCGCCGATCATCTCGGGTCGTCGGGCCTTCTCCACCCAGGTCTTCATCAGGTCGATCGCCCGGTCGGCCGCCTCGATGGAGACTCCGGCGGCGGCGTAGGCGTTCTGCCCGGGGGTGGGCTGGGCGTCGGTCACGGCGTACTCCTGGCGGACGGGGCTGGGCTGAGGAGGGGGCTCGGTGTCACGGGCGGCGCAGGGCGTCGGCCGCGCCGGCGCCGCTCAGCGACGCGGTGAGGCCGTCGACGTCGGTCGGGCCGGCGACCGCGAAGCCGCCGCAGGCGTCCCCCGTCTTCTCCAGCACGCCCTTGCCACGCAGCGTCGGGTCGGGCAGCGCGATCGGGTAGTGACCGTCGAAGCACGCCCGGCACAGGTCGTCCTTGGGCACCGTGGTGGCCTCGACGAGCGTGTCGAGGCCGATGAAGCCCAGGGAGTCGGCGTCGATGGAGCGCTGGATCTCTTCGGTGGTCAACCCGTTGGCGATCAGCTCGGCGCGGCTGGCGAAGTCGATCCCGTAGAAGCAGGGCCACTTCACCGGCGGGGAGGAGATCCGCACGTGGACCTCCCGGGCGCCCGCCTCCCGCAGCATCCGGATCAGGGCCCGCTGGGTGTTGCCGCGGACGATGGAGTCGTCGACGACGACCAGGCGCTTGCCCTCGATGACGTCGCGCAGCGGGTTGAGCTTGAGGCGGATGCCGAGCTGGCGGATGGTCTGCGAGGGCTGGATGAACGTGCGCCCGACGTAGGAGTTCTTGACCAGGCCGACGCCGTACGGGATGCCGGACTCCTCGGCGTACCCGATGGCGGCCGGGGTGCCCGACTCGGGCACCGGCATCACCAGGTCGGCCTCGGCCGGGAACTCCCGGGCCAGCCGCCGGCCGATGTCGACCCGCACGCTGTGCACCCGCTGGTCGTTCATCAGGGTGTCGGGACGCGCCAGGTAGACGAACTCGAAGAGGCAGTGCTTGGGGGCGGCCTCGGCGAACCTGCGGGTGCGCAGCCCACCCTCGTCGACGGCGATCAGCTCGCCCGGCTCGACCTCGCGGATGAAGGAGGCGCCCACGATGTCGAGGGCGGCGGTCTCTGAGGCGACCACCCAGCCGCGCTCCAGCCGGCCCAGCACCAGCGGCCGCACCCCCTGGGGGTCGCGGGCGGCGTAGAGGGTGTGCTCGTCCATCCAGACGAAGGAGAAGGCGCCCTTGACCTGGGGCAGCAGCTCCATCGCCCGCTCCTCGACGGTGGAGTCGGGGTGGTGCGCCAGCAGGGCGGTGACCACGCTGGTGTCGTTGGTCGAGACCGGGACCCGCACGTCGAGGAGCCCCTCGAGCTCGCCGGCGGTGACCATCTCGGCGAGCTCGGCGGTGTTGATCAGGTTGCCGTTGTGGGCCAGCGCGATCGAGCCGCTCTCCGTGGGGTGGAAGGTCGGCTGCGCGTTGTGCCAGGTGCTGGCGCCGGTGGTGGAGTAGCGCGCGTGGCCGATGGCCAGGTGGCCGCGCAGGGACTCCAGCGTCGACTCGTCGAAGACCTGGGAGACCAGCCCCATGTCCTTGTAGACGAGGATCTGGCGACCGTTGCTCACCGCGATGCCGGCCGACTCCTGGCCGCGGTGCTGCAGGGCGTAGATGCCGAAGTAGGTGAGCTTGGCGACGTCCTCACCGGGGGCCCAGACGCCGAAGACGCCGCACGCGTCCTGGGGGCCCAGCTCCTGGGGGTCGAGGGCCTGGGAGAGACGACCGTCCCCACCCTTGCGCGTGCTGCTGGACTGGGCCACGGGTCCAGTGTACGGCGGAACGCGGGTGTCGCATGACACAGCCGAATATCGCGATCACGGGGTTGAGAACCCGTTCCGATGGGCACACGTGCGGCGGCGGCGTCAATGTTCGTAATCGGCCGCCCGCTCTCGGGAAGCGCCCTTACTATTCAGTAGGGCATTATCGCAAGAGCCGTACTGCGGCGTTGAGACCGGGAGAACCATCCGCATGAGCGAGACACACGCTGAGGCCGTGTTCGTCGACGCCCTGCACAACATCGCCGTCGGCGTCACCGAGGTGGTCGGCTTCGAGGTCGCCGCCATCAGCGTGGCGCGCGAGGACCGGACCCTGGAGATGGTCGCCGTCGCGGGCAGCATCGAGGCACGCGAGCAGCTGCTCGGCCACCGCACCCCGATCGACGAGATCGAGCTCGAGCTGGCGACCTCGGAGGAGTGGGGCGCGCTGCGCTTCGTCCCGCAGGAGCGGATGAGCCTCGACATCGAGACGCTCGGCTGGGTGCCGGACCTGGAGATCCCCAAGGACCCGGACATGTGGCACCCCCTCGACCTGCTGATGGCGCCCATCTACGACGACGAGGGCGTCCTGCGCGGCCTGCTCTCCGTCGACCTGCCGCTCGACCGCCGCCGTCCCGGCCCCGAGAAGCGCGAGGAGCTGCGCCGCTACGCCGAGCAGACCCGCCGCGCCGTCCTGACCGCCTTCGAGCGCGCCGAGCTCGCCGAGCAGGTGCGGCTGGCCGACGCGGCCCGGATGATCGTGCGGGAGGTGAGCTCGGAGCTCTCCATGGACCGGATCATCGAGGTCTCCCAGCCCGCCCTGACCACCGCCTTCAACTCCTTCGGCATGTGGATCCAGACCTTCGACGAGGACGGCGAGGGCAGCGGCGCGGTCTACGCCTCCAACGGCGCCGAGATCCGGCTCGAGGACGAGCTCAAGGAGATCGCCCGCGCGTCGGCGCGGATGCTGTGGAAGATCCAGGACGTCGTGGTGCTCAACGACGTCATCCCCGCGCTGGGGGTGATGTCGCCGGAGCAGGAGCAGCACATCACCGAGTTCATGAGGACCATCGACGTCACCTCGATGCTCTTCGTGCCGCTGGGCGCGGGCCCGGAGTGCCTGGGCAACCTGGTGCTGACCCGGCGCGGCGGCCGGCTGGACTGGTCGCCGATCGAGAAGCAGGCCGCCCTCGACATCGGTCACGACCTGGGCCGCGCCCTGCTCAACGCGCGCACCTTCGAGCGCGAGCGGCGCCTGATCGACGAGCTCCGCGAGCTCAACGGCTACAAGAGCCGGCTGATCGCCACGATCGCCCACGAGCTGAAGAACCCGCTGACCTCGATCCTGGGCCACGTGGAGATGCTGGAGTCGGTACCGGGGCTGGTCGGCAACGTGCGTGGCTCCATCTCCTCGATGGAGCGCGGGGCGGTGCGGATGCAGCGCCTCATCGACGACCTGCTGGTGCTCGCCCGGGTCGGCGACCCGCACGTGGAGTTCAAGCCGGTGCCGGTCAACGTCACCGACATCGTGCACGACGTGCTCGACCTGCTCCGGGTGACGCTGGAGCGCAAGGAGCTCAAGGTCGTCGTCGAGGCGCCGCGGGAGCCGGTGCTGGCGCTGGCCGAGGAGTCGGGCCTGGACCGGATCTGCGCCAACCTGATCAGCAACGCCGCCAAGTACACCCCCGAGGGCGGCACCGTGACCGTCTCGCTCGAGGCCAAGCGGCGCATCGTCGAGCTGAAGGTCTCCGACACCGGGCTCGGCATCTCCCCCGAGGACCAGGAGAAGCTCTTCCAGGAGTTCTTCCGCTCCACCAACCCGACCGCCGTCGCCCAGCCGGGCACCGGCCTGGGCCTGACCATCGTGCAGCGGATCGTCGAGCGGCACCGCGGCCGGATCACCTTCGAGTCGACCCTGGGCGAGGGCACCACCTTCACCGTCACCCTGCCGCTGGCCCGCTGAAGCGGGCGATCCTCAGCCGGCGAGCTCGGCGAGCTTGGCGAGCATCAGCGCCTCGGCCAGCACCACTCGCTCGAACTCGGCCAGGTGCAGGCCCTCGTTGGCGCCGTGCGCCCGGGTGTCGGGGTCCTCGACGCCGGTGACCAGCACGCTGGCCTGCGGGAAGGTCTCGAGGAACTCCGCGATGAAGGGGATCGAGCCGCCCACGCCCATGTCGACCGGGGCCGTGCCGTCCCAGGCCTCGGTGAAGGCGGCGCGGGCCGCGTCGTAGGCCGGGCCGGTGGCGTCGATCTGGGTCGCCTCGCCGGTGTCGACGACGGTGACGGTGAGCTCCGCACCCCAGGGCAGGTGCCGCTCCAGGTGGGCACGCAGGCACTGCGCCGCGTTGGCGGTGGTGTCGCCGGGGGCGATGCGCATGCTGACCATCGCCCGGGCGGCGGGCACCAGGGTGTTGGAGGCGCCCTCGACCCGGGGAGCGTCCAGGCCGGTGATGCTCAGCGCCGGCTTGGTCCACAGGCGCTCCACCGCGGAGCCGGAGCCGATCCACCCGAGGCCGGGGACGGCCCCGGACTCGGCGCGCAGCCGCTCCTCGGGATAGTCCACGTCGGCGGCGGGCCCGGAGTGGAGGCCCTCGACCGCCAGGTTGCCCTGGTCGTCGTGGAGGCTGGCGATCAGCCGGGAGAGGGTCATCAGCGAGTCGGGGACCAACCCGCCCCACATGCCGGAGTGGACCGCGTGCGTCAGGGTGCGGACCTCGACGGTGGCGCGGACCAGGCCGCGCAGGCTGGTGGTCAGCGCCGGGACGCCGATGTCCCAGTTGCCGGAGTCGGCGATCACGATCACGTCGGCGGCCAGCTCGTCGGCGTGCTGGCGCAGCAGCGGCACCAGCGTCTCGGAGCCGACCTCCTCCTCGCCCTCGATGAAGACGACGACGTTGACCGGGAGGTCGTCGCCGAAGATCCGCAGGGCGGCCAGGTGGGCGACGATGCCGGCCTTGTCGTCGGCCGCTCCGCGACCGTAGAGGCGGCCGTCGCGCTCGGTCGGCTCCCACGGCGGGGAGTCCCAGTCGGCGTGGTCGTTCTCGGGCTGCACGTCGTGGTGGGCGTAGAGCAGCACGGTCGGCGCGCCCTCGGGCCCGGACTTGTGCGCGATCACCGCCGGAGCGCCGTCGTCGCCGTAGCGGGTGACCCGCGCGGTGCAGCCCTCGGCCTCGAAGAGGGCGCGGACGGCCTCCGCGCTCCGCTCGACCTCGCCGGCCCGCTCCGGGTCGGCACTGACCGACTGGATCCGGACCAGGTCCTCCAGGTCGCGGCGGATGCCGGGGAGGACCTGCTGGACCTTGTCACGCAGCTGAGCAGTCATGCCCACCACGATACGTTCAGGGCAGTTGCTCGAGCTCGGTGGTCTGCTCGGTCCCCTCGAAGCCCAGCGACCGGTAGAGCCGGATCGCGTCGTCGTCGGCGTCGGCGACGATCACCAGCCGACCCGCGCCCAGCTCACAGAGCCCGTGCTCGCCGACCCGGTGGACCAGGCTGCCGGCGAGCCCCTGACGGCGGAAGTCGGGGTGGGTCTCCACGACCTGGAAGCGGGCCAGGTCGTGGGTGACCTTGAAGAGGGCTGCGGTGGCGACCAGCCGGTCGTCGAGGAAGGCGCCCCACCGCTGGCCGAGGCCCTGCTGCTCGAGGGCACGCTCGGCGGCGACGCGGCCCCGGGCGTAGGGCTCCACGGTGCGGCGCGACAGCTCGGTGACTGCGAGCGCGAGCGCCACCCGCTGCTCCCAGTCGTCGTCGCCGGCCAGCGGCCGCAGCACGGCGTCGGGGTGCGGGTGGGCCGGCGGCACCAGGGCGGTCGCGGTGAGCGCGACCGAGGTGCTCGCGGTCATCCCGGCGTCCACGAACTCGGCCAGCACCGGGTCGTCGCCGAGCGGCTCGGTGAGGTCGAAGGTGATCGAGCGGTGCCGCGACTGGGGGAACTCGGTGAAGCAGGCCCCCATCACCTCCCGGGCGCCGCCCGGCAGCGGCAGCGCGCGGAGCACCAGGAAGTTGCCCCAGTAGAAGTCGGGGTTGCCAGGGGTGCGGACCACCAGGTGGGTGCCACGGTCCTCCACTTCGGAGCCGCTGCGCTCGAGGAGCGCCAGCTCGGTGCGGAGGTGGAGGGAGCGCAGCGAGAGCACGGGCGAGGTGGGCATGGCTCAATCCTCCACGAGGGGCAGGTAGGGGGTGAGGTCGGCCCGCTGCCCGCTGGCCCGCAGCGAGCCCGCTCCCTCGGCGTCGGCCCAGTGGAGCTTGCCGGTGGCCAGCGCGACCCAGGTGGCGGCGTCCATCTCGACCACCGCGGGCGGGGTGCCGCGGGTGTGCCGGACGCCGGGGATCACCTGCACCGCGGCGTACGGCGGGACCCGCACCTCGACCGAGTTGCCGGGTTCCCGCTCGGCCAGCACCGCCATGAAGTGCTTGGTCAGCAGCTTGAGGTCCGCGGCCGTCGGCTCGGGACGGGCCAGCGCCTCCGCCACGGCTGCGGGGTCGGCTCGGCGGAGTCGGGCGGGCATGGCGTCGACCCTAGCCGTCGGGGCCGGGAGCCGGCGCGCGGAGCCCGCGTCAGCTCGCCCGCGCGAGCGGGAAGCCCGCCCGCGCCAGCATCCGCTCGACGCGCTCGCGCTCCAGGTCGTGCAGGGTGCCCGCGGGGAGCTCGCTGAGCCGCTCCTCGAGCTCGAGCACCCGGCACGCGGTGACCAGCACGTCGTCGTAGGCGGCCAGCCAGCCGCGCATCCGGGCGACGGGCGCGCCCGGTGGGGCCTGCTTGATCTCGGTGCCGATGCGCTGGGCGTCCGCCGCGATCCGCTCGATCGGCGGGTTGACCGGCGTGGGCGGCTCCGGGTCGACGAGGTGGAGCGAGCGGCCCACCCGCCGCGCCCGCTCGCGGTAGCGGGCCCAGTCGGCCAGCACCCAGACCAGACCGAGGACGACGGCCAGGACGACCAGCTTGATCACGAGGTCGGTGTCCATGTCTCGATGATGTGTCGTGCGCGGGCGGAGGACAAGGGCTGGCAGGATCGCGGTCGTGACCGCCTTCCTCGCCTGGACCTCGGAGCCGCCCGAGGACCTCGACGGTCCCTGGCTGGAGGCCAGGGAGATCGCGCCCGGACTGCTGGCCATCGAGAGCACCGAGACTCTCTCGGTCGTCTACCACGCCCTGAAGTGGGCGCTGCCGCAGGAGGCGGCCCTCATCGTGGTGCCGGCACCGCAGACGCCGAAGTCGCGCGGGATGGCACCGGGCACCACGACCTGGTTCCGAGAGCGGACGACGCCGCCCGGCCCGTGACCCGGTGGTGACTCGTCAGGCCCCGGCGGGGTCGTGCACCACGTTGCGAAGCGGGCGCCCGGCCACGTAGGCCTCGATCTGGGCGCGCGCCAGGTCCGCCATCCGCGGCAGCATCGCGGTGGTGCCGCCGGCCAGGTGCGGGGTGACCAGCACCCCGGGGGCCGTCCACAGCGGGTGGTCGGGCGGCAACGGCTCCGGATCGGTGACGTCGAGGGCGAAGGAGAGTCGTCCGGCATGGGCCAGCACGGCCTCGGTGTCGAGCAGCGGCCCGCGGCCGACGTTGACCACCAGCGCACCGTCGGGCAGGCGGGCGAGGAACCCGTCGTCGACCATCCGGCGGGTGTCGTCGGTGAGCGGCAGCACCACCACGACCACGTCCTGGTCCGGCAGCAGGCCGGGCAGCTCCGCGACGCCGTGCACCTCACCGAGCAGGTCGTCGGCCCTCGGGCGGCTCGCCACCGCGGTCACCACGGCCTTGCAGGCGAGCATGCGCTCCGCGATCGCCCGGCCGATGGAGCCGTAGCCCAGCACCAGCACCCGGCTGTCGGCGAGCGAGCGGCGCCCCAGGTCGCGGACCCCCCACTGCCCGCGGTCGCGCACCGCGTCGCCGATCCCCCGCAGGCTGGCCAGGGTGAGCCCGAGCGCCATCTCGGCGGTCGCGTCGTCGTGGACGCCGGTGGCGTTGCACAGCACCACGCCCTCGCCGTGCGCCGGCGACGGCAGCTGCGCGACCATCCCGTCGTAGCCGGCCGACTGCACCTGCACCACCCGCAGGGCGGGGAGGCCGGAGAGGTCCGGGAGCCCACCCGTGTCGTACGGCGCCACCACCAGCTCGACCTCGTCGGCGCGCGGCGGCGGGTCTGCGCCGGCCCAGACCACCACCTCGGCGCCCTCGACCTCGCCCACCGCCTCGCGCAGGGCCGGGGTGGGGAGGACGACGACGGTCATGGCCGGCCCCGTCAGCCCAGCACGGCCGGGAGGGTCGCCGCCCAGGCGTCGCGCAGCTGCGAGACGGGCACGCTGAACTCGCCGTCCACGGCCAGCTCGGCACCGCCGGTGACCCCCAGCCCGGTGAGGCTCACGCCGTGCCGCTCGGCCAGCACCTGCAGGGCCTCGGCCCGGTCGGCGGGTGCGGTGACCAGCACCCGGGCCGCGGACTCGGAGAACAGGGCCACGAAGGGGTCGCCGACCTCGCCCAGCGAGACCTGCGCGCCGATGCCTCGGCCGAACGTCGCCTCGGCCAGCGCCTGGGCCAGGCCCCCGTCGGAGAGGTCGTGCGCGCTGCTCAGCACGCCGCTCCCGACCGCCTCGGCGAGCAGCGCCGCCAGCGCGCGCTCGGCCGCCAGGTCGACGCGCGGCGGGATGCCACCGAGGTGGCCGTGCACGACGTGGGCCCACTCGGAGCCGGAGAGCTCCTCGCGCGTCTCGCCGAGCAGGAAGACCTGCTCGTCCTCGGCGGTGAAGTGGCTCGGCACCCGCTTGGTGACGTCGTCGACCACACCGAGCACCGCCACCACCGGGGTCGGCAGGATCGCGGTCTCGCCGGTCTGGTTGTAGAGGCTCACGTTGCCGCCGGTGACCGGGATCCCCAGCTCGAGGCAGCCGTCCTTGAGGCCGCGGCAGGCCTCGGCGAACTGCCACATCACGTCGGGGTCCTCGGGGCTGCCGAAGTTGAGGCAGTCCGACACCGCGGCCGGGCGGGCCCCGCCGGTGGCGACGTTGCGGTAGCTCTCGGCGAGCGCCAGCTGCGCGCCGGTGTAGGGGTCGAGCTTGGCAAAGCGGCCGTTGCAGTCGGTGGAGACCGCGACACCGAGGTTGGTGTCGGGGTCGATGCGGATCATCCCGCTGTCCGACGGCTGGGCGAGCACCGTGTTGCCGCGCACGTAGCGGTCGTACTGGTCGGTGATCCACGACTTGTCGCAGAGGTTGGGGCTGGCCACCATGCGCAGCAGGGTCTCGCGCAGCTCCTCGCCGCCGGCCGGCCGCGGCAGGGCCTCGGCACCGTCGGCCTGGAGGGCGTCCTGCCAGGACGGACGGGCGAAGGGGCGCTGGTAGGTGGGACCGTCGTGGGCCACGCTGCGCGGCGGGACGTCGACCACCCGCTCGCCGTGCCAGTCGATCTCCAGCCGTCCGGTGTCGGTGACCTCGCCGACCACGACCGCCTCGACGTCCCACTTGGCGCAGATGCCCAGGAAGGTCGCCACGTCCGCGGGCTCGACGACCGCCATCATCCGCTCCTGCGACTCGCTCATCAGGATCTCCTCGGGGGCCAGCGAGGAGTCGCGGAGCGGGACCCGGTCGAGGTGGACGTGCATCCCACCGTCGCCGGCGCTGGCCAGCTCGGAGGTGGCGCAGCTGAGCCCGGCGCCGCCGAGGTCCTGGATGCCGGCGACCACGCCGGCGGCGAAGAGCTCGAGGGTGCACTCGATGAGCAGCTTCTCCATGAAGGGGTCGCCCACCTGGACGCTGGGCCGCTTGGCGGGGCCGGAGCTGCCGTCGTCGTTGGCGTCGAAGGTCTCGCTGGCCAGCACGCTGACCCCGCCGATGCCGTCGCCGCCGGTGCGGGCGCCGTAGAGGATGACCTGGTTGCCGACGCCCGAGGCGTTGGCCAGGTGCAGGTCCTCGTGGCGCAGCACGCCGACGCAGAGAGCGTTGACCAGCGGGTTGCCGAGGTAGGTGGGGTCGAAGACCGCCTCGCCGCCGATGTTGGGCAGCCCCAGGCAGTTGCCGTAGCCGCCGACGCCGGCCACGATCCCGGGGAGCACCCGGTGGGTGTCGTCGGCGTCGAGGGGGCCGAAGCGCAGCGGGTCCATCACCGCGACCGGGCGGGCACCCATCGCCAGGATGTCGCGGACGATGCCGCCGATCCCGGTGGCTGCGCCCTGGTAGGGCTCCACGAACGAGGGGTGGTTGTGGCTCTCCACCTTGAAGGTGACCGCGTAGCCCTGGCCGATGTCGATGACGCCCGCGTTCTCGCCGATGCCCGCCAGCATCTTGCCGGCCGTGGTCTCCTGGGGCAGCTCGCCGAACTGCTTGAGGTGGACCTTGGTGGACTTGTAGGAGCAGTGCTCGCTCCACATCACCGAGTACATCGCCAGCTCGCTGCTGGTCGGACGCCGGCCGAGGATCTCGCGGATGCGCGCGTACTCGTCGGCCTTCAGCCCGAGATCGGACCACGGCTGGGACCGCTCGGGGTCCTGTGCGGCGACGGAAACGGTGTCGAGGTTCTCGAATGCAGCGGCCACGGGCCTCAGCGTAGGCGACCCGGGCGGGGTCACCCGCACGTGCCCAGAAGCACCTTCCAGGTGTCCCGGTCGACCCGACCGGTCACGGGCAGCCCCGCGTCGCGCTGGACGTCGCGGACCAGCGCCTCGGTCTCCGGGCCGAAGGACCCGTCGACGCTCACCTCGAGTCCCACCCCGCTGAGCAGCACCTGGACGTCGGAGACGGCGACGCCGCGGCCCACCCCCGCCCCCTCGACGCCCAACGGCCCCAGGTCGGGGAGCTTGCGGGGGGAGATCAGGCAGGCGCAGGCCAGGCGCGGACCCGCGTCGGGAGCCAGCTGGCGCACGTGCACGTCGCTGCCGCCGATCTCGTCGCGCCGGCGGCACGCCGCCCGGGAGCTCCGGAAGGGCCCCTCGTAGGCGGCGACCGCGCCACTCGTCGCCGAGGCCTCCGCCAGCGCCGCCGCTAGCGCCTCGCAGCTGCGGGGCACGGAGGTCGCAGCCGGCGTCACCAGCACGTACTCACCGGTGCACTCCGCCGGGACGAGATCCTCCGCGGGCCCGCCGTCCTGCTGCTCGGACTCGGGCTTCTCCGACCCCGGCTTCTCCGACTCGAGCGGCGACTCCTCGGACGCGGACTCGGCGGGCGCGGCGGGCAGCCCCGCGCCGGGCTCGACCACCCGGGACGCCGGCTCCCCGACGAGGAAGTGCCAGCCGCCGACCAGCAGGGCCAGCACCACCGCCGTCACGCAGACGGCGCCGAGGATCCTCAGCCCGCGACGTGCCGGCCCGACGGAGCCTCCGTTCCCACTGCTGCCGCCGCTGCCGAGCCCAGCGACCGGGGCACCCTCACTGGCCGGCACGTGCTCGGAGACGTCCGAGAGACCCGGGTAGACCCGGTCTGCGGTGTCGTCGGCCTCGTCGGGCACCGGGGTCTGGAACCACAGGAGCGCGCCGCAGGTGGCGCACGTGGGCGCCAGCTGCTCGGGGCCACCGCAGTGCGGGCAGGCCGTCGTGAGCCGCTCCATGGTCCCCCCCTCACCAGCTCCGGACCGGGTCCGCCCCCGAGGACCGCCGGCTGCGGCGCCGGCCCTCCTGCCGGGCGCCGGGCGCCAGCGTAGGTGAGAACCCGGTCCGGGAGCCCGCACGTTCCATCCCCTGAGGCGCGTGGCGGAACTCCCCCGGTGTAGTTCGCGGCGAAGCCTGTGACCAGTGTGACTGCTGAGGTTAGGGTGCCCAGGACTTCCCTCGTTCTGGAGACCTCATGCGCCCCATCCGCCGTCCCGCCCCGCTGACCGCCGGCCTCGCCGCGCTCACCCTCACCGCCGGCCTGCTGGCCGCCGCCTCCCCGATCGCCGGCGCCGACCCGGGTCCGGCCTCTGCCGCCCCGGCTGCCCCGGCCGTCGTGCCGGCCGGCGACCCCGCACGCGCCACCGGCGTGGCGACCGCCGCGAGCGACGGGACCACCGGCGGGGCCCGGAAGAAGCAGAACGTGGTCACCCCCGGGGACTTCACCGGCTACGGCTTCGACCAGTGCGTCGCCCCCACCCAGAAGGCGATGGACGCCTGGCTGGAGCACTCCCCCTTCCTGGCCGTCGGCATCTACATCTCCGGGGACTCCCGGGCCTGCCGCACCCAGCCCAACCTCAACCCCACCTGGATCGCCACCCAGCTGGCCAAGGGATGGCGCCTGCTGCCGATCGCGCTGGGCCCGCAGGCCTCCTGCGAGCCGCGGTTCCCCCGCTACAAGGACGACTTCAAGATCTCCCCCGCCCCCGGCGACGGCACCTACCCGACGGCGCGCGCCCAGGGCGCCACCGAGGCCGACAAGAACGCCGACGACGCCGCGGCCTACGGGATCACCCCGGGCAGCACCCTGTGGTACGACCTCGAGGGCTTCGACCTCGCCAACACCCACTGCCGGGAGTCCGCGCTGGCGTTCGTCCACGGGTGGGTGGAGCGGATCGAGGCCCGCGGCTACGTGAGCGGGTTCTACTCCAGCGCCGGCTCGGGGATCAAGATGCTCGACGACGCCCGGACCGAGCGGCCCGGACAGTTCCGGCTGCCCCAGCGGATCTGGATCGCCCGGTGGGACGGCCTCGCCAACACCTCCACCACCTACATCGGCGAGGACGGGTGGCGTCCCGGTGGCCGGGTCAAGCAGTACCTCGGCGGTCACAACGAGACGTGGGGCGGCGTCACCATCAACATCGACAGCAACTACCTGGAGCTGGGCCGGGGCAGCGTCGCCGCCCCGGAGACCCGGTGCGCCGGGATGCGGACGACCTACCCCCGCTACCACCTGCTCAAGCCGAAGAAGGCGAACCCCAAGCGGGTCAAGATCCTCCAGTGCACCCTGGCCGAGCAGGGCTACTACGCCCACCGGATCAGCGGCAAGTACACCAAGCGGACCCGAGTCGCCGCCATGGCGTTCCAGCAGGCCAAGGGCCTGACCCCCTCGCCGAAGTTCCGCAAGCGTCACTGGGTGGTGCTGCACGCGACCGGCGACGCCCCCGTGCTCAAGGTCGGCTCAGCGGGTGCGGCCGTCTTCCGCCTCCAGCGGGCGCTCAACGCCGCCGGGGCCGGCAAGCTGGCCGGCACCGGGGTCTACGACCTGGCGACCGAGGCAGCCGTCAAGGCCTACCAGGCCCGGCGCGGGATCGCGGCCAGCGGGATCACCAACGCCGCCACCTGGTCGCAGCTGCAGAAGGGCCGCTTCTGAGCGGCGCCTGCGGGCGGACGGCTCAGAGCCAGACCGAGCTCCTCACAGACGGCCGCGACACCCTCTACACCCCGAAGGGCCGCGCGGTCACCCCCGTCACAACCGTCCTCGTGCTCGCCCTGGCGATGTTCTACGCGGCGACCATGACCGTGGCAGGGCGCGTCATCGGCGAGATGCTGCACGGCAATGGGTGGGTCTGGGCGCTGGCGGCGGCCGCGCTGTTCGCGGTGGCCGCGCTGGGGCTGGGTGTGCGCGCCGTCCGTCACAGCCGCGCAACCGTCAAGGAGCTCGCCGGCATCGGGTACACACGGGCGTCCTACCGGGCCGCCTACGCCGCTCAGGGCTGACACGGCACCCCCCGCGACCGGAGGCGGGCAGGAGGCCCGAGGTCCTCAAGAGCGACTACTGGATCCAGCTCGGGCGCCCCGGGACGAATTCGGAGACCGCCGTATCTTGCTATGTGTTCGTCAATCCTTTGCTTATCGGGAAGTGGAAGGAGGTGGCAGCAATGGAGAAGGCTGTAATTCGTGACGTGGGTGAGCACCTGGACACCCTGCTCGAGAGCTGGGGTCCTGACCTGGAGCAGGACGACCTCGGCCGCGTGACCATCCCAGGCCACAACAACATGGTCGCGCCCACTCAGTTCACGTTGAGCGCCGAGTGAACAACCGCGTGTGAGTCACCGCAAGAGGCCGGGAAGATTTTGCTCCCTCCCGGTCGACCACGGGGCTCGCGGGTGCGGTCGGAGGACGGTCCCAGGGGTCTGGACGGGTCCTTCGGCTCCCGATAATCTGCAGCGCCGTACGTTGACCGATTCTCTGAGGTTGCCGTGCTATCACCAGGTGTCTTGCGTGTCCGAGGGAGTACTGCCCGAGCCGGCCGGATCCTTGGCTCCGCCCTGGGCGTACCTGCCGTGGCTGCCCACGACTCGCCCGCCACCGCCGGACCTCCGACCCGATCCCGGCAGGCGCGACCATGAGTGCCACCGGTCAGGAGCTGGCACCGGACGCCAAGCTGCGAGGACGTGCCGCCATCACCCTCGCCGTGGGCGTCGTCGGGCTCGAGTTCGTCTCGGCCGTGTCGACGTTCGTCGCGGGAGCCCTCCTCCCGCTCATCGAGGCCGACCTGGGTGCCGAACGGCAGGTGCCGTTGCTCGTCGCCGGGACGACCATCGGCATGTTCACCGCGCTCCCTCTCGCCTCCCGCATCATCCGCCGCCATTCACCGGCTCGTGTCCTCATGGCGGGACTGGTCCTGTCGGCAGTCGGCTCCGGCGTGGCGGCCGCCGCGCCGACAGCGTGGGCCTTCGCCGGCGGGCGATTCGTGGCGGGATTCGCAGGCGCGGTGCTTGCCGTCTACGGGATCAGCGCAGCGATCAAGCACCTCGAGGACTCGCTGCGCCTCAAGGTGGTCGCGGCGATGTCGGCGATGTGGATCCTGCCCGCCACCGTCGGCCCCTCGCTCACCTTGGCCCTCGAGCACGCCGTCGGGTGGCGCCTGGCGCTGCTGTCGCCCCTGCCCCTCATGATGATCGCGAGGCTGCTGGTCCTGCGGGTGGTCCCGCCGCAGGTACCGGAGTCCACCAAGGAGCGACCCGTGGGCCGCACGTTGCTGGTGCCGCTCGGCGTGACCGCGTTCGTCGTGTTGACCAACTCGCGCTGGTGGTACCTCGCACCGCTCGCTCTGGTGCCTGCTGTGGTCGGCTTCTTGGCGCTGATGCCCGCGGGCACGGCCCGGCTGGTGCGCGGCGCTCCCGCTGCTCTGGCGGGTCTCACCTTGTTCGGAGCCGGCTACTTCGGCGCGAGCAGCCTGATCACTCTGGTGTTCACCCAGACCTTCGGCACCTCGTTGTTCCAAGCGGGCGTCGCCTTGAGCGTGGCACCGATCGCGTGGGCCCTGGGGTCGATGGCCGCCCCCAAGCTGGGCCATGACGGCGCGCCGCCCGGGTACGGCATGACGCTGGCCGCGGCCGGGGTAGCCGCGGTCGGTATCGCTGGCCTGACCGGGTCGTCCTGGGTCGTGGCTCTCGTGGCGTGGACCCTCGTGGGGCTCGGCATCGGTCTGGGCTACCCGGCCCTCTACGTCCGCGCGACCACCTCGGACGGATCCATGACCGCGACCATGCTGGCCGCGGCGGCCATCACGACCGAGTCGTTCGGTGGTCTCGTCGGAAGCACCGCTGCTGGAGGTCTGGGATCCCTGACCGGTGAGCTGGGGCTCGACCGCGCGACCACCTGGTCCCTGGCCCTACTCGGTCTGGCCTGCTTCCTGTCGGCCGCCGCCGTGGCCGCCTCACGGTCGAGGAGCCCTTCGCGCTCAGCGTGATCGCGGAAGGTGAAGGCGACTTTCGCCTGGAGCTCGACGACACCGAGGACTACACCGCGGAACAGGGGGCGGTGATGGAGAACGCGAAGGAAGGGGTAGCCGAAGCGCTGCGCACCTCAACGCCGTCAGCAAGTGACCACCAGCTCCCGCCCACGGCGAGAGCTCACGCGAGACCCTTCCCGGTGGCGCGACGAGAACCCGGGCGGAAGGTGGCCGTCCTCCCGGCCGGGCAGCACGTCGGCTGAGCGTCCCGCAGACGCGTGAGAACCGCCCCTGGTGGCCTGGCATACCAGCTGCGCCACCTCGGGGCCTTGGCTGCGTTGGCGGCGGCTCAGACCCCACCAGTTCTGCACCTTGGCCTGGGGTGGGCGGTTGATGTTGACGACCCGGTCCTCGCGCAGCGCGAAGACCACGGCCTCGGATTCGCTCGGCGGCTTGGTGAAGAACGCCCACCCTTGCGGAAGGGTCCCGATCGACGCCCGCCGTACCGTGCTGCCGTCACGCAGACTCAGCACGTTGCTCGGCAAGGAGAAGAAGATGGACCCGGCGAGGAGGAAGACCACGACGGCAAGCGACACCACGGCGGTGGCCGCCGTGGTGCGCTCGCTCGTTCCTCCGCGGTTGTTCTCGACCACCCGCGCAGTCAGCTGAGTCGAGCGAGGACGTCATGAGCGAGACCAGGTGGTCGCGCTCGAGCTGGGTCTCCTGACCGTCGGAGTCCATCAGGTAGAACCAGGCCAGCACGAGCGTGGCCACGGCGTTGGTGGCCCCTGCCACGTTGGCGTACACGGCGACGTTGGCCGTCACGTAGAGCGTCAGGGCGAAGCAGCCCTTCCACCCGCAGCCCTTCGCGGCGATACGGTTCGAGGGGTCCTCTGTGAGGGCGGCTCGGCTCTGGAGGAAGTCATGGAAGTTGGCCGTGAAGGTGACCAGCGCCGACTCAACGGCCATCGGGTCGCCGGAAGCCATCGCCTTGGCAGTGGCAAGGACCGCAGCGCAACCTGGTCCACGTCCGGCCGGTCCGGGTTGAAACCGAGGAACTGCACGAGGTCCGGGTTCGCCTCTGCCAGCGGGCCGGTGCCCGCGAGGAGAATCTTTGTGCTCATTTCCGCGCTGGAGCGGGCCGTGCAGGCCCGCTCTTTTCTCCCCCATTGGTGATGGCCTGCCGCGCCGCCTTGTTGGCGCGGCGAATAGCGATCCCGAAAAGGACCACGACTGTTGCGGCGGCGACCGCGCAGGCGGCAGTGAACGCCGCCGTGGGCTCCCCATCCGACGAGGCCTGCCAGAACGCCAGTGGCGCCGCGAGGCCCAGACCCGTGACGGCCGCGGTCAGCAGCGCGGGCTGGGCGGCGTCATGGCCGGCCTTCCACGCGCCGTCTGAAGCGAGAGTCGCCTTGGTCTTGATGCCGGCGAGCCGGTTAGGCCCCATGCCGCTTGTTGCGCCGACCTGAGTCAGGACGAACTGCAGCAGGCAAACGACTGACAGTGCTGCTGTGACGGTGAGCAGCGGAATGTACGCAGAAGTCATACCGGTTTCCCCCCGAGAGCTGGACGTCGCGGAGGACGGTATCGACACCGATCGGGCCGCGCCAGCATCCCGCTCAGACTGGGTGTGTCCCTATTGGGGCCGCGATGTCCGCTGCCGGATGGGACGGAGGACTGGCTGCTTGTCGTCCCACCCAACTCGCCCGAACCTCGAGCCGGTCGGCGACGCCCTGCCGGGCCAGGTGCTCCAGCATCACCTCACTGGCCCGGTTCTCGTGGGTAGAGGCGGGCACGAACACTGCGACCACCGGGAGTCCCGTCACGTCGACTGCGACGACGCGCTTGGCGCCCTTGGTTCGGCCGTCGGGTCCGCCACGGTCGTGGAAGGTGAGCCCACCGTTTGAGGCGCCGCGGGCCAGGTGGGTGTCGATGACGACCATCGACGGTGTCTCGTCGGTCCTGCCGTCCTCGATACGTGCGGCCGCGTGCAGAACCGTCAGGCCCCGCGCCCAGGTGCCGTTGCGCGACCACCGGCGGAACTGCGATCAGACTCGCGTCCATGGACCGAACGACGCCGGGAGGTAGCGCCACTGACACCCGGTCCGGGCGATGTAGAGCATGGCGTCCACCACGATTCGCAGGTCATCGGCATGCTTGCGGCCGCGCCTACTCGGTTACTACCCGTGCAATAGGGACACCCAGTCAGACCGGCGGGCCGGCGAACATCGCGCCGGCGAAGAGCACCGCGACCGCGGCGACGCCGACCACGACGCCCTGGAGCGGCTTGCGCACCAGCCAGGCGGCGAGCTTCTCCAGGACACCGGCCGGCTCCTCGGCGCGGAGCCGCCAGGTGTCGCCGAGCAGCCCCTGCTTCTCGGCGTGCGCCTCGAACGGGACGGTGACGAACGGCGGCACCGCGGACAGCAGTCCGAGCACCAGCTGACGCAGCGACCAGCGCTGGTCGACCCAGAGCAGCACGGTGGTCAGGCAGTAGGCGATGAAGACCGCCCCGTGCAGCATGCCGCCGATCCGCACCCCGAGCTCGGTGGTGTCGGTGACGTACTTGAGGAACATGCCGCCCAGCAGCAGCGCCCAGGTCACGGCCTCGGCGCGGGCGACGGCCCGGTAGAGAGTGGTGGGACTCATGCGAAGACGCTTTCCGCGAGACTGGTGAAGAAGCCGAGCCCGTCGGTGCCGGGACCGCAGAGGTCCTCCACCGCGTGCTCGGGGTGGGGCATCAGGCCGACGACGTTGCCACGCTCGTTGGTGACGCCCGCGATGGCGTTGACCGACCCGTTGGGGTTGGGCCCCAGGTAGCGGGCGACCACGCGCCCCTCACCCTCCAGCCGCTCGACCGTGGCGGCGTCGGCGACGTAGTTGCCCTCGCCGTTCTTGAGGGTGATGGTGACCTCCTGGCCCGCCGCGTAGGACGCGGTCCATGGAGTGCGGTCGTTCTCGATCCGGAGCCGCTGGTCGCGGCAGACGAAGCGCTGGGCCTCGTTGCGGATCAGGGCCCCGGGAAGCAGGTGGGACTCGCAGAGGATCTGGAAGCCGTTGCAGATGCCGAGCACCGGCATCCCGCGCTCCGCCGCCGCGACGACCTCGGTCATCACCGGCGCGAACCGGGAGATCGCGCCGCAGCGCAGGTAGTCGCCGTAGGAGAAGCCGCCCGGCAGCACGACCGCGTCGACACCGCGCAGGTCGGCGTCGCCGTGCCAGAGCGCGACCGCCTCGTGGCCGCCGAGCCGGACGGCACGCTGGGCGTCGACGTCGTCGAGGCTGCCGGGGAAGGTGACGACGCCGACCTTCATCGGGTGGCCTCCGTGGCGACCTGGCCGGCGACCTGGGCGACGGTGTGCTCCTCGACGTGGACCTCGAAGTCCTCGATGACCGGGTTGGACAGCAGCGTCTCGGCCATCCGGCGGACCTCCTCGAGCACCGCCTCGGTGATCTCGCCGTCGACCGTGAGCTCGAAGCGCTTGCCCTGGCGCACCTCGCTGACCCCGGAGAACCCGAGCCTCGGGAGGGCGCCGTGGACGGCCTTGCCCTGGGGGTCGAGGATCTCGGGCTTGGGCATGACGTCGACGACGACTGTGGCCACGGGGCAGCTCCTGGTCAGCGGGGGAAGTCCGCCCTCGAGTCTATCGGGGTCCCTTGGCCGCGACGTAGACGAGGGCGACGCCGAGACCGGCCAGCGCGGGCCCGAGCGTGGCCCGGAAGTCCCGCTCCGCGGTCTCGCCGATCCAGCCGAGACCCTGCGCGGTCCACAACGCCCCGGCCACCACCATCAGCAGCCCGAGGACCACCGCCATCCCACGACCCATCAGTCGAGCTCGCGCTTGAGGATCTTGCCCGTCGCGGTCATCGGCAGCGAGTCCCGGAACTCCACGATCCGCGGGTACTTGTAGGCCGCCATCTGCTCCTTGCCCCAGGCGACCAGCTCGTCCTCGGTGAGGCTCGCTCCCGGGTTGAGGATCACCACCGCCTTGATCTCCTCGCCGTGACTGTCGTGCGGGACGCCGATCACCGCGGCGAGCGAGACGTCGGGGTGGGTGAGCAGGACCTCCTCGATCTCGCGCGGGTAGACGTTGAAGCCGCCCCGGATGATCATGTCCTTCGACCGGTCGACGATGTAGTACCAGCCGTCCTCGTCGCGCCGGGCCAGGTCGCCGGTGCGGAACCACCCGTCCTTCAGCGCCTCGGCGGTGGCGTCGGGGCGGCCGTAGTAGCCCTTCATCACGTTGGGGCCCTTGATCGCGATCTCGCCGATCTCGCCCTCCGCGTCGGTCCAGACCCCCGGCTCGGGGTCGATGAGCCTCATCTCGACGCCGGGGATGGCCGGGCCGATCGAGCCGACCCGGGCGGCCTCGCCGTAGACCGAGAAGCTGGCCACCGGCGAGGTCTCGGAGAGCCCGTAGCCCTCCAGGATGGTGACGCCGAAGCGGCGCTCGAACTCCTTGTGCACCTCCACCGGCAGCGCCGCGCCGCCGGAGACCGCGACCCGCAGGTGCGCGGCGAGCTCCTTGGCGTCGACACCGGCGTCGTCCAGGGCGCCGAGCATCCCCCAGAACATGGTGGGCACGCCCGCGAAGAAGGTGATCTTCTCCTTGGCCATCAGCTGCAGTGCGGCCTCCGCCTCGAAGCGGGGCAGCAGCACCACGGTGCCGCCGTAGGCGAAGGCGCCGTTCTGGATGACGGTCTGGCCGAAGGAGTGGAAGAGGGGCAGCACGCACAGGTAGGTGTCGGGCCGCTCGTGGTCGGCATTGAAGAGCTCCTTGCCGGCCAGCGCGTTGGAGAGCATGTTGCTGTGCCGCAGCTCGGCGCCCTTGGGCTGGCCGGTGGTGCCGGAGGTGTAGAGGATGACCGCGGTGTCGTCGTCGTCGACCTCGACGGAGCGGAACTCCGGCGACTGGGTCGCCATCGCCTGGGCCATCGTCTCGACGCCCTCGAGGGGCGAGTCGGCGCCGAGGTCGGCGGTGATGACGAAGAAGTGCTCGCAGCCGTCGGTGGCCTCGAAGCCCTCGTGGCCCGCCTGGGCCATCGGCAGCTCCGGGGTGCCCTCGAAGCAGAAGTAGGCCTTCGCGTCGGAGTCGGCCAGGTGGTAGGCGACCTCGCGGCCCTTGAGCAGGACGTTGAGCGGGACGACGGTCGCGCCGGCCTTGAGGATGCCGAAGTAGACGATCGTGAAGTAGGGCAGGTTGGGGCAGCTCAGCGCCACCTTGTCGCCGGGCCGGATGCCGCGCGAGACCAGCAGGTTGGCGCACATGTTGGCGAACTGGTCGACCTGGGCGTAGGTCAGCCGGGTGTCTCCCAGCACCACCGCGTCACGGTCGGGGTGCTCGGCTACGGAGCCTTCGAGGAGGGACGCGAGATTCGTCATGACATCAACCTAGGCGATGCCCCGGCGGGCCCGGCGCTCCGCACGTCGCAGGTCGCCGCGGGCGCCCCGCGGGCCGACCAGGTCGAGCAGCCTGCCCAGCGGCCGCCGCCAGCCGGGGGCGTGGGTGACGGTGGTGGCCCGCACCCGGGTCCGGTGCTCGTCGAGCGGGGTGAAGACCAGGTCGAGGGTGACCTCCAGGCCCCGCCACCGGCCGTGCTCGACCCACCGGACGTTGCGCTCCCAGGCGGTGATCTCCATCAGCGGGCGCACCCCCGGCCAGGTCACGTCGTACCACCGGGTGCCGACCCCGGGCTCGGTGTCGCCGGGCCCCATCGGTTCGATCCGGCGCAGGCTGGCCTGCCACGCGGGCCGGTTGCGGGGGTCGGCCAGGTAGTCGAAGACCACCCCGACCGGGAGGTCGAAGTCGTGGCCGACGGTGAACCCCACGGCTCAGAACCGCTCGCCGGTGAGCCGCTCGTAGGCCTCCAGGTAGCGCGCCCGGGTGTGGGCCACGACCTCCTCGGGCAGGGGCGGCGGCGCCTCGCCGGAGGTGCGGTCCCAGCCGGAGTCGGGGCCGGTGAGCCAGTTGCGCACGATCTGCTTGTCGTAGGACGGCTGGGTGCGGCCGGGGTGCCACTGGTCGGCCGGCCAGAAGCGGGAGGAGTCGGGGGTGAGCACCTCGTCACCCAGCACGGTGAGGCCGGCGCCGGTGCCGGAGACCCGGCGGCCGAACTCGAGCTTGGTGTCGGCCAGCACGATGCCGCGCTCCCGGGCGACCTGCTCGGCGCGGGCGTAGACGGCCAGGGTGAGCCGGCGCAGCTCGGCGGCCGGCTCCGCGCCGACGGCGGCCACCACCGCGTCGTAGGAGACGTTCTCGTCGTGGTCGCCGAGCGCCGCCTTGGTGGCGGGGGTGAAGACCGGCTCCGGCAGCCGGGAGCCGTCCTCGAGGCCGGCCGGCAGGGCGATCCCGCAGACCTCGCCGGTGGCCCGGTAGTCCGTCAGGCCCGAGCCGGTCAGGTAGCCGCGGGCCACGCACTCCACGGGGAACATCTCCAGCGGTTCGCAGACCACCGCGCGCCCGGCCACGGCGGCCGGCACGTCGGTGGAGACCACGTGGTGGGGCACGAGGTCGGCCAGCTGGTCGAACCACCACAGCGACATCCGGGTGAGGATCTCGCCCTTGTCGGGGATGGTGGTCTCCAGGACGAAGTCGTAGGCCGAGATCCGGTCGCTGGCGACCATCAGCAGGTTGCCGGCGTACTCGCCCACGTCGAGGCGGTAGAGGTCGCGCACCTTGCCGCTGTGCAGGTGCGTCGCCCCCTCGATCGCCGGCGCGCGAGGGATGCCCAGGGACTCGGGGTGCTGAGGATCGGCCACGGCACGGAGCCTAGTCGTCGGCCCGGCCGTCCCGGTCGCCGTCCTGCCCAGGGGTCGCCCGGCTGACCCGGACCCGCAGGATCCTGGTCTCGCTGGCCTCGACCACCTCCAGCAGCACGCCGTCCACCTCGACGACGTCGCCGACGACGCCGAGCCGGCCCAGGCGGTCCACGACGTAGCCGCCGACGGTGTCGTAGGTGGCGCTGGGCAGCTCCAGCCCGGTCAGCTCGCAGAGCTCCTCGATGTTGAGCGAGCCGTCCACGGTGACGGTGTCGCCCTGCTCGAGCATGGTGTCCTCGGGGTCGTAGCCGGTGTCGTACTCGTCGTAGATCTCGCCCACCACCTCCTCGACGAGGTCCTCGAGGGTGATGATCCCCTCGGTGCCGCCGTACTCGTCGACGACCAGCGCGAGGTGCTGCTGCTCGCGGCGCAGCTGGGCGAGCGAGGCGAGCACCTGGTTGGTGCCCGGCAGCACGGTCAGGGGCCGGGCGAGCCCGGCCACCGGGCTCGCCTCCTGCTCCGGCGTCGCGGTGTAGAGGTCGCGCAGGTGCACGAAGCCGATCACGTCGTCGACGTCCTCGCCGAGCACCGGGTAGCGGGAGAAGGAGGAGTCGGCGACCTCGGCGCGGGCGTCGTGGACCGTCCGGTCGCCGTGCACGAAGACGACGTCGGGCCGCGGGGTCATCACCGCGGTCAGCCGCCGGTCACCGGAGCGGAAGACGTCGGTCAGGATCCGCCGGTGGTAGGGGCGCAGGCCGCGGTGCGTCTCGACGGTGTCGCGCAGCTCCTCGGCCGACATCTCCTCCTCGATCGCGTCGGGGTCGCCGCCGAGCACCCGCACCACCGCGTCGGTCGAGCGGGAGAGCAGCCAGATCACCGGCCGCATGGCGGTGGCGAAGACGTTGAGCGGCGGCGCCAGCACCTTGGTGAAGCCGACCGCCCGCTGCATCGCCAGCCGCTTGGGCACCAGCTCGCCCAGCACCAGCGACAGGTAGGCGATGAGCAGCGTCATCAGCACCAGGGCGACCGTGTCGGCGACCGACGCGGGCAGGCCCCAGCCCTCGAGCACCGGGGCCAGGTCGGGGGCGATGGTCGCGCCGCCGTAGGCGGAGGAGAAGAACCCGGCGACGGTGACCCCGATCTGGACCGCGGAGAGGAAGCGGTTGGGGTCCTCGACCAGGTCGGCGGTCCGCTCGCCGCGCGGACCGCCCGCCCGGATCCGGCGCACCTGTCCCGGACGCAGCGAGACGATCGCCATCTCGGTGCCCGCGAAGACCCCCCCGACGAGCACGAACACGAGCACGAGGAACAGGTTGGTCAGGGTGGTGGTGTCCACGTCCCTCACGCTAGCGAGGTGCTGGTTTGTAGGCTCGGACCATGTCCGTCGTGAAGATCAACGCCATCACCGTCCCCGAGGGCTCCACCGACGAACTGGAGCGCCGCTTCGCCGCCCGCGCCGGCTCCGTCGAGGACTCCCCCGGATTCCTCGGCTTCAAGCTGCTGCGGCCGACGGGCGGGGACAACCGCTACTTCGTCCTCACCGAGTGGGCCGACGAGGAGTCCTTCGTCGCCTGGCGCGACGGCGACGCCCGCACGGCGCACGCCGGCGAGCGGGCCAAGCCCGTGGCCACCGGCGCCGACCTGCTCGAGTTCGAGGTCGTGCTGGACGTCAAGCCCGGCGGCTGACGCCCGCCTCGTCCGAGGCGAGCCAGGCCAACCAGCCGCCGCTGGCCGTGATGTCGCGCCCCGCGGCCACCGCGTCCTGGGCTGCGCCGAAGCCCACCACCCAGCGGCCCTCGGCCAGCTCCACCCGTCCCAGCAGCATGGGGTCGGGCAGGGCGGCGAGGAACCGGCCGAGCGCGCCCTGCGAGAGCGCCCACAGGCCCCCCTCGATCGCCCTGCCCCCCGCCTGGCCGCCGACCCGGGTCAGCCCCGGCTTGGGCGGGACGGTCCCGAGCGCGGTCAGGGTGTAGGCGGGCGCCGTGCGCGCCACCCCGAGCCACCTGGCTCCCAGCCTCCGCAGCTCGCCCTCGAGCGGCTGGCCGGGCAGGTGTGCGCCGACCACGAACAGCTCCGCGGTCGGCACCGCGGGCTCCGGTCCGGCCCCGGTGGCCACCGTCGGCCACGGCAGGGCGGGCGCCGGGAGCGGCGCCGCCGCCGCGACGGCGTCGGCGGGTGCCGCGGTCGGCAGCGCGACCCGGCGGGCGAGGTCCAGGGCCACGGCGTCGTGGAACGCCGGCGCCACCACCGTGACCCCGAACTGGGCCGGCCCGGCCTCGCCCTCGTCGACCGTCCCGGAGGGCACCGCGACTGCGGCCAGGTCGAACAGGTTGCAGAAGTTGGTGAACGTGCCGACGCGGGAGTTGGCGGCCACCGGTTCGGCGGCGACCTCGGCCACGGTGGGGTGGAACGGCGCGGTCGGGACGAGCAGGGCGTCGAAGCCGGCCAGCGCCGCCATCGAGACCTGTCGCAGCTCCTCGAGCCGGGCCGTGTCACGCACCAGCCGGGAGCCGGTCACCCGGCCGGCGGCGCTGATGATCGAGGCGACGACCGGGTCGAGCCCGGCCGCGGGATCCTCGAGGTGCGCGTCGACGAAGTCGCCGACCGCGCCGTGCCGCTCGGCCACCAGGCCGCCCTCGTAGAGCAGCCGCGCGGCCGCGAGGAAGGAGTCGAACGGCACCGGCTCGACCGTGCAGCCGTCGGCGCGGAGCCGCTCGGCCGCCTCCTCGAACGCCTCGGTCCAGCCGGGAGCCATCGCCGGCAGGTGGTCCGGAACGGCCACCCGCGCCGCGGGCGGTGCGGCGAGCGGCGCGTCGGCCGGCCAGGGGCGGGTGCCGGGTCCGCCCGCCATCGCGGCCATCGCCACGTCGGCCGTGTCGAGGTCCCGGGCGAAGATCGTGACCGCGTCCCAGGAACGGCAGGCCGGGACGAGCCCCGAGACCGAGACGACGCCCAGCGTGGGCTTCACGCCGACGATCCCGTTGAAGGCCGCGGGCACCCGTCCCGAGCCGGCGGTGTCGGTCCCGATCGCGAGGTCCGCCTCGCCCAGGGCCACGGCCACCGCGGAGCCCGAGCTGGAGCCGCCCGAGACGTGGCCGGCGCGGTGTGCGGAGCGGACCCCGCCGTACGGGCTGCGCTGGCCGACCAGGCCGGTGGCGAACTGGTCGAGGTTGGTGACCCCGACGACGGTGGCCCCGGCGGCCCGCAGCCGGGCCACCGCGACCGCGTCGGTCCCGGCCGGGCCGTCGCCGAAGCCGGGGCAGCCGGCGGTGGTGACGAAGCCGGCGACGTCGACGTTGTTCTTCACCGCCAGCCGGAGCCCGGCGAGCGGGCCGGAGGCGGCGGCGAGGTCGCGCTCGACCTCCGCGGCGTCGCGCCGGGCGAGGAACGCCTCGGGCCGGGCGCTCACGCCGCTCCCTCCTGCGTCGCCGGGGCGAGCACGGCGAGGGCGTCCCCCGGGGCGACCTGCACCCCGGGCCCGGCCGGCAGCGCCTGCACCACTCCGCCCACCGGGGCGGTCACGGCCGTCTCCATCTTCATCGCCTCCAGCACGACCAGCACCTGTCCCGGCTCGACCACGTCACCGACCTCCACGGCGGCCTTCCACACGTTCGCCACGAAGGGCGCGTCCACCCGGGTGCCCCCCTCGGGCACCTCGACCTCCGTCGGCTCGGGGAGCACGGCGGCCTCGGCGGCCGCCGCCCGCTCCAGCTCGCCCGAGGCCACCCACGCCGTGCGCTCCGCCTCGAAAGCGGCCGCCTGGGTCGCGCGGAACCGCGCGATCGACTCGGCGTTGTCGGCCAGGAACCGTTCGTGCTCGGCGAGCGAGAACGTCCCCTCGGTCGCCTCCAGCGAGGACCGGCCGGCGGCCAGGTCGGCGCGCAGGTCGAGCAGCTCCTCGGGGTCGACCGGGTACCAGCTGATCCGGTCGAAGAACCGCAGCAGCCAGGGGTCCTCGCCGGGCCGCGGGTGGGTCCGCCAGACCTGGGTGGTGCGGCCGACGAACTGGTAGCCGCCCGGGCCCTCCATCCCGTAGATGCACAGGTAGGCGCCGCCGATCCCCACCGAGTTCTCCGCGGTCCAGGTCCGCGCGGGGTTGTACTTGGTGGTGACCAGCCGGTGCCGCGGGTCCAGGGGGGTCGCGACCGGTGCGCCCAGGTAGACGTCGCCCAGGCCGAGCACCAGGTAGGAGGCGTCGAAGACGGTGTCGTAGACGTCCGCCACCGAGCCCAGCCCGTTGATCCGGCGGATGAACTCGATGTTCCACGGGCACCAGGGCGCGTCGTCGCGGACCCCCGCCATGTAGCGCTCGATCGCCTCGCGGGTGGCCGGGTCGTCCCAGCTGAGCGGCAGCCGCACCTCCCGGCTCGGCACCACCAGCTCCGAGACCGGCGGCAGCTCCGCCTCGGCCTCGACCAGCAGGCCGAGCAGGCGCGAGGTGGGCAGCACGTCCGGGTCCACGTGCACCTGGAGCGACCGGATCCCCGGGGTCAGGTCCAGGATCCCGGGCAGCGCACGGGCCGCCAGCGCGGTGTGCAGCGCGTGCACCCGGGCCCGGAGCGCGAGGTCGAGCACCGGCTCGCCGTACTCGACCAGGACGGCGTCGTCGCCCTGCCGGCGGTAGGTCACACCCGGGCCGCCGGTGCCGTCCAGGCGGCGCAGGACGCCGTCGTCGGCGTCCCGGGACGCGACCAGGGCGGCGAGGTCCAGCCCGCGGGCCGGCGGCGCCTGCGCGGCGCGCACCGGCACGAACCGGACGGTGTCGCCGGGCCGCAGCTGGCCCAGCTTCCACCGGTCGCCGGAGACGACGGTGAGCGGGCAGACGAAGCCGCCGAGGCTCGGGCCGTCGGGGCCGAGCAGGATCGGGGTGTCGCCGGTGAAGTCCAGGGCGCCGACCGAGTACGGCACGTCGTGGATGTTCGAGGGGTGCAGCCCGGCCTCGCCGCCGTCGGTGCGCGCCCACGTCGGGCGCGGACCGACCAGCCGGACCCCGGTGCGGGCGCTGTTGAAGTGCACCTCGTAGCTGGCCGCGTAGAGCTGGTCGACGTCGTCGCGGGTGAAGAACTCGGGGGCGGCGTGCGGGCCCTCGGTGACCGCCAGCTCCCAGACGTCGCCGAAGTCGACGCGCCGGGCCTCCGGGACGGGCCCGCCGACCGGGCCGACCGCGGGGCCGGGACGCAGCACGTCGCCGGGTCGCAGCGCCCGGCCTCCGTGCCCGCCGAACCCGCCGAGGGTGAAGGTGCTGGCCGAGCCCAGGTAGGCCGGCACGTCCAGGCCGCCGGCCACCGCGAGGTAGGTGCGCAGCCCGGCGGTGGCGTCCCCCACGGCGAGGGTGGCGCCGGCCGGCACGACGACCGGCTCGTGCATGGGCACCTCGCACCCGTCGACGGTCACCGTCGCGGGCGCGCCGGTGACGCAGACGACCGTCTCGTGGCTCATCGTCAGCTCGGGGCCGGTGGCGGTGCACTCCAGCCCGGCCGCGTTCGGCTCGTTGCCGACCGCGAGGTTGGCGAGCCGCAGCGACCGGTCGTCCATCGCCCCGCTCGGGGGGATGCCGACCTGCCAGTAGCCCACGCGCCCGTCGGCGTCCTGCACGGTGGTCATCAGACCGGCCCGGCCGACGGTGATCCGCGGCCCGGGGTCGCGCACCCCGGTCAGGGTGGAGGTGCTGTGGTTGGCGGCCAGCACGTCGGGGTCGCGGACGACCCCGCGCAGCAGCCCGAGGTTGACCTCGACGCCGTCGACCCGGGTCTCCTCCAGGGCCCGGGCGAGGGTGCGGAAGGCGTCCTCGCGGGTCGGCCCGGTGGCCACCACCTTGGCCAGCAACGGGTCGTAGGCGGTCGAGACCTCGGTGCCGGTCTCGGCCCAGCCGTCGACCCGCACCCCGTCGCCGGCCGGCAGCTCGACCCGGGTCAGGGTGCCGGCGCTGGGCCGGAAGTCGGCGGCCGGGTCCTCGGCGCAGACCCGGGCCTCGACCGCGTGGCCGACCACCGGGACCTCGCCGGTGCGCCGGCCGGCGTCGTCGCCGGTGCCGGGGTCCAGGTGCGGCTCCAGGAAGCTGCTGTCACCGCCGGCCAGGCGGAGCATCCAGGCGACCAGGTCAACCCCCGTGACCTGCTCGGTGACCGGGTGCTCGACCTGGAGGCGCGCGTTGACCTCCAGGAACGAGGCCTCCTCGCGCACCGGGTCGTAGACGAACTCCACGGTCCCCGCCGAGCGGTAGTCCAGCGAGGCGACCAGCCGGCGCGCCGAGGAGTGCAGCCGCTCGCGCACCGCCGGCGGCAGCGCGGGCGCCGGCGCCTCCTCCACCACCTTCTGGTGGCGGCGCTGCAGCGAGCAGTCCCGGTCGCCGAGCGAGACGACGCTGCCCCGGCCGTCGCCGAAGACCTGGACCTCCACGTGCCGGGCGTGCTCGACGTAGCGCTCGGCGAAGACCCCCGAGGAGCCGAAGCTGCGCTCGGCGAGGCCGCGGACCCGGCCGTACGCCGTCCGCACCTCCTCCGCGGTGCGGCACACGCTCATCCCGATGCCGCCACCGCCGCCGGTCGCCTTGAGCATCACCGGGTAGCCGATCCGGCCGGCCTCGACGACCGCCTCGTCGGCGTCGGCGAGCAGGCCGGTGCCGTCGAAGACCGGTACGCCGCAGGCCACCGCCGCCGCCCGTGCGGTGTGCTTGTCGCCGAAGGCGCGCAGCTGCGCGGGCGTGGGACCGACGAACGCGAGCCCCGCGCCCTCCACCGCCTCGGCGAAGTCGGCGTCCTCGGCGAGGAAGCCGTAGCCGGGGTGGACGGCGTCGGCGCCGGTCTCCTTGGCGGCCCGCAGCACCGCCTCCACGTCGAGGTAGGAGCGCTCCGGCGCGGCCGGCCCCAGCAGCACCGCCCGGTCGGCGAGCCGCACGTGCGCGGCCGCCCGGTCCGCCTCGGAGAAGACCGCAACCGTGCCCAGGCCCAGGGCCCGGGCCGAGCCGATCACCCGGCAGGCGATCTCGCCGCGGTTCGCCACCAGGACGGTGGCGAGCGGGCCCGCCGCCGGCCCGCTCGGCTCAGGCATGGTCGTGCACGATCATCTCGGCCCGGCTCGGATCGAACCCGTTGCAGGGGTTGTTGACCTGCGGGCAGTTGGAGACGACGACCAGCACGTCGCGCTCGGCCCGCAGCGCCAGCCCCAGGCCAGGGGCGGAGATGCCGTCGACGATGCCCAGGGCACCGTCGGGGTCGACCGGGACGTTCATGAACCAGTTGACGTTGGAGACCTGGTCGCGCTTGCCCAGGCCGTGCCGCGAGAGCTCGTGCAGGAAGTTGTCGGCGCAGGCGTGCTGGGCGTAGGTGTGGTGCCCGTAGCGCAGCGTGTTGGACTCCTTGGAGCAGGCGCCGCCCAGCGTGTCGTGCCGGCCGACCTCGTCGGCGACCACGGTGAGCAGCGGCGCGGACTCGTTGTCGCGCAGGACGCTCCCGGTGGTGAGGAAGATCGACCCCTGCTCCTGCAGGGTCGCCTGGGCGCTGTAGGCGCGCTCGGGGTCGGCGGCGTCGTAGGCCAGGAAGTCGACGGCCTGGTTGCCGTCGAGGTCGACGATCCGCAGCACCTGGCCGGCGGTGAGCACCCGGGACCAGGGCGCGCGGGGCGCGACGATCTCGCGGTGGACCTCGGGGCCCAGGGCGTACGGCGTGCTGGCGGGTGTGGTGGGGGCGCTCATCGGGTGGCCCGTCCCTTCCGGTGGTCGGCGGTGTTCTCGTAGGCGCGGCGACCTTCCGGGGTCGCGGTCCACTGCGGGTCCTCGGGGGCCGTGACCCGGTCCCGCCAGGCGAGGACCTCCAGCGGCCCGCAGGTCCAGTCGGGGCGCGGGTCGAGGGGGTGCGCGGTGTTGGCGACCAGCAGCACGACCGGCAGCTCGGTGCGCAGGGTCAGGCTCCGCCCGGGCCCGGCGCTGCCGGTCCACCCGGGTCGTCCCTCGTCGTCGACCCGCACGCCCTGGAAGAACGAGACGCTCGGGGCGACGTCGCGGCGGGAGAGCCCGTTCTTGGCCGCGCCGAGCACGAGCAGCTCACGCCCGGCAGGGGTCGGCCCCTCGGGGGCGCCGTCGCCGTAGCGGCGCTCGTTCCGGTCCCGGGTGGAGGTGCCGAAGAGGGTGTCGTGGTGCCCCGAGGTGTCGTCGAGCACGGTGGCCAGGACCCGTCCCTGGTCGCTGAGCAGCAGGTAGCCGCCGCCCGGGTAGACCTGCCACTGGATCTTCACCGTGTCGGCCACGTTGAGCCGCTCCCACGGCATGTCCGCATGGTGCAGCAGGACCGAGGCGCAGGCCTCTCCGTCGGGGTCGGTCAGCCGGACCCGGGTGCCGGCGGCGAGCACCCGGTGCCCGTAGCCGCCGGGCGGCAGCCGGTCGGCCCAGACCACGGCGTCGCCGCTCACCCCCGCCGGCAGGTCGGGGGCGGTGCCGGCGGGCACGGTCGGGCCGTGGTCCACCACGGTGCCCTCCTGGGCCCGGGCGTGGGCGCGGGCGCCCTGCGTGGTGCCCGTCTGGCTGGTGCCGGGATCGGCGGGGGCGGTCTCGTCGGCGGTGCGCACGGCGTCCTCCTGCTGCTTTTCTGTCGAGTGACAGATATTCAAGGTGGCCCGGTCGCGCGTCCGGTCACCACGAGGTGAACGCCATGTAACGAACGGGGCCGGGGGCACCCGCTGGGTAGGGTCCGACGCATGGCAACCCGCGGCCGCCCCAGGAGCACCGGTCCGTCCACCTCCGGACTCAGCACCGAGGAGGAGATCCTGGCCGCGGCGGCCCGGCTCTTCTGCAGCGAGGGGTACGGCGGCACCAGCACCTACCGGATCGCCGAGGCCGCGGGGCTCTCCCAGGCCACGATGTACCACTACTTCCGGGGCAAGCACGAGATCCTGCTCGTCCTCCTGCTGCGCACGGTCCGGCCCTCCCGCGAGCTCGCCGCCACGCTCGCTGACGAAGAGGCGGGCCCGGCCGAGCGGCTGCGCAGGCTCTGCGCGTACGACGCCCACCTGCTGGCGACCAGTCCGGAGAACCTCGGCGTCCTCTACCTGCTCCCCGAGCTCGGGGACGAGCGGTTCGCCCCCTTCCACGCCGAGCGCCAGGCCCTCTTCGACGGCTACGTCGACCTGGTCGCCGCCTGCCGCGGCGTCGGGCGGGAGGAGGCGCTGCCCACGGCCGAGCTGGTCTTCGCCCTGGTGGAGAGCGTGGTCATGCAGCGCCGGCGGACCGGCACCGAGGGGCTCCGGGCCGACCTCCCCGACCGGATCGCGGAGGCCGCCCTGATGCTGGTCGCCGCCGGCTGACCCCTCAGGACTGCGCCGCTCAGACCGCGTCGGGCTCCGGCACCCTGGTCCGGTCGAGGGCGAGCAGGTCGCGCTCCTCCTCGTCGTGGCCGGCGGTGAGCAGGGAGGCCACCACGAAGGCGCCGATCCCGACCGCCGCCGCCAGCAGCGTCGCCCAGCCGTCGAAGTCGGCGGTGAAGACGTCGTTGGGCAGGTGCAGCAGGTCGTTGTCGAAGCCGTAGAGGGTCGGCGTCATCACCAGGAAGAAGAGCCGGACCACCAGGCCCGCCCCGGCACCCACCAGCGCCCCGGTGACGGTGGCTCCCCGCCAGAAGAGCCCCAGCACGAAGGGGGCGATCAGGCAGGCGAGCATCAGGTCGAAGGCGAGGGTCAGCAGGATGCCGGTCTGGCTCACCCGCAGGGCCAGCAGCGCCCCGACGACCACGACCGGCACCATCGCCGCGCGGGTCCAGCGCAGCAGCGGGTCGGCGTGGCCCGGCGCCACCTCGCGGCGCACGCCGAAGAGGTTGCGGACCGCGACGGCGCTGGTGGCCAGGATCGCCCCCGACGCGGTGGAGAAGGAGGCCGCCACCACCCCGGAGAGCACGAGGACCGCCAGCAGGGCCGGCGCGTGGCCGTCGAGGAGCTGGTAGATCACCGGTCCCTCGTCGGCGGTGATGCCGAGCTTGTCGACCCCGCTCAGGGCGATCAGCGACCAGACGGTGCCGATCACCGCGGTCGTGCCGGCGCCGATGAAGCAGGCCTTCTGGGCGATCTCGGGGGTCCGGGCGGCGAAGATCCGCTGCATGAAGTCGATGGCGACGAGGTCGCCGATGCCGAGCGAGACCAGGGTGGCCCAGTTGATCGCGGCGCCCTGACCCGGGTCGGTGAGCTGGCCGAGGTCGAACGGGCCCATGCCCTCGGGCACGGAGAGGCCGAAGGTGGAGGTGAACCAGACCAGCAGGACCACGGTCGCGGCCAGGGTCAGCACCGCCTGGACGACCGAGGTGTAGGCGTCGGAGTAGAGCCCGCCGCCGATCGTGTAGCCGAGGATCAGGAGGACGGCGAGCACCACCCCGACGGCGTACGAGAGCCCGGTGAAGTACTCGACCAGGAACCCCATCGCCACCAGGTTGCCCGCGAGCAGGATGGTGAACGAGGCGATCATCAGCACCGAGGCGCAGACCTCGACCCGGCGGTCGTAGCGGCGGGCGAAGAAGTCCCCCAGGGTGAACAGGCCCATCCGGTTCATCGGCTTGGCCAGGAACAGCCCGGCGAGCAGCAGGCAGACGGCCAGGCCCAGGGCCAGCGAGGCGCCGGCCCAGAAGCCTGCGGTGGCGGAGGTGTCGGTGTTGCCGATGGTGGCGTTGCTGTCCACCGCCGCGGTGGTCAGCGCGACCGCGACCAGGGGCAGCCCGAGCTGGCGGCCGGCCACGAGGTAGTTGGCGCTGTCGCCGTCGACCTTGCGCGCCACCGCGATGCCGACGAAGAGGACCAGCGCGACGGTCAGGCCGATTCCGGTGATGATCATGGCGACTCCTGGGACGGCGGCTTTCTGTCGATCGACAGAAAGTGCTCCCATTTGGCTCCCGGAGGATTTCGGGGGCCGGCCCGGTATCGAACAGCCAGGTAAATTCCTGCTCACTCCCCCGCATCCGGCAGGGAGGAAACACAAGCGTCACACGAGCGACCCACGCCCGCGCCTATCCGCTGATAGGAATGGCTCATGTACGGATACGACACCGGGTTCCACGAGGTCGCCGACCGGGTCTGGCTGGCGCGCTACGAGTGGTACGACGTCTCGATCACCGTGGTCGGTGGCGACGAGGGCCTGCTGATGATCGACACGCACTCCTCCGACCGGGCCGCCCGCGGCGTGGTCCAGGACCTGCGTCGCGCCGGCCTGGGCGACGTCGTGGCCGTGGTCAACACCCACGAGCACTTCGACCACACCTTCGGCAACACCGCGCTGCGCGACCTCTACGGCCCGGTGCCGATCTACGCGACCGCGGTCGCCGCCGCCAACACGCTGCCCTCCGCGGCCCGGTTCAAGAAGCGCTTCGAGGTCTCGCCGGTCTCGGGGGCGTCGGGGACCACCGGCACCGACCCCAGGACCCCCGAGGTGCTCGCCACCGAGGTGACCCCCGCCGACCACCCCTTCGAGGGGCGGACCGAGGTCGACCTGGGTGGCCGCACGGTGACGCTGAGCCACCCCGGCCGGGGCCACACGGCGGGCGACCTGGTGGTCACCGTGCCCGACGCCGACCTGGTCCAGGTCGGCGACCTGCTCGAGCAGACCGGGCCGCCGGTCTACTCCGAGGACAGCTATCCGCTGGACTGGCCCGCCACCATCGACCGGGTGCTGGCCGGGATCGGCCCCGACACCTGCGTGCTCCCCGGCCACGGGATCCCCGTCGGGCGCGAGTGGGTCGAGGCGCAGCGCGACGACCTGCGCCAGGTGGCCGACACCATCCGCGCCCTGGTCGCCGACGGGGTGCCCCAGGAGCGGGCCGCGGCCGCGGGACGCTGGCCGTGGCCGGTGGACGACTGGCGGTTCACCGGGGCGATCGCGCGCGGCTACGCGCAGGCCGGCGGCGCGCTGCTGTGACCAGCGAGCCCTCCGGCCCGTCCGCCGGCCAGTCCGCCGCCCGCGGCGGCCGGCAGCGGATCGTCGACGTGGCGACCGAGCTCTTCGTCGCCCAGGGATACGCCCGGACGACCACCCGCGACATCGCCCGGGCCGCCGGGATCAAGCAGCCCTCCCTCTACGCCCACTTCTCGGTCAAGTCCGACATCCTGGTCGAGGTGCTCCAGCAGACCCTGCGTCCGACCCTCGAGAGCGCGCGGGCGCTGCTCGACGACCCTGCGCTGACCGCCCACGAGCGACTCGCCGTCCTGGTCGACTTCGACGTCCGCGGGCTCTGCGAACCGGCGTTCAACATCGGGCTGCTCGGCTACATGCCGGACGTGCGCGACGAGGTCGGCGACACCCTGCTGGGCGTCGGCAGCGACTTCTGGCGTACCTACGAACGGCTCGTCGAGGACGCCCTGGCGGAGTCGGGGCGGCCCCGCGAGGACACCTCCGCGGTGACCAAGGTCGTGCTGACGCTGATCGAGGGCGTGCTCCTGCGCCGGGTCAACGAGCCCGACCTCGACGCCGCGACGGTGGCCGCGCAGACCTGCGAGGCCGTGCTGCGCATCGTCGGCTGAGCGGCCCGGGGAGTCACGCGGTGACGGTGTACGCCGCCCGCGCGGCGGCCCGGCCGGCGCTCTCCCGCTCGGTCCGGGCCCGGCGGCTGAGCGCCAGGGTCAGGCCGGTGAGGAAGAGCACGACCAGGCAGGAGAGCCACAGCCCTTGGGGTCCGAGGGTGGCCAGCGCCACCCCGCCGAGCAGCGAGGCGAGGGTGCGGCCGACGGTCCAGGTCATGCCGTAGAAGCCCTGGTAGGTGGCCAGCAGCCGGGCCGGCGCCAGGTCGGCCACCACGGTGGCCGCGACGGGGAAGACGCCCAGCTCCCCCAGGCTCCACGCGACGACGGCCACCGCGTAGTGCCACCACTCGGTGGCCACCACCTGGACGGCGTACCCCGCCATCGTCAGCGCCACCGCCCAGCTCAGCGCGGTCGTCTTGGTGACCCGTTCCAGCACCCGCACCAGCGGCATCTGCAAGGCGCAGAGCAGCACCCCGTTGAGGCTGAGCAGCAGCCCGTACTGGGAGATCGAGAAGCCCTCCTGGTCCATCACGATCGGCAGCGTGACGGTGCCCTGGATGTAGACCACCATGTAGGCGGTCATGGTCGCGGTGAAGACCAGGAAGACCCGGTCGCGCAGGACCACCGCGTAGGCGGCGCGCAGGCTCATCCGCTGCGTGGCCGCGGGCCGGGGGTCCCCGCGCAGCGCCCACACGAGCACCCCGAGCACCACCATCAGCAGCACCGCCTCCAGGTAGAAGACGACCGCGAACGAGTACCCCGCGAGCCAGCTCGCGAGCAGGGGGCCGGCGGCGAACCCGGCGTTCATCGCCCAGACGTGGAGGCTGTAGGCCCGCTCGCGCTGGTGCGGGGCCACCCGCTCGGTGACCAGCGAGCTCAGCGCCGGGCTGCCCAGGTGCGAGGCGAACCCGTAGGCGAGCAGGACCGCGGAGAGCTTCGCGACGTCCAGCGACTGCGCCAGCACCACCAGCAGCGCCGCGGAGGAGAGCTGGCCGGCGGCGATGACGCGGAGCCGGCCGAACCGGTCGGCGAGGTAGCCCCCGCCCAGGCTGGCCGCCACCCCGCCGAGCCCGTAGGTGGCGGTGACGAGCCCGATGGTCAGCGCGTCCAGACCGCGCTCGCCGCTCAGCCAGGTCGCCAGCAGCGGTGCGACGAACCGGCCCATCGAGAGGACCAGGACGCCGCACCACACCGCCCAGAAGGCCCGGGGCAGCCGCTCACGGAGCGGCCGGCCCGGGCCTTCGGCGATCGGCAGGGTCACGCGGGCACGGGTACCGAGGAGACCCACTCCATGACCTCGTCGGAGGTCACCAGCGCCTTGCGCTGGAGGTAGTTGATCATCTTCAGCGCGTCGTCGTGGGCCGGCTTGCTCGACCCGGCGACCACGTCGGTGACGACGTTGATGAAGAAGTCGCGCTGGTGGGCGTCCACGGCGGTGTAGAGCACGCAGACGTCGGTGAAGCCGCCGATCAGGATGAGGCTGTCGACGTCGTAGGACTTGAGCACGATGTCGAGCTCGGTGGCGAAGAACGCCGAGTAGCGGCGCTTGCGGATGTGGAACTCCTCCGGCCTCGGCTCGAGCCCGTGGGCGATCACGTTGTTGGGGTCGTTCTCCAGGCAGTGCGGCCCCTCGGAGCCGTCGAGCTCCCGGCCGATGTCGGCCAGGTGCGGCTTGTGCACCTCCTGGATCCAGACCACCGGGACGTCGGCGGCGCGGCAGGCGTCCACCATGTCGATGGCCTTGCGCAGCTGCTCGTGGTCGTAGGTGCAGAAGTCGCCGCTCAGGTCACCGCCCTGGAAGTCGACGACGACGAGTGCGGTACGGCCCTGGATGTTCATGCGATCTCCTCAGCGATCTCAGCGGTGGTGACGGGGGTGACGGTCTCGAGCCAGTCGTGAACGGCCTGGCTGGTGACCAGGGAGTCGCGCTGGAGGTACTTCATGGAGCGCAGCGCCGCCTCGTGCAGCTCCTCGCCGGAGCCGACGACGAGGTCGGTGATGGTGCGGAAGTGGTAGTCGTACTGGTGCGCGTCGACCGCGGTGTAGTGCACGCAGACGTCGGTCATCCCGCCGATCAGGACGACCGTCTGCGCCCCGTAGCCGCGCAGCACCAGGTCGAGCTCGCTGCCGAAGAACGCGCTGTAGCGGCGCTTGCGGATCAGGTACTCCTCGGGCTTCGGGTCCAGGCCCGGGTGCAGCTCGGTGCGCGGGTCGCCCTCGACGCAGTGCACGCCCTCGGCGCCGTCGAGCTCGCGGCCGATGTCGACCAGGGAGGGCTTGTGCACCTCCTGGATGAAGACGACGGGCACGTCCTTGGCGCGGAACGCGTCGACCAGCTCGACGGCCCGCCGGTTGCGGTCCTCGCGGTCGGGCATGAACCCCCCTCCGGGCTCGTGGGGGACGAACGGGTTCTCCCCGCCGCCCTGGATGTCGACGACGACGAGCACGACGTTGCCGACGGGCTTGAGGTCCTCGGCGGGTGTCCAGTCGGTCACGGGTCGGATGACGGGTTGGGTCGTCATGGCAGGTCTCCTTGCGGTGCGGTGAGGGAGGGGATGTGGGGTGAGAGGGGTGGGAGGCGCGCCTGCGAGCAGGCGCGACGGACCGGTCAGCGGAGCCGGACCCGCGGGTCGATCGCTCCCTGGGCGAGGTCGACCAGGGTGTTGATGACCACGTAGAAGGCGCCGAGCACCAGGGCGATGGTGGCGACCGAGTTGGTGTCGGAGGCGTTGATGGCGCGGACCAGGTACTGGCCCAGCCCGTTCCAGGAGAAGATCTGCTCGACCACGACGAGGCTGGAGAGCATCATCCCGATCTGCACCCCCAGCAGGCTCATGGCCGGGCTCACCGAGTTGCGCAGCGCGTGCCGGCGCAGCAGCTGGCCCTCGGTCTCGCCCAGGGCGCGGGCGGTCCGGGCGTAGCCGGAGCCCATCGCGGTGCCGAGGCCGTCGGCGAGCACCCTGGCCAGGGCCACGCCCGGGCCGAGCGCCGCCGCGACCGCCGGGATGAGCAGGTGCGCCACCGCGTCCAGCGCGTAGGCCGCGTTCCCGGTGAGCAGCCCGTCCACCACGAAGAGGCCGGTCAGGCCCTCGCTGGGTCCGTACGACGTCCGCCCCGAGACCGGCAGCCAGCCCAGCTGGGCGAAGAAGAGCAGCACCCCGCAGGTGGCGACCAGGAACGAGGGCGCGCTCGCCGCGCTGTAGAGGACGAACCGCAGGACGCCGGCCAGCCGACCGCCCAGCGTGTAGACCCGGGCCAGCAGGACGCCGATGACCACCGAGAGCAGGATCGCCCACAGCGCCAGCTCCAGGGTGGCCGGGACCCGGGCCGCCAGCTCGTCGGCGACGCTGCGCCGGGTGCTGAGGCTGAGCCCGAAGTCCCCGGAGAGCAGGCGGGTCAGGTAGTCCCAGTACTGCACCAGGATCGACCGGTCCAGGCCGAGCTCGGCGCGCATCTCGGCGACCGCGTCGGCCGACGCGTTGGCGCCCAGGTAGGCCCGCACCGGGTCGCCGCCGCCGAAGCGGCTGACCACGAAGACCAGCACGGAGAGGGAGAGCAGCACGGCGACCAGCGAGCCGAGCCGGGAGAGGGTGAAACGGAGCATGGCCTCAGGCCCCCTTCGAGCGCAGGACGCCACGCAGGCCGTCGCCCACGTAGTTGAACACCAGGGCCAGCACGCCGACGGCCAGGCCCGGCATGATCGGGATCCACCAGGCGTTCAGGATGTAGTCGAGACCGGCGGAGGCCATCAGCCCCAGCTCGGGCGTGGGGGCCGGCGAGCCGAGACCGACGAAGGCCAGCGAGGCCAGGACCATGATCACCGCGCCGATGTCCAGGCTGGCGGTGATCAGGACCGTCGGCAGGACCGTGGGCACCACGTGCCGGCGCAGCAGCCGCCAGCCGGAGGTGCCGTTGATCCGCGCGGCCTCCACGTGCAGGCTGGTGGCGACCCGGCGCACCTCGCCGCGCACGATCCGGGCGTAGAGCGGCCACCAGACGATGGTGATGCCGATCATCGAGGAGGAGAGCGAGGGGCCGAGCCCGGCCACGATCGCCATCGCGACGATGGTCGCGGGGAAGGCGAGGAAGAGGTCGGTGACCCGCATCAGCAGGCCGTCGACCCAGCCGCCGTAGTAGCCGGCGACGGTGCCGACCACCAGGCCGGCGAGGGCGGCCACGGCGGTCACCACCACGGCGGCGTACAGGCTGGTCCGGGCACCCTCGAGGACGCGGGTGAGGATGTCGAGGCCCAGGTTGTCGGTGCCCAGCAGGTGACCGGAGGTCAGGGGCGCCAGGTAGGGCGCACCCGACGGCACGGTCGACCCGTACGGCGAGAGCCACGGCCCCAGGACCGCGGCGAGGACGACCAGGCCCAGCACCGCGAACGAGACCCGCTCGGCGGTGACCCGGCGGGGGCCGGCGGGGCGGGGTGCCACGCCGGGCCGTCCGGGGAGGAGCAGGGCCCGGCGGGGGGCCGCCGGGACCGCGTCGGGCGCGGGAAGGGTGTCAGGCGAGGACCGCATCGAGGAGCCTCCTGCCGTAGTCGCTGGTCATGGTGTCGGTGAGCTGCTCGGCGGGCACCCGCTCGACGATCCGGCCCGCCGAGATGACGTCGACGCGGTCGGCGATCACCCGGGCGGCCGCCAGGTCGTGGGTGACGAAGAGCATCGGCAGCCCGAGGTCGTGCCGGAGCAGGTTGAGCAGGTTGAGCACGCTGGCGGCCACGGAGACGTCCAGGGCGCTGGTCGGCTCGTCGCAGAGCAGCAGCGCCGGGGGGACGACCACGGCCCGCGCGATCGCGACCCGCTGCCGCTGACCGCCCGACAGCTGGCCCGGCCGGCGGTCGAGCACCTCGGCCGGGAGCGCGACCCGCTCCAGGGCGAGCCGGACCCGGTCCTCCTTCTCCGCGCGGTCGAGCCGGGCGTGCGTGGGCGAGTTGCCCAGACGCTCGAGCAGCAGGGCCCGCACCGTCATCCAGGGCGTGAGCGAGGAGCCGGCGTCCTGGAAGACGACCTGGACGCCCTCGCCGCGGTTGCGGTCGACGACCACGTCGCCGTCGTCCGCCGTCTCCAGCCCCGCGGCGATCCGCAGGATGGTGGACTTGCCCGAGCCGGACTCCCCCACCAGGGCCACGCTCTCGCGGGCGCCGATGCTCAGGTCGACCCCGTGCAGCACCTCCTTGCGCCGCCGCCGGCCGAGCCCCCCGGCGGCGAAGGACTTCGTCACCTGCACCATCTCCAGGGCGGGCCGGCGCGGCCGGCCGGTCTCCGCCTCGAAGTCGCCCCAGGTGAGCCGTCCCGCCTGCCAGTGCTGCTCGATCTCGGCTGCGGGGTGCCGCCCGGTCTCGGCCATCGCGGCCACCACCGTCGGCTCCGGCTCCCCGATCGGGCGACTCCGGTCGGTGGTCAGGGTCAGCCGGGAGGAGACCAGCCGCCGGGTGTAGTCGGCGCGCGGGGCGTCGAAGACCTGGTCGGCCGTCCCGTGCTCGACCACCCGGCCGCGCCGGAGCACCGTGACCTCCTGGCACATCGCCCGGGCGACCCCGAGGTCGTGGGTGACGAAGAGGACCCCGCAGCCCAGGCCGGAGCGCTCCCGGGTGAGGAGCTTGAGGATCTCCGCCTGGACGCTCACGTCGAGGGCCGTGGTCGGCTCGTCGGCCACCAGGAGCGCGGGCCGGCGGGCCAAGGCCAGCGCGATCATCACCCGCTGCCGCATCCCGCCGGAGAGCTGGTGCGGATAGCTGCCCAGCACCGCCGCGGGGTCCCGGATCTCGACCTCCTCGAGCCACCGCAGGCTCTCCGCGCGATCCCCGGTGACCAGGCCGAGCATCCGGCCGACGGTCATCATCGGGTCCAGCGAGGACATCGGGTCCTGGAAGACCGTGGTCACCTGCTGCCCGCGCACCCCAGCCCAGCCCGCCTCGGCGGACGGGTCCAGCGTCTGCCCGAGCAGGGTGACGGTGCCGCTGGTGCTGACGCCGGGCTCGCGGGTCAGCAGCCCCTGGACGGCCGCCGCGATCGTGCTCTTGCCCGAGCCGCTCTCGCCGACCAGGCCCAGGCACTGGCCAGGCTCGATCGCGAGCGAGACGTCGTCGACCGCGACGGTGACCGCGCCCCGGCCCCGGTAGCCGACGGTGAGGCCGTCCACCGAGAGCACGGGCCGGCCTGCCGACGGGCCTGCCGTCGGTCCGGCTGCCGGGTCCGCCGGCGAGAGGGTCGCGGGTCCCGCGACGGGTGGGGTGGCGGGCATGGCGTCACTCCTCCGGGTGGAGCAGGTTCAGCTCGAGCACGCCGGTGACCACCGGGTGGGTGGCGTCGGCCACGCCCTGCACCTCGGGCTGGGCCACGACCGTGCCGAGCATCGTGCCGACCGAGTACCAGTAGCCCGACCGGCTGACCATCGAGGCGGCCTCGGCGTAGGCGTCCACGTCGTAGGTCTCCACCGCCGTCGCCAGCGTGTCCGCCAGGCCCGGCACGTCGGCGCCGAAGAGGTCCAGGCCACCCGACGGCGTGTAGAACACGAAGCCCCAGGCGTCCGGGTGGGCGGTGTCGGGGTAGCCGGTGAAGAAGGTCATGTCGGGCGCGTCGGCGCCCTTCTCCAGCACGGAGTAGTACGTGCCGGACGCGAAGCCGACGCTCTCCGCGCGGATCCCGGCGGTGTTGAGGACGGCGGCCAGGTTGTCGCTCAGCGCCTTCGCCGCCGGGGTCGACTCGGGGTAGGCGATCCGGATCGTCCTGCCCTCCAGGGCGCCCTCGGCCAGCCGCTCCAGGGCGCCGGGGTCCTCCGGGATCTGCTGCTGGTTGAGGTCGCTGGGGACCAGGCCCTGCGGGAACACCTCGGTGGTCGGCTCGCCGGTCTCGCCGAGCGCGGCCTTGGTGACCGCCGGGAAGTCGATCCCGCCCAGGAACGCGGTCCGGGTCTTCTGGTCGCTGAGGCTGGGGCTCTTCGGGTTCACGAAGAGCGTCGGGGTCTGCATGGTGCGGTAGGTGTAGGTCGCCAGCCCGTCGTCCTTGCTCATCGCGCCGAAGGTCGGGGCGTCGGTGTAGCCGATCAGCCCGTCGAGCTCGTCGTTCTCGAGCTTGAGCTGGATGGTGGACATGCTGGAGATGACGTCGAAGCGGACCTTCTCGTAGCCCGGCTTCTCGCCCCAGTACTCCTCGTAGGCGTCGAGCTCGTAGGAGACGCCCTGCTCGAACGCGCCGTAGGTGTAGGGGCCGGTGCCCGCCTCGTTGGCGTCGAACCAGTCCTCACCCTTGGCGGTGACGGGGTGCTCGGCCAGCGCCGCGGGGCTGATCATCTTCGGGCCGAAGGGCGAGGCGAGCAGGTCGAGGAAGGAGGAGTTGGGCGCCTCGAGCGTGATCACCACCTCGTGCTCGGAGGGGGTCTCGACGCCGGTGACGCCGGCGACCATGTAGGACGGCCCCTCCCCGACCTCGGTCCGCCGCTCGAACGAGGCCTGCACGGCCGAGGAGTCGAACGGGGTGCCGTCGTGGAAGGTGACGCCCTCGCGGAGCTTGAAGGTGAAGACCGTGTTGTCGTCGTTGGCCGACCACTCGGTCGCGAGCTTGCCGGTGAGCTCCGGCTCGGACTGGCCGGGGACGTAGGCCAGGAGGCCCTCGTAGGCGTTGTTGACGAGGTTGAGCTCGGTGCCGTCGTAGGCGGTGTCGGGATCGGGCGTGGGGATGTCGCCGAGCAGGGCGAGGTTGAGCACGGTGTCCTCCGCCCCGGAGGTCGAGCCCGGGGTGGACCCGCTCGCGCAGGCGGTGAGCGAGGCGGTGGCGAGGGCGGAGACGGCGAGGAGCGAGAAGCGCTTGCTGCGAGTCATGGCGGGGACTTTCTCGACGAAGGGGTGTGGCCGGACCGACCGGTCCCGGAGGGGCCGGTCGAGGGGAGGCAGAGCGCGCCCGCGTCGTTGCGAGCGTGTGCCGGGGACTGGTCAGCCGAGAGTTCCGAGCCAGTCGTGGACCGCTCGGCGATGCACCAGGGCGTCGCGTTGCAGGTACTTGATCGCCCGCAGGGCGGCGTCGTGGCGTTCCTGGGAGGACCCGAGGACCAGGTCGGTCACGGTGCGGACGTGGTAGTCGCGCTGGTGCGCGTCGACCGCGGTGTAGTGGATGCAGACGTCGGTCATGCCGCCGACCAGGAGCACGGTCCGGGCCCGGTAGCCGCGCAGCACGAGGTCGAGCTCGGTGCCGAAGAAGGCGCTGTAGCGGCGCTTGCGGATCAGGTACTCCTCGGGCCGCGGGTCCAGGCCGGGGTGCAGCTCGGTGCCGGGCGCGCCCTCGATGCAGTGCACGCCCTCGGCGCCGTCGAGCTCGCGGCCGATGTCGACCAGGGAGGGCTTGTGCACCTCCTGGATGAAGACGACGGGCACGTCCTTGGCGCGGGCCGCGGCCACGAGCTCCACGATGCCCGCGTTCCGGTCCAGCCGGCCCGACATGTAGCCCATGCCGGTGGAGAGGCTGTCGGGGTCGCCCCCGCCCTGGACGTCGACCACCACGAGCACGACGCGACCCACCGGCCGCAGCTCGGCGGCGGGGGTGGTGTCGGTGACTTGGTCCGGCATGGCGGCTCCTCTGGCGGGGTGACAGCCAGGAACCTATCGACCGATAGTTACGGTCCCGTCGCCCTCACGTTACGTCCAGAAGTCGTCGTGTTTCGCCGGGCTCAGCCCCGGGCGTCGCGCCCCGGCTGCAGGAACCACTGCATCCGCCGGGTCGCCCACGGCATGAAGACGTAGGTCATCAGCGGGGTCATCACGCTGATGATCACCAGCACCCGCGGCACCAGCGGCCAGGCGGGGATCAGGTGCGAGGCCGCCCAGTTGGTGCCGAGGCTGAGCGGGAAGAAGACCAGGAAGATCACCACCATCTGCTTCCACCGCGGAGGGGCCGGGGGCGGCGGCTGCTCGCCGGCCACCTCGGTCGAGGCGGGCTCGTCGAACCAGCCCTCGATACCCGTACGGCGCTCGACCCGCCGCTGCTCCACCTTGCCCTCGGCCGAGTCGAGCCACCACCGGCGCTGCGGCGACGTCTCCCACGCCTCCAGCGACGCACGGTCGGCGAACCGGTAGAGCATGTGCCACTCCGTCGACCGCTCCGAGGGCCGCACCCAGCCGCTGCCCAGGAAGCCCGGGAAGCGCTGGGCGAGGCTGTCACCGGCCTGGAGCCAGGCGTGCATCTCGGCCTCGTGGTCGGGGGCGACGTGCCGGGTCACCGCGACGGTGACGGCTTCGGTGGCACTGCGGGCGGCGGAGGCGGACATGACGCCATTGTCGTGGCCCGCGAGGCTCCCGAGAAACCGGCGGCACCACGGGTCGCGGTCCGGTCAGCGGGCGGGACCGCCGGCGACGACGCGGTCGCGGGCCAGCCTGGCGCCGAGCAGGCGGCCCAGGGTCAGGGCGGGGGTGAGCAGCATCCCGGAGCAGAAGCTGTTGCCGCAGGTGGCGCCCGCCCCGATCACCTCGCCCACGGCGTAGAGGTCCCCGATCACCTCGCCCGAGTCCCCGCGCACCGCACAGTCGGGGTCGATGTCGAGGCCCTGGAAGGTGACCAGGGTGATGGCGTGGTTGCGCAGGGCGTAGAACGGACCGCGGGCGATCGGCGCCGGCAGGTGCGTGCGGCCGTGCTCGGGGTCCTCCCCCGCGGCGACGGCCTCGTTGTAGGCGCGCACCGTCGAGGCGAGGCCCTCGGGGTCGATGCCGGCGAGCTCGGCCAGCTCGCGCAGGTCCGCGGCGGCGTGCACCCCGGGCCGGGTGTTGGCCATCGCGCGCACCTCGTCCGGCTCCTTGCCGACCACGATCTGGTGGCTGCCGGTGGCCGCGTCGAGGGCGGCGTCGTCGAAGACGGTCCAGAAGGTCTGGTCGGGCACGCCGGTCAGCGCCCGCTCCTTCTCGTCGATGGACGGCTCGTCCTCGGCGACCCAGCGCCGGCCCGAGCGGTCGACGTAGATCTCCCACGGGGGCCGCTCGCTGGTGAGCCGCTGCCGGTCGTGCCAATTGGCCCGGCCGGGGGCGGTCGGGTCGGGCAGCCCCCCGAAGGTGGGCAGGTAGGTGCCGGCCCCCTGCAGCGCGGCGCCCACCTCCATCCCCAGGTGGAGGCCGTCGCCGGTGGAGGTCCGGGCCGCCGCGGAGACGAGCGGGGCACCCTCGAGCTCGGCGAAGAGCTCCGGGTCGGCGCCGTAGCCGCCGGTGGCCAGCACCACCGCGCCGGCGCGCACCTCCACCTCGCCGCTGCCGCGCTGCACGCTGACCCCCTCGACGGCACCCTCCGGGCCGGTCAGCAGGCCGGTCACCGCCGTGCCGGTCCACACCTCCAGCTCGGCCTGCTCCCGCACCTGGGCCAGCTCGGCCTGCAGCACGTTGAGGATGGAGAGCCCCTCGTCGACCCCGTAGACGGTGCGGGGGGTGAGGTAGGGCTCGTGGCCGTAGACGATCCGCGGTGTCTCCGCGGCGAAGGCGAACCCGCGCGCGGCCAGCCACGCCACGGTGTCGGGCGCGTGCCTGGTCACCAGCTCGACCAGGTCGGCGCGGGCGGTGCCGCGGCTGATCCGCAGCACGTCGTCGCGGTGGGCCGACCAGGAGTCGTCGATCCCGCGCTCCTCCTGCCGCGCCGTGCCGCCGGCCGCCAGGTGGCCGCCGCTGAGGTGCAGCGTGCCGCCCAGCCGGGTGTCCTTCTCCACCAGCAGGACGCTCGCGCCACCCCGCGCCGCCTCGATGCTGCACGACAGCCCGGCAGCCCCGGCTCCGACGACGACCACATCCACTCGCATGGTCGTAGATGATATATGTTCTGTCCATGGGACCGCTGAACGGCGTGCGCGTGCTCGACGCCTCCACCATCCTGGCCGGCCCCCTGGCCTGCCAGATCCTCGGCGACTTCGGGGCCGACGTGATCAAGATCGAGCACCCCACCGCCGGCGACGGGATGCGCGGCCACGGACCGGCCAAGGACGGCGTCCCGATCTGGTGGAAGGAGATCTCGCGCAACAAGCGCACGATCGGCCTGAGCCTCAAGGAGCCGGACGGCGCCGACATCTTCCGCGCCCTGGCCGCCCAGGCCGACGTGGTGGTGGAGAACTTCCGCCCGGGCACCCTGGAGCGCTGGGGGCTCGGCCCCGACGTCCTGCACGCGGACAACCCCGGGCTCGTCCTGCTCCGGATCACCGGCTTCGGCCAGGTCGGCCCCTACGCCTCGCGCGCCGGCTTCGGCACCCTGGCCGAGGCGATGAGCGGGTTCGCCCACCTCACCGGCCCCGCGGACGGCCCCCCGACCCTGCCCGCCTTCGGCCTGGCCGACTCGATCGCCGGGATCGCCGCCTCCTCGGCGGTCTCGATGGCGCTCTACGCCCGCGAGCACAACGGCGGCCGGGGCCAGGTCATCGACCTCAACCTGCTCGACCCGATCATGGCCGCCGTCGGCCCGGGCCCGTCGGTCTACCAGCAGACCGGCGAGGTCGGGATGCGGCACGGCAACCGCTCCACCAACAACGCCCCCCGCAACGCCTACCGCACCGGGGACGACCACTGGGTGGCGATCTCCACCAGCGCCCAGGCGATCGCCGAGCGGGTGATGCGCCTGGTCGGGCACCCCGAGGTGATCGACGAGCCCTGGTTCGCCGCGGGCCACTCGCGCGCCGCGCACGCCGACGAGCTCGACGAGATGGTGGGCTCCTGGATCGCCGCCCGCAGCCGGGACGAGGTGGTCGCGGCGTTCACCGAGGCCGGCGCGGCGATCGCGCCCGTCTACTCGGCCCGCGACCTCGTCGAGGACCCGCACGTGCGTGAGACCGGGATGCTCGTCGAGGTTCCCGACGACGACCTGGGCCCGGTGCTCCAGCACAACGTGATGTGGCGGATGTCCGGCACCCCCGGCGAGATCCGCTTCACCGGCCGGGCGCTCGGCCAGGACACCGACGAGGTGCTCGACGCCCTGGGCCTGGAGGAGGAGGAGCGCAGCCACCTGCGCGCCCGCCACGTGATCGCCTGACCCGCCAGCCCCACCCGGAGGACGCCGCCCCATGACAAGCCAGACAAGCCAGACACCCCAGACCACCACCACGCCCGTCGGCACGCCCGCCACCGGGGAGGTCACCGCGAGGCTGCTCGACGCGGTGCGCTCCGGCCTGGAGGTCCACGACCTGGGTCGCACGCTCACCGTGGGGATGCCCCAGTCCCCCAACCACCCGGCCTACTGGCACGCCATGCCGCGCCGGCACGGCGACATGGTGCGGGCCGACGGCGGGTCGGCCGCCAACGACATGATCTCGATGGGGACCCACGTCGGGACCCACGTGGACGCCCTGGCCCACGTCTCCCAGGACGGCCGGCTGCACGGCGGCGCCGACGCCGCCGCCGCCCAGGTCGGCGGCCGGTTCGCCGAGCACGGCGCGCACACCATCGACCCGATGCTGCGGCGCGGCGTCCTGCTCGACGTGCCCGCGGCGCTCGGCGTGGAGCGGCTGGCGCCCGGCCAGGAGATCACCGTCGCCGACCTGGAGCGGACCCTGGACGGGCAGGGCACCGAGATCGGCGCCGGCGACGTGGTGCTGGTCCGCTCCGGGTGGGGCCAGCACTTCGACGCCGGGGACGGCGACACCTACCGGGGCCTGACCACCGGGGTGCCCGGTGTCTCGGAGGCCGGCGCGACCTTCCTCGCCGGTCTCGGCATCCACGCCACGGGCGCCGACACCATCGCCTACGAGCAGCTGCGGCCCGGCGCCGGGCACGGGCTCCTCCCCGCCCACCGGGTGCTGCTGGTGGAGAGCGGGATCTACATCATCGAGGCCCTCGACCTCGAGGGGGTGGCGGCCGCCGGGGCCCACGAGTTCCTCTTCGTCATGTCGCCCCTGAAGTTCTTCGGGGCCACCGGCTCCCCGGTCCGGCCGCTGGCCGTGGTGGGCCGGTGAGCGGCTACGCGCCCGCCGTCGGCGCGAACCCGGCGGGCAACGCCACCGGCGAGGCGCACGGCGGCCCCACCCTGGCCCAGCAGCTCGCCTCCTTCGCCGCCCACACCGCCCGCCGCGGCGTCCCCGAGGACGTCCGCGACTCGGTCTGCCAGCGCACCCTCGACGTCCTCGGTCTCTGCGTGGCCGCCCACCGGCTGCCCACCTCCGCCGCCGCGATCGGCCACGTGCTCGACCAGGGCGGGCACGCCCAGGCCGGCATCGTGGGCGAGCCCACCCGGGTGACGGCGGCACAGGCCGCCTTCGCCAACGGGGTGCTGGCGCACTCGCTCGACTACGACGACACCCACCTGCCGTCGGTGCTGCACCCCAGCGCCTCGGTGGTCCCCGCGGCACTGGCCGCCGCCGAGCACGCCGGCGCCTCCGGCGAGGCGGCGGTGCGGGCGATCGCGGTCGGCATCGAGGTCGCGGTCCGGCTCGGCATGGCCGGCTACGACGCCGAGCTCGGCAACTCGGTCTTCTTCGAGCACGGCCAGCACGCGACCTCGATCACCGGCGCCATGGGCTCCGCGGTCGCCGCCGCGACGGCCTACGGCCTCGACGAGCGGGGCATCGCCGACGCGCTCGGCCTCACCGCCTCCATGGCCTCGGGCGTGATCGAGGCCAACCGCACCGGCGGCACCGTCAAGCGGCTGCACTGCGGCCTCGCGGCCCAGGCCGGCGTCACCGCCGCCCAGCTGGTCCGCCGCGGCTTCACCGGACCGCCCACCGTGCTGGAGGGGCGGTTCGGGTTCTTCCAGGCCTGGCTGCACGGCCGGTTCCGGGCCGAGGCGGTGACCGAGGGCCTCGGCCAGGAGTGGTCAGTGCCGGGCATCTTCTTCAAGCCCTACCCGGCCAACCACTTCACCCACACCACGGTCGACGCGGGCCGGGCCTTCCGCGCCCGCGGGATCACCCCCGAGCAGGTGGCCCGGGTGGTCGTCGGCGTGGCCGGCTCGACCGTCCGGACGATCGGCGAGCCGATCGAGGTCAAGCGGACCCCCGAGACCGGCTACCAGGCCCAGTTCTCCGGGCCCTACGCGTTCGCCGCCGGCCTGCTCGGCGGGGGCGGGCTCGGCACCAGCCTGGAGGACTACTCCGACGCGCTCGCCCAGGACCCTCTGCGCCGGGAGCTGATGGCCAAGGTCGAGGTCGTCGCCGACGAGCAGTGCGACCGGATCTACCCCTTCCAGTTCCCCGCGGTGGTGACCCTGACCACCACGACCGGGGAGGTGCTGGTCGAGGAGGTGCTGGCCAACCGGGGCGGCCCGGCCCGCCCCCTCTCCGCCGACGAGCTCGCCACCAAGTTCCGCGACAACGTCGCGGGGCGCCTGTCCGCGCGGGCCGCCGACGCCGTGCGCGACGACGTCCTCTCGCTTCACACCGCGACCGACCTGGCCGCGCTCCTCAAGCCGTTGTCCGCCTCCATGCAAGGAGAGTCCCAGTGACCGAGTTCGACGTCCTCCTCACCCACGTGTCGGCGGTGCTGCCCGGCCACGACGCTCCGCAGCCCGTCGACCTGGCCGTCAAGGACGGCCGGTTCGCCCTGATCGAGGCGGGGATCGACCCCGCGCGCGCCGCGCGGGTCGTCGACGGCCGCGGCCGGGTCGCGTTCCCCGGCGTCGTCGACGCCCACCAGCACTGGGGCATCTACAACCCGCTGCCCGACGACGTGACCAGCGAGTCGCGCGCCTGTGCGCAGGGTGGCGTCACCACGTCGCTCTCCTACATGCGCACCGGGCAGTACTACCTCAACAAGGGCGGCTCGTACGCCGACTTCTTCCCCGAGGTGCTCGCCCTGACCGAGGGCCGGGCGCTGGTCGACTACGCCTACCACCTGGCGCCGATGAGCCGCGAGCACATCGACGAGATCGGTTCGCTGGTCACCGACCACGGGGTGACGTCGTTCAAGGTGTTCATGTTCTACGGCAGCCACGGGCTGCACGGGCGCAGCGCCGACCAGTCGCAGTTCCTGATGACCCCCGAGGGCGAGCGGTACGACTACGCGCACTTCGAGTTCGTGATGCGCGGCATCCAGAAGGCACGCGAGGAGAACCCGGAGATCGCCGACCAGATCTCGCTCTCCCTGCACTGCGAGACGGCCGAGATCATGTCGGCCTACACCAAGATGGTGGAGGAGGACGGGACGCTGACCGGGCTCCCGGCCTACAGCGCCTCCCGCCCGCCGCACTCGGAGGGGCTGGCGGTGACCATCGCGTCCTACCTCGCGCACGAGACCGAGCTGCCGACGATCAACCTGCTGCACCTGACCTCGCGGAAGGCCGTCGAGGCGGCGCTGACGATGGCGGCGGCGTTCCCGCACATCGACTTCCGCCGCGAGGTGACCGTCGGCCACCTCCTCGCCGACTGCGACACCGCCCACGGGGTGGGCGGCAAGGTCAACCCGCCGCTGCGCCCCCGGGAGGACGTGGAGGCGCTGTGGGGCTACCTCCTCGACGGGAAGATCGACTGGGTGGTCTCCGACCACGCCTGCTGCAAGGAGGAGCTCAAGTTCGGCGAGCCCAAGGACGACGTCTTCCTGGCCAAGTCCGGCTTCGGCGGCGCCGAGTACCTGCTGGCCGGCATGGTCAGCGAGGGCGGCCGGCGCGGGCTCTCCTACGGCCGGATCGCCGAGCTCACGGCCACCAACCCGGCCCAGCGCTACGGCCTGGGCTCGCGCAAGGGCGCGATCCGGGTCGGGCTGGACGCCGACCTCGCCCTGGTCGACCCCGACTCCACCTGGACGGTGCGCGCCGAGGAGTCGCTCTCCACCCAGGAGTACACGCCGTTCGAGGGCGCCAAGCTCACCGCCCGGGTGACCGACACCTTCCTGCGCGGCACCGCGATCATGACCGACGGCACGGTCACCGACGCCGCTCCGACCGGGAGGTTCCTGTCGCGCCCCGCGGCGGGGTGAGCCTCAGCCGCGCTCGACGACCAGGTGCGGCGCCGCGAAGGGCGGCGTCAGCACGCTGGCCCGGACGACCCCGAACGGGGCCAGGTCGACGGTGACGACCTGCGCCCCGCCCCCGGCGCGGGCCACCAGCGCGTCCAGCTCGTCGGTGAGCACGACGAGGCCGAGCAGCCCGCGCCGCGGTGCCACCGAGCAGCCGAGCAGCGAGCCGCCCTGCTCGGCCTGGCCGTAGTCGACGATGTTGACGTAGGTCTGCTGCCGGCTCGGGCCCACGGTGCTGGACCTGACCCGCAGCTCGGCGTCCACGCCGACCAGCTCGGAGAAGGACGCGTCCACGAAGTCGTACTCGTAGACCACCCCCCACCCGAAGACCCGCTCGTACCAGGCGAGGATGGGCCCGGCGTCGCTGAGCGGCAGCGAGATGCTGACCGGTTCGCTGGAGACCCGGTCGCGGACCTCGGCGAAGTCGGTGAAGAACTCCTCGGGACCGTTCAGGAACGCGGTCACCAGGTGGTCGGCGCCCAGGTGGTGCGCCTCCCGGAAGCCGCCGTCACCGGTCTCGTACGACGCCTCCTTGCCGATCATCGGGAAGCCCGCCTCCCGGGCGTGGGCCAGCGCGCCCTCGAAGTCCCGCGCGTAGAAGTCGATCACCCGGAAGGCGTCGCGGTGGAGCCGGGTCCGGTCGTCGCGGATCGTCTGCGCCGCCTCGGGCAGCTCGGAGTCGAAGCGGCAGAGCACGGCGCCGGCCGCCACGCCGGGAGTGCGCAGCACCACGACGTCGGTCGCGCACGCCGTGCCGAAGAGCGCGCTGGTGGAGGCCGCGGGCAGCCGGGTGCCGCTCTCGACGCGCATCCCGAAGACGTCGGTCAGCAGCGGCACGTGGTCGTCCGGGGAGCCGGTGGAGATCAGCGGACCGTAGATCCGGGAGGAGGACATTCGTATATTATATCTTTATGTCAGCCTCGGCTCCGGCCGCCACCCGTGTCGTCGTCGTCGCCTCGTCACCTCGGGGGGTCCCGGTCGCCGCGGACTTCGCGGTCCGCGAGGAGCCACTCCCCCCGCGTGCGCCCGGCCAGCTCCTGGTGCGCGTCGACGCACTGTCGCTCGACCCCTACCTGCGCTCCCTGCTGGGCCAGGGGCACCTCGACGACCCGCCGCTCGGGCCGGGGCAGGTGATGCCCGGGCGGGCGATCGCCACCGTCGTGGAGTCCGACGACCCGTCGCTGCCGGCGGGCTCGCTGGTGCTGGGTGAGACCGGCTGGCGCGAGCACGCCGTGCTCCCGGCCGCCCTGGCCTCCCCGGTACGCGTCCCCGACGGCGTGCCGGCCTCCGCGGCCCTGGGGCTGCTCGGCATGCCGGGGCTGACCGCCTACGCCGCCCACGTGCGTCACCTCGCGCCCGGTCCCGGGGAGACGATGGTCGTCTCGTCGGCCACCGGCGGCGTGGGCTCGCTGGCCGGACAGCTGGCCTGCCGCAGCGGGGCTCGCACCGTCGGGATCGTCGGCAGCCGCGAGAAGGTCGCGCTGGCGCACGACCTGGGCTACGACGAGGTCGTGGTCCGCACCGAGGCCGACTGGACCGACCAGCTGCACGCCGCCTGCCCCGACAAGGTCGACGCCTACCTGCACATGGGCGACCAGGCCACCTTGGACGGCGTGGTGGAGTACCTCGCCCTGGGCGCCCGAGTCTCGCTCTGCGGCCTGATCGACCAGTCCAACGGAGCGCCGCCCACCCGGATCCGGGCGGGCGCGCTGATGATCGCCCGGGCCACGGTGCGCGGACTCGTCGTCCACGACCACGCCGACCTCGCCGACGAGCACGTCGAGCACGTCGGCACGCTGCTCGCCGCCGGAGCCCTCCGGCTGGTCGAGGACACCTGGAACGGGCTCGAACAGGCCGGCGCCGCGTTCGAGGCACTGATGTCCGGCCGCAACCGCGGCAAGGTCGTGGTCCAACTTCACCGGGAGGGTGAATGACGAAGAACGTCGTAGTCACAGGAAGCACCAAGGGGATCGGCCGGGCGATGGCCCGCGAGCTGCACCGACGCGGGCACCACGTGGTGGTCAGCGGACGTGACGAGGAGGCGCTGCGCTCCGTGGTCGCCGAGCTCGAGGCGGCCGAGGGAGGCACGGTCGTCGGACAGGTCGTCGACGTCAGCGACGCCGACTCCGTCGAGGAGCTGTGGTCCACCGCCGTCGGCAAGCTCGGCAGCGTGGACCTGTGGGTCAACAACGCGGGGGTCGCCCACACCACGCAGCCCATCGTGGAGACGTCCCCGGCGGCCGTGCGCAGCATGGTGGAGACCAACATGCTGGGCACCATCTTCGGCTCCCAGACCGCGGTGCGGGGCATGACCGCACAGGGAGGCGGCCAGCTCTTCAACGTGCTGGGCGGCGGCAGCGACGGCAAGATCCGCCCCGGCATGGGCGTCTACGGCGCGACCAAGCGCGGCCTCGACATGTTCACCCGCGCCCTGGTCAAGGAGGTGGACGGCACCGGCGTGCTGGTGGGGCAGGTGCGCCCCGGCATCCTGATCACGGACGGCTGGCTGCGCGAGGCGGCCGCCGCACCCGAGCAGGTGGCCCAGCAGCGGCGGACGCTCAACATCCTGGTCGACCACGTCGACGAGGTGGCCCCCGAGCTGGTCGCCCGGATGCTGGCCAGCACCCGGAACGGCGACGAGATCGCCTGGCTCACCTCCACGAGGCTGGCCATGCGCTTCATGAACCCCGGCTACGCCAAGAAGAACGACAAGCTCGCCCGCTACGGACTCTGAGCACGACGGCCGGCACACAGCACCGGCAGTCAGCACCGGCACACAGCACTGGCACACAGCACTGGCCCCGACGGAGAACCGTCGGGGCCAGTGTCCTGGAGGGGTCCGGGGGTCAGATCTTGAAGGAGCCCTTGGCCTTCGAGGCCAGGTGAGCGGCGTCGCCGCCGTAGCTCACGTTGACCTTGTAGGCGCCCTTCTTGAGCTTCTTGAGGGTGACCTTGCCCTTGCCGTTCTTGATCGTCACCGTGACGGTCTTGAACTTCTTCTTGCCCAGCTTGATCACGACCTTGGCCTTGCCGGTCGCCTTCGCGTCAGCGCCCTTGACCGAGACCGTGAGGACGGCCTGCTTCTTCTTCTTGTTGGCCTTGATCTTGACCGTCGTCTTGGACGACTGGGCCACCGGCACGGTCGGCGTCGGCGTCGGCGTGGCGGTCGGCTTCGGCGGGGTGGTCGGCGCCGGCGGGGTGGTCGGAGCCGGCGGGGTGGTCGGAGCCGGCGGGGTGGTCGGCGTCGGCGTCGGCGTCGGGGTCGGCGTCGGCGTCGGGGTCGGCGTCGGGGTCGGCGTCGGCGTCGGCGCCGGGGTCGGGGTCGGGGTCGGGGTCGGCGTCGGCGTCGGCGTCGGCTCAGGGACGACCTTGACGCAGGCGATGGGGTTGTCGCTGCCCATGGCGTTCATGGTCAGGGCCAACGTCTCGATGGAGAGCGCCGAAGGAGCGGCGGTGCCGACCCGACTCCCGGTGACGGTGGGCATCTCGAAGGAGCTGCTGCCCGGCAGGGGCGGGGTGTAGGTCTTCGAACCCTCGAGAGCGACCGCCTCGGCGTCGAGCGTGATACCAAGGTCCACATCCATGCGGCTCACGGTGACGAACGCGGGCATGCCCGGCGTGAAGGTGTTCTCGAGCGTGGCGCTGACGCCCGTGCCGTCGACCGACACCTCCGTCTTGACCTCGTAAGGCAGCTTCCACGACTGGAAGGTGCACTCGAACGCCTGGGTGCCGGTCAGGACGACCGGGGCTGCGGACGCGGTGGTGGTCAGGGCCGGCACTGCCAAAGCCCCGAGCACCAGGGCTCCGGATGCTGCTCCGGCGAGTCTTCGAAAACGCATGGGTTCCTCCTCGGTGGCCGCACCCTCGGGTGGTGTGGCCTAGGTCTCAATCAGATAAGATATATGATCGCCCCGGTCAGGAATAGGGCTACACGCAGATTTTTGTGATCCGTAACACTCTCGAAACACTCGAGACCTCGGCGGGCCGCGATAGGGCCGCGTCACCGCCGCCGGGCGAGCACCAGCCGCGCCTGCCGGGCCACGGCCTCGTCGATCATCCGGCCGCGCGCGTCCAGCGCCACGCCGGAGCCGGCGGCCGCCAGCGCCGCCAGCAGCTCCTCGGCGTCGGCCACCGCCTCCGCGGTGGGGGTGAAGACGTCGTTGACCGTGGCCACCTGCGCGGGGTGGATGCAGGCCCGCCCCATGAAGCCCAGCCGCGCCAGCGCCTCGGTCGAGGCGCGGAGGGCGTCGAGGTCGCGGAAGTCGGTGGAGACGGGGGCGATCGGCGGGGCGATGCCGGCGGCCGCGGAGACCAGCACCACCTGGGAGCGCACCCAGAGCAGCTCGCGCTCGTCGGGCCCGAGCGTGACCCCCAGGTCCGCGCGCAGGTCGGCCTCCCCCACCTGGAGCCGGTGCACCCGGGGCGCGGCGGCGATCTCCGCCGCCCGCAGCACGCCCCTGGCGCTCTCCAGCAGCGGCACGATCCGGGCGGGGGAGCCCAGCTCGTCGAGCAGCGCGGCGGCCGCCGCCACCTGCTCGGGCGTCTCCACCTTGGCCAGGGTCACCCCGGCCAGGCCGCTGGCGGCCGCGACGGCACGGATGTCGTCGAGGGCCGCCGTGCCGGAGTTGACCCGCACCCAGACCTCGACGTCGGTGGGCGGGAGCCCGTCGAGCCAGGTGGCCACCAGGTCGCGCGCCAAGGCCTTGCGGTCCGGGGCCACCGCGTCCTCCAGGTCGACGATCAGCTCGTCGGCGCCGCGGCCCAGGGCACTGCGGAGCTTGTCCGGCGCGTCCCCGGGGACGTAGAGCGCGGAGCGCGACAGCCTCGCTCCCTGACCGGGAGCCCGTCCGGTGAGCTCAGCCGACACGGGTCTCCCCCTTGATCAGCGACTTCGCCACCACCGTGCGGAGGATGTCGTTGGTGCCCTCGCCGATGCTCATCAGGATCGAGTCCCGGTAGAGCCGCTCCACCTCGAACTCCGTGGAGTAGCCGTAGCCCCCGTGCACCTTCATCGAGTCGATCGCCGCCTGCAGCGCCACCTCCGAGCAGAAGATCTTCGCCATCCCGGTGGCCCCGTCCGCGCGCCCGCTGCGCACCGCGTCGGCGGCCCAGTAGGCCATCAACCGGGCCGCCTGCACCTGGGTGCCGAGCTCACCCAGCTTGAGCTGGATCGCCTGGAACTCCGCGATCGGCTGGCCGAACGCCTTGCGCTGCTGGGCGTAGGCGAGCGCCTCGTCGTGCGCCCGCTGCGCGATGCCCACCGAGCGGGCGGCGATGTTGACCCGGCCCCACTCCAGGGCGGAGAGCACCTGCTGCATGCCGCGCCCCTCGACGCCCCCGACCAGCTGGGAGACCGGCACCCGCACGTCGTCGAGCACGACCTCGCATGACTCGGTGCCCTTGTAGCCGAGCTTGCCGATGTCCTTGGTGACCTCGAAGCCGGGGGTGCCGGCCTCGACCAGGAGCACGCTCATCCCCCGGTGCGCCGGGGAGGCGGCCGGGTCGGTCTTGACCAGCACGGGCAGCGGGTCGGCGTAGCGGGCGTTGGTGATCCAGGTCTTGGACCCGTTGACCACGTAGTGGTCGCCGTCGAGCCGGGCGGTGGTGCGGATCCCCTGGAGGTCGGTGCCCGCGTCGGGCTCGGTGAGGCCGATCGCGGTACGGCGCTTGCCGGTGGCCAGGTCGGGGAGGTACTTCTCCCGCTGCTCCGGCGTGCCGTGCATGTGGATCAGCCGGCAGGCCAGCGAGTGGCTGCCCAGGATGCCGGCGATGCCCATCCAGCCCCGGGCCAGCTCCTCGAAGACCAGGGCGAAGGAGATCGGGTCCAGGTCGAGACCGCCGTACTCCTCCGGGACGGTGATGCCGAACAGACCCATGTCGGCCATCCCGGCGACGATCTCGGTGGGGTAGCGACCGCTCTGCTCCCACTCCCGGGCGACCGGGATGATCTCCCGATCCACGAAGTGGCGCAGCAGCGCCTTGAACTCCGCCTGGTCCTCGTTGAGCGTGAAGTCCATCTGGTGCCTCTCAGGTCTCGGTGCGGGGGGTGAAGTAGGGGACGGCCCGGCCGTCGTCGAGGTCGGCCCAGGCCACGACGACGGGGTCGTCGATCCGCCAGCCGCCGTCCGCCGGCTCCGCGGGCTCCAGGCGGGCGAGCACGACCGGGCCCTCGGCCAGGCGGACGCGCGCCACCGTGTAGGGCACCTCGACCTCGGGCCGGGGCGCCCGGTGCACCACGGTGAAGGTGTCCACGACCCCGGTGCCCGCGACCTCGGCCTGCGCCAGGTGGTCCATCGAGCCGCAGCCGGTGCACAGCGCCCGCGGCGGGTGCTGCACGTGCCGGCAGGCCGCGCACTGCTGCACCGTGAGCCGGTGGCGCTCGGTCGCCGCCCAGTAGTCGCCCGTGTTCTCGTCGGCGGGCGGGACCGCGCCGGGGGTCCAGGTGACCAGGTGCCGGCTCATCGGTCCACCCCCAGGACGACCGTGGCGTGGGTCGAGAGGATCCCGCCGGTGCCGTGCGCGACGGCCACCTCGGCGCCCTCGACCTGACGGGCGCCGCACTCGCCGCGCAGCTGGCGCACCGCCTCGACGAGGAGCAGGACCCCGAACTGTCCCGGGTGGCAGTAGGAGAGCCCGCCCCCCGAGGTGTTGAGCGGGAGGTCGCCCCCGGGTCGGATCCGGCCTCCCTGGATCAGCTCGAGCGCCTCCCCCTCGCCGCACAGGCCGAGCGCCTCGACGCTGAGCACGGTGGTGAGGGTGAAAGAGTCGTAGACCTGGACGACGTCGACGTCGGCGGCGGTGACGCCGGCGCGGGCGTAGGCGTCCTGGACGGCGCCCCGCGCCCCCGGGACGGTCAGGTCGCTCACCGCGGTGAACGAGGTGTTCGTGGTCCGCTCGCCGTAGCCGAGCACCTCCACCGGCCGCCGGGCCAGGTCGCGGGCGCGCTCCAGGGAGGTCACCACCACCGCTCCCCCGCCGTCGGTGACCAGGCAGCAGTCCGCCGCCGTCAGGGGCGAGGAGATCATCGGGGAGTCGACCACGTCGGCGACGCTCAACGAGCCCTTCTGGTGCCGGAAGGCCTTGGGGTTGAGCAGCGCCCACTCCCGGGCGGCGACGGCGACCTCGGCCAGCTGCTCACGGGTGCCGCCGTAGCGGTGCAGGTAGGCCTGCGCCGCCATCGCGTAGTACGACAGCGGGAACAGCGGGTCGTAGGGCTCCTCGAAGGCCGCCTCCGGCACCCAGGGCTCGTGGACGCCGCCGAGGCGGCGCGAGCGGGCCGAGCGCTGGTTGGAGGCGAAGGAGATCACCACGACGCTGGCCTGGCCCGACTGGATCGCCTGGGTGGCGCGGGCGAGGTACATCTCGAAGGCGCTGCCGCCGGCGAAGGTCGAGTCGGTCCAGGTGGGCACCACGCCGAGGTAGTCGGCGAGCTGGGTCGCGGAGAAGCGGGAGATGCCGTTGGTGGCGAGGCCGTCGACGTCGGCCAGGGTCAGCCCGGCGTCGGCCAGCGCCCGGGTGACCGCCTGGGCCTGCAGCGTCAGGATCGACTTGCCAGTGACTCCCAGGTCGCACTCCGCCGCCCCGGCGATCGCGACGCCGGTGCTCATGCGGCCCCCGGCCCGTCGGGCGTGCCGAGCAGCACCTCGGCGCGGGCCGGCGCGGCGGCCGCCCGCCCGTCGGTCCCGTCCTCGGCGACCACGACGACCTTCAGCTCCACGGTGAGGCGCTCGGCGCCCACCTCGGTGACCGTGCCGCTGCAGCGCAGCCGCTCACCGGCGAAGACCAGGTTGCGGAAGGTGAACTCCAGCCGGTGCACGAACGACTGGGGGCCGAGCCAGTCCTGGAGCATCTCGACCAGCAGCGCGCCGTAGACCTGGCCGTCCACGATCGGGCCGGGGAGTCCCTTCTCCGCGACGTACGCCGTGTCGTAGTGCAGCCGGTGCCAGTCCCAGGTGGCGCCCGCGTAGGCGACCATGTCGGTGAGCCCGATCGTGCGCTCCAGCGGCGGGACCGGGTCGCCGACGGCGATGCTCGCGTGGTCGGCGAAGACGGTCGGGAAGCCCTCGCTCATGCCTGCTCCGTCCCGCTGCGGGCGAGCTCGACGAAGATGATCGTCTCCGCGTTCTCCGCCAGCAGCTCGTCGTCCTGGTTGGTGTAGGTCGCGGTCGAGGCGATGACCAGCATCGCGCTGCCCGAGCCGGTGACCTTCTCGGTGACCGAGGTGATCCGCCAGGTCGCGGTGACCACGTCCTCGGGGCGGATGCGGCGGTGGAAGGTGTAGGAGTTGCCGCCGCGGACCTGGCGGGTGTGCGGGATGTCGAGGTCCCAGGTGTGCCCGGCGTAGCCCTCGTGGTCCATCGGGAGGCCGGCGTACTGGTTGGTCTCGCAGACCAGCGTCAGGGGTGCGGTGACCCCCGCCAGGCCCTGGGCGCGGGCGTAGTCGGGGTCGGAGTACAGGGGGTTGGCGTCGCCGGTCGCGAGCCCGAAGTAGCGGCCCGCGGCGGCCCCGAACGGCTCCGGCGCGGTGTAGACCTTGGTGCGGCCCTCGAGGGCGCGCACCTCGTCGGTGAGCAGGCTCATGGGCGGGCCTCCTGGGTGACGGCCCCGGCGGAGGCCGGGTAGAGCGCGGTCGGGAAGACCTCCAGCAGGAACTCGGGGCGCAGCAGGCTGTGGCACAGCGCCCCGGTCGAGGCCGGCCACGGGGGCCCGAGGAGCCGCTCGCGGACCTCGGCGACCGCCTTGTAGTCGCCGACGGCCGACTCCACGCAGTACTCGGTGGTCTCCAGCAGGTCCGCGGGCCCCAGGCCCGCGTGCTCGAGCAGGTGCAGGATCGCGCCGTAGGTCGCCTCCGCCTGCTTGCCCAGGTCGCCGGCGTGCAGCGCCTGCTGGGACTCCATGTCGAGGGCCGCGAAGCCGGACATGAACAGGGTGCGCCCCGCCTTGACGCCCGGCGCGTAGGTGAGCGTGTCGTAGCGCGACCAGCCGGGGTTCACCAGCTCGAGCGGGTGCCGCGAGGCGGTCACGTCGATGGCCACCAGCGCGCCGGGGGCGTGCAGCCGGCTCATCAGGATGCCGCCGGCTCCCGGGTAGACGCCCCCCTCGTTGTCGCCCAGCAGCTCCTTGCGGACCTTGTGGGTGCCGCGGTAGACCGCGCGAGTCTCCGGGGTCGAGTAGTCGTAGGTGGTGACCGCGTGGCCGAGGGTGAGCCCGACCGACTCCAGCAGCACGCCCGCCCGCTCCAGCACGTAGCGGTACTGGGAGACGAAGTCGCCCTCGAAGACCACGTCGCCGTGCTCGTCCACCGGCGTCACCGTCGGCAGGTAGACGACGCCGTCCTCGCCCTCGGTGATCGAGGAGGCCTGCCAGGTGCCGGCGTCGCGGACCTCGGAGGCCACCCGGAGCTGCCGCCCGCCGCCGCGCACCGCGTGCAGCTCGACCTCGAGCCAGGCGGCACGCCGCACCAGGCGCTCGACCACCACGGTGCGCACGGTCGGCCGGTCCCCCAGCAGCTCGCGGCGCACCCCGGCCGCGTCCTGGTAGGCGTGCAGCCCGGCGATCGTGACGTTCTCGCTCACCCGGGTGACGTCCTCGGGGCCGAAGCCGGCGCCCTCGAGGATCGCCAGGCACTTGGCGTAGGCGATCCGGGCCTGCTGCTCCATGGTGCCCTCGACCGTCATCTTGCCGAGCGCGGGATCGTGGCGCGCCGAGGTGTGCCCGGAGGTCCAGGCGGAGTCGCCCTCGGTGAGACCGAGGCAGAAGGTGTAGCCCTGGTAGGGGAACCAGTCGAACGTGTCGGGCTCGATGGCGGAGAGCGTCATGCGGGGACCTCCAGGGGTGCGTCGGCCGCCGCGGCGGCACGGGTGAGGAGCAGGGTCAGGTCGGTGGCGCCGGGCAGGGCGAGGACCGCCTCGGCCAACGCGTCGGCCAGCGGGCCGGCGTTCCCGGCGAGCTTGGCGCGCAGGTCGGCGTCGGCCAGGGGGGCCGACCCGCCGCCGGGGCTGCGGTCGACGTGGCCGGTGACGGTGCGCCCGTCGGCCAGCGTCAGGACCACGTCGCCGGCGGCGTCGGCGGCGACCCCGTGGCCGGGGGTCTCCTCCCAGGTGATCCGTGCGGCGAGCGCGCTGATCTCCGGCCGCTCGAGCTGGGCGGGTGCGTAGGTCTCCACCCCTACGTGGCCGTCCAGGAGCAGGGCGGCGACGCTCCACGGCAGGCTGAACTTGGCGGCGTACGGGCTGGCGGGGTGGGCCAGGTCGCGGTCGGCGACGCAGACCACCGACGCGGAGTCCGGGTGCACGGAGGCGTGCAGCGCCACCACGTCGTCGGCGCCGGCGCCGGCGCCGGCGAGGCCCTGGGCGGCCGCGGCCATGGTGGCGTGGGCCAGCTGGCAGGTCGGCCACGGCTTGATCCCGATCCGGGTGGTCTCCCACACCGAGCCCAGGTCGCGCAGGATGACCCGGACGTCGACCGGTCCGGTGGCCAGGGCGTCGTAGACCCCGTGCGGGCCGTCGAAGACGGTCTCGGGGCCGGTGGCCCCGGCGGAGGCGAGACGGGCCGCCAGGATGCCGGACTGGGAGGCGAAGCCGGGGTGCAGCTGCTTGGTGCTGGCGCCGGTGGCCAGGAAGGCCAGCAGGCCGCCGGCCTGGCTGCCGGCGATCCCGAGGGCGTGGGTGGTGGTGGCGGCGTCCAGCCCGAGCAGCCTGGCGGCGACCGCCGCGGAGGAGAAGACCCCGGCCACCATCGTCGCGTGCAGACCCGCCGCGTGGAAGCCGTGCGGGGCGGCGGAGGCGACCCGGCAGGCGACCTCGTAGCCCACGACCGCAGCGTCGAGGACCGCGCGGCCGCCGGCACCGACCTGCTCCCCCACCGCGAGCGCGGCAGGGAGCACCACGGCGGTGGCGTGCACCAGGCCGCCGGCGTGCGTGTCGTCGAAGTCGAGCGCGTGCACGAGCGTGCCGTTGGCCAGCGCCGCCGCAGGCGCCGAGATCCGGGTCGAGGTGCCCAGCACGGTGGACTCCGCCGGGCCGCCGAGCCCGGTGGCCACGGCGAGCGCCGGGGCGGCGGCGTCGGCACGTACGGCGGCGACCGCGGTGCCCAGGCCGTCGAGCAGGTGGCGCAGCGCGGCGGCGTCGACCTCGGCGGGCACCGCCAGGTCGCCGGTGACCCAGCGGGCCAGCTCGGCGGCGGTGCTCAGGGTGTGGTGCGCGGGCATCCTCAGGCCTCCGCAGCCCCGGACGCCTGGGCCACGTTCACGTGCTCCTCGGCCTGGGGTGCCGCGCCGAAGGCACCGGCGGCCTCGAGCTCGGCGATCCGGGCCGCGTCGTAGCCGGCGACCTCGGTGAGCACCTCGAGGGCGTGCTCGTTGCGCTGCGGGGCACGGCGGTAGTCGGGCAGCTCGGCGCCCACCCGCACCGGGGAGGCGACCTGGGTGACGGTGCCGTAGCGCGGGTGCTCGGTGGTGACCAGCATGTTGCGGGCGACCAGGTGCTCGTCCTTGAGGGCGGCCTCGACGTCGTTGATCGGGCCGCACGGGATCGCGGCCGGGTAGCACAGCGAGAGCCAGTGGTCGACGGTCTCGGTCGCGAAGATCGCCTCCAGCGCGGCGGTCAGCTCGGCGCGGTTCTGCTGGCGCAGCGTGAAGGTCGCGTACGGCGACCCCTCCTGCGCCCACTCCGGGTGGCCGATGACCTCGGCCAGCCGGACCCAGAACTTCTCCTTGGCGCACCCCACCACGAACCAGCCGTCCCGGGCCTCGAAGGCCTGGAAGGGGACGAGCGAGGGGTGGGCCGAGTGGCTGATCCGCTTCGGCGTGTAGCCGGCGTTGAGGTGCCAGGTGGCGGGATAGGTGAGCATCGCCATCGCCGTGTCGTAGAGCGAGACGTCGCAGTCCATGCCGACGCCGTCGCGCCGGGCGGCGTGCAGGCCGGCCATCAGCGACAGCGCGGCCACGTAGCCGCCGGAGAAGTCGACCAGCGAGAGACCCGACTTCGTCGGCGGGCCGTCCGGCTCCCCGGTGAGCTCCATCCAGCCGGCCAGGCCCTGGAGCACGTAGTCGTAGCCCGGCTCCTGCTGCCGCGGCCCGGTCATCCCGAAGCCGGACAGCGAGCAGCAGACGATCGCGGGGTTGAGGTCCTTGAGCTGGTCGTAGGTGATGCCGATCTTCTCCGGCACGTCGCCGCGCAGGTTGGAGTAGACCGCGTCGGCGTTGCGGACCAGGTCCTCGAAGACCGCCCGCCCCTCGGGCGTCTTGATGTCCAGCGAGATGGACCGCTTGTTGCGGTTGAAGGTCTCGAAGAAGAGCGAGTCCTCGCCCTCGAAGTACGGCGGCACGTAGCGGCCGACGTCGCCGCCCACCCGCGGGTCCTCGATCTTGATCACGTCGGCGCCGAGGTCGGCGAGGTGCACGCTGCCGAAGGGTCCCGCTCCGTACTGCTCGAGCGCGATGATCCTGACGTCCTGGAGCGGCTTCATGCGCTGGTCCGGCTGCTGGCTCATGTGCGTCATCCTTTGGTGAGGGTCTCGATGAGGCCGATGACCTCGTCCTGGCCGGCCCGGACCTGCGCCGGGGTCAGGCCGTGGGTGGGGGCCGACAGCTTCACCGCGTCGGCGAGGCCGCGGTAGCCGTCGATCTGCTCCATCACGCGGTCCCGGTCGCCGTTGAGGGTGATCGCGTCCACCATCTCGGGGGTGACCGCGGCCGCCAGGTGCTCGGCGCCCCGGCCGGAGCCGAAGACCTCGATCACCTCCTGCTGGGCCTCGCCGAGGCCGTGGAACTCGAAGAAGTCCGCGTAGGAGCGGACGCTGGCGTAGAAGCCCACGTGGCCGCGCACCCGGTCGACGGCGACGCGGGGGTCCGGGTCCACCGAGCAGCAGGCCGAGACGACCAGCTCGATGTCGGAGCGGGTGCGCCCCTCGACCGCGGCGAGGCCCGCCTCGATCTCGGGGAGGGTGCGCTCGGCGAGGTACTTCGGGGAGCAGAGCTCGTGGCTGATCCAGCCGTCGCCGATGCGCCCGGCCAGCCGGGTCATCGCCGGGCCCATCGCCGCCAGGTAGACCGGGATGCGGGTCCTGCGGACCGGGTAGGGACGCTCGTAGCCGCGGATCCGCATCGGCTCGTGCTCGCCCTCGAGCCGCATCTCCTCGCCGCGCGTCGCGTGGGAGACGAAGTGCCGGACGTTGCGGACCACCTCGTCCAGGTGACCCACCGGCTTGCCCCAGCGGGCGTGGTGCCACTCCTCGTTGAGGCGCTTCACCCCCGTGCCCAGGCCCAGGATGAACCGGCCGTCGGCCAGCTCGTCGAGGTCCAGGGCCTCCAGGGCGGTGACCATGGGGCTGCGCACGAAGGCCAGCTGGATGGCCGTGCCGACCTGGGCGGTGCTGGTGGCCTGGGCGATCGCGGCCGCGCTCACGCTGGCGCTGCGGTGCAGCTCGGGCACCCAGATCACCTCGGCGCCGGCCTCCTCCGCGCGGCGCGCCGCGTCCACCAGCTCTGCCAGGGTCTCGCCCCACGGGGCGAAGGTGATCCGCATCGTCGTCGCCTCAGTCCTCGGCGAGGTCGGTGCCGGCCAGCAGCGAGCGCTTGCCCTCGGGGAAGATCCCCTCGAGCTGTTCGGCCCCCTGCTTGTAGACGTAGAACATGCGCTTGAAGGAGCACACCTCGTCGCCGTGCTGGTTCAGGGTGCGGGTCTTGACCGTGACGATGCCGGCGTGCGGACGCTTGGCCGACTCGCGCTTGTCCAGCACGACGGACTCGCTGAAGAGGGTGTCCCCGGCGAAGACCGGGTGGGTCATCCGGATGTCGTCCCAGCCGAGGTTGGCGAAGGCGTTCTGGGTGAGGTCGGTGACCGACTGACCCACCGCGATGGCCACCGTCAGCGTCGAGACGACCAGCGGCTTCCCGAACTCCGAGCGGGCGGCGTACTCGCTGTTGAAGTGCATCTGGTTGGTGTTCATCGTGAGCAGCGAGAAGGAGATGTTGTCGTGCTCGGTGAGGGTCCGGCCGAGCGGGTGCTGGTAGACGTCACCCACCTCGAAGTCCTCGAAGAACCGGCCCTGCCACCCGGGCTTGAGGTTGGCTGCGGAGGATCCCTGCTCGGAGGTGGTCATCGGAGACCTTTCGTGATCGGGTGCGTCGTGCTGGTCGGGTGCTGGTCGGAGGGGTCGGGTACCTGCGCCAGGAGCAGGGCGGCGACGAGCTCGGGCGCGGTCAGGGGCGCGTCGTGCCCGGCGTCCAGCACGGTGGGCTCGGCCCCCTGCGCCTCGAGCCGGGCCCGGGTGTGGGTCGAGGGGTAGCCGGCGGGGGTGCGCGCGCAGAAGGCGAAGACCTCGCGGACCTCGGCCGGCACCGCGGGCACCGGGTCCAGCGCCGGACCCACCGGGCTGGCGCTCAGGCGCGCGTCGATCCAGCGGGCCGTCTCCTCGTCGTACTCGCCGGAGTCGGTGGGGACCGGACGCGCCGGGACGAGGTCGCCCCGCTCCGGGAGCCGGGCCGGCGGCGGGCCCAGGTCGACGGCGCGCTCGCCCGCGACGGGCACGGCCGCGTCGAGATGGACCACGCAGGCGATCCGGTCCGGGATCCGGGCCGCCACCGACGAGGTGACGAGACCGCCCTGGCTGTGCCCGACCAGGATCACCTCCCGCAGGTCCTCCAGGAGGATCAGTCGGCTGACCTGGTCCGACCAGACCTTGAGGCCGGTGACCTCCCGGACCCGCTCGTGGTGCTCGCCGGCGCCGACCAGGCTGGGGGCGTGCACGTCGTGACCGGCGGCCACGAGGTGCGGCCGGACTGCGCGCCAGGCCCAGCCGCCGCGGAACGCGCCGTGCACCAGGACGAACGTCGTCATGCCCCCGCCTGGGGGTCGGCCTCGTCGAGGACTACCTCGAGGTACTCGCGGGGGTAGGAGTCGTAGGGCTCGAGGTGCTCGTACATGAGCTCGGTGTGCTCGACGTAGCCCTCGGCCCGCGTGCACGCCTCGTAGCTCTCGACGGAGTCGAACCAGCGCAGGTGGGTGAAGTGCTGGCGGTCCTCCACGCCGCGCACCAGGCGCCTGCCGCGGAAGCCGGGCTGCCCGGTGAAGAACCGTCCGAACTCTCCGCTTAGCGAGATGTAGGCGCTCGCGTGCTCCTCACCCGGCTTGGTGCGGGCCTGACTCACCACCACGATCATCGCGTCCACCTCCTGACAGAATAGATCATATATCTATACTCTGTCGGCATGAGCAGCAGCGCCCAGACCAGGACCATCCACGAGTTCCTCGCAGCCAACCCGGACGTCGACAGCTCCGAGCTCTGGGCCGAGTTCTGGCAGATCCTCGGCGAGGCCAAGGAACGGATCGTGGCCGAGCTCCCGGTGCAGCCCCACCCGGCGAGCGAGGGCCTGGACTACTGGGCCACCGAGGACGAGAGCTACGAGGGCTCGATGAGCACCTTCGTGGGCGATCGTTCCGCAGCGGGTCCGGACGCGGAGGGCCCGGCCGTGGAGTGGCTGGTCCACTCCTGGATCGGCAACCGCAGGAACTCGATCCTCGACATGAACCTGCAGGTCTGGCTCGGGCCGGAGATCGACGTCCCGCACCTGATCCTCGTCTTCGGCACGATCCCGCAGATCTTCTTCTACAGCGAGCTCGTGGCGCGGCGGGACCTGATGGTCGACGCCGACTACCTCGCCCGCTACTACGAGCCGGAGAACGAGAAGTTCCTGGCCCTGCGCGGCGACGACCGGTTCACCTGGTCGGTCAGCCACGGCACCTACATGCGCGCCTTCCTCTCCCCCGTCGCCCACTCCTACGTGGCCGACCGCACCGAGGACGTCGTGGAGACGCTGCGCCAGGTGGTCCGGGACCGGGTGGACACCTGGCTGGGCTGGGTGCGCGAGGCCGTGGCGACCCCGGTGGAGGAGCGCGCCGCGCTCCGTGCCCGTGACCACCGCGTCCGCACCCTCGGATACACCCTCGACCCGATGAACGAGCTGTCCAAGAAGTTCCTGGGCGCCGAGCGGGTCGATGAGCTGGTCGCGGTCCGCGCCGGCTTCACACAGATGGAGGAGAACGCATGAAGGTCCTTGTCATCGGAGCCGGGTTCGTCGGCTCCGCCGCGGCCGACCAGCTGGGCGCGCTCGGGCACGAGGTGACCGTCACGGCCACCAGCCCCGAGAAGGTCGCCACGCTCCGCGAGCGCTTCCCCCGCGCCGTCGTGCTGCGCGGCTCCGACGAGGCGACGGTCCGCGAGGCCGTGGCCGGCCAGGACGTCGTCGTGGTCACCGCCGGCCCCTCGGCGTCGGGCTCCATGACCCCCGAGGGCCGGGCGAAGACCTACCGCGACGTGCTGGTCACGACCGCCGAGAACGTGGTCGCCGCCGCCGACCCCGGGACGCGCCTGGTGGCGCTCTCCTCGCTCTCGGTCTACGGCGACGCCGCCAACCACCTCGACCTCATCGACGAGTCGGCCCCGGTGACCACCTCCGACGACCCGAGCCCGAGCAACTTCCTGGCCATGGAGCGGGTCTACGCCTCGACCGGCGCCCGGGCCACCATCTTCCGGTGCGGTGACATCTTCGGTCCCGGCGACCCGCCGATCGCCGAGAAGGTCGCGATGGCGCACAAGTTCCTGGGCGGGTCCGTGCCGTTCTCCGGTGAGGCCCTGCTCTACCGGCTGCACGTGGCGGACGCCGCCGACGCGGTCGTGCACGCGGTGCACGCCGAGACCGACGGGCTCTTCAACCTGACCCACGCGCAGGTGCCGCCGACCAACGCCGAGCTCTTCGACCGACTCTCGGCCGAGCAGGGGCTGCCGGCCCTGGAGTACCGCGGCGAGATCGCCTCGCCGTCCTCGCCCATCTCGGTGGAGCGGCTCACCGCGAGCGGGTTCGAGGCCTCCCGGTCGTTCGACCCGGCGCTCGCCGCCCTGGCCTGAGGCACGCCGGCCTCAGGCACGCCGGGGCCCGCGGGCCGCGCAGACAAAGACCACCGGGGTGGGCCGTCGGCCCACCCCGGTGGTCTTTGTCGTGGTACTGCGCCTGTCGTGGCGCGCCGGTCAGGCTCCCTGGCGGCGTCGCGGCAGGTGGAGGAACAACGCCACGCCCGCCAGCACGAGCGCGCTGGACCACAGCCCCAGCATCGCCAGCGGCGCGCCCGACCCGGTCTGCGGCAGGGTGCTGGTGCTGGGAGTGCCGCCGGCCGGCGTGCCACCACCCGGCGTGCCACCACCTCCGGGGGTGCCACCACCCGGGCCGGACTCGGCCAGGTCGCCCACGCCGAAGGTGGCCGCGCCCAGGGCGCCGTCGCCCTTCACCGTGCACTCGGCGCTGATCTTCACCCCGGACATCTCGCCGAAGGCGAACGAGAAGCCGGTCACCTCGACGTCCGCCTCGTCGGCCGAGCTGTTCATCTGCGCGGTCAGCGTCGGCACCGGCACCGTGCCGTACGGCTCGGCGTTGACCGTCGAACGTCCCTTCAGCGCCACGGCCGTGCCGCCCATCTTGGCGTTCATGGTGACGTCCATGGTGCCGTTCTCGATCGGCACCGGGGCCAGGCCCGGGATCTCGCTCAGGCTCGCGGCCAGGGAGACCTTCTGGTCACCGTCCTTGGCGCGCGAGCCGGCCAGCCGGACGCTGGGGGTGTAGTCGAAGTCGCTCGCGAAGGGCTGCAGCAGGCAGCCGTAGGTCACCTTCCCCGACGCGGGGCTCCCCTTGCTGCCCGAGCTCTTCGGCTCCTTGCCCTTGCCGGAGTTCTTGGTGGGCTCCGGCTTCTTGCTGGGCTTCTCGGTGGGTGTGGCCGTCGGCGTCGGGGACGCCGACGGGGCCGGGGCCGGGGTCAGCGTCGGGACCGGAGTCGCCGTCGGCAACGGACCGACCGCGCCGTCCACGCCGACATCGCCGACCGCCCAGGCGAGGGTGGTGCCCTCGACCGGGCAGTAGGTGGGCAGCACGTAGCCCATGGCCGCCGCGTCGATCTGGATGTTCGTGACCACCACCGCGAGGGGGGTCGCCGCGCCCGGGATCGTGGCGGACACCTTCGGCACCGGCACCGGCGCGTTGGCCGGGACGTCGACGGGTCCGCCCGCACCCTCCAGCGTGACCGGCGTGCCGTTGACCGTCGCGGTGATCTTGGCGACGGTCTTGGCGTCCTTGAGCCCGATCGGCACGATGCCGGCCCCGCCGGGCTTCGCCAGGTCGTTGGCCTGGATCTCGAGGTAGGTGTTGGTCCCGTCGGTCTGCGCGGCCACCGTGAGGGAGGCCGCCCAGTCGAACGACGGGAAGTAGGGCCGCTCCGGCGTCGGGGCGAGGTGCGCGGTCTGGCACGTGACCGTCTGCGAGGAGGTGACCGGTGCGGCCGAGGCGGGCGCGGCGATGCTCAGGCTGAGGGCGGCCAGCGAGGTGGCGGCTGCGCCGGCCAGCAGGCGACGCGCCCTCACGCGACGCCCCCCAGGCGACGGGCACCGAGGCCCAGACCGGCCCCGGCCAGCAGCAGCACGACCGCGCCGAGCACGGAGAACGCCACGACCTCGCCGGCACCCGTCTTGGGCAGGGTGTCGTCACCACCGACGGGGGCCGCCTCGTTCCCGGTCGCGGTCTCCTCCTCGACCTCCTCGCCACCCGCGTCCTCGGTGGCCGGCTCGGTGGACCCGCCGCCGAAGGTGATCGGGATGACCACCTGGTTGGCCGCGACCGTGGCCGCGTCCTGGACGGTGGGCAGCGGGGCGGCAGCGATCACGCACTGCACCTTGGTGCAGTCGTAGGAGCCGAACTTCTCCTTGACCACGATGGTGAAGGTCCCGATCGAGCCCGATCCGTCGGCGTTGCGGAACGTCGCCCCGCCCTGGAGGTTGCAGTGGCTCGGGCCGGTGTAGCCCTCGATGCACTGCCCGGCTGCGATCTGACCCATCCCGGGTGCGAAGCCCTTGCCGGTGAGTGTCACCTCCTGGCCGTCGGTGAGACCGTCCTTCGCGCTCACGTCGAGCGAGGGGCCGGCGGCGAAGCCCGGCGGGGCGCCGACGAGCGCCACCACGAACAGCGCGATCGTGGCCGCCAGGGCCTTGGCGAGTCTGGCTGTGCTTCGCATGGTGGTTCTCCTCGGGTCGGCCTTGGCTCAGGGGTGGTACTGGGGGGCGTGTGCGGACAGGGGGTCGAGCGGCGTCGTGGGGACGGTCGGGAGCGCGCTCGCGCGGACGGTGGAACGGGAGATCGCGCTCTCGTCGGTGCCGAGGTAGGACCTGATCACCTCGGGATGGTCACGCACCTCGTCCGGGGTGCCGACCGCGACGACCCGGCCGAGGTTCATCGCGACCATCCGGTCGCACAGGTGGGAGAGCAGCGGAAGGTCGTGCTCGATCACGATCATCGTGGTGCCGAGCTCGCGGCGGATCCCGTGCAGCAGCTCGCCGAGCGACTCGCTCTCGCTCTGCGCGATGCCGGCCGACGGCTCGTCGAGGAGCAGCACCCGCGGCTCCAGCGCGAGCAGGCTGGCCAGCTCGACCACCCGGCGCGTGCCGGTCGACAACTCGGAGATCTGCCGGCGGGCGAAGGGGGTGAGGGCCATCCGCTCGAGCAGCTCCGCGGCCTTCTCCTCCTTGCGCCGCTCGGACTCCCGGGCACCCATCATCGCGGTCCAGAGCCGGGACGGCTCGAGCCGCTCCTGGGCCAGCATCAGGGTCTCCTGGACGGTCAGCGTGCCGAAGAGGGCGGCGTCCTGGAACGACCTGACCAGCCCGACGCGGGCCCGTTGCTCGGGCGTGCGGCCGGTCACGTCGCGGCCGCCGTAGCCCACCCGACCGCCGTCGGGGGCGGTGAAGCCCGCGATGATCTCGAAGAGCGTGGTCTTGCCGGCCCCGTTGGGCCCGATGATGCCGACGATCTCGCCCTGGACCGCCTCCAGGCTGACGCCGTCGACGGCCACCACGCCGCCGAAGCGGCGGGAGACGCCGTCCACCGAGAGCACGGGCAGTCCGTCGGGCTGGGGCTCGTGACGACCCTCGGGGCGCAGCCCCTCCAGACGGAGCGTGGAGGAGAGCGGCGAGGGCGGCTTCTCGTCGGTGCCGTACCGGGCCTGCCGCACGTCGATGCCGGCCCGGCGCGCGACGCCGTCCGCCCACCAGTCGCGGGCCCGTGCGATCAGGCCGCCCAACCCGTCGGGCAGCAGCACGACCACCAGGAGCCAGCCGACCGACAGCGCGGCGCTCCCGATAAGGCCCAGGCTGAACATGCTGGGGATGCCGATGATGATGATCGCCCCGAGGATCGGTCCGCCGGTCAGCACGAGCCCGCCCACGACGGCGATCGCCACCACGTCGATGCTCGCCGCGGCCGGGAACGAGTTGACGGTGAGCTGCGTCTGGCCGTGCCCGATCACGGCCCCGCCCAGCCCGGCCACGGCGCCGGAGATCGCGAAGACCTGCAGCTTCCGGATCCGCGCGCTGACCGTGAAGGCCCGCGCCGCGTCCTCGTTGTCACGGATCGCCTGCAGGGTGCGGCCGAAGCCGCTGTGCCGCAGGTTGCCGACCAGCCAGGTGGCCACCACCAGCATCAGCAGCGCGAAGAGGTAGTAGTCGACGGCCAGCGTCAGGGCGTAGCCGAAGACCGTGGGCTTGGATGGCTGGACGCCGAAGCCCAGGAAGCTGTCGAGCCGCAGCAGCCAGCTCGTGGTGGCCAGCGCCAGGGCCAGCGTGGAGACCGCGAGCGCGAGGCCCTGGAGCCGCATCGCCGGGATCCCGACCAGGGCCGAGGAGGCCGCCGCAGCCGCGATGCCGGCGGCCAGGCCGAGGACGAAGCTGCCGGTGTTCTGCACGGCGTGCACCGAGACGGCGGCACCGATGCCGGCGTAGGCGAACTGGCCCAGCGAGAGCTGGCCGGAGACGCCGGTGAGCAGTCCGACGGAGAGGCCGACGAGGGCGAAGCCGACGACGTTGGTCATCGCCGAGGCCGTGGAGTTGGAGACCACGTAGGCGGCGCCGACCGCCGCGCCGATCAGGGTGGCGCCCATGACCCGGGGGAACCAGCGGACCGCCCACAGCCTGCGGTACTCCGCCGGCAGCGGCCTCATCACGATCCGCTGCCAGCCGACCCGTTCGCGGGCGGCGCGGCCCAGGGCGGGCTGGCGGAGCAGCGCGACGACGATGACCAGGCCCAGCGCCAGCGGCACCGCGTTGCGGGTGTCGGGGTTGGAGAGGAGCAGCTGCTCGAGCACGCCGACGCCAAGCGAGGCGACCACGGCGATCGGGATCGAGGACATCCGGGCGATGACGGCACCGGCCAGGCCCTTGAGCAGGATGTCCGGGCCGAGGGTGTCGATCGACTGGCCGGCGGTGGTCGGGGTGACGAGCATGGCGGAGAAGGCCGCGACGGCGCCGGCGATGGCCCAGGCCAGCGTGGCCATCCGACGCGCGGGGATCCCCTCCAGCAGCGCCGCGTCCTCGTCGTCGGCGGCCGCGCGGATGGCGACGCCGATCCGGTGCTCGCGCAGGAACCAGGCCAGCCCGACGAGCAGCACCGGACCGAGGAGGACCATCGCGACGTACGGCGTGCTGATCGTGGTGGCGCCGAGCTCGAACTGCGGCAGGCCGGGCGGGCGCGGGAAGGTGAAGCCGCTGACGCCGTCGGCGTTGATGATGAGCGCGGCGATCAGGATGAACTGGGAGAGCCCCAGCGTGGCGATCATCCCGATCATCGTGGGGCGCCCGGTCAGGCGCCGGACCACCAGCCACTCGATGCCGGCCGCCAGCCCGGCGGCCACCGCCATGGCCAGCACGAAGGAGAGCCAGTACGGCACCCCCCAGTCGGCCGCGAGGAGCCCCAGGATGGAGGCGCCGAAGACGCCGATGGAGCCGTGGGCGAAGTTCACGAACCGGCTCGACCGGTAGACCAGCACCAGGCCGATGGCCAGCAGGCCGTAGGTCAGGCCGGCGAAAAGGCCGAGCAGCAGCCGGTCGACGCCGAAGTCGAAGCCGGCCAGCGAGAACCGCACGTCGGTCACGGCCATCACCAGGGGGACGTCCAGCACGGGACTCATACCGCCTCCGCCACGTGGCCGCCGAGCATCAGCGTCCGGATCCGGTCGGGGTCCGCGGCGAGCGCTGCCGCGGTGTCCTCCGCGATGACCTCGCCCTTCTCCATCACGTAGGCCCGGTGGACCAGGGAGAGGGCGACGTTGACCGACTGCTCGACGACGAGGACCGAGGTGCCCCGTTCGTTGAGCCGGCGCACCAGCTCGCAGAGGCCGCCGACCACGACGGGCGCCAGACCCAGCGAGAACTCGTCGATCACCAGCAGCTCGGGGTCGTTCACGATCGCCTTGGCCAGCGCGAGCATCTGCCGCTCACCGCCGGACAGCGTGGAGGCGGGCTGGTTACGACGGGCGTCGAGCCGCGGGAAGATCACCAGCGCGGCCTCGACGGCCTCCTTGACCCACTTCTTGTCCTTGGCCGCGTAGCCGTGCATCGTCAGGTTGTCCACGACGCTGAGCGAGCCGAAGGTGGACTGCCCCACCACCTGGCTGAGCCCCGCCTGCACCCGCTTGCGCGGCGACCACGAGGTGACGTCGAGACCACCGAGGTGGACCGAACCCGCGCTGGGGGCGAGGAGCCCGCCGATCACCCGGAGGGCGGTGGACTTGCCCACCCCGTTGGGGCCGAGCAGGGCGACCATCTCGCCACGCTCCACCCGGAACGAGGCACCGAAGAGGACCTGGACCGGACCGTAGGACGCGTCGATCCCCTCGCACCTCAGCGCGGGGGCCGCGTCACTTCGTGTCGAAAGGGACATCGTCGCCCTCGTATCGGAAGCACTTGCAGTCCTCGGCGAACCTCATCACCCGGTAGGCCCCCGCGGCGGCGCGGGTGCCGTCGCCCATCGCGTTGCCGAAGCCGGACGCGGTCTGGAAGTCGCCGCCCTCCCGGTCGACGACCTCGCCCCAGGCGGCCGCGTTGAGGGGACCCTCGACGCCGTCCGCGCCGAGCTTGAGCAGCTTGACCGCGTCGCAGTAGGGCAGCGCCACGCGCGCGGCCTCGCGGGTCTCGAAGGTCTCCCCGACCTCGGCGAAGATGTCGAGGCACTCCTGCTCGGCGCCCTCGGCCGGGAACGGCATCACGTCGTCGGCGACGTCCTGGGGCGGGTGGAAGCCGATGCCCACCATGCCCTTCATCGTGTCGCTGGGGACGGTGCCCGGGTTGTTGACGAAGAACGAGGGGTTGTCATAGCTGGAGATCGCGTAGGTGGCGTCGAAGTCCTTCGAGCCGGCGATGGTGGCGAACATCGAGGCCAGCCGGGAACCCCCCAGGAACAGCACCCGGTCGATGCCGGCGGTGGCGAAGGTGATCGCGCCCTGCTCCAGGCCCATGTACAAGGTGCCGATGTCGGTGGTGTCGACCCACGCCACCTCGGCGTCGATCCCGAGCTTCTTCAGCTGCGGCACCCCCTGGTTCTTCACGGTCCGGTCGTTGACCGGCGAGTCGGCCGCCACGATCGCGACCTTGTCGCGGCCCTCGAAGAAGCCCTCCTTGTCGAGCGCCTTGATGTAGGAGGAGACGAAGGCGTCGTACTCGGGGAAGCTCGGGGCCCACAGGTAGGGGGCCAGCTCGTCGTAGAGCGCGCGGTCGTTGGCCACCAGCGAGATGTCGAGCATCAGGGTCTTGCGCTGGGCGTAGCAGGGACGGGCGTTCGACTGGTACTGGCCGGTGAGCACCACCGCGAACGCCTTCTCGTCCTGGGTGACCTCGTTGCAGAGCTGCTCCTCGGTCGCCGGGGAGTCGGTCTCCGCGTCGTACCACCGGAAGACCGCGTCGAGCGAGCGTCCACCGAGGCCGCCGTTGTCGTTGACCCAGTCCTCCAGGGCCTGCACCTGCTTCTCGGGGTCGCCGATCGAGGCGGTCGTGAAGCCGGTCGTCTCCTTGACCTTGTCGAGGTCGACCCCGACGAAGACGACCTTGACCGACTCGTCGGTGGTGCCGGGCCCCGCCGTGGCGGTGTCCACCTCGTCACCACCGCCGGGCATCATGGCGCCGCAGCCCACCAGGGCCAGGGAGAGGGCGGCGCACGTCAGTCCGGAGCGCACTAGCAGCGAGCGGTCTGTGCGTCGTGGACGGCGTTCCCTTGCGTGACCCATGGCTCCCTCTCGATCGGCCGTGGCGAAACTATATACGATATCTGTTTCAGCGCCAGAGCGTCGTCACGCTTTCTGAACAGGCGTGAGCTCCCTGGACGCCATCCACCGGTCCAGGGCTTCGAGATCGATCACCGCGTCGTCCGCGGCCGGGGCAGCATCGGCGGCGGCCCCGACGCCCGTACCGGCGGCACGCGCCGCCTGCAGCTCCCACCACCGCGCGAGGGTGGCCAGGTCGATGACCGCCTCCCCGTCCCGGGCGGGCGGCGCTCCGGCCGCGACCGGGGCCGCGAGGGCCATGGCCAGGTCGGGACTGGTGCGCCGGCTGCGACGCCGCACCGCCCAGGCGATCAGCACCACCCCGAGCAGGTTGACCGCGAGCAGCCCCCAGGGGTAGGTCTGCCAGCTCAGGGCGAAGCCGCCGATCTCGCCGTCACCGATCCGCCCGGTGACCTGGTAGGTCCCGAAGGCACCCGTCGGCAGCGAGATCGGAACCTCGATCACCCGGGTCTCCCCCGGGGCGAGCGTGCCGATCCCGTCGCTGAGGTAGACCGGGTCGGCCTTCTCGTCCTTGCCCACGGCGATGGTCAGCCCCGGAGCACGTGCCTCGTCCTGGCCGACGTTCTCCAGCGTCAGCCTGAGCACCCGCGACGGCGCCCCGCCGAAGAAGTCGCCCAGGTCGGACGAGCCCACCAGCACCGCCTCGGTGACCGCGACCTCCCCGCCTCCGGCCACCGTCTCGGGGGTGCCCGCGACCTCCTCCTCGACCTCCTCCTCGACCTCTCCGTCGACCACGTCGACGTCGAGGTCGAGCGGGGCGGGGATCTCGACCGGCGTCACGACCGACGGGGTCACCGAGCGCGGCACCGTGGTGGGGGGTGCGGCCTGCTGCTGGGGCGGCCCTCCGCCCCCGCCCTTCCGCGGTCCGGCCTTGGCCCCGGGCTCGGAGGCGGTCAGCCCGGCGTCGGCGAGGTCGAGGGTGGCCGAGAGGGCGCCACCCGAGCGCTGCACGGCCCTGATCTCGACGACCTCGCGGCGCGACGCCACCGGGAGCCGGGCGCGGATCCGTCCGCGCGGGCCGGCCTCGACCACCACCCGGGGGCCCATCTGCTTGCCGTCGGCGTCACGCATGGTCAGCCGGACCGGCTTGCCCGGGTCCCACTGGTCCCCCACCAGCCGCCACTTCTTGGGTCCGGCCTTCTCGTGCGGCGAGACCGTCGGCTCACCGAGCAGCTGGACGGGTGTCTCGAGCACCATCGCGACGTCGCCGAGGACCGAGGCGCGCACCAGGCCGTCGCCGGGGACGACGTCGTCCGGCACGGGGATCCAGGCGACCGACGAGCCGTCGGCCGCTGTGGGGACGGTGACCGGGAGTCCGCACGCGGGCGGCACCGCCGGGTCCTCGGCCCCCCCGCACAGCACGAGGTCGACGGGACGCTCGGAGGGGAAGCCGCTCAGGGTCACCCCGATCGTGTCGCCCGCCCGGGCGGCGCCGGCGACCCGCTGGCCGGCGACCTCGGAGACCAGCAGGGCGGTGGCCGGCGAGACGACGAAGGGGGTGGCCACTGCGGGGTCCAGCGGCATGGTGGCCGGATTGACACCGCCGGGCACCCCCTCGGTCTGCCCGTTGCAGACGATCCGCTGCCCGAGGGCCGGCAGGTCGTAGACCACCCCGCGCAGGACCAGGGAGAAGGAGCCCGGCACCGTCAGGGGCAGGGCACCGGTGGCGCTGGTCGCCGGGATCGCGGTCGCCCCGGGGGCGAGCGTGAAGGCCGCGGCCGCCGACGGCAGGGCGGTCCGGACCCCTGCGGAGTCGAGGGCGTCGAGGAGGTACGTCGCCGTCCCCGTCGTCTCCTCCGGCCGGGCGGCGACGGCCGGGCCGCCCGAGGCGGCCACCGTGAGACCCCGGGCGCCGCCCACCGCGGTCGCCCCGCTGGTGGCGAGGCGGACCTCGGGCAGCACCGGCGCGACCGTCCAGGGCTCCAGCTGCGTGCTCACGTCGACGTGTCCGGCAAGGTCCTCGACCCCGGCCATCGGGGCCGGGACGTAGGTCCAGCAGCCACCCGTGGGCACCATCGCGGGCACCTCGGCCGCGGCGCTGCCCGAGGCGAGCCCGGGCACCGCCGAGCCGATGACGACCGCGAGCGCGACGAGGCCGCGGAGACGTCTTTTCGGCATGCACACTCCTGAGCGACTGGACAGCGCGCGGGGACCGGGATCACCCGGGACCGCAGACTCTAGATGATATATTGATGTGGTGTCGAGCACGTGGAAGTCCGCGCCCGCCACCGCCGTGCGTCTCCTCGCCGAGCTGATGCTGACCGCCGGAGCACTCCTCGCGGCCCTCGCCTTCTACCTCCTGGTCTGGACCAACGTGCAGACCAGCTACGCCCAGGCCGGCCACCTCGAGGAGTTCCGCGCCGAGCAGCGCGAGCACCCCCAGGGGCGCAAGGTGGAGCCCCGCACCGGCGACGGCCTCAACGTGCTGCACATCCCCCGGCTCGGCGCCGACTGGGAGTGGGTGGTGGTCGAGGGCGTCGACCTCGAGACGCTCAACGACGGCCCCGGCCACTTCCCCGGCACCGCGCTGCCCGGCAAGGTCGGCAACTACGCCGTCGCCGGCCACCGCGCCACCCACGGCGAGCCGTTCGCCGCCCTCGACCAGCTGGCCGAGGGCGACAAGGTCTACGTGGAGGCGGCGGACGGCTGGTACACCTACCAGGTGACCTGGTCCCGCATCATCGCCCCGACGCAGGTCGACGTCGTCGCCCCGGTGCCCGGCCAGCCCGGCCGCAAGCCCACCGCCCGGACCATGACGCTGGTGACCTGCCATCCACGGTGGGGCTCGACGGAGCGTCTCGTGGTCGGCGCGCAGCTGGTCGAGCGGCGATCCCCCGCGGCCGGTCCCCCGGACGAGCTGGAGGCCTGAGGTGTACGCGTGGATCTGGCGGATGCTGCCGGGCTCGCTCCCGGTCAAGGTCGTGCAGGGCGTGCTGCTGGTGCTGCTCGTGCTGGTGGTCCTCTTCGCGTGGGCCTTCCCCGCCCTCGAGCCCCACCTGCCGATCGACCAGGTCGTCGTGGGCTGAGCCGCGGCCGAGCGGGCGGGTCAGAAGTCCCGCAGCAGAGACCCGTAGCCGTGCAGGCGGTCCTCGATGCCGTTCTCACGCAGCGCCATCCACCAGGTGGCCGCGTTGATCGCGATCACCGGCTTGCCCAGCCAGCGCTCCGCCTCGTCGGCGAGCTCGGTCATGCAGAGGTTGGTGCCGCACTGGACGATCGCGTCCACGTCGTCCTCGTCGACCTCGCACAGCGCCTCGCGCAGGGTCTGCTCGCTCACCTGGGCGATCGACACCGCGCTGGGACAGCTCAGCCCCTTGATGCGACCCACCTCGAAGCCGAGCTCGGTGAAGAAGCGGCGCACGTTCGCGTCCCCGAGGGGGGTGTACGGGGTCACGACCGCGATCTTCCGCGCACCGAACAGGTGCAGCGCGCGCTCGCAGGCCTCCGCGCCGGTGGCCACGCCCAGACCGCCCGACAGCTCCTGGATCTGCTGCACGAACTGGCGGTTGCCCTCCACGCCGTCCCAGAAGGTCTCGGCGCTCATCCCCATCACCAGGTAGTCGGGCTCCATGGTCATGATGCCCTCGACGCAGTCGGCCATCGAGGCCCGGATCTGCTCGAGCAGGGCCTCCATCCCCTCGTCGTCGCCGATCCGACCGTCGCGGATCAGGATCCGCCCGTAGTGGGAGGTCACCCCCGGCACCCGCATCATGTCGAACTCCGGCTGAACGATGGTGTTGGTGCTCGGCGCGATGACGCCGAACTTGCGGCGCCAGCCCAACCGGTCGATCCCGCTCATGCCGTGATCTCCTGCTGCTCGTCGGTGGCCGCCCGTTCGGGACGCCCGGTCAGCTGCTGGTGCAGCCACAGCGCACCCAGCAGGAAGCAGAGCTGCACCGCCGAGTTGGTCAGCTGCTCGGCCCACTGCAGCTCGGCGGACTGGTTCGGTTGCGCGGCCAGGGGCGGGAGCACGTTGGTGCCCAGCACGTAGACCACGAAGAGCACACCCACCGACCTCTTGCCCTGCCGGAAGGCGTGGACCGCCGCCGTCAGCCCCAGGAAGGTGGCGCCCACCGCCGCCGCGATCAGCAGCGGCCAGGTGTCTCCCATCCACAGGGCGCCCACGGCCGCGGCGACGGGGAAGGCGGCGAACGGCCACGGCGTCACCGTGCTGCCGCGGACCGCGCTGAGCAGTGCCCAGGACAGGGCCGCGAACCCGAAGGAGAGGCAGGGGAAGAGGAGGTTCTCCAGGATCGGGTACTCCCAGCACCCGGCGGCCACCAGGAGCTTCCAGACGGCCTTGCCCAGCCCGCCCAGGGTGACCACCAGGGCGCCGGCGAGGGCGACCGGGAAGGCGCTGGGCACCCGCCCGTGCACCGCCCGGGCCACGAAGACCAGGGCCGCGCCGGCCAGCACGACCGGGACGAAGTCCTCGAGGGCGAGCGCGAGGCCGTACTCGGCGCAGACGTCCACCCCGCCGGCGGCCGCCATCAGCGGGCCTCGGCGAAGATGTCGCGCTTGGTGAAGGAGGCCGTCATGAAGCGGCGCGCCGCCTTGCCGCGCGTCAGCCAGGCGACCCGGACGCCGTGCTTGGTCGCGGCCAGGACATGGTCGGCCAGCCAGGGGGTCACCGTCTCGACCCGGTCGCCCAGGATGTTGAAGATCTTCTTGACCTTCTCGAACCCGTCGGGGTCCTCGGCGTAGTCGCCCACCAGCAGGTCGGTGGCCACGATGCCGGGCGAGAGGAACCCGACCTTGACCGGCGTGCCCTTCGTCTGACGCACCAGGGCCTCGGTGAGGTACTGCACGGCTCGCTTGGAGGCGCCGTAGACGGCCATGCCGTCCTGGTGCTCGCCGCGGGAGCCGAAGCCCTCCATGTTCCAGATCCAGCCACCACCGGGCTGCGCGGCCATCCCCTCGGAAGCCACGGCGCAGCCGTTGATCACCCCCGCGACGTTGACCGCCAGCACGGAGTCGACCTCGTCCGGGTCGCTCTCGTGCAGCGGGCCCCGACGGGTGGAGAGACCGGCGTTGTTGATCCACACGTCGACCCGGCCGAAGGTGGCCGCGGCGTGGCCCCAGAGCAGCCGCACGGCCTCCCGGTCGGAGACGTCGGCGGCCAGCCCGGTGGCCCGCTGCCCCGCGCCGAGCTCGGCCAGCGCCTTGGCGACCGCCTCGGGCGTCCGGCCGCAGACGACCACCCGGCACCCGCGGGCCAGCAGCTCACGGGCGAGGCCGAGACCGATGCCACGGGTGCCGCCGGTGACGACGACCACCCGCCCCTCGCCGCTCATCGCGGCTCCCAGGCCAGGGAGCCGTGGACGAAGTGGGTGCTGGTGTCCCCGCGGAACAGCTGCCAGACGACGGCGAGCTCCCGGGTGTCGGGGTCGATGAGGAACTCGCGCCCCTTGATCTTCTCCACCCCCGTCGCGTCCGGACCGACCAGGTGCTGGCTGGTGAAGAGCGCGCGGCCGTAGGCGGTCGCGTTGCCGTAGACCTCGGGACCCTCGTACATCGTGCGCGCCCCGTCGCGGTAGCGGTCGAAGGTGTACTGCCGGTCCAGGTCGCCGACCCAGGTGACGCGCTGGCGTGCGGAGCGCAGCGACGTCGGGTCGTGCTCGATCGTCACCTCGACCTTGCCCTCGCTCACCTGGTCGGCGCCGTTGACGAAGAGCGTCCCGACCCAGGCACCCGCCTGCTTGGTGGGCAGCACCTGGGGCCGCGAGCCGCGCTCCTGCTCCAGCTCGCGCCACTCGTCGACGAACCGCTGCGTCTCCGGGTTGGTCTGCCGGTCCAGGGTCCGCTTGTAGACGCCGTTGAAGACCGCGCACACCGACCAGCCGTCGTGGAGGACCGAGGAGTACACCTGGGTCTCCCCGTCGGCCAGCACCTGGTTCCAGGTGCGCAGGTCGGCCTGCCACCCCGGGGAGTAGTAGTGCGCGTCGACGAAGAGCCCGTAGGGCTGCCCGGTCCCGTAGAAGTCGGGACCGGTGTAGACCCGGTTCTCGTCGGAGTCCACGACGCCGAAGTCGAACTGGGCGCCCAGCTCGAAGCGGCTGCGCAGCGGGCCGGAGCCCGACAGCCTGGACTCCATCCAGTAGCGGGTCCCCTGCTCGGTCACCTCACTGGCACGGGCGATTGACTCGAAGCCGACGTGGTTGCCCTGCGCGTCGAAGAGGCCGGGGATCCCGTGCCACTCCCCCTCGATCCGCTTCTGCCACTCACTGGCCTCGGCCTGTGTCATGCCGGCAGCTCGTTGCTCACCAGCTGCGCCCGGATCCCCTCGGCCACGGGCTCGGTGATGAGGCGGGAGATCTGCGCCCACACCTTGTCCACCTCGGGGCTGAAGAGCAGGGCCCGGTTGCGGGCGTCGCGCGCGGCCAGGTCGGTGTCGGCCAGGTCGGCCTGCACCTCGGCCGGCACCTCGCCCTCGACCAGCGAGAACCAGTGCTCCAGGTAGGCGGCGACCGGCTTGTCGAGCTGGCCGAAGGCCTCCGGGGTGGCGCGGCTCGCCAGCATCCAGGCCGACATCACGGTGAGCTGGCGGTTGTCCAGCTCCGCGCGGGAGAGGCCGTCGAGTGCGACGACCTCCTTGTAGCTGTCGGTCAGCGGGGTGTGCGCCCAGTCGTTGTAGACCATGTGGGTCCCCGCATCGGCCCGCTGGATCAGGTCGAGGTGGAAGGCCAGGTGGCCGCCCGCCGCGACCGAGTCCAGGGTGAAGTGCGGGACCGGGCTGTCCTCGGGCATGAAGGCGAAGACCATGTGGCTGTCGAGCCCGATCTGCGGCACCACGATCCCCACGTAGACGGCCTTGGCGATCCGGTCGCCGGAGAAGATGCGCACCGACCCGACCGGGTCGGGGCCCATCGCGGAGTGCAGGACCTGGTAGGCCCCGCCGTCCGCGCCGGTGACCTCGGTGAGGCCACCGCGGGCGACCAGGGTCTCGAGGGTGCTGGTGCAGAGGGCTTCGGGGAGGCTCATGCCTTCACTTCCTTGTCCTGGGCGGAGTCCTGGGCGGAGTCCTGCGCGGAGTCCTGCGCGGGGTCCTGGATGGGGTCCTGGATGGGTGCCGGGGTCGGCTGGTCGGCGGTCGGCGGCTCCGGGTCGTCCATCACGAGCCGGCGCTCCTTGCGCAGCGGCACCTCGGACTCTCCGCGACCCATCCGCAGCTCGCGGCTGCGGACCTCCTTGTAGTTCCAGGCACTGGCGAGCTCGGGGACCTCCTTGCGCACCGGCGACGGGATGACCCGCGCCTCGACCCGGGCCGGACCCTCACCGACGATGGTGTTGTCCTCCACGCCCCACCCGGCCTCGATCAGCTCCTGGCGGCGACGGCGGTACTTGATCGCGTTGTAGTCGCTCTTGACGTGCAGCTCGGCGGAGAGGTCGAACGGCAGCAGCTCCGGGCGGACGGCGTCGACGATGGCCTGGTCCTCGTAGAGGACCTTGAAGATGCGACGACGGGCGTCGCGGTCGGCCCAGGCGCCCTTGAAGAAGGACCGCAGCGCGACGAACTTGACGAGGGTGGTCTCCTCGTCGATCGGGATGTTGACGTCGAAGATCTTCAGCGCCCCCATCGGGGTGCCGATCTCGAGCAGGATCATGTTGGGCAGCCACCAGGTGGTGGAGACCGGCACCGGAGGCCGGTCGGCCAGGGCCTGCTTGTTCGGGTTGATCATGCCCCACAGGCCCTTGGAGCGCGGCGGGTTGAGCTCGATCGACACCTTGCAGTGCCACTCGGACTCCTCGATCTGGAACTCGGGGACCTCGGGCTTCTCCTTGTTGCCGAAGACGCCGCCGTGCACGAACGGCGTGTGCGCGACGTCCACGCCGTTCTCGAGGATCCGCTCGTAGTTCGACTTCCACAGGAACTGTCCGGTGACGGCGCGGTAGTTGACGTCGTCGTCGATGACCGACCAGTCGGGGAGCGGCGGCCGCTCCTCCTCCGGCAGGTCGCCCATGTAGACCCAGACGAACTTGTACTTCTCCTGGGTCGGGTAGGAGTCGACGCGCGCCTTGCGCGGGATGCCCTTGTCGGGGTGCGCCGGGATCGTCTCCACGACGCCCTCGGGGTTGTACTCCCAGCCGTGGTAGGGGCAGACCACGCAGTCGCCCTTGAGCTCACCGTCGGAGAGCGCCGCACCACGGTGCACGCACAGGTCCGAGAGCGCCACGACGGAGTTGTCGCTGTGCTTGCGGTACAGCACCAGCTGCTGACCCAGGAGCTTGACCTTCATCGGCTTCCCGGGCTTCACGTCGGAGCTGAACTCCACCGCGTACCAGAAGTTCTTGAACATTCGGTTCCTCCTAGCGACGACTTACGTCGGCGATCTCGGGTCTGCGATGGTCGTCCCATCGATCCAGCGCGGCCTTGGACTCGGTGTCACCGATGAGCCCGGCAGCGAAGAATGTGGTCACGAGCTCGGCGAGCACGCCGCGCAGGTGATCCTGGTCGGCGTGGGTGGGCTCCTCCAGGAAGCCGCGCGCCGATGTCGCGTCCTCCGGAGCCGCCGGCAGCATGTGGCCGGCTCCGGCGAGCCTCACCAGCCATGCCTCGGCGGCCAGGGGCAGCGCCTCGCGCCAGGTCCGCTGCACCGGGTCGTGGCCGGGCGCGCCGGCCTCCTCCCCGTAGCGGACGGCACTGGCGGCGACCACGCCGTCGGCCGTGCCGGCGACGAGCATCACGGCCGCCTCGGTCGGGGAGGCCAGCAGCGTGCCCGCCTCGAAGCCGAGCTGCTGGGAGGCCATGGTGTGGGCACCGTAGGTGACCACCGCGCGGATCTGGGGGAACCAGGCCGCGCGAGCCGACTGGAGCGCCACCGTGCCGCCCGCGGAGTGGCCGAAGACGCCGACCCGGTCCAGGTCCAGGAGACCGGCCAGCGGGCCCGCCTCCTGCGCCCCCGACAACGCGGACAGCACGGCACCGAGCGCGGGCGTGGTCGGACGCGATCCGTAGCTCTCGGGCGTGACCGCCTCGAGGTCGACGCCGGGGGTGAGCCCGTGCTGGCCGGGGAAGAGCTCGCCGACCCAGTCGAAGGTCACGCAGACCATGCCGGCCCGGGCGAGCGTGACGGCCAGCTCCAGGTATCCGGAGGAGGCCACGTTGATCCCGGGCAGCACGACGACGACCGGGTAGGGAGCGCCGACCGGGTCGGCGGGCAGCACGCCGCTCATCCGCTCGAGCTCGGTGCGCGCCGCGAGCGCCGGGTAGCGCACCGTGACGTGCATCGTGTCGAACGGCGCCGCCGCGCCCGGCACGCGCACGGCCGTGCGGTGGCTGCGCACCAGTCCCGGGTCGGCGATGTCCATGGAGCTGCCCTCAGCGCTGGTGGGGCCGGGGAAGCTGACGGTCCCCGCCCCAGAGGGCACGCACCAGCTGCTGGGTCATCTCCGGCCCGAAGAACCGGTCCCCCATCTCGTTGGCGGGGTCGCGCTCCGCGATGTTGCGGCGCACCAGCTCGTCCTGGGCGGCGAGCTCGGCCTGCTCCTCGGCGGGGACCTGCCGGGCCTCGTCGACCCATCCCAGCCAGCGGTCGAGGTGACGCTCGGCCAGCTCGGTGACGAGCTCGGTGGTGCGGCTGTCGCCCGGGCCCATCATGCAGTAGGCGGTCGGCGAGAGGCTGGCGCGCACGAAGGCGCTGCGGCTCACGAAGGGCTCCAGCCAGTCGTTCTCCGCCTGGACCCGCTCCCACTCCGCGTTGAGCGGCTCGTAGTAGGCGTCGAAGGACTCGGTGTCGACCAGCAGGTTGGACCGCGGCACGGAGTCGAGGAAGAGCCACCCCTGCGGGAAGGCGCCCAGGGCCATGCCGAAGTGCGGTACCCGCACCTGCGGGCCGAGCCAGATGGTCAGGTGCACGTTGACGAAGCCGGCGGCGGCGTTCTCCATGTGCGAGTGGACCATCCAGTCGATCTCGGGCCCGGAGTAGCCGCGGACGCTGCCCGAGGGCCCGTTCTCGCTGGTGAACGCCTCCAGCTCCAGGGTCGAGGGGTCGCGCTCGAGGGCGAACCGCTCCTGCACCTTGGCGCTGAGCCGGTCGACCAGCGCCTTCCAGTCGGCGAAGAGCGCCGTGACGTCGGTCGGCCCGGCGTCGTCGAAGTACTCCTGCACCGACTTGAGGTTCTGGGTCATGCGTCTCCCTCTCGTGAACTGCCTGCTCAAATAATATATTCTATCAACATCGCCCGTGAGGCAACGGCCCAGCGAACTCGTCTCAATCCCCCGGACTCGGGTACGCGGACGCGGAGAGCCCCGCCGCCCCGGCCCGGAAGGCGCCCGGCAGGTGGGTCACGCACGGCTGGACGTACTCCAGCAGCCCGTCGTCGCCGTACTCCCGGCCCCAGCCCGAGCGCTTGACGCCGCCGAACGGCGCGTGCAGCGCCATCCCCGTGCGGTTGTGGGTGTTGACGAAGGTGAACCCCGCCTCGAGCCGCTCGGCGACCTCGAAGGCCCGCTCCTCGTCGGCCGACCAGACCGAGGCGCCCAGGCCGAGCTCACCGGAGTTGGCACGCGCCACGGCCTCCTCGACCGAGTCGTAGGCCAGCACGGGCAGGGTCGGGCCGAACTGCTCGGCAGCGACCACCGGGCTGTCGTCGTGCGCCCCGAGGACCAGCGTGGGCCGCACGTAGTGCCCGTGCGACAGGTCGCCGGCCACGGTGCCGATCTCGACCACCTCGGCGCCCTCCGCGGCAGCCCGGGCGACCAGCCCGCGGACCCGTTCGGCCGACTCCGCGCTGACCACCGGCCCCATGGTGACTCCGGTGGTCAGCGGATCGCCGACGTGCAGCACGCGGTCGGCCGCCCGCACCAGGCCGGCGACCACCTCCTCGAGCCGCGACGCAGGAACATAGAGGCGCTTCAGCGCCATGCAGACCTGACCGCTGGTGGCGAACGCCGCCATCACCAGGCGCTCGTACGCCGCGTCGTCCAGGTCCGCGTCCGGCAGCAGCAGCGCGGGGTCGTTGCCGCCGAGCTCGAGCACGCTCGGGGTCAGGCTGCGCCCGGCCAGCGACGCGACCGCCCGGCCGGCGACGTCGCCCCCGGTGAAGGCCACCCGGGAGACCAGCTCGTGCCCGACCAGCGCGGTGGCCGTCTCGACCTCCCCGTGCACCACGCTCACCAGGTGCTCCGGCACCACCGCCGCCACCGTCTCCAGGAACCGGCCGACGGCGAACGGCGCCAGCGGCGACGGCTTCACCACGACGGCGTTGCCGGCCACCAGCGCGGGTGCCAGCTTGAGCGCGGCGAGCACCAGGGGCGCGTTCCACGGGGTGATCGCCGCGACCACCCCGAACGGACGGTGCCTGGTCCGCAGCCGGCCGCGGTCGTCGTCCTGGTGCCGGTCGGCCAGCACCTCGACCGCCCGCCCGGCGTACCAGCGCAGCACGGCGACGGCGAACCCGGCCTCGCCGCGGGCGTCGCCCAGCACCTTGCCGGTCTCCCGGGCGGCGAGCTCGGCGACCTCGTCGAGCAGCGGGTCGAGGGCGTCAGCGGCGCTGCGCAGCAGGGCCGCCCGCTCGGCCACCGGGGTCCTGGCCCACTCGACCTGCGCGAGCGCGGCCGCCCGGACCTGGGCGTCCACCTGGGCGGGGGCGGTGACCTCGACCGTCCCGACCACCTCGTCGGGACGGGCCGGGTTGCGGCGGGTGATCACGGCCGCGTCCCACCCACCATCGCCACCGGGCGTCCGCCCCGCAGCGAGTTGATCATCGAGGTGTTGAGCAGGTGCGCGCGCATCCTCGCCGGGTCGGCGGCCAGCGCGCGCAGCTCGTCGTGGTAGGCCCGCTGCGCCTCCGGGTCGTTCTGCCGCAGCCGCTCCCAGTTGTCGTGGGTGATGGTCTTGACGTAGGAGAGCGCCACCTGTCGCCGCGCCTCGCACGCCTCGTCCAGGTCGGCCAGCGTGCCGGCGCCGGTCAGCAGCCGCACCAGGGCGGTGGCCTCCAGGACGGCGTCGTGCAGCCCGCTGTTCATGCCCATCCCGCCGAGGGGGTTGTTGATGTGGGCCGCGTCGCCGACCAGGAGCAGGCGTCCCTTGCGGAAGGTGTCGGCCACCCGCTGGTGCACCCGGTAGAGCGTCGTGTGCAGGACGTCCCAGTCGCGGCCCAGGTCGGCGACGCCGGCCAGGCGCGCCTGGATCCGCGCCGGGTCGATCTCCACCTCGTCGGCGGTGTCGGGGTCCGTCGGGAAGAGGATCCGCCAGTGCTCGGGGGTGCGCAGGAGCACCAGCCACTCGTCGGGGTCGAAGACGTAGTTGACCGCCGCGACGCCCGGCAGGATCGAGGCCAGGTCCTCGGTGGTCGAGGCCACCAGGAAGCGCTCGGGGTAGGTCATCCCGTCGAACTCGAAGCCGGCGCTCTGCCGCACCGCGGAGCTGGCGCCGTCCGCGCCGATCACCCAGTCGGCGGTGAACACGTCGCCGGCGTCGGTGGTGACCCGCGCGCCCTCTTCGAGGGTCTCGGCCCGCACCACCCGCTGGGAGAAGTCCACCCGCACGTGGTCCAGCTCGCCCAGGGCCGCCAGCAGGATCGGGGTCAGCTTGCTCTGCTCGCACTGCACCCGGAACGGGAACCGGGTGTCCTGCGCCAGCACCCCGAGGTCGAGGTCGGCGATCGGACCGGTACGGCGGTCGCGGTACTGGAAGCCGGTGGAGACGAGCCCGCGCTCCATCAGCGGCTCGAGCACCCCGAGGTCGTCGAGCATCTCCAGGCTCGGCGGGTGGTAGGTCGAGGCGCGGGACTCGGCCGCCAGGCCCTCGCCGGCCTCCAGCACCCGCACGCCGATCCCGGCGCGGGCCAGGACGAGGGCCGCCGTCAGGCCGACCGGCCCCGCGCCGACCACGATGACCGTCTGCTGGTCGTCACTCATGCTTCGCTCCTCACACCGGCCGCCACAGGGGCGGCGTAGCGCTGTTCGTCGTCGAGCAGCCCGGGCAGTCCGACGAGGTCGTTCAGCTCGGGCCAGGCCAGGCGGTCGACCCGCCCGGAGTGGCCGGTGGCCAGGATCTGTTCCATGGTGCGGCGCACGGCGTGCGCCGCGGCCAGCAGCGCGGAGACCGGGTGGATCACCAGCCGCACGCCGACCTGGTGGAGCTCGTCGTCACCGGGGCCGGCGTCGATCGCGCCCCCCGCCTCGGACCGGTTGTAGACCTGGGGGATCCGGTGGCCGCGGGCATCCAGGGCGGCGGCGACCTCACCCAGCTCGGCGAGCCCGGCGCCCTCCACGAAGACGGCGTCGGCGCCGGCGTCGGCGAAGGCCAGGCAGCGCTCCACCACCGAGTCCAGCCCCTGCACCGAGAGCGCGTCGGTCCGGGCCACGATCACCAGGCCGGTCCCTGCCTCGACGGCGGCCCGGACCCGGCCGGCGGCCTCGGCCACGTCGACCACCGACTTGCCCGCCAGGTGCCCGCACCGCTTGGGGGACTCCTGGTCCTCCAGGTGCAGCCCGGCGATCCCGGCGGCGGCGTAGGCCCTGGCGGTCTGCTTGGCCTGGAGGGCGTTGCCGTAGCCGGTGTCGGCGTCCGCGAGCAGCGGCACCCCGCCCAGGGACGGCATCAAGGAGGCCGCCCGGTGCGCGATGTCGGTGCCGTGCACGAAGCCGAGGTCGGGGGCCCCCAGGTCGACCGCGGAGACCGTGGCCCCCGAGAGGCAGACCGCGGAGGCACCGGCCCGCGCGGCCAGGGCCGCGCTGACGGCGTCGAAGACGCCGGGGAGCCGGACCACCGTCGGACCGTCGAGAAGGTCCCTCAGCCGCTGGCTGGAGGGAGTCGCGCCAGTCATCTTCCGTGCAGCGCGAAGCCGCCCTCGACGCCGACGACCCGGGCACAGGTGAAGATCCGGATCGTCTCGGTGGTGCCCTCCTCGCCCATCCCCGAGAGCCCCCAGGCCGGACGCGGCGTCATCAGGTGGAGGCTCATGATCGTGGAGCCGTTCACCTTGACCTCGCCGGCGTGGACCTGGCGGGCCACCGCGAGCGCCGCCTCGGTGTCGGTGCCCACGACGTAGCCCTCGAGGCCGAACGGCGTGTCGTTGGCCAGCGCCACCGCCTCGTCCAGGTCGGCATAGGGGTGCACCGTCGCGACGGGTCCGAACATCTCCTCCTCGGCCGCCTCGGCCGGCACGCCGGTGAGCAGCGTGGGGGCCAGGAAGTTGCCCTCCGACGCGGGAACCGGCGTGAAGGAGTGCTCGGTGCCGCCCGCGGCGACCCGGGCCGCGATCTCGGCACGCAGGCGGGCCAGGTGGTCCGGGTGCACGATCGGCCCCAGCTCGGTGGCCGGGTCGAGCGGGTCGCCGACCCGGAGGTCGGCCAGCCGGTGGCCGATCCGCTCGAGCAGGTCGTCGGCCACCTCCTGCGGCACGACCAGGCGGCCCAGCGCCCGGCACCACTGGCCGTTGAGCGTGGTCAGCAGGTCGGCCGCGGCACGCGCCGCGTCGTCGACCTCGGCGTCCGGCATGACGACGAGCGGGTTGTTCCCGCCGAGCTCGAGCTGGAGGGCGGTGAAGTTGGCGGCACAGGCGGCGGCGATCGCGCGACCCGCGGCCAGCCCGCCGGTGAACGAGACCGCGCGCACCCGCCGGTCGTTGACCAGCCGGCCACCGACCGACGCCCCGCCTTGGAGCAGCTGGAACGCCCCGGGGTCCACCTCGTGCTCGGTCAGCACCCGGTTGACCACGCGGGCCAGCTCGGTGGTGCCCCAGGGCGCGTACTCGCTGGGCTTGAGCATCGTCGGCGCACCGGCCGCGAGCGCGGAGGCGATCTTGTGGGCCGCCATCGGGGCGGGGGCGTTCCACGGCACCAGGCAGAGCGCAGGACCCAGCGGGAGCCGGTGCACCTCGACCGGGTGACCGGACTCGCCGACCTGGGTCTCCAGCAGCACGCCCGCGCGCAGCATCTCGGCGGCGAGGTGGAAGGCACCGGGGACGATGACGCCGACGATGCTGGTCTGCGAGATCGGCACGCCGGTGGCGAGCGACTCCAGCGCCGCCAGCCGCGGCAGCTCGGCCGCGAGCGCGCCGCCCACGGCGTCGAGGATCTCGGCCCGCCGCTCCACCGGGACGCCGCTCCACCCGCCGGTGACGTGCACCCGGTGCGCAGCCGCGAGCGCGGTCTCGACGTCGCTCTCGGTGCTGGCGACCGCGTCGCCCAGCGCCTCGCCGGTGAAGGGGTCCACCAGTGCGAGCCCCAGCAGGTCACCGGGCGCGGACCAGACGCCGTCGACGAGCTGCTCCACGGCCGGGACCACCAGGCCGGTGCGTGCCACCGGGCTCACCGCCGTCTGGCTCATGCGCGCTCCCCGGCCGGCTTCTGGAAGCTGTCGGTCGTGGTGAGGCCGGCCCAGCCCTCGTTGTCCACGATCATCTTGGCCAGGTCCAGCTTGCCGCGCTCCGCCGGGAACGCCTGCACCAGGCCCATGGCGGTGTCGCGCACGGCCCGGCCGGTCGTGTTGCCCATCAGGGCGCCGGAGGTGCCGCACATCTTCAGGGCCGCGAGGGCGACGTCGTGGGCGTGCTCGCAGATGGCGCCCTTCGCGAGCTTCCAGGACTGCACGACCTCGTTCTTGGGCAGCAGCGGCGGGTCGCTGGCCTCAAGGTCGACCTGACGGCGCAGCCACAGGTGTGCCTCGGCCAGGTGCCGCTCGCCGTCCCCGATGATCACCTGGTGCATCGGGCTGGACGCGATCGGCTTGCCGGTGTCGGCGAAGGTGGCCCGCATGGTGCGATCGAGCGCGAAGGTCCACGCGCCCTGGGCGATCCCGGCGTAGATGGACGCGATGGCGATCTGGTTGCCGACCCAGGAACCCCGTGACATCTGGGTGGCCCGGGTGAAGGCGCCCGGCACGGCCAGCGCCAGCTCGTCGGGGACGAAGCAGTCCTCCAGGACCAGACCGTTGTTGTCCGAGGCGCGCATGCCCAGGCCGGTCCACGGTGCCCGCGGGCGGGCACCGGCGGTGGCCCGCGGCACCAGGAAGAGCGTCAGCGCGTCCAGCCCCTCGACGTCGTCGCGGCGAGCCGTCACCAGGTAGTAGTCGGCCGACCCGGAGAGGCAGCCGAACGACTTCTCGCCGTTGAGCAGCCAGCCGCCCTCGGTGCGGGTCGCGGTGGTGCGGATCAGCACGTTGGCGTTCGAGGCCTTGACCGCCTCGCTGGCGAAGTTTCCGATGGCCTTCTTCTCCGTCCCCATCAGGTGCAGCACCTTGTGCGCGAAGGCCCGGACCGCCGGGATCTCCTCGTCGCTGTAGAGGCCGGCGTCCAGCGCCGCCAGGGGAAGCATGCCTCGTGAGGAGGACGAGCAGTGGAAGAAGAAGGCAAGTGCGGTGGAACCGCACACGGTGCCGAGGGCGTAGGTCGTGGCCGCGAGGTCGCGCAGCCCTCCCCCCAGACCACCGAACTCCTCGGGCACCACCAGGCCGAGCAGCCCGGCGTCGCCGAGCAGCTTGATGTGCCCCTCGGGCAGCGCACCCGCCTCGTCGGCGGCCTCGGCGGCCGCGGCGATCGTCGGGAGCACGGACTCGACGCGCCGGGCCCGCTCCCGCTCCGCGTCGGTGAGGTCCGGGAACACGAGCTCTGCGGTGGTCTTCGACGTCATCCTGCTGCTCCTACGATCTGGGGGCCGCTGGGCTCTGCCAGCGACGGCGGGGTCAGGGGGGTGGGGGCGCCCGCACGGAGGTCCCGGGCCAGGAGCGTCAGGGCGGCGGAGTCGACGGGGGTGTGGACGTCGACCTCCTCGAGGAGGCGGATCAGGTCCTCGGTGGCCACCGCCCCGTCGATGCCGGCGAGGGTGGTGTCGAAGTGGCGCACCCCGCTCTTGAGGGCGATGATCGCCTTGACCAGTCCGAGACGGTCCCGGTCGTGCAGGCCCATCCGCAGCGGCACGGGACGCGCCAGCGCCACCGCCTCCTGCAGGAAGGCCCGCACCCGCAGCGGGGTGGCGGCGCCCGCCGTGTCGGGGACGGCGATCTCGAGCACGCGCAGTGCCGCGAGCCGCTCGACGGCGTCGAGGACGGCGTCGAGGCGCTCCGGGGCGAACGGGTCCAGGATCCGCACGGCGGCGCGGGCGGCGATGCCGTCCAGCGCCGCGAGCAGCTCCTCGGTCCGGCCGGGCTCCGCGGGGTCGAGCGAGAGCTCCACCGTGCTGACGCCCGCGGAGAGGACGAGGTCGGCCTGGGCCCGGTCGGCGACCAGCACGCTGGCGGTCTCCAGCGGCAGGGTGCGGGGCACCATGGCGCCCGCCTCCTCGAGGCTGGCGGCGCCCGTCAGGTCGGCCACCCGCACCCGGGCGCCGGCGGCTGCCACGCCGGCGGCGACGTGGGCGATCTCCTGGTCCCGCGCGGCGGCTGCCAGGCCGCTGACCACGCCGGAGTCGGAGAGGGTCGCCAGGTCGGGCAGCACGTCGGCGAACTGGCCCCAGCCGCGGGCGTGGAAGAGCAGGGGGGCCGAGCGACGGGCCGCCCTCGCCCCGACCACCTCGCCCACGAAGATCGTGTGGTCCCCGCCCGGGTAGGCGTGGACCACCCGGCAGTCGAACCAGCCCAGCGCCGAGTCGAGCAGCGGCACCCCGGTCTGGTCGGTCGACCACGTCTCCCCGCCGAACCGGTCGGCGCTGTCGTCCAGGCCCGCGAACCGCCTGCCCACATCGGTCTGGTCCTTCGCGAGGACGTTGACGCCGAAGATCCCGCTCGCCGCGATCAGCTCGTGGGAGTAGAGCGTCTTGGTGAGGCAGATCGAGACCAGCGGCGGCTCCAGGCTCACGCTGGAGAACGAGCTGGCCGTCATCCCGTGCCACGCACCGTCGCCCGACAGCGTCGTCACCACGGTGACTCCGCTGGGCCACTGGCTCATGACGTCTCGGAACGTCGTCGTGTCGACCATCTCGGCACCTCCTGGGGACAGAATATACGATATCTGTTTTTGAAGCGAGGGGGTGTCGGGGGATCATGGAGGCGGATCCGGGGCTGCGGAATATATGATCGACGCCGGTGGCTGCCGGAGCACCACACCTACGTTCTTGGGAGCACCAGATGAGTCCTCGAGTCAGCGCTGCCAAGGGAGTCCGTCCGATCGAGCACCACTCGCTCGTCGACCGCGTCACCGACGAGCTGCACCGCGCGATCCTCAACGGCGACCTCGCCCCCGGCTCCACCGTCTCGATCGTCGACCTCTGCCAGCGCTTCGACATCAGCCACATCCCGGTGCGTGAGGCTCTGCGCCGTCTGGAGAGCGAGGGCGTGATCAGCCTCCGGCCGGGTCGGTCCGCCCTGGTGGCGTCCCTGACCAGCGAGGAGCTGGCCAACATCTACGCGCTGCGCAAGCTGATCGAGGGCGACCTGATCTCCCGCGCCGGCAAGGAGTTCTCCGAGGAGCGTCTGGCCGAGGCCGAGGAGGCGCTGGCCGAGTACATCGGCATCGAGCGCGAGCCCGCCGCCCTCGCCGCGAAGCACCACGCCTTCCACGAGGCCGTGCTGCACGACGCGATCGGTCCCGCCGACGCCAACGTGCTGAGCCTGCTCTGGAAGGCCTCCGACCGCTACCTGCACCTGCTCATGCAGGACCTCGACCACCACCCCGAGACCCAGCAGCGACGCATCGACGAGCACCGCGAGCTGCTCGACCTGGCCCGGGCGGGCAAGTCCTCGCAGCTGCGGGAGGCCTGGATCGCCCACCTCGAGAGCACCGAGACCGCGCTCCTCGACGCCCTGGCCGCCCACGAGGCCGCGGCCGCGGGCTGAGCCTCCGGCGCGGGCCCGGCGCTACCGGACCAGCGCGTCGAGCAGGCGCCAGGGACGACCGTCGACCACGTCGGTGCCCCTGCTGACGAACCGGTTCGTCGCACAGGCGGGTCGCAGGACGCCGGTGACCAGCGAGCCCTGGGCCTCGATCGGCTCGGGACGGCTGATCACGCCGGCGAACGGGTTGCGCCAGGCACCCCACAGGGTGAAGTCGGCCGAGAGCGGGATCAGGGCGGCCCCGCCGAAGCGCCCGGCCCGGGCGGAGACGGCGAGGTTCAGCCGGTTCTCCGCCGCCCGCTCCAGCAGCAGCAGGTCCAGGTCGTGCGGCTCGGCCACGGTGAACGGGACGGCGACCACGTCGGCGTCGGCCAGCGCGGCGAGCCGGAAGGTCTCGGGGTAGAGCGCGTCGTCGCCGACCACCACCGCGAGCCGGCCCCAGGGCACCTGGTGCACCACGACGGCCGGGTCGGGAAGCGCCGGCTCCGGCAGCTCGCCGTGGCGGCGGCTGCGGTGCAGCGCCGGCTGCACCAGCTCGACGCCGGCTGCCGAGACCACCACTCCCACATGCGCGCCGCGGGCGTCGAGCACGCTGGTGACGACCAGGGTGCTCGTGCCCGCCAGGGCCTGGCTCAGGGCCTCGGGCGTCAGGGCGGGGTCGACGTGGCCGCCGGCGAGGCCGTCGGCGTGCGCGGCGAGCTCGGGCAGCACCACCAGGTCGGCACCGTCGGCGATCGCCGCGGCCACCAGCGCCGCGACGTCGTCGTCCGGGGACGGCGAGAGGGCGCAGGCCCGGATCTCCTCGGCCCCCGCCGGCGCGCGCCGTCCGTGCGGCTCCGCGGCCAGGGGCGCGTACGCCGCCGGGCGGCGCGCAGCCATCACGTCCGTGCCGTCCGGGCGAGCCTTGTCGTCGGCCAGGGACAGGTCGATGTCCGCCACGACCACGGCCTCGCCGGTGCGCGGCCCGATCGCCACCACGGTGCCGTCGGGGGCCACCACCTGGCTCTCCCCCGCGCCGTGCAGCCGGTCGACCGGGACGCCGACCTGGGCCGCCACCTTCTCGATGCTGTGCTCGGGGACCAACGGGCCGACCTTGTTGGCCGCGACCACCCAGACCTTGTTCTCCGCGGCCCGCACCGGCACGTGCAGGGACGCCTCGTCGAGGGCGAAGGAGTTGAGGCTGTTGAGCAGCAGCTGGGCGCCCTCGACGGCGAGCGTGCGCGGCGTCTCGAAGATCACCCCGTCCATGCAGGAGTAGAGCCCGACCCGGCCGATCGAGGTCTCCACGACGCCGGCCCGGTCGACCGCTCCGTCGAGGTGGTCGCGCTCGGAGCCCATCAGCACCTGCTTGTCGCTGACCGCCAGGACGGCACCGTCCGGCCCGAAGAGGAGGTTGCTGCCCGCCACGCGCCCGTCCTCGCGGGCCAGCGTCACGTTGGCCATCAGGTGGATCGCGTGCTTGCGGGCCCGTTCGGCGAGGGCGGCGACGAACTCGCCGTCGAGGCTCTCGGCGTGCCGGCGGGCGTGCTCGCGGTCGGCGTACCAGGAGACGTGGTTGCCGAACTCCGGCAGCACCACCACCTCGGCGCCCTGCGCGACGGCGCTGTCGATCATCCGTAGCGCGGTCTCGAGGTTGACCCCCGCGTCCTCGCCCACGGCGTACTGCACGGCGGCCACACGCACCATCCTCGGCACCCCAATCCATATATCTTGTACGATTCTCCCATCCTAACGCCGGCCCCCGGCGCTGAGCAGAGGAGATCGTCGTGACGGACATCCAGCCAGACGAGCCCCTGCTCCACCAGGGGGGCACGGCGCGGCTGCGGGTGCACGCCCGTGGCGACGTGCAGGAGGTCGACCTCGACCGCGACGCGCCGTTCGGCTGGTGGCCCGCGATCGCCATCGCCCTGGTCGCCTTCATCGACCGCGTCGAGATCAACCTGATCGCCGGCGCCCTGCCCGTGATCCAGGACCACTTCGGGTTCAGCGACACGGTGGGCGGCCTGATCCCGACCGCGGCCAGCATCGCCGCGGCGGTGCTGCTGCTCCCCGCCGGCCGCCTCGCCGACCGGGCCCCCCGGGTGGGGACGATCGTCATCGTCGTGCTGATCTGGTCGCTCTGCTCGGTGCTCAGCGGCCTGGCCACCACGTTCCTGATGTTCTTCATGGTCCGCATCGCCATCGGCGCCGCCGGCCAGCTCTACAACCCGCCGGCCTCCAGCCTGCTGGCCGACTACTACCCCAACCGCAGTCGCGGGAAGGCGTACGGCTTCGAGCGGGCCGGCTACTACATGGGGCTCCCCGCCGGGGTGATCATCGGCGGGGCCGTCGCGGAGGCCCTGGACTGGCGGGCGGTCTTCTTCATCGCGGCCGTGCCCGGCCTGTTCATCGCCGCCCTGATGCTGACGGTGAAGGAGCCGGTCCGCGGGCTCGGCGACACCATCGACCGGCTGCGCGCCCAGCGCGTCGGCGTCGCCCCGCCCGAGTCCGAGGCCCACGTGGACCTCTCGGCCTCCAGCGCCAGCCTCTTCGCGGACGCCAAGGAGCTGCTCCGGATCCGCACCCTGCGCGGCGTGATCCTGGCCCAGGCGATGCTCGCCCTCGGGGTGGCCGGGCTCTTCTACTGGCTGCCGACCTTCCTCGAGCGGCTCGAGGACCTCGACACCGACACCGCGTCCGGCCTGGCGGGCGGGGTGGGCGGCACCGGCATCGTGATCGGCATCATCATCGGCTCCCGGCTCGGCGACCGGCACGAGTCGGAGGGGTGGCGCATCAAGCTCTCCACCGTCTGCCTGCTGGTGGGCGCGATCGGCCTGAGCCTGGCGGTGCTGCTCCCCGGGGTCGGGCTCCGGATGGCGATGGTGGCGCTGGCCTGCGCCGGCTTCGCCGGGGCCATGCCCAACCTCACCGCGGCCGCCGCCAACGTGGTCCCGGCCGCCAGCCGCGGCATGGGCTTCGCCCTGCTCCAGTTCCTGACGACCCTGGGCGGCGCCTTCGGCCCGCTGCTGGTCGGCGCGATGTCGGACGTGACCGGCTGGATCGGCTACGGGATGCTCTTCCTGATCCCGCCGCTCTTCCTCTCCGTGATCTTCCTGTGGCTGGTGCGCGGCTCCTACGACGCCGACGCGGCGCGGGCCTCGGGGTCGTTCACCGGGTGAGCCCTGCCGCGCCGCGCGCGGGCGGTCAGCGGGTGTGCACGACCGCCGGCCCGGCGACGTCGGGCACCGGGGTGCCGGCCGGGACGTCGGCCCAGCGCCGGGCCTGCGGCCACAGCACGTCCACGTCGGTGTCGAAGACCAGGCCGGCCGCCGAGGCCAGCCCACGCAGGGTGCCGACCAGGCCGTCGCGCGGCCCGCGGTCCAGGGTCTCGTCCGCCGCGAGCACCTCGGCGGTGCCCGGCTGCTCGGCCTCACCGTCGGCCCAGCCGCCACCCGCGCCGGAGAACCACACCACCGCGCGCGTGCCGTCGGCGGTGGAGGTGGCCGACCGGGTGGCGTGCGGCTGGACCACGAGTGCCTGACCGACGCCGCACGTCAGCCCGCTGATCCTCAGCGCGCCGGAGAGCACCACCATCTCCTCGCCGGCGGGCTGGTGCCCGGTGGCCTCGCGGCTCCACCCGTCGGGGAACTCCACCAGCACGGTGCGGGTCCCGGCCGCGGCGTCGGCGCCCAGCATCACGATGCCGGCCGGCTGGGCGGCGCCCGCGATGGCGTGCTGACCGCGCACCAGCTCCTCGGAGTCGAGGTCGACGACGGTGACGGGCTGGCTCATGCGGGCTCCTAGAGGGTGGTGAGATAGTCGAGGACGTCGGACTCGGAGACGACGTCGGCGTACTTCGCGTCGAGGTCGAAGAGGTTCTGGTCGTGCGCGGCGGCGTCCCGGTCACCGCAGGCCTCACGGACCACCAGCGGGCGGAACCCGTGCTGCAGCGCGTCCAGGGCGGTGGCCCGCACGCAGCCGCTGGTGGAGAAGCCCACCACGATCGCGGTGTCCACGCCCGAGGCCCGCAGGGTGCTGGCCAGGCTGGTGCCGAAGAACGCGGAGGCGTACTGCTTGGTCACCATCGTCTCCCCGGGCAGCGGAGCCGGGTCGGGCGGAGGTTCGATCCACTCCGAGCCCTCCTCGAAGGCCGCCAGGCCGGGGACCTTGACCGCGAACCAGCCGGCGTCCCGCCCGCCGGGTGCCAGCACCACCCGGGTGAACACGACCGGACGCCCGGCGGAGCGGGCCGCCGCGACGACCCGGGCCGCGCTGGCCCGGGCCGCCTCGAAGCGGCCCTCGCCGTCGCTGAACGGCCCGCCGGCCAGGTAGGCGCGGCAGACGTCGACGACCACAACCGCCGGGACCCGGCCGGGCCCGATCCTGCTCGCGAAGCCGACCGAGGCGTAGTCCTCGGCGCGCCCGTCGCCTGCGCCTGCACCCGTGGGCGTCATCGGAGTCAGATCACTCCGCGCTCGGCGAGACCGGCGCGCTGCTCGACGCTGAGACCGAGCAGGTCGCCGTAGACCTCGTCGTTGTGCGCCCCGAGCGCCGGTCCGGTCCACCGGATCGAGCCCGGGGTCGCCGACATCTTGGGCACGACGTTCTGCATCCGCAGCTGGCCGAAGGTCTCGTCGGGGACCTGGACGATGGCCTCGCGCGCCTGGAAGTGCGGGTCGCTGATCATGTCCTCGGCCTTGTAGATGCGCCCGGCCGGCACCCCGCCCTCGTGCAGCAGCTTGAGCAGCGTGTCGGCGTCGTACCGTCCGGTCCACTGCGAGATGTGGTCGTCCAGCTCCTGCTGGCGGTCCCCCCGCCCGACGTGGTCGGCGTAGACGCTGCCGGGAGCCGAGAGCTCGGGCTCGCCCATGAGCGCCGCGAGCCGGCTGAAGACCGAGTCCTGGTTGGCCGCGATCAGGATCAGCTGGCCGTCGGAGGTCGGGTAGACGTTGGACGGCGCGACGTTGGGCAGGATCGCGCCGGTGCGCTCACGCTGGTACTTCTGCACGTCCCACTCGGTGACCGTCGACTCCATCATCGCCAGCACCGCCTCGTAGATGGCACTGTCGACCACCTGGCCCTCGCCGGTGACGTCGCGGTGCCGCAGTGCCGCCAGCGCCCCGATGCAGGCGTGCATCGCCGCGAGCGAGTCACCGATCGAGATGCCGGTGCGGGAGGGCTGCCGGTCGGGCTCGCCGGTGATGTAGCGCAGACCGCCCATGGCCTCGCCGATCGAGCCGTAGCCGGCCCGTCGCGAGTAGGGGCCGGTCTGCCCGTAGCCCGAGACGCGGACCAGGATGATCCGCGGGTTGACCTCACGCAGCCGCTCGTAGTCCAGGTTCCACTTCTCCAGCGTGCCCGCGCGGAAGTTCTCCACCACGATGTCGGCCGTCGCGACCAGTCGCAGGAAGAGCTCCTGCCCCTCCTCCTCGCGCAGGTTGAGGGTGACCGAGCGCTTGTTGCGCCCGACCACCGGCCACCAGAGGTAGGCGCCGTCCACGCTCTCCCGGCCCCACTTGCGCATCGGGTCGCCCGTGCCGGGCGACTCCACCTTGATCACGTCTGCGCCCTGGTCGCCCATCAGCGTGGCGGCGAACGGCCCCGCCAAGAGCTGACCCGCCTCGATCACTCGGACGCCGGACAGGGACCCCGTTGCTTGCACCGCACTCTCCATGGGTGGATCATATATCCGATATCTTGTAGTCGACAGCAGCAGTCTCTTCGAGGAGTGGGCAAACGTGCCGCAAGAGCAGAACCGTGCAGCTGTGGTGGAGATCGTCGAGGTGTCCCCGCGCGACGGTCTGCAGAACGAGCGTCGGGTGCTCCCGACCGGCACGAAGGCCGAGCTGGTCCGGCGCAGCATCGCCGCGGGCCTGCGGCGGATCGAGGTCACCGCGTTCGCCCGGCCCGACCGGGTCCCCCAGATGGCCGACGCCGAGGCGCTGCTGGCCGAGCTGCGCGACGAGCCCGGGCTCAGCCGGATCGGCCTGGTGCTGAACCGACGGGGCCTGGACCGGGCGATCGCCGCGGGCTGCGACGAGATCACCGCCGTGGTGGTCGCCTCGGACGGGCTCGCGATGCGCAACCAGGGCGCCGACACCGCCGCCCAGCTGGAGTCCTGGCGCACGATCGCGGCCGACGCCCGGTCGGCCGGCCTGCGCACCAGCGTCATCATCGCGGCCGCGTTCGGCTGCCCCTTCGACGGTGAGGTCGCCACCGAGCGCGTCCTGGAGGTCGCCCGGGGCTGCCTGGACGCCGGTCCCGACGAGCTCGCGATCGCCGACACCATCGGCGTCGGGGTCCCGGCGCAGGTGAGCGAGATCGTCACCGGGTTGCGCGCGCTGGACGCCGACGTGCCCCTGCGTGCCCACTTCCACAACACCCGCAACACCGGCTACGCCAACGCCGTCGCCGCGGTCGCCGCCGGCGTCACGGTGCTCGACGCCTCGGCGGGAGGCATCGGCGGCTGCCCCTTCGCCCCGGGAGCCACCGGCAACATCGCCACCGAGGACCTGCTCTACCTGCTGGCCCGCAGCGGCATCGGCGTCCGCTCCGAGCTGGCCGGTGGCCCCGACCCGGCGCAGGTCGCCGCGACCGGCACCTGGATCGCCGAGGAGCTCGGCCTCCCCCAGGCGCCGGCGATGCTCGGCCGCGCCGGCTGGTTCCCCTCCGCCTGATCCCCCCCGAACCCCCAGGAGCTGCAGATGGTCATCAAGTCAGGCGGATCCCCGTTGTCGATCGTCAGCGGCCTGCGCGAGTACGCCGCGGCCACCCCGGGCGCCACCGCCGTGATCGACGGCGACCGGCGGCTGACCTACGCCGAGGTCCACGACCGCTCCAGCCGGCTGGCGCAGCACCTGCTCTCCCTGGGCCTGGCCACCGGCGACCGGGTGGCGGTCCTGCTCGGCAACCGGCTGGAGTACCCCGAGGTCGCGGCGGGGATCGCCAAGGCCGGGCTGGTGGCCGTGCCCCTCAACCCCCGGCTCACCCCGGCCGAGGCGAGCTACATCCTCGAGCACAGCGGCGGCCGGACGGTGGTGCTCGACGCCGCCCTCGGCCCGATCGTCGCCCAGCACGCCGGGGAGCACGGGCTCACCCTCCTGACCCTGGCCGCTCCGGGCGAGGGCGTGGGCGGCAGCCCCTACGAGTCCGCCCTGGCGGCCGCCTCGCCGAGCGACCCCGCCGTCGAGGTCGCGGAGAGCGACCCGTTCTGCATCACCTACACCTCCGGCACCACCGGCCGCCCCAAGGGCGTGCTGATCTCCCACCGCAGCCGGGCCCTGACCTTCATGATGAGCGCGCTGGAGTGGGGGTTGGCCAACGGCCGCGTCTCGGCGGCGGTCGCCCCGATGTACCACGGCGCCGGCTTCGCGTTCGGCTACGCCCCGGTCCACACCGGCGGCACGGTGAGCATGCTGAGCCGCTGGGACCCGGAGGCCTTCCTCGACCTCGTCGAGCGCGACCGCGTGCAGTCGGCCTTCCTCATCCCGACCCACGCGCAGGGTCTGCGCGCGCTGGGCGAGGAGGCGTTCGCCGGCCGGGACCTCTCCAGCCTGGACACGCTCTACTTCAACGCGGCGGCGCTCCCGTGGGGGCTCAAGCAGTGGGTGATGGAGCGCTTCCCCGCGTGCGGGGTGCACGAGCTCTACGGCTCGACCGAGTCGGGGATCATCACCAACCTGCGTCCGGTGCACATGCGCGAGCGCCCCGGCTCGGTCGGCCACCCGTGGTACCTGACCCAGGTCCGGATCGTCGACGACGCCGGGCAGGAGGTCGGTCCCGGCGAGCCGGGCGAGCTGTTCAGCCGCTCGCCGTTCCTGATGAACGGCTACCTCGGCGACGACGCGGCCACGGCTGCCTGCACCACCGACGACGGCTTCGTGACCTGCGGCGACATCGCGGTGCGCGACGAGGACGGCTTCATCTCGATCGTCGACCGGAAGAAGGACCTGATCATCTCCGGCGGCACCAACGTCTACCCGCGCGAGATCGAGGAGGTGCTCGCCTCGCACCCCAGCGTGCTGGAGAGCGCGGTCGTCGGGGAGCCCGACGAGCGGTGGGGCGAGACGGTGGTCGCCCACGTCGTGCTGCGGCCGGGTGCGGCGCTGGACGCCGCGGCCCTCGAGCAGCACTGCCGCGACCAGCTCGCCGGCTACAAGATCCCGCGGCGCTGGTACCCGATCGCCGTGCTGCCGCGCAACGCGGGCGGCAAGGTGCTCAAGCGGGAGCTCACGGCACCTGTCCTCACCTGATCGGGCCGGGCCGTTCCCGCGGCTCGGGCTGCATGGTTAGATATCATATATTCCCACTTTCGAGCGACGGAGGCGTACGTGCGACCCCATGTGGAACTGATCCAGGAAGACGACTACGTCTGGCATGCCGCCGAGCTGCCCGGTGGTGAGGGGCGCGCCAGCGAGCGCCGCCTCTCCGTCGACGAGGAGGACGGTTCCTCCTCGCTGCGCGTCGACTTCCACACCGACTGGGGCCGCGGCCCGGGCATCCACCACGCCAACACCGAGTACTACGTGCTCGAGGGCGAGATCGACTACGGCGGCCGCAAGATCGGCAAGGGCGGCTACGTCTACGCGCCGAAGGGCGTGCCCAACGACTACCTGCGCATCGCCGAGGGCACCAAGATCCTGCACTACCGCGAGTACGGCGACGCCGGCTTCGACCCGGTCGACTCGCTGGCCGGCGCCACCGCGTGGGCGGACGCACGCGAGGAGGTCATCGTCATCGACTCCGAGGCGATGACGTGGGACGCCGTGCCCAACCCCGGCCCGATGCCCGGGCTCTTCATCAAGTACCTCCACGTCGACCCGACCACCGGGTTCTACACCCGGCTGGTGCACGCGCAGGAGGGCTGGGCCGACCACCGCCTGGCCCACCACCCCTGCTACGAGGAGGCCTACACGACCCAGGGCCACATGGAGTACAACTTCGGCACCCTGGACCTCGGCACCTACTTCTTCCGCCCCGCGCGGGTCAAGCACGGCCACTTCACCACCATGGAGGGCGGCGCCACCTGGTTGCTGCGCTCGGACGGCGAGCTGGCCAACTGGTACACCCAGAACGAGTGGGTGCGCTGGGGCGGCGAGGGCGTCAACTACGGGCCCGAGGGCCTCGACGACAGCCCGCACCCCGCCCTGCGGTGGTCGAGCTCCACCCACGACCTGGCGGAGCCGTGGCGCACCGACGAGGACATGCGCCAGCTGACCGCCTCGTGGCAGTTCCAGAAGGACCAGGGCCGCTACGACACTCCCGTCCGGCACCACGGCTCCGGCGCCGACCGCTCCGCGATCGCGATCGCCAAGGCGCTCGACGCCTTCAACCTCCAGGGCGGGCACGGCGGGCACGAGGGTCACTCGCACGACCACGACCACGACCACGACCACTCGCACGACCACGACCACTCGCACGACCACGCGGACGAGGGGCACACCCACGAGCCGGAGGCGCGCGAGGTGATCGACCTCGACTGGGGCTGGAGCGGCCGGGAGACCGAGCACGCCGACGAGCGCACCGACTCCGGCGCCCACAACTGGGGCCAGGGCCGGCCGTGGAAGAAGGGCGACCCGATCCCCGCCCCGATCATCTCCAGCCTCCCGGTGCGCAGCCGCTCCCGCGGGCGCTGGGACGGCGACGGGATGTGAGGTGGAGGTAGCCCACGGCCTCAACGGACACACCCTGGCGATCCTGCTGCACATCCTGCTCTTCGTGTACTGGCTCGGGGGCGACCTCGGGGTCTACTACTCGAGCCGGTTCATCATCAAGCCGGAGCTGCAGCCGGAGACCCGGGCCATCGCCGCGAAGATCATGGTCGGATGTGACATGGCGCCCCGCGTGTCACTGATCCTGTTCGGCGCCAGCGGCCTGACCCTGATGTACTACGGGCCGCTCGGCGACGAGTTCTTCCTGACCGGCTGGATGCTCGCGCTGGCATGGGTCGGCACGCTCGCCTGGCTGACCGTCTCGCTGCTCGAGGCCCGCGGCGGCAACAGCCGGCGCGGGCACGTCTACCACCAGGCGGACCTCTACGTGCGCTGGGCGCTCTCCTTCGCCCTCGTCGCGGCGGGCGGCTACGCCATGGTCGTGGCGGAGCCGTTCGGGGTCGACACCAACCCGAAGTGGCTGGCCGCCAAGGTGCTGGCCTACGGCCTGTGCATCCTGTGCGGGGTGATGATCCGCCGGGCGCTCCGCCCGTTCGGGCCCGCGTTCGGGGCGCTGATGACGACCGGCTCGACTCCCGAGGTCGAGCAGGGCATCGTCGGCTCCATTCGCCGCAGCGAGCCCTGGGTCTACGGCATCTGGGCCATGGTGGTGCTGGCGGCGGTGCTCGGCGTGATCAAGCCGGGCTCCACCGCCTTCTGAGACGGCGTCCGTTGAGCGCACCGCCTGCTGGCAGGCGGTGCGCTCAACGGCGTCCGGGGCGCCTCGCGACCCCTCAGACGTCGGTGGGCATCAGGTTGGTGCCGCTCTTCATCCGCTCGCGGAAGCTGCCGGTGGGGAACTCCCGGTCCTTGAGCTTCTCCATGAACCCGCGCAGCGTCCGCTCGCCGTACGCCGGGGCGACGTGGTCGACCACCGACCAGTACTTGGCCGCCTCGAGGTAGTAGGCCACCGGCTCCAGCTTCTTGACCACCTTGCCCATCCGGGTGAGCCGGGCGATCTTCTTGTCCCAGGTGGCCATCGGGACGACGTCCCAGTCGGGCTCGCGGCCGGTCACGTCGAACATCATCTGGCCGGCTGCCTTGAGGGTGACCACGTTGTCCGGGTCCCAGGGGCCTCCGACGGGCAGCACCCGGCCGAGCGCGTCGGGGTCCAGGACCTGGTTGACGATGAACTCGGCCAGGTCCTCGCGGGCGATCGGGTTGACCACGTTGTACTCGCCGTGGTCGAAGATCCGGTACTTCTCGCCGTTCTTGACGTCGCCGAACGTCATCGAGAGGTACGGGTAGTAGGCGGTCGGCCGGATGATCGTCCAGGGCAGCGGGCCGTGGTGCTGGCCGATCAGCTCGCCCTCGACCTGCAGCTTGTAGACCTGCGGGATGAGCTCGGGCCGGTAGGCGCCGAAGTCGCTGATGTGGATGAACTGCTCGACCCGGTGCTCGACCGCGGCCTTGATCCCGTTGACCACGGCCTCGTGGTCGACCAGGCGGCACTCCTCGGCGTCGTTGGGGCGACGGCCGCTGAGCAGCGAGATGACCACCGACGTCGGGGCGGAGGCCACCGCGTCCAGCACGTCCTGCGCGCGGGTGGGGTCGCCCACCACGACCTCGACGCCGGCGAACTCGGGCTCGTCCTTCACCGCGGCGGAGCGGGCCAGCACGGCCGGCGCGTAGCCCCGGCGAGCGAGCTCCGGCAGCAGCGCGCGGCCGATGTAGCCGGTGCCGCCGAGGACGAGGACCCGCTGCCCCGTCCCGGAGCCGCGCGGCCCCGTCACGTAGGTCTGGGAGTCGGTGGTGAGCAGGCGGTCGATCAGGGCGCGACTGCGCTCCTGGGCGGATGCCACGTCAAGGTCGGTGATCGTTGAGAAGGCCATTCATAGATCATATATTGTTCTGCTCCCGGCGCCAGGGCCTCAGCCCACCGAGGTCGTCCGCACCGCGGAGTCGTCGTACTGCACGAAGGCCTTGGCGGCCAGCACGGGGGCGATGTGCTCCTTGACCACCGCGACGTGCTCGGGATGGGTCCGGTAGCCCTCCCAGTCGGAGCGGCTGTCGAACCGCATGTGGAACCGCAGGTGGGCGTTGCCCTCGATGAGCCCGGCGTCGCGGACGACCTCGGCGCCCACCAGTCCCGGGATCCGGCCGGGCAGGGCGAGCAGCCCGGCGACCACCCCGTCGACCTGGGCGTCGGTGACGCCGGCGGCGAGGGTCAGGTGACCTACGTGGTTGAACATGGCGCGTCCTCTTCTGTGGGTGGAGCGGGTCAGTGCAGCTCGAGCAGCGAGCCGTGGCCGTGGATCTTGTCGGTGATCTTGTTGACCCGGAACGCGTGCCAGGCGGTGGCCACGTTGATCGCGATCACCGGCTTGCCCAGCTCGCGCTCGAGCTCGGCGGCCACCGCGACGCACTCCAGGTTGGTGCCGCACTGGATCAGCGCGTCGACGTCCGGGCCGTCCACGGAGAGGAAGGCCTCGCGCAGGGTCTCCGGGGTCTCGTCGGCGATCGAGGTGGCCGACTCCGAGCAGAGACCGGTGATCGCGGCGACCTCGTAGCCGAGCTCGGTGAAGTAGGCGACGACCTGCTCGTCCCCCACCGGCTGGTAGGGCGTCACCACCCCGATGCGCCGCGCGCCGAACGCCTTGAGCGCCTCGCCGGCGGCGGTGGCGCCCGTCGTCACCTCGAGCCCGGTCATCTCACGGACGCCCTGCTCGAACGCCGCATTGCCGGCCACCCCGCCCCAGAAGGTCTCCGCCGACATCCCCATCACCACGTAGTCGGGCTTGCAGGTCATCACCACCGACAGCGCGTCGGGCAGCGCCTCGTTGAGGCACTCGCGGAAGGCGCCGAACGCGTCGGCGGAGTCGAGCGCCGGCGCCTTGATCATGATCCGGCCGGTGTGCCAGGAGCAGTCCTGCGGGCGCAGGTGGTGGAGCTCGCGCTCCACCGAGGTGTTGGTCGAGGGCAGGACCAGCGCGAACCGGGTCCCCTTGGTCTCGGGGGTACGCAGCACGGCGCCCTGGGCTTCAGCGACGGTCATCACGAGCTCCTCACCTCGAGCAGCCCGAGGGATCGGCGCCGCAGGTGAATAGATCATATATGCATCACCGCGCGGACGCCGGCGACAGCATGGCGCCGGGCACGTCCCGATGCCGCAGAGCGCGGTGGGCTCAGGCGTCGCGGCTGCGGCGACCGGCGGCCCACGCAGCCGCGGCGACGGCCACCAGGCCCGGGCCCGACCAGAAGGGGAGCAAGTCCCCGAAGCCGACCTCCCCGAAGCCCAGCGACTCCAGGCAGTCGGCGCTAGCCGCGCCCCACAGGAGGAGCAGCCCCGTCACCAGCACCACGACGGCGGCCGCCGGCCGGGCCGCCCTCGCGGAGAGACCCCCGGGCACCAGGAGGGTGAGAGGCACACCGAGGACCAGGCCCAGCACGGCCCCGATGAGCCCGCCGACAACTCCGAAGACCACCATCCCGGTGAGGGTGGAGGCACGCTGTGGGTCCACCACCAGCAGGGGCACCAGCCCGACGATCGGATACAGGGCGCCAAGGACGAACCCGAGGGACAGACCGGTCGGGAGCCACCACGTGTCGGGTCGCCGGGTTGAGGTCATCGCGGGCACGACCTCCACTCTTGAGCATCTGCTCAAATTCGTCAACCACCGGGGCGTACGCCGCGGCCTCGGGGTGCCGCTGCGCCAGCGCGAGCCTCCGCCGACTCCTGGGTCAGGCGTCCTCGGCCGGGCCCTGGTCGCGGCCCTGCTCGAGCTCCTTGGCGGCACGCTTCCTCGCCTTGCGCTCCAGGCGACGCACCTCCTCGGCCACCATGTCCTGGCGGTCGAAGACCGTGCGCCCGTAGTTCAGCCCGGTGCCCAGCAGCACGAACAACGGCCACGGGAAGGCCGGGTCGAAGCTCCAGCCGGACTCGATGCCCGCGGCCGCCCAGATCACCGTGCAGATCAGGGTGGCGGAGAGCATCGACCACAAGGCGTTGCGCCGCTGGTGCTCGTAGTTCTCCAACGCCTTGGCGCGGATCGTCTCGGGCGAGCCCGCGCCGGCCCGCGCGAGCCCGGTGCCGGCGCGGGGAGGCGGGGGGACCAGGTCGGCGACCAGGCCCGGCAGCTCACCCAGGGTGCGGGCGCCGGCGAGCGCCTCCGACCGCTGGTCCAGCTCGTCGCGGTCCATCCGGCCCTCGGCGTAGGCCTGGGCCAGCACCTGCGCGACGGCGTCGCGGTCACGGTCGCCGGCGCGGAGGTGGGCGTGCGCGGGCACGGTCGGGTCCAGGGGCAGCTCCGCCCACGGATCAAGACTCATCGCGGCGCCCCATGCGCCCCATCCTAGGTGGCGCCGATCACGTGCCGCGGTCGCGCTAGAGAATCGCGCCGGGGGCGTACGCCGCGGCCTCGGGGTGCCGCTGCGCCAGCTCGGCCACGCGCCGGCAGACCTCCTGGGCCTGGCCGAGCGCCGCACCGGTGAACTCGAGCGGGTCGGCGACCAGGCCGTCGATCTGCTCGCGCGTCAGGCCCAGGCGGGTGTCGGCGGCGAGCCGGTCGAAGACGTCGTTCTCGACCTGGCCCTTGCGCATGTCGAGGGCGACACCGACGGCGGCCTCCTTGATGGCCTCGTGGGCCACCTCGCGGCCGACGCCGTTGCGGACCGCCGCCATCAGCACCTTGGTGGTGGCCAGGAAGGGCAGGTAGCGGTCGAGCTCGCGCTGGATGACCGCCGGGAAGGCGCCGAACTCGTCGAGCACGGTGAGGAAGGTCTGGAAGAGCCCGTCGGCGGCGAAGAACGCGTCGGGCAGCGCGACCCGGCGGACCACCGAGTCGGAGACGTCGCCCTCGTTCCACTGGTCGCCGGCGAGCTCGCCGATCATCGACAGGTAGCCGCGGGTGACGACCGCGAGACCGTTGACCCGCTCGCAGGAGCGGGTGTTCATCTTGTGCGGCATCGCCGAGGAGCCGACCTGGCCCTCCTTGAACCCCTCGGTGACCAGCTCGATGCCGGCCATCAGCCGGATCGTGGTGGCCAGGTTGGAGGGCGCCGCCACGAGCTGGACGAGCGCGGAGAGGACGTCGAAGTCGAGCGAGCGGGGGTAGACCTGCCCGACCGAGGTGAGCACCTGGTCGAAGCCGAGGTGGGCCGCCACCCGGCCCTCGAGCTCGGCCAGCCGGCCGGCGTCGCCGTCGAGCAGGTCGAGCATGTCCTGCGCGGTGCCCATCGGGCCCTTGATACCGCGCAGCGGGTAGCGGGCCAGCAGCTCCTCGACCCGCCGGACGGCGATCAGCAGCTCGTCGGCGACGGTGGCGAACCGCTTGCCCAGCGTGGTGGCCTGGGCGGCGACGTTGTGGGAGCGGCCGGCCATCACGGTCGTCTCGTGCTCGGCGGCCAGCCGGGCGAGCCGGGCCAGGGCGGCCACCGCCCGGTCGCGGAGCAGCTCGAGGGACTGCTTGAGCTGGAGCTGCTCGACGTTCTCGGTGAGGTCGCGCGAGGTCATCCCCTTGTGGATGTGCTCGTGGCCCGCGAGCGCGCAGAACTCCTCGATCCGGGCCTTCACGTCGTGCCGGGTGACCCTTTCGCGCGCGGCGATGGAGCCCAGGTCGACCTGGTCGACGACGGCCTCGTAGGCCTCGATGACACCCTCGGGCACGTCGATGCCGAGGTCGCGCTGAGCGCGGAGCACCGCGATCCAGAGCTGGCGCTCGAGCACGATCTTGTGCTCGGGCGACCAGATGGCGGCCAGGTCGGCCCCGGCGTAGCGGTTGGCCAGGACGTTGGGGACGGTCATCGGTTCTCCTGATCGGTGGGAGCGAGGGCGGCGGCGCCCTCGACGACGCCGAGCGGCTCGGCGGCGATGTCGCGGCGCCACTGGGCACCCGGGAACGAGACGGTGGCGACCCCCTCGAAGGCCTTGGCCCGGGCGTCGGCGACGTCGGTGCCGACGGCGCGGACCGCCAGCACCCGGCCGCCGGCGGTGACCAGCTCGGTGGCTCCGCCGGCCGTCGGGCGCAGCGCGGTGCCGGCGTGGATCACGTCGACCGCGGGGTCGGCGTCGAGGGTCTCGGTGCCGACGATGACGTCACCGGCCGAGGAGGACTCCGGGTAGCCGGCCGAGGCCATCACCACGCTGACCGCGGCGCCGTCGCGGAAGCGGGGCGGCGCCACCTGGGAGAGCTCGCCGCGGGCCGCGGCCAGCAGCAGCTCGCCGAGACCGGAGTCGAGGAGGGCGAGCACGGGCTGGACGTCGGGGTCGCCGAAGCGGCAGTTGAACTCGATCACCCGCGGCCCGGCCGCGGTGAGCGCGAGGCCGACGTAGAGGCAGCCGCGGAACGGCGTCCCGCGCCGGGCCATCTCGCCGAGCGTCGGGCGGACGACGGTCTCCATCACGGTCTCGGCCAGGTCGGCCGGCGCCCAGGGCAGCGGCGAGTAGGCGCCCATGCCGCCGGTGTTGGGCCCCAGGCCGCCGTCGTAGATCCGCTTGAAGTCCTGGGCCGGCTGCAGCGGGTGGGCGGTGGTGCCGTCGCAGACCGCGAAGAGGGAGACCTCCGGGCCGTCGAGGAACTCCTCGACCACCACCCGGCCGCAGGCCGCGGCGTGGGCCAGCGCCTCGACCCGGTCGCCCGTGACCACCACGCCCTTGCCGGCCGCGAGCGCGTCGTCCTTGACGACGTACGGCGCCCCGAAGGCGTCCAGCGCGGCGGCGGCCTCCTCGGGGGTCTCGCAGACCCGGGAGCCCGCGGTCGGCACCCCGGCGGCGGCCATCACCTCCTTGGAGAACGCCTTCGACCCCTCCAGCCGGGCGGCCTCGCGGCTCGGCCCGAAGCAGGCGATCCCCCGCGCGGTGACCGCGTCGGCGACCCCCGCGACCAGCGGCGCCTCGGGGCCGACCACGACCAGGTCGACGCCCAGCCGGACAGCGAGCTCGGCGACCGCGTCGCCGTTCATCGCGTCGACGGCGTGCAGGGTGGCCACCGCGCCGATCCCGGGGTTGCCCGGCGCGGCGTGCACCTGGCTCACGGCCGGATCCCGGGAGAGGGCGAGTGCCAGGGCGTGCTCGCGGCCGCCGGTGCCGATGACGAGGGTCTTCACGTGGCGCAAGACTACGTGTCCGGGGACCCGCTCGCGTGCGCTGCTCGCGCCGGCGGGCACGAACGGCCGCTACCCTCGCCCCCCGAGGGGGGAGACGATGAGGCACAGACGCAGGACGGTCGTCGCGGTGGTCGTCGCGGCGCTGCTGGGCGGCTGCAGCTCCACGGTCGACGCCCCGGAGGCCCTGGCCGGGGTCTCCGGCGTGGCGGAGGTCGACGAGACCTGCCTCAAGGGCTCCTGCCAGGTCACCCTCGCCCTCGAGCCCACCGCCGGGGTCGACGAGGTCGTCTCCGTGCTGCGGGCCGCCCGCGACCTCGACGCCGACCAGGTCGACGTGACGGCCCAGGCCGTCGGCGGCAGGCCCGCGCAGGTGAGTCTCCTCGCGGGCTCGGCCGACACCTGGGACGCGGCGGTCGCCGAGCTGCTGCTCGACTACCGGAGAGCCTCGACGCTGGAGCGCGCGGAGATCCTCCTCAGCAGCACCGGCGCGGGGGTGGACCTGCGCAGCGACGCCGGTGCCGAGGCCTGGGAGGTGGCCGAGGACCTGTGGCCCGACGCCGACCTCGGGAAGGGGACGGTCGAGTTCTACGGCTCCTTCACCCGTGTCGACCGGTCGGTCGTGGGGCGCAGCGGCGAGTTCCCGGCCGCGCAGGTCGCACTCGCCCGCGACCTGGAGCGCGAGCTGGGCGACGCGCTGACGGGCGTCGCGGTCCGTCCCACGACGACCTACGTCGGGGTGCGCCACGCGCGACTGACCGACCGGGTCCGCAAGCTGGCCGCGCGCACCCCGGGGGCGCAGGACGCCGGGCCGCCGGAGGTCTTCGCCACCGACGCGATCCACGACTTCGCCGAGCTGGCCGACGACCCGGACGACACTCAGGCCTGACGGGCCTCCGCCTCGTAGGAGGCCCGCGCTCCCGCGTCGGCGTGGGTGAGCACCTCGTCGGCCCCCATCAGCCGGCGGGCCGCGGTCTGGAAGGGCCGCGGCAGCGCCTGGGAGAGCTTGGTGACGGGCTGGCCCCACCGCGGCGCCCACGCCTCGGGAACCGGACGGCGGATCACGTCGACGACCACCTCGGCGACCTGCTCGGGGTCGAGCGTCGGCACCCCCCGGGTGCGCGCCACCCCGGCACCCAGAGCGGTGTTGACGATCACCGGCAGCACCATCGAGACCTCCACCCCGGCAGGGGCGAGCTCGGCGCGCATCGCCTCGGTGAAGCCGACGACGGCGTGCTTGGAGGCGGAGTACGACGCCCCGTTGGGCAGGGCCACCCGCCCCACGGCCGAGGCGATGTTGACCACGTGGCCGCGGCCGCGCGCGACCATGCCCGGGGCCACGGCCCGGGTGCCGTTGATGACCCCGAAGGTGTTGACCTCGAAGATCTGCCGGGTGACCGCCGGGTCCTCGGAGAGGAACTCCCCGACCGGCATGATCCCGGCGTTGTTGACCAGCACGTCGATCGGGCCCGCGGCCGCGACGAACCGCTCCCACTCCTCGGGCTTGGTGACGTCGAGGGGGTGCCAGCGCACGCCGAGCTGCTGCGCCGCCTGCTGGAGGTGGGAGATGTCGCGGTCGCCGATGATCACCTCGGCACCGGCCGCCCGGGCCAGCCGGGCGGTCTCGGCGCCGATGCCCCGGGCCCCTCCGGTGATCGCGACGACGCGTCCCTCCAGGAAGCGGGCGCCCCCGCGGCGGCGGGTGCTCGGCGTACGGCTCATGCAGGACTCCTCGGGCGATCTGACAGGGGGCCCTGTCAGTTTCACTGTGACCCAGGTCGCTGTCAACGGGTGTCCACCGGCCGGGTTCGGGCAGGATGGGCACGTGGTCGCACCGGAGCGCAGCTATCGAGGCAGGTCGACGAGCGAGCGCGTGGCGACCAGGCGGGCCCAGCTGGTCGAGGCGACCATCGAGGTGCTCGCCCGGGAGGGCGAGTCCGGCACCACGATGACGGCCATCTGCGTGGAGGCCGGCCTCACCGAGCGCTACTTCTACGAGTCGTTCAGCAACCGCGACGACGCGATGGTCACCGCGCTGGAGACGGTCGCCGCCGAGATCGCCGACACCGCGCTGGCCGCCATGGCCGCCCACTCGCCGGAGCCCACCGCGCAGGTCCGCGCCGCCATCTCCGCGGTGGTCGACCTCCTCGCCGACTCCCCGGCGAAGGGCCGCGTCGCGGTGGTGGAGTCGACCGGGAACGCCGCGCTGCGGGCCCGCCGGCACCAGGTGCTGGCCGGGTTCGCCGACCTGGTCGGCGAGCAGGGCCAGCGGATCTTCGGCGACGCCGCCTGGCCGCCGGCGCGCGCCCGGCTCCACGGTCTCCTCTTCGCCGCGGGCTTCACCGAGGTCCTCGCCTGCTGGCTGACCGACGAGCTGCCCCTGGGCCGCGACGAGCTCGTCGAGCTGGGCAGCGACCTGATCCACGCGGTGCAGCGCCGGTAGCGGGCGAGCCCCCGGGCTCGCCATACTGCGGCGCATGTCCCTCCTCGGTCGCCTCTTCGGCGCGAAGCCCCCGACCCGCACCGCCCCCGCCGCCCCCGAGCCGGCGCTGGACCCTGAGGAGAAGGAGGGTCTGCTGGAGCACCTGCGCGAGCTCGCGGCCGTGGAGTTCCTGACCACGACCGAGCCGCTCGAGGAGCACCTCGCCGAGCTGACCTACGACGCGGTGGCCGAGGGCGTGCCGCGGGCCGAGGCCGAGGCCGCGGTCCGGGAGGAGTGGGACCGGCGGGTGCTGCTGTCCGCCGAGCGCGGCGACCAGGACATGTCCGCGGCCCTGCTGCGGGCCTTCGCCGCGCTGGAGCGCGACGGCGTCCTCGCCCGGGCCCCCCTCGGCTGGGACAACTCCGAGGGCCACCTCCTCGGCACCGAGGCCGCCCAGGAGGCCGGGGCGCACGGCTACGTCTTCTTCCACCACCAGGACGCCACCAGGCTCCTCGACGGCCCCTTCACGCTCTTCCTCCGCTACGGGGCGGCCAGCCACTCCTCCACCGAGCCGGGCAGCCGGCTCGAGGAGGACGCGGCGGTCGGCCGCCAGGTCGCCGCGGCGCTCGCCGCCGAGGGGCTGCCGGTCGACTGGGACGGCCGGGCCGAGGGAGCCATCGAGGTGCCGCAGATGGCCTGGTACGCCGCCCCCGGGCCGCGGTGACCTGGGGCGGTCGCGCTCAGTCCGGGTGGATGACCACGGTCTCCTCGCGACCCGGGCCCACGCCGACGGCCCAGATCCGGGTGCCGCTCATCTCCTCCAGCGCGGTCACGTAGCGCTGGGCGTTGACCGGCAGGTCGGCCAGGGTCCGGCAGCCGGAGATGTCCTCGCTCCACCCGTCGAGGTACTCGTAGACCGGCTTGGCGTGGTGGAACTCGGTCTGGGTCATCGGCATCTCGTCGTGCCGGACGCCGTCGATCTCGTAGGCCACGCAGACCGGGATGCGCTCCCAGCCCGAGAGCACGTCGAGCTTGGTCAGGAAGAGGTCGGTCAGGCCGTTGACCCGGGTGGCGTAGCGGGCGATCACCGCGTCGTACCAGCCGCAGCGGCGGTCCCGCCCGGTGGAGACCCCGACCTCGCCGCCGACCCGCCACAGCTTCTCGCCGTCCTCGTCGAAGAGCTCGGTCGGGAACGGCCCGGAGCCGACCCGGGTGGTGTAGGCCTTGATGACGCCGATGATCCGGTCGATCCGGGTGGGCCCGACCCCCGCGCCCACGCAGACGCCGCCGGCGACCGGGTTGGAGGAGGTCACGAAGGGATAGGTGCCGTGGTCGACGTCGAGCATCGTCGCCTGCGCGCCCTCGAAGAGGACGGTCTTGTCGTCGTCGAGCGCCTTGTTGATGAGCAGCGAGGTGTCGGCCACCATCGGCCGCAGCCGCTCGGCGTACGACGTCAGCTCCTCGACCACCGCGTCGACCTCGATCGCCCGGCGGTTGTAGACCTTGGTCAGCAGCTGGTTGCGCACGTCGAGGGCACCCTCGACCTTCTGGGTCAGGATCTTCTCGTCGAAGAGGTCGGCGATCCGGATGCCGAGGCGGTTGACCTTGTCGGCGTACGCCGGGCCGATGCCGCGACCGGTGGTGCCGATCTTGTTCTTGCCCAGGAACCGCTCGGTCACCTTGTCGATGGTCGAGTGGTAGGACGCGATCACGTGGGCGTTGGCACTGACCACCAGCCGGGCGGGCTCCACGCCGCGCTCCAGCAGGGCGTCGAGCTCGCGGAAGAGCGCCTCCGGGGAGACGACGACCCCGTTGCCGATCACGCAGGTGGCCCCCGGGGTGAGGATGCCGCTGGGCAGCAGGTGCGTGGCGAACTTCTCGCCGCCGACCACGATGGTGTGGCCGGCGTTGTGGCCGCCGCTGGTGCGGACCACGAAGTCGATGTTGTCGGTGGTGGCAGCGAGCAGGTCCGTCGCCTTGCCCTTGCCCTCGTCGCCCCACTGGGCGCCCAGGATGATGATCGCGGGCATCGCAGCCCCCCTGACTCGTAGTGCAGGACGGTTCGCACCGACCCGCACAAAGAAAACAGCTCCGGCACAAGTGCACCGGAGCTCTTGCGCCAGGACTCTACCAAACCGGTCGCAACCCCCGCCCGGGGCGAGGCCGCCGCCGCGGGACGCCGGGCCGCAGCCGTCCCTCTCCGATACTGTCCGACCCCATGGACTCGTTCCTCGTGATCACCAACTCCGGAGCCGGCACCGCCGACCAGGAGGCGCTCGACACCGCCCTCACGGTGCTCCAGGGCAAGGTGTCGGTCGAGGTGACGGCGACCAGCAACCCCGGCGAGCTCGACGGCGTCCTCCACCGCGCCGGCTCCCGGCCGATCGTCGTGGCCGGGGGCGACGGCAGCCTGCACGCGGTGGTCTCGGTGCTGCACCGCCGCAACGAGCTCAAGGACAAGGTGCTGGGCCTGCTGCCGCTCGGCACCGGCAACGACTTCGCCCGCGCCATGGGCATCCCCCTGGACCCGGCCGAGGCGGCCGACGTGCTGGTCTCCGGCTCCGACCGGCCCGTCGACCTGCTGGTCGACGAGGTCGGCGGCGTGGTGGTCAACCAGGTCCACGTCGGCGCGGGCGCCCAGGCCAGCCGCCGTGGCGCCCGCTGGAAGGAGCGGCTCGGCTCGGTGGGGGCCGGCAAGGTCAACCTCGGCAGGCTGGGCTACCCGATCGGCGCCCTCCAGGCGGCCTTCCTGCCCCCGTCGCTGCGGATGCGGGTCGAGGTGGACGGCCGGGTGGTCAACGACTTCGACCGTCCCGTGCTGATGGTGGCCGTGGGCAACGGCACCTCGGTGGGGGGCGGCACCGAGCTGACCCCCGACGCGGACGCCGAGGACGGGCTCATCGACGTGATGATCTCCGGCGCGGTCGGCCCGGTCGAGAAGCTCAGCTACGCCCTCCAGCTGGTCCGCGGGCGCCATCGTCAGCACGACGAGGTCACCTACCTGCGCGGCCGGGTCGTCACCGTCTCGGGCGAGGAGTTCTTCGCCTCCGCCGACGGCGAGATCTACGGCCCGGAGCGGAGCCGCACCTGGCGGCTCGAGCAGGCGGCGTACTCCATGATCCTGCCCTGAGCCTCGCCCCCGGCCCGCTCAGATCCAGCCACGGCGGGCCGCCTCCACCCCCGCCTGGAAGCGGGTGTCGACCCCGAGCTCGATCATCACCTCGGCGATGCGCCGGCGCACCGTGCGCAGGCTGACGCCCAGCGTCCGGGCGATCTGCTCGTCGCGGGCCCCGGCGGCCAGCTCGCTGAGCAGCAGCCGGCGTCCGGGGTGCCTGGCCTCGCCGCCGGTCAGGGCCGGCAGCGGCACGGCCTGGTCCCAGAGCCGGTCGAAGTAGCCGATCAGCAGCTCGACCACCGCCGGGTGACGCATCACGATGCGGCGGTCGTTGGAGACCCCGGGCGGGTCGGGGAAGAGCGCCCGGTCCTCCCCCACGATGGCCAGCCGGGTCGGCACCTCGGGGAGCACCCGCACCTGCTCCCCCGCGGCCAGACGGGCCAGCAGCACCTGCGGCACCTCCTTGACGGCGCGGACCGGATAGATCGTGCGCACCGCCCGGCCCTGGTGCAGCGCCTTGGCCACCGCCGCGAACATCACCGGCTCGCTCGGCAGCTGCCACTGGTCCGGGCGCAGGATGAGCACGTCACCGGTGCCCTGCTCGATCCAGGGCACCAGGACCGAGCCGACCGACGCCCCCTCGAGGACCTCACCGTCGACCCACTCGTGGCCGGCCCTCACCACCTGGCGCGGTCGCTCGACCAGCGAGGTCGGGATCGCCTGGACCAGCTGGTCCAGGCGCGCGGCGGCCGCGGTCAGCGTCCGGCTCTCGTGGAGCAGCAGCTCGGCCACCGCGGCACCCGGCAGGGCGATCCGGAGCACCCCCTCGTCGACGCGCACCATTCCCTGGGCGACCAGCGGGCCGATCTCGGCCAGCAGCTCCCCGGGCTCGCGCATCAGGCTGCGGGCGACGTCGGCCACGTCGGCCCCGTCGGCGGCGCGCAGCTGGTGGTAGAGCCGCAGCGCGGCGGGGGTCAGCTGGAGCGCGGTGGCCAGGGCCCGGTCCTTCATGTTGGCACTTTAGTGCCAATGGCAATAAGTCCCCGAAGGTCGGCGCGCGCCCGTGCTCACAATGGGTTCCACGCGGCTCGTGGGGACAAGCGCCGCGGAGGTCCGGCATCCGGGGGGAGCCGGACCGTCAAACGTCTCGGGGAGCGTGCGCGGCAGCGCCGGAATCGAGCAGGGGACGATTCCGGCGCCGCGACGCCCGCCCGGTAGCGTGAGCGGCCCACCCGCACACAGCAGGAGCAGCCCTCGTGTCACGTCGCACCCCACAGGCAGAGCCCAGGCCCGGGCAGAGCACCGGCCCGGTCGACTGGGTGACCCGCGCCGCCGACGAGGCCGTCCGCCACGCGGGGCCGGAGACGATCAGCGAGGACAACCCGGTGACCTGCGCCTCGGGCGCCTCGCCGTCGGGCCCGGTCCACCTGGGCAACCTGCGCGAGTTCCTCACCGTCCACTTCGTCGCCGACGAGCTGCGCCGCCGCGGCGTCCCGGTGCGCCACCTCCACTCGTGGGACGACTACGACCGTCTCCGCAAGGTGCCGGCCGGCGTCCCGGCCTCCTGGTCGGAGCACATCGGCCGGCCGCTCTCCGCCGTCCCGGACCCGTGGGAGTGCCACGAGTCGTGGGCCGAGCACTTCAAGGCACCGCTGCGCGACGCCCTGGCCGAGATGGGCGTCGAGATGGAGGAGGTCTCCCAGACGCAGATGTACAAGTCGGGCGCCTACCGCGAGCAGATCCTCACCGCCGTCCGCAACCGCGACCGCATCGAGGACGTCCTCTCCCGCTACCGGACCAAGGCGAAGCCGCCCGAGCCGGTCTCCGAGCAGGAGGCCGAGGCGCTCGAGGAGTCGGTGGCCGAGGCCGACGAGACGGCCGCCGCGGAGGCCGCCGTCCCGGGCACCGGTCCCGACCTGGCCCGGTTCCCGTTCAAGCCCTACTGCCGCGAGTGCGGCCGCGACACCACCACCGCCACGTCGTACGACGACGACACCACCGACCTCGCCTACACCTGCTCGTCCTGCGGCTTCACCGGCGTCACCAACCTGGCCACCCAGGACGAGGGCAAGCTCGTCTGGAAGGTCGACTGGCCGATGCGCTGGACCTTCGAGGGCGTCAACTTCGAGCCCGGCGGCGCCGACCACGCCACCCCCGGCTCCTCCTACACCGTCGGCAAGGACGTGGTGAAGGTCTTCGGCGGCAAGGCGCCGTCGTTCGTCGCCTACGGCTTCGTCGGCTTCGCCGGCATGCAGAAGATGTCCTCGTCGGCCGGCGGCGTGCCGACCGCCACCGACGCCCTGCGGGTGCTGGAGGCGCCGATCCTGCGCTGGCTCTACGTGCGCCGCGCGCCCAAGCAGACCTTCAACATCGACTTCGGCCCCGAGGTCGTCCGGCTCTACGACGAGTGGGACGCGCTGGGCCGCAAGGCGGCCGACCCCGCCAAGCGCGACGCCGCGGTGCTCGCCCACGAGCGGGCCGTCGGCCCGGCGAGCGGCCCGCTGCCCACCTCCGCGGTCAACGTGCCCTTCCGCACCCTCTCCTCCGTCGCGGACGTGACCGCCGGGTCGGCCGACCTGATCAGCGCGGTGATCGGGCGCGTCGGGTTCGCCCACGACTCGGTCGCCGACCTCGAGCCGCGCCTGTCCAAGGCCATGCAGTGGACGAGCGAGTTCGTCCCGGCCGAGGACCGCACCGTCGTCCGGGAGACCCCCGACACCGAGCGGCTCGCCGCCCTCGAGCCGCGCGAGCGGCAGTGGCTCGACCTGCTGCTCGAGCACCTGCCCGCCCAGCTGGAGCTGGAGCCGGTCACCACCGTGGTCTACGGCGTGCCCAAGCTGGCCCACGGCCTGGCGGTCGACGCCGCCCCCACCGACGAGGTCAAGGCCGACCAGAAGGAGTTCTTCCGGCTCCTCTACAACCTGCTGGTCGGCAAGGACCGCGGACCGCGCCTGCCCACGCTGATCGTCGCGCTCGGCGCGGAGAAGGTGCGCACGCTGCTCTCCATGCCATCCTGAGGGCCGACGAGCCAGGCCGCAGAGCCAGGCCGAGCGAGGCGAGGAGCACAGCATGGGCGGGGACCCCCTTCACCCCCTCGACGTCCCCGCGGACACCAGCAACGCCGGCGTCTTCGGCTGGATGGCGGAGTCGCTCGGGCGCTCCTACGCCCTGCGGCTGGCCGCCTTCGTCGCCCTCCTCTCGGCCGTCGTGGCTGCCCTGAGCACGGACGCTCCGGGCGCCCTGAGGGTGGCGACCATCGTGGTGGGGGTCGCCCTCACCTTCGCGCTGCTCCTCTCCCAGCTCGGCAGCTGGCGGCGCAGCTACCAGTGGTTCCTCATCCTGGCCGTCCTGCTGACGACCGGGGCGCTCTTCGCCTCCGTCGTCCGCCTGGGCTGAGCGGCGGTCCTCGCCCCTTCCGCCACCGCGGGTTTCAGGCAGCCCGGTGCGGGTATTCCCGGCGCATCGACGATGCGTGACGGGGGAGTCGGATGAGCGCAGGCATGAGAGTCGAGCTGGCCGATCTGCGCGGCTACGCCGACGTGATCGACGAGATCGCCGGGTACCTGAAGAAGATGGCGGCGCACGCGGAGTCGCACTGCTCGCGCACCGACTTCGGCCCGCTCCTCGACCCGATGTACGCCGCCTACGGCTCGCTGGTGCCCCAGATGCACGCGATGCTCGCGGACCAGACCGCCCTGATGGGCTCGTGCGCGAGCGCGGTCGACGCGACGCTGCTCGACCTGCGCAGCACGGACGCGGCCGAGGCCCGGCGCTACGGCGGCACCGGCGCGGTCAGCGACGACGGGCGCAGCGCCGCGTTCTACGGCAACCCCTTCACCGACTTCAAGGCACCCTCGCCGAAGGAGGGAGAGCTGCCGGAGATCAGCCTCGGCTTCCCCTTCGACCAGCTGGCGTGGGCCCTGGAGAAGGTCTGCGGCTTCGACGTGCGTCGCGAGCTCACCGACCTGCTCGTGGGCGACGTCGTCGAGGTCTCCAAGCAGGCCTCGGCCTGGTACGCCGTCGGCTCGGGGGCCTCCAGCTACTCCTGGTACCTGAAGAACGCCAACACCACGATCTCCCGCACCTGGCGGGGCGAGGCCGCCGAGACCACCCGGGCGACCATGCAGACCTGGGTGGAGACCCTGGACCGGCAGGGGGCCGACTTCGACCAGGTGGCCAAGCACCTCGAGGAGGTCGCCGCCGACGCCGTCACCATGGCCCAGCTCGCGGTGGACGTCATCAAGATGGCGATGGACCTGATCGCCAGTGCCTGGTCGGTGCAGTGGATCCCGGTCTACGGGCAGGCCAAGTTCGCGAAGAAGGCGTGGGACGCCTTCCACCTGGTCAAGAAGGGCTGGGACAAGCTCCAGGAGTTCCTCGACGTCCTCGGTCTCGTCGTGGGCGCGCTCGAGGTCCTCTACGACGCGCTCAACCCCGCCGAGCTGCCGAAGGCGGTGGGCCGTGGCTGAGCGGCGGCCCGAGCTGCCCGCCGAGCTCGTGTCGGCCCGGCAGCGGTTCCGCCGCGAGGCCGCGGAGCTGCGCGCGGAGCTGGCTGCCCTCAGGGAGCGCCCGCTCCTCACCGAGGAGGAGAAGGCGCAGCTGACCGAGATCGCCGAGCGCGGCGAGATGGGCGACCGGATGCGCGACTTCGCCCGGGAGGTGCGCGACGGGGAGGCCGACTGGGAGGGCTTCGTGCGGCGTACCGACGGGCGTGCCCCGCTCTTCGAGGACCTCGTCGCAACGTCGGAGGAGCGGTTCCGCGACGAGGTCGAGGAGGCCCTGGTCCGCTCCGAGCCACCGCCGTGGATCGCCGACCCCCGCCCGGCGACGTGGCCGCCCGGCGGGTGACATGCTGGGGCGCATGAACACCGATCTCCCCCGCCAGGACCTGATGGCCGGTCCCCCCGCCACCCGCCTCCCCGAGGACCCGGCCGCCGCCGAGCTCGCCGCCGGTGAGGCCCCGGCCACCGCGGTGCGCCACCACCCCGCCTCCCCCTTCGCCTGGGCGGCGATGGCCGAGCAGGCCCGCGACGCCGGCGCCGACGACGTGACGGTCTACGCCTACTCCCGCGTCGGCTACCACCGCTCGCTGGACATGCTGCGCCGCAACGGCTGGAAGGGCCACGGCCCGGTGCCGTGGGAGCACGAGCCCAACCGCGGCTTCCTCCGCTCGCTCGCCCTGCTGGCTCTCTCGGCTCGCGCGATCGGCGAGACCGAGGAGTGGGAGCGCTGCTCGGAGTTCCTGCGAGACTCCAGCCCCGCGGCGTACGACGCGCTGCTGGGCTGAGGAAACTGGGGGCGGGGGACGGACGTGGTGACGATCACGCGCAGGAATCACGGTGCGGCCCTCCGCGCCTCCCGGCGCGTCGGCGGCGGACTCGTCGTCGGTCTCGTGGCCCTGCTGCTGGGTGCATCGACCGCGCTGCCGGCGGCCGCGACCCGGGCCGAGCCCGGCGACCCGACGTGGCGGAGCACCCCCCGGATCCAGGGCTGGTTCACGCCCGCGCCCCTGTTCGAGGACTCCTCCGCCCCCGCCCTCGACCCGCGCTCCGGGGACCTGTTCGTCCCCACCGTCGAGGGCTCCGGACTTGGCCGACCGACGATCTCTCGGATCGACGGACGCACCGGTCGGGTGGAGTGGACTCGCCGCCACGGCCCCGACGCAGCTCACATCCACCACTTCGTGCTCGACCCCACGCAGCAGCGGCTGGTGGCCGGCGGCACCGAGCCCGACGCAGAGGGCTACGCCCACGGCGCGGTGACGGTGCGCGACCTCGAGGGCCGGCTGCTGTGGCGGGTCGTCGACCCCACGGGCCTCCGCCCGGCCATGACCCACCAGGTGGCCACCGACCCGGTCAGCGGCCAGGTCTGCATGCTCTCCCGGAACTTCTCCCTGATCGCTCACTCGGACCCCACCTGGAGCCTGGCGTGCTTCACCGGCACCGGGTCCCTGGTCTTCGCCCGCACGGGGTTCTCCCCCGACCCCCCGGACCGCCTGGTCATCGACCCCGTGACCCACCGGGTCGTGGTCGTGGGAGGCCCGCGGGGACACCGCCCCGGCGTCATGGTCCTCAGCGCGGACGGCGAGCTGCTGTGGCAGCACGAGCTCGAGCGAGGCTTCTCCGTCCGGGACGTCCGGCTCGACCCCGAGCGCGGCCTGCTCCACGTCGCGGGAGCCCGCGGGCGCGTCGCCCGACTCGTGACGAGCGACCTGGACGGCACGGCCGTCCGCCGCGTCGGACTGCGAGCGGCGGCCTCGCTCGACTCGAGCGTGATCACCGCGTCGGTGCGACCCCGCGACGGTCGCGTCGTCGTGGCCGGCGCCAGCGCGGGGTCGCTGCACCTGCTGACCGTCCGCCCCGGCGGGGGCGTGCGGCGGACTTCGACGCCCGGCTTCACCTGGCAGGCGCGGGTCACTGCCGACCCGGTCACCGGACGGCTCTACGCAGTCGACCGACGGCGCCGCGAGCTCGTCGTCACCGCGCTCAGCCGCTCCGGGCGACGCCTCTGGGAGCACCGGATGCCCGAGGGCAAGAGCTACGGCGGAGCCTCCGGCGGGGTCCTGGACGTGCGACGCGACCGCTTCACCTTCGCCCGCAACCGGACCTACGTCACCGAGCTCGTCCAGCTGCGAAGCTGACCTTCGGGCCCCTCCTCACCGGGGACGAGGCATGATCTGTCGGTGACCCAGACCGTTCGCCCGGCCGCAGCGCCGTCGCTCCCCGAGAACCCCTGGCCCGCCCTGTGGGCCCTCTGCCTGGGGTTCTTCATGATCCTGGTCGACACCACGATCGTCACGGTCGCGACCCCGTCGATCATGGAGGACCTGGACGCCGACGTGAACTCGGTGGTGTGGGTGACCAGCGCCTACCTGCTCGCCTACGCCGTCCCGGTGCTGATCACCGGGCGGCTGGGCGACCGCTACGGCCCCAAGCGGCTCTACCTCGTCGGGCTGGTCGTCTTCACCCTCGCCTCGCTGTGGTGCGGGCTCACCGGCACCATCACCGGCCTGGTGCTCGCCCGGGTCGCGCAGGGGCTGGGGGCGGCGATGATGACGCCGCAGACGATGGCGGTGATCACCCGGATCTTCCCGGCCGACCGCCGGGGCAGCGCGATGGCGCTGTGGGGCGCCACCGCCGGCGTGGCCACCCTGGTCGGCCCGATCCTGGGCGGCGTGCTCGTGGACGCGGCGGGCTGGGAGTGGATCTTCTTCATCAACGTGCCGGTCGGGATCGTCGCCTACGTGCTGGCCTGGCGGCTGGTCCCCCAGTTGGACACCCACCCGCACCGGTTCGACTGGCTCGGCGTCGCGCTCAGCGGGGCGGGAATGTTCCTGCTGGTCTTCGGCCTCCAGGAGGGCCAGACCTACGACTGGGGCACGATCACCGGGCCGATCACGGTGTGGGGGCTGATCATCACCGGGCTGGTGGTGCTGGGCCTCTTCGTCTGGTGGCAGGCCCGCAACCGACGCGAGCCGCTGGTGCCGCTGAGCCTGTTCGCCGACCGCAACTTCTCCCTGGCCAACCTGGCGATCGCCACCGTCAGCTTCGGCTTCACCTCCATGGGCTTCCCGTTGATGCTCTACGCCCAGCTCGTCCGGGGCTGGTCCCCCACCCAGTCCGGCCTGCTCCTGGTCCCGCTGGCCGTGGGCTCGATCCTGCTCGCTCGACCCGTCGGCCGGCTGAGCGACCGGGTGCACCCGCGCCTGCTCACCTCGTTCGGCTTCCTGGCCATGGGTGGGGCGCTGATCTGGCTCGCGACGATCATGGCCCCGCGCACTCCCGTGTGGCAGCTGCTGGTCCCGCTCGCCCTGCTGGGTGTCGGCAGCTCCTTCCTCTGGTCGGTGCTCAGCACCACCGCCAACCGCAACCTGCCGGTCCAGCAGGCCGGCGCCGGGGCGGGCGTCTACAACGCCACCCGCCAGGTCGGCGCCGTGCTGGGCTCGGCCGCGATCGCCGTCCTGATGCAGTCCCGACTCGCGGCCAACGGGCTCGGTGGCCACGGCGGAGGCTCCCCGGAGACCGCGATGGCGGGCGGCGGACTTCCCGAGCAGGCCTGGCCGGCCTTCAGCCAGGCGATGGGTGAGTCGCTGCTGCTGATCCCGGCGGTGCTGGTGCTCGGCCTGCTCGCCGCCGTGTCCTTCGAGGGGATGAAGCACCAGCGCTGAGAGACAGGGACCGGGACGGGTTTTCGACGACCCCGTCCCGGGGACAACCCCTGGGACCACCCGCGAGTCTCCCTGTGACTCGCACCGATCTCGGAGGTTCCGATGAGACCCACCACCGCCCGCACGCTGGTCGCGGCAGCCCTGCTTCCCGGCCTGCTCGGCCTGGGCCTGTCCGGCGTCGCCGCACCCGCGGCCGGGCAGGAGGGCGAGGACCGCGCGCCGCTGTGGCGCACCGATCTTCCCGGCGTCCTGCACTCCTACGACCTGGGGTTCGAGGACGGGGCGGTGCTCGACCCCGCGACCGGCGACGTCCTCGCGCACTTCCACGACACCTCCGTGCCGACCGCCCGCACCCGGGTCCGGCGTACCGACGGGGAGACCGGCGAGACGGTCTGGGAGCTCGGACTCGGAGGCGTCGGGTCCTCCAGCACCGAGATGACGATCGACCCCGACGGGGGCCAGGTCGTGGTCTCGACGGGCTCGAGGGTCTACGGGATCGGGCTGGACGGCGAGGTGCGCTGGACCGTCCGGTCGCGCCTGATGGGATTCGGGGCCGACCTCGTGACCAACCCGGCGACCGGCATCAGCTGCCTGACCGGCCACTACGACAACGCCGAGGTCGGCAGGAGGGCCCGCGCCACCTGGTACCTGGCCTGCTACGACCGGGACGGCAACCCCGTGGTCACCCGCCGCTTCGAGCACCGTGGGCTCACCTCCGGGCCCACCGCACTGGGGGTGGACCCCGAGCGAGGCACCTGGTACGTCGCGGGCACCCACCACGTGGTGGGAGGCGGCTCCCGGACGGTGCTGCTCGCCTATCGCGAGGGCGGCAAGCGCCTGTGGCAGGCGACCCGGGACCACCGAGACCGGCGCGCGCGGGTGACCGACCTCGAGGTCGGCGCCGGCGGCGTGGTCCACGTGGGGGGCGGTCGCCGGGCCGGCGCCACCCTGGTCAGCTGGACCGCCGACGGGCGACCGTGGGGCGAACGGAGCTGGAAGTCGGGCCGCATCGTGGAGGACCTGGCCGCCGACGCCCCTGGCCGGCGCGTCGTCGCCGCGCTGGACACCCGCAGGGGGACGCAGGTGCGGGTGCTGCGCCCGCGCGGCCGGACCCTGAGCACGTTCGAGCAGGTGGACCGCTGGGGCGAGGACGCGGTCCTGGCCCTCGACCCGGGCAGCGGCCGGATCTTCGTCTCCGACGGCCACGTGGCCGCCTACACCTGGGAGGGCACGGCCCAGTGGCAGGGCGCCGAGCGGAGGCTCCGCACCGAGGCGCTTCTGGTCGACCCGGCACGCGACCGGGTGATCGTGCTGGCGAACTCGTTCGACCCGTTCGCCCAGATGCACCTGAGCGCCTACCAGCGCTGACGCGCCGACGCCCCCCGGGAGACCCGGGGGGGCGTCGGCGTGCTGGGGGCCGGTGCGGGCTCAGGCGCCCAGCGTCGTGCCGGCCGAGCGCAGGTTCTCGCAGGCCTCCACGATCCGCGCGGCCATGCCGGCCTCGGCGGCCTTGCCCCAGGCGCGGGGGTCGTACTGCTTCTTGTTGCCGACCTCGCCGTCGACCTTGAGCACGCCGTCGTAGTTCTGGAACATGTGGGCGGCCACCGGCCGGGTGAAGGCGTACTGGGTGTCGGTGTCGACGTTCATCTTGACCACGCCGAAGTCGACCGCCGCGCCGATCTCCTCGGCGGTGGAGCCGGAGCCACCGTGGAAGACCAGGTCGAAGGGCTTGGCGCCGGCCTCCAGGCCGAGCTCGGCCACGACCGCCTCCTGGGCGGACTTGAGGATCTCCGGGCGCAGCTTGACGTTGCCCGGCTTGTAGACGCCGTGCACGTTGCCGAAGGTCAGGGCGGTCAGGTAGCGGCCGTTCTCGCCCGTGCCGAGCGCCCGCACGGTGGCCAGCGCGTCCTCGGGGGTGGTGTAGAGCTGCTCGTTGATCTCGTTGGCGACGCCGTCCTCCTCGCCGCCCACGACGCCGATCTCGACCTCGAGGATGATGTGGGCCGCGGCGCACTTGGCCAGCAGCTCCTCGGCGATCTGCAGGTTCTCCTCCAGCGGCACCGCGGAGCCGTCCCACATGTGCGACTGGAACAGGGGCGACTCGCCGCGCGCGACCCGCTCGGCGGAGATCTCGAGCAGCGGGCGGACGAAGCCGTCCAGCTTGTCCTTCGGGCAGTGGTCGGTGTGCAGCGCGATGTTGACCGGGTAGTTCTTCGCGACCTCGGCGGCGTACGCCGCGAAGGCGACCGAGCCGGTGACCATGTTCTTGACCGACGGGCCGGAGAGGTACTCCGCACCGCCGGTGGAGATCTGGATGATGCCGTCGGAGCCGGCGTCGGCGAAGCCCTTGAGGGCCGCGTTCAGCGTCTGCGACGACGACACGTTGATGGCCGGGTAGGCGAAGCCCTTGGACTTCGCGGCATCGAGCATCTCGGCGTAGCGCTCGGGGGTTGCGATAGGCATCTGCTGGCTCCTCGGATCTCTTCGCGGTCGACGCCACCCAGCCTAGTCGTCCGGCCGTCGCCGCGCTCAGTCGGCGGGCCCGCCGCCCATCCCGAGCTCGTCGCGCAGCCTGCCCGCCCACGCCGGCTCCGCGCCGTACCGCTGGAAGCCGACCAGGATCCCGCGCGAGCAGCAGGCGACCAGCTCGGCCAGCCGCTTGGCCCGGGTCTCCTCCCGCTTGGCCGAGACGACCCAGTGCACGACCGCACGCCGGTAGGACGGGGTCGCGCCCGCCCAGAACGCCGCCGCCACCGGCACCCCCTCCAGCTCGGCCTGCAGCGGGCCGGGCAGCTCGTCGTCGCGGCCGCCCTCGAAGGAGTAGACACCGGTCCGGTCGTCGCGCCGGGCCTCGAACGCGGCCAGCCCGGCGGGGCGCATCCGGCCCTCGGCGACCAGCCGCTCGACGTGGGCGACGTTGACCTTGCTCCAGTTGCTCCCGCGGCGTCGCGGGGTCCAGCGCTGGCGGCGCGCGTCGTCGTCGATGCGCTGGGAGACCGAGTCGATCCAGCCGAAGCAGAGCGCCTCGGGGACGGCCTGCGCCCAGGTCAGCCCGCGATCCGGGACGTGGCTCTTCCACAACCCCATCCAGAGCTCGTCCGCGGTGTCGTGGTGGGCCTCGAGCCAGGCGCGGAACTCCTCCGGCCCGGAGAAGAAGAGGGCCGGCTTCTCGGGCGTTCCCCCTGGTGTGCCGATCATGGGCCCACGCTAGCCCCGCCAGGCGGCCTCGTCGGAGAGGTCGGCGTGCTCCCGGATCCAGCCGTGCATGGCGATCGCCGCCGCGGCACTGGCGTTGATCGACCGGGTGGAGCCGAACTGGGCGATCGAGAAGGTCCCGTCGCAGGCCTCCCGTGCCCCGGCGGAGAGCCCCGGACCCTCCTGGCCGAAGAGGAAGCAGACCCGGCGCGGCATCGCCATGGTCTCCAGGTGCGCCGAGCCGGGCAGGTTGTCGATGCCCAGCAGCCGCACCGGCTCCTCGAGGGAGTGCAGGTATGCGGCCAGCGCCGCGGCGTCCTCGTGGTGGCGCACGTGCTGGTAGCGGTCGGTGACCATGGCGCCGCGCCGGTTCCACCGCTTGCGCCCCACGATGTGCACCTCGGCAGCCAGGAAGGCGTTGGCGGTGCGGACGATGGTGCCGATGTTGAAGTCGTGCTGCCAGTTCTCGATCGCCACGTGGAAGTCGTGGCGGCGGGTGTCGAGGTCGGCGACGATCGCCTCGACGGTCCAGTAGCGGTAGCGGTCGACCACGTTGCGCCGGTCGCCCTCGGCGAGCAGGACCGGGTCGTACTGCGGGCCGGTCGGCCACTCCCCCGGCCACGGACCGACGCCGACCTCGGCCTGCCCGTGGGGCATCGGGTCGTACGGCGCGCGGGGCGCGTCCACCTCTGGGTCCACGCCCGACACGTTAGGCGCCGCGGCCGGCCGGCGGCCGAGCAGGTCCGGGTCTCAGCGGGCATGCGGTTCAGTTGGTGGCCCCGTTAGGGTGGCGCGCGTGACCTTGCTCCTGGACCTCCAGCTCCTTCTCCAGCCCCTTCTCCTGGGCATGGACTGGATGGATCCCGACTGGCTGCTGGACCGCTTCGGCGAGGAGCTGTTCTGGCTGAGCCTCGTGATCATCTTCGTGGAGTGCGGGCTCTTCTTCCCGTTCCTGCCCGGCGACAGCCTGCTCTTCGCGATGGGGCTCTTCATCGCCGGCGAGAAGATCGACATCTTCCCCGGCGGCTCGTTCGTCGAGCTGCTGGTCGCCCTCGGCCTCTTCGCCCTGGCCGGCTTCCTGGGCAACGTCGCCGGCTACGAGATCGGCCGGGCGATCGGGACGCCGCTCTACAACCGGCCGGACGGCAGGATCCTCAAGCGCAAGTACTTCGACCAGACGCAGGCCTTCTTCGACAAGCACGGCAACAAGGCCCTGGTGATCGGCCGGTTCGTGCCCTTCGTGCGGACCTACATCACCGTGGTCGCCGGCGTCACCAAGATGAGCCGCCGCCGGTTCTTCACCTGGAGCGCCGTCGGCGCCGTGCTCTGGGTCGTCAGCATCACCATGCTCGGCTACTTCCTCGGTACGGCGTTCCCCGCGCTCGGCGACAACATCGACAAGGCGATCATCGCGATCATCGCCTTCTCGGTGATCCCGATCGCCTGGGAGTGGTGGCGCCACAAGCGGACCAACGCCCCCGGCGCCGAGATCGGCCCCCAGGACGGCGGCCCCGACCGCGACATCCTGGGCCAGGACGTCGACTGACCTCAGCCCGTCAGGACGTCCAGCAGCACGAACACCCACGCGGCGACGAAGCTGACCACCTGGGGCAGGGCCATCAGCCACCGGTGGGCACCGCCCCCTGCGGCGTCGTCCTGGAGGGGCTCCACCACCGGGTCCTCCTCGACACGTCCGGTGAGGGCGCGGACCAGCTCGGCCACCAGGATCACCAGGCCGACGGCCGCCAGCGGCCAGGCCGGGACACTGACCAGCTCCCGCTCGCCGAGCGCGAGGATCGAGGCCGTCTGCACACCGAGGAGCAGGAAGGACCCGGCGAAGATCTTCCAGGGGGCGGCCCGCATCACCCCCGGCAGCAGCCGGGGGGTGGCCAGCACCAGCACGAGGACGACGAGGACGACCGCGGCGAGCCCGGCGTCGAGGGAGAACTCCTCCCCCCGCCATGCCTCTCCCCCGGCCAGTGCGAACGCGAGGAAGCCGAGGACGCCGATCACCGCGTGCACGATCGTGCCCGTGAGGAGGGTGCGGTCCTCGGGCGCCGGCTGCAGGCCGAGCTCCTCGGCGTAGGTCCGGGGCGAGCCGAACGCCTCCTCCGCCGGCACCCCGGCGTCGGCGAGGAACTCCCGGGCGCTCGCCACCGCGTCCCCGATCCGGTGTCCGTCGACGTCGAGCAGCCGCAGCTCGAGAGTCAGCTCGGCGAGCCAGCGCTGGTGGTCCTTGTGCAGGTCGGCGGTCGTCATGCGGTCCCTCCCGGTCGGCGCAGGTGGTCGCCCACCATGCGGGTGAAGTCGGCCCACTCCTGGCTCTGGCGGCCCAGCTCGGCGGCGCCGGCGGCGGTCAGGGCGAAGTACTTCCGCCCGGGGCCGCCCTCGCCGGCGCGCCACTCGACACTGACCCAGCCGGCGGTCTCGAGGCGGCCGAGGAGGGGGTAGAGGGTCCCTCCCTTGACCGAGCCGAAGCCCGCCTCCTCCAGGGCCCCGGCGACGGCGTAGCCGTAGGTCGGCCCGTCGGCGAGCACGCGCAGCACGCACAGGGCGAGCGTGGCGCGGACCCAGTCACTGGGCCAGGCGTGGGCAGGCATGACTAGATAGTGTCACTAGTTAGTGAGACTGTCTAGCCGCCCCGCAGGAGCCGTCAGCGGGTGACCGCGTCCAGCTGTGCCTTGGTGAGCACCGGCCGCACCTCGAGCCCGACGTCGGCCAGCGGGTTCTCCCCCGCGGGGCTCCGGTCGATGGCACAGATCACGACCTCGACGATCGCGCCGGCGGCGCGCAGCTCGCGCGTCGCGTCACGGACGGCCCCGCCGGTGGTGATCACGTCCTCGATCAGGGTGATCCGGCGCCCCGCCACGTCGGGACCCTCGGCGAGCTTGCAGGTGCCGTACTCCTTGGCCTTCTTGCGCACGAACAGGGCCGGCAGGCCGGTGCGGGCGCTGACCATCGTGGCGATCGGTACGCCGCCGAGCTCGAGGCCGCCGAGCAGCTCGGTGTCCTCGGGTAGCAGCGGCACCATCTGCTCGGCCACCCGGGCGAGCAGGGTGGGCTGGGCCTCGAAGAGGTACTTGTCGAAGTACTCGCTCGCCTGCTGTCCCGACCGGAGGGTGAACTCACCGGTCAGCCGGCAGGTCGCGTCGATGTCGGCGGCCAAGCCGGGGTCGTGCAGCGCGGGGGTGTGGAGGGCGTCGCTCATGCCCCGATCCTCCCACTGCGCGGGGGCTACCCTCGCAGGCATGCGCGCGCAGGCGAGACGGCTCGACGGCATCCCCCCGACCATCTTCACCCGGATGTCGGCGCTGGCGACCCGCACCGGAGCCCTCAACCTGGGCCAGGGGTTCCCCGACGAGGACGGCCCGGCCTCGGTGGTGGAGGCGGCGCGCCGGGCGCTCGCCGAAGGGCGCAACCAGTACGCCCCCGGGCCGGGAGTCCCCGAGCTGCGGGCCGCGATCGCCCGCCACCAGCAGCGCCACTACGGGCTGGAGCCCGACCCCGACGCCGGCGAGGTGGCGGTCACCACGGGCGCCACCGAGGGGATCGCCGCCGCGCTCCTGGGCCTGGTCGACCCGGGCGACGAGGTCGCGGTGCTCGAGCCCTACTACGACTCCTACCTGGCGATGATCCAGATGGCCGGCGGGGTGCGCCGCCCGGTCACCCTGCGGGCTCCCGACTTCCGGCTGGACGCCGCGGCGCTGCGGGCGGCCATCACCCCGCGCACCCGGGTGCTGCTGCTCAACACCCCGCACAACCCGACCGGCACGGTGCTGACCCGCGCGGAGCTGGAGGAGGTGGCCCGGGTCGCGGTCGAGCACGACCTCGTGGTGGTCACCGACGAGGTCTACGAGCACCTGGTCTTCACCGGCCACCAGCACGTCCCGCTGGCCACCCTGCCCGGCATGTGGGAGAGGACCCTGACGCTGTCCAGCGTCGGCAAGAGCTGGTCGTTCACCGGGTGGAAGGTGGGCTGGGCGACCGGCCCGGCCGACCTGGTCGGCGCCCTGGTGGGGGCCAAGCAGTGGCTCACCTTCACCTCCGGCGCCCCGCTGCAGCCGGCGGTGGCCCACGCCCTGGACGCCGAGGCCGGTTGGCCCGCCGAGCTGGCCCGGGCCCTGGAGGGACGCCGCGACCTGCTGGTCGAGGGGCTCGCGGCGGCTGGGCTGGCGCCGTTCACTCCCGAGGGCACCTACTTCGCCCTCACCGACATCCGCGCGCTCGGCTGGCCTGACTCGACGGCCTTCTGCGAGGCGCTCCCCCAGGTGGCGGGCGTGGTCGCGATCCCCCTCCAGCCCTTCTACGACGACGTCGAGGCGGGGCGCCACCTGGTGCGCTGGGCCTTCTGCAAGCAGCCCGAGGTCATCAGCGAGGGGGTACGCCGCCTGGCCGCGGCCGACCTGCACTTCGGGGCCCGGCAGCAGACCGGACCGTCGGCGTCCCGGGTTCAGCGGTAGAGCTGGGCGAAGACCCTGTCCCCGGGGCTCGAGGTCAGGGCGTGGACGAGCACGCTCTGGTCGTGCAGGTAGACGTGGGCGGCGTCCAGGTCGTAGCGGGCCGCCCCCGTGGCGAGGTCGAAGGACCCCACGGACGGCTCGGTCGCGTCGCTCGAGAGGGGACTGACGACCTGGGAGTCGCCCAGGTGCAGCCGAACTCGGGGTTGCCGGGCGCCCGGAGCGCGCCGACCGGCTGGAGCCGCTCGGCCTCCAGGGGTTCGGCGACCATCCCGGTGTGGTCCGCCACGGCGGTCGGCGACGCGGTCGTGGCGTCGGGCCCCCATGGTGTTCCCCCTCGCTGAGACAGCAGGGAGGAGGCTACTGAGGGGGCCGCGGACCTGCGAGCCAGGTCCGGACGTCGGTGCGGCGCAGGATCACCACCACCATCAGGGCGGCGAGCGCCGGCAGGGCCAGCACCGGGTTGGTCAGCGCGGCGATGAAGCAGGCGACCGAGGCACCGATCGAGAGCACCAGCAGGAGCGTGCCGGCCCAGCGCACGCCGCGCACCAGCAGCACGGCGGCGACCACGGCGGCCAGCGACCAGAGCGCGGCCACCGTGCCGAACGCGTAGGTGGTGGTGAGCAGCATGTCCTCGGTGATCCCCTGCTCGAGGAGGTCGGGCTGCTGCCGCTCGACCTCGGCCATCAGCTGGTCGGGCGAGGCGGCCAGCACCGCCACCCCCAGCGCGGTGATGAGGAAGGTGAGCCCGGCGAAGAGCCAGGTCAGCAGGGCGGCGACCAGCACCACGTCGGGGCGCTTGCCGCGCGGCGCCGGCTGACCGGGCGCGCCCGGGGCCTGCTCGGGCAGCCAGCCGGGCCGGTCGCCGAACCCCTGCACGGGGCGGCCCTCGGTCGCCCCGGCCTCACCGCCCGGGACCGAGGGGGCGGAGGGAGTCGGGGGCAGGACGGGCGCCTGAGGGCCGGCCTGGCCCCGGGCGGTCTCCTTGGCGGAGCCGGGCGGGCTCCACTCCTTGCCGTTGAACCAGTCCCGGGCGGGCTGGAGCCAGAGCATCAGCGACGCCGCGGCCACCAGCGAGGACATGAAGCCGCCCGTCACCACGCCGGCCACGAAGAGCGGGCCGGCCAGGACGGTCAGGCCGATCCGGGCGCCGCGGTGGCGGCGCAGCACATGCCACCCGAGCACGGCGGCGGCGGTGGCGCAGCCGGCGGTGACCATGGCGGCGGCCCGCAGGAAGGTCATCACCGTCTCCGGCGTCCAGCCCAGGGTGTCGCCGGGCGGGTCCGAGAGGAAGGAGTCGATCGCCTCCCGGGTCTCGAGCGAGCGCATCCCGGAGACGATCTCGAACACGCTGCCCACCACCAGCACGGAGCCGACGATGATCATCCAACCGGCGAGGGTGACCTGGGGCGGGCGGGGATGGGTTGGAGAGCTCACGCCGCCATTGCACCATGTCGCCCCCAACCCGATCCCGGGCGCGGTCGACGCCCGCCCCGGCCGGTCCCGCTCAGCGGTGCAGGACCAGCCCGCCGTCACCGACGTCGACCCGGACGACGTCGCCGTCGGTGACCTCGCCGGCGATCAGCATCCGGGCCAGCGGGTCGCCGATCGAGGTCTGGATCAGCCGGCGCAGCGGTCGGGCGCCGTAGGCCGGGTCGAAGCCGGTCTCCGCCAGCCACTTGCGCGCCGGGTCGCTGACCTCGATGGTGATCCGCCGGGCCGCCAGCCGCTGCTCGAGCAGCACCAGCTGGAGGTCGACGATGTGCGCGAGCTCCTCGGGGGTGAGCGCCTCGAAGATGACGATCTCGTCGAGGCGGTTGAGGAACTCGGGCTTGAACGAGGAGCGCACCACCGCCATCACCGAGTCGCGCTTGGCGTCGTGCTCCAGGGTCGGGTCGACCAGGAAGTTGGAGCCCAGGTTGGAGGTCAGGATCAGCAGGGTGTTGCGGAAGTCCACGGTGCGCCCCTGGCCGTCGGTGAGGCGGCCGTCGTCGAGCACCTGGAGCAGGATGTCGAAGACCTCGGGGTGCGCCTTCTCCACCTCGTCGAGCAGCACCACGCTGTAGGGGCGACGCCGCACGGCCTCGGTGAGCTGGCCGCCCTCGTCGTAGCCGACGTAGCCGGGAGGGGCGCCCACCAGCCGGGAGACCGAGTGCTTCTCGGAGTACTCGCTCATGTCGATGCGGATGATCGCCCGCTCGTCGTCGAAGAGGAAGTCGGCCAGGCTCTTGGCCAGCTCGGTCTTGCCGGTGCCGGTGGGCCCGAGGAAGAGGAAGGAGCCGGTGGGCCGGTTGGGGTCGGCGATGCCGGCCCGCGAACGGCGCACCGCGTCGCTGACCGCCTCGACCGCCTCGCGCTGGCCGACCAGCCGCTTGCCGATCTCGGCCTCCATGTCGAGCAGCTTGGCGGTCTCCCCCTGGAGCATCCGGCCGGTGGGGATGCCGGTCCAGGCCTCCACCACCTCGGCCACCTGCTCGGCGCCGACCTGGTCGCCGACCAGGGGCTCCGCGGCGGAGCCCTCGGCGTCGACGGAGTCGGCCAGGGCCCGCTCGAGCTGCGGGATCTGGACGTAGAGGATCTCGGAGGCCTTCCGCAGGTTCTCCTCACCGCCCTCGCGCTGCAGCTTCTCGGCCTGCACGCGCACGCTGTCGAGGCGGCGGCGCAGCTCGCCCTCGCCCTCCAGGGACGACTTCTCCCGCTCCCAGCGGGCCTCGAGGGCGCGCAGCTCCTCCTGGACGTCGGCCAGCTCGGTGCGCAGCGCCGCCAGCCGCTCGAGCGAGGCCTCGTCGGTCTCGCGGGCCAGCGCGAACTCCTCCATCCTCATCCGCTCGGCGCGGCGGCGCAGCTCGTCGATCTCCTCCGGGGAGGACTCGATCTCCATCCGGAGCCGGGAGGCGGCCTCGTCGATCAGGTCGATCGCCTTGTCGGGCAGCTGACGACCGGTGATGTAGCGGTCGCTGAGCGTGGCGGCCGCGACCAGGGCGCCGTCGGTGATCCGGACGCCGTGGTGGGCCTCGTACTTCTCCTGGATGCCACGCAGGATCTGGATGGTGTCCTCGACGCTGGGCTCGCCCACGAAGACCTGCTGGAAGCGGCGCTCCAGGGCGGGGTCCTTCTCGATCCGCTCGCGGTACTCGTCGAGCGTGGTCGCGCCGATCATGTGGAGCTCGCCGCGGGCCAGCATCGGCTTGAGCATGTTGCCGGCGTCCATGCTGGAGTCGCCGCCGGCGCCCGCGCCCACGACGGTGTGCAGCTCGTCGATGAAGGTGATGATCTGGCCGCCGGCGTCCTTGATCTCCTCCAGGACCGCCTTAAGCCGCTCCTCGAACTCGCCGCGGTACTTCGCGCCGGCCACCATGGCGGCCAGGTCGAGGCTGAGCACCCGACGCCCCTTGAGGGAGTCGGGGACGTCGCCGTCGACCACCCGCTGGGCCAGGCCCTCCACCACCGCGGTCTTGCCGACGCCGGGCTCGCCGATCAGCACCGGGTTGTTCTTGGTGCGGCGGCTGAGCACCTGCACCACCCGGCGGATCTCCGCGTCGCGGCCGATGACCGGGTCGAGCCGGCCCTCCGAGGCCGCGGCGGTGAGGTCCACGGAGTACTTCTCCAGCGCCTCGTACGTCGACTCCGCGTCCTGGCTGGTCACCCGGCGGTTCCCGCGGACCGCGGTGATGCTCTCGCGCAGGCCGTCGGCGGTGACGCCGAGGTCGGTGAGCACCTTCTGCGCGGTGGACTCCACCGTGACCAGGCCGATCAGCAGGTGCTCGGTGGCGACGTAGTCGTCCTTGAGCGAGCCGGCGAGGTCGATGGCGGAGGCCAGCACCCGGGTGAGCGCGGCCGAGGCGGCCGGCTGCTGCACCGTGGACCCGGTGGCGCGGGGCAGCGCGCTCTCGGCCTGCTCGGCCGCGGCCAGGGCCACGTCGGGCTCGACGCCGGCCTTGGCGAGCAGGCTGCGGGCGATGCCGTCGCCCTGTCGCAGCAGCGCGACCAGCAGGTGGACCGGCTCGGTCTGGCTGTTGCCGGCGGTGGTGGCGGCGAGCTGGGCGGCCTCGATCGCCTCCCGGCTCCTGGTGGTGAACTTGTCGGCTCCGAACTGGCTCACGGGTGACCTCCTGCTGATCTGCGAAAACGGGTCGACGCGGGTGGGACGTCATACTTCTCAACGCGGGAGAAGTTGAGTCTGTTCCACTCAACTTTGTGTTTTAGCCGGATCATCCTGCGGCGGGGGTGCCCACATGGCACCATGGGTCCGCTGACCCACGACACGTGGAGGAATTGGTGAAGCTGTTTCGAGGCAACTCCGAGGCCGGGCGCGTCCCGGAACCGGCGCCGCCCGCTGAGGAGACCCCTGAGTCCCCCCTCGTCCCCGACAACGACCGGGGCCCCATCCGCGTGGTCATCGTGGACGACGACGAGGAGGTCCGCTTCGTGCTGCGCATCGCCCTCGACTCCTCCGGGTTCGAGGTGGCCGGGGACGCCGGCGACGCCGAGTCCGCGATGGCGATGATCGCGACCGAGAAGCCGGACATCGTGCTGCTCGACCTGCACATGCCCGAGATCGGCGGCCTGGAGATCATCCCGCTCATCGCCGAGGACTCCCCCCTGAGCCGCGTCGTGGTCTGCTCGGCCATCAGCGCCACCTACATGACCGAGGCCGCCCTCAAGGAGGGCGCCTGGGGCTACATCGTCAAGGGCGTGTCGGCCAAGACGATCACCGAGCACCTGCTCCGCGTCTACGAGGCCGGCGCCGTCCGCCCCATCCGCCCCTACCCCCTGGGGCGCGACTTCGAGCACCGCGACCACGGGGTCCGCGTCGGTCGGTGAAGCCGCTGGAGCTCGTCGCCGACTGCAGCCGGTGCACCGGGCTCTGCTGCGTCCTGCTCCCCTTCCGGGCCGCTGACGGCTTCGGGGTCGACAAGCCCGGCGGACCGCCCTGCCACCACCTGGCGGCGGACGACCGCTGCTCGATCCACGCCGTCCTGCGCGAGGAGGGGTGGCCCGGCTGCACGGTCTTCGACTGCTTCGGCGCGGGCCAGCACCTCACCGAGGTGACCTACGCCGGGCGGTCCTGGCGCGACCCCGGCGCCGACCGTTCCGAGATGGCGGCGGTGCTGTCGGTGATGCGGCTGCTGCACGAGGCGGCGAGCCACCTCCTCGAGGCGGAGCGCCGCGCGCCCGCCCCCGAGGTCGCGCAGCTGCTGGCGCGGGTCCTGCCGCTCACCGAGGGCACCCCCGAGGAGCTGTTGGCCCTCGACCTCGACGAGGTGATGACCGAGGTCTCCGCGGCGCTCCGGGCGGCCTCCGGCCGGGTCCGCGACCCCGGTGCGGACCTGGCCCGCGCCGACCTGGCCGGCCAGGACCTGCGGGGCCGCGACCTGCGGGGCGCCGACCTGCACGGCGCGCTCCTCATCGCCGCCGACCTGCGCGGGTGCGACCTCGACGGCGCGGACCTCCTCGGCGCCGACCTGCGGGACGCCGACGTGCGCGGGGCCGCACTCGCCGGCGCCCTCTTCCTGACCCGCCCGCAGGTGGCCGCGGCGCGCGGGGACCGCAGCACGACGCTGCCGCCGGGCTTCACCGCGCCCGGCCACTGGCGCTGAGGCGTCAGGAGTAGCGGTGGCTCTTGGCCGCGTGGCCCTTCTCGCGGGTGCACGACTTGCCGCCCATGTTGCGGTGACCGCAGAGCTCCTCGGCGGCGGCGTCGGTCGCCGGAGCGTCCGAGGCAGGCTCCGCCCGCGGCGTCTTGGCCGCGGCCGGCGTCGCCGGGGACTTCGCCTTGGGCTTGGCCGGCGCGCTCCCGGCCCTCTTCATCGTCTGCTCGTAGCGGGCCTCGCGCATCGCCCGCAGGTTGTCCATCTTGCTCATCGGCGTCTCACGGGCTAGAGGCTACGGGAACCCACCGACAGTCCGGGACGCGGCGCGCGACCGGCTCGGTGCCCGGCTCGGTGCCCGGCTCAGTGCCCGGCTCAGTGCGGCGTGCGCCGCCACACCACCACGGCCGCCTGCCGCTGGGGCTGGCGCAGCACCGGCAGCCGGTCGGAGCCGCGGTCCAGGTGGCCGTCGCGGCTCCGGCCGGTGGCGCGCCGCAGCGCCTCGCGGGTCGCGGCCAGCTCGGCCTCCAACCCTTCGGCGCGCGCCTGCAGGGCCAGCACCTGGTCGTCGAGCTCGAGGATGCGGCGTACGCCCTCCAGCCCGATGCCGGCCCGGCTGAGGTCGGCGATGCGCCGCAGCAGCTCGAGGTCGCGGGAGGAGTAGCGGCGTCCGCCGCCACCGGTGCGGCCGGGGGTGATCAGCCCCATCCGCTCATAGCTGCGCAGCGTCTGGGGATGGAGGCCGGTGAGCTCGGCCGCCACGGAGATGACGTAGACGGCCGCCTCGGGGGACGGCGACCCGAATCCGTCCCTCATCCTCAGGCTCCCTCGAACAGGTTCGTCCTCAGCGGCCGGCCGGCCGTCGCGGCCCGGTAGGCCTCGACCGCCTCGCGGGTCGGGCCGTCGACGCTCGCCGGCACGTGCACCTCGACGGTGGCCAGCAGGTCACCGCGAGTGCCGTCGCGCCGGGTGACGCCCTTGCCGCGGACCCGGAAGGTGCGCCCGTTGGGCGTGCCGGCGGGAATCTTGAGCGTGACCGGGGCACCGCCCAGGGTGGGGATCTTGATCTCCGCGCCCAGCACCGCCTCGTCGAAGGAGACCGGCACCTCGAGGGTGAGGTTGTCGCCGGAGCGGCCGAAGACCCGGTGCTTGCCCACCTTGACGGTGACGAAGAGGTCGCCGGCCGGGCCGCCGTTCTCGCCCGGCGCCCCCTTGCCCTTCAGCCGGATGCGCTGGCCGTCCTTGACCCCCGCGGGGATCCGCGCCTGGATGGTGCGCGAGGAGGTACCTCGACCCGACCCGTGGCAGGTCGGGCAGGGCTCGTCGTAGACCAGCTGGCGGCCCCGGCACGCGGGGCACGGCTCGTTCATCGAGAAGGCGCCGCCCACCGAGGAGACCACGAAGCCGGTGCCCTCGCACTCGGGGCAGACGTGGGGCTTGGTGCCCGGCTTGCCGCCGGTGCCCTGACAGGTGGGACAGGCGGCGTCGGAGGTCAGCCGCAGCGAGATGGTGACCCCGTCGATGGCGTCGGTGAAGCCGATCGTCGCGGTCGTCTCGACGTCGGCGCCCTTGCGGGCCCGGCTCTGCGGCCGGGTGCGGGCGCCACCGAAGAGGTCGCTGAAGACGTCCCCGAAGCCGCCGCCCCCGGCGGGCCCACCCCGGCCGCGGTCGCCGAACAGGTCGTTGAAGTCGAACCCGCCGGCGCCGCCCGGGGCGCCGCCGCCGAAGCCCACGCCGGACCCGTAGAGCGAGCGCATCTCGTCGTACTTCTTGCGCTTCTCCGGGTCCCCGATGACGTCGTAGGCCTCGGCGACGGCCTTGAAGGTGTCCTGCTTGGACTGATCACCGGGGTTGGAGTCCGGGTGGTTCTCGCGGGCGAGCTTGCGGTAGGCCTTCTTGATCGCGGCCTGGTCGGCGGTCTTGTCGACGCCCAGCACCTTGTAGAAGTCCTTGCTCGCCCAGTCGGCTCGCATGCCGTCGTTGCTCACGTGCTCACCCTCCTCCCGTCGTCATCGACTGTGATCAGTGGTGCCGTGCGCCCTCAGGCGTCCGGCTCGGCCGGGCCGTCCTCGACGGAGGCGGCCTCGTCCTGTGGTGCGGTGCCGCCGGCCGGCGGGTCGACGACCAGCACCAGGGCGGCGCGGACGACCCGCTCGCCCATCCGGTAGCCCGCCTTGGCGACGACCTTGACCGAGGTCTCGGTGACCTCCGGGTCCTCGCCGAGGTGGCTGAGCGCCTCGTGCAGGTTGGGGTCGAAGGCCTCGCCGGGCGCCCCGAACCTCACCAGGCCCGACTGAGCCACCGCCCGCTGGAGGTGGTCGGCGACCATGGCGAAGCCCCCCTCGACCTCGCCCGCCTCCCGGGCCCGGTCGATGCCGTCGAGGACCTCGATCACCGGGACCAGCGCCTTGTAGGCGGCGTTCTCCGCGACGAGCTGGCGGTCCCGCTCGACCCGGCGCTTGTAGTTGAGGAACTCCGCCTGCAGGCGCTGAAGGTCGGCGGTCAGGGTGACGACGTCCTCCTTGGCCTTGGCGGCCTCGGCGCCGGCCGCCTCCAGGTCGGAGGCGATCGCCTCGTCCGCCGTGCCCGACTGCTCGGCCTCACCCGGGCCGGACCCACCGGCCGGGGCCGGGGCCCCCTCCTGGGAGGGGGCCCCGGCCTGGGAGCCGTCGGTCTCGGGACGGTCCGGCTGGACGCTCGGGTCGGAGGACTGGGTCACTTGGACTCACCCTCGTCGGTGGCGTCGTCGACGATCTCGGCGTCCACGACGTCCTCGTCGGCCTCACCGGTGGAGCCGTCGCTGCCCCCGGCCGCGGCCTGGTCGGCCTCGGCGGCCGCATACATGGCGGCCCCCATCTTCTGGCTGGACTCACCGAGCTTGGTGACTCCCGCCTGGATGGTGTCGGCGCTCGCGGACTCGTCGGCCAGCGTGGCCTTGAGAGCATCCAGGTCGCCCCGGACCTCGGTCTTGACGTCCTCGGGAAGCTTCTCGTCGTTCTCGGAGAGGAACTTCTCGGTGGTGTAGACGAGGCTGTCGGCCTGGTTGCGGGCGTCGACCGCGGCACGCCGCTGGGCGTCCTCCTCGGCGTACTGCTCGGCCTCCTTGACCATCCGGTCGATCTCGTCCTTGCTGAGCGCCGAGCCACCGGAGATGGTCATCGACTGCTCGCGGCCGGACGCGTGGTCCTTGGCGGAGACGTGGACGATGCCGTTGGCGTCGATGTCGAAGGTGACCTCGATCTTCGGCACCCCACGCGGGGCCGGCGGCAGGCCGGTGAGCTCGAAGTTGCCGAGCGGCTGGTTCTGCGCCCACATCTGGCGCTCGCCCTGCGCGACCTTGATCTCCACCGACGGCTGGTTGTCGTCGGCGGTGGTGAAGATCTCCGAGCGCTTGGTCGGGATGGTGGTGTTGCGCTCGATCAGGGTGGTCATCACGCCGCCCTTGGTCTCGATGCCCAGGCTCAGCGGGGTGACGTCGAGGAGCAGCACGTCCTTGACCTCGCCCTTGAGGACGCCGGCCTGCAGCGCCGCACCCAGGGCCACGACCTCGTCGGGGTTGACGCCCTTGTTGGGCTCCTTGCCGCCGAGCAGGTCCTTGACGACCTCGGCCACGGCCGGCATCCGGGTGGAGCCGCCGACGAGGACCACGTGGTCGATGTCCTTGATCGCGACGCCGCCGTCCTTGAGCACCGACTGGAAGGGCTTCTTGGTCCGGTCGAGCAGGTCGGAGGTCATCCGCTGGAACTCGGCGCGGGTCAGCTTCTCCTCGAAGTGGAGCGGGCCGGACTCGCCGTGGGTGATGTAGGGCAGGTGGATCGTGGTCTCGCTGGAGCTCGACAGCTCGATCTTCGCCTTCTCAGCGGCCTCCTGGAGGCGCTGCTTGGCGATCTTGTCGGCGGCCAGGTCGACGCCGTTGTTGTTCTTGAAGCGCTCGACCATCCACTCCACGACGCGGTTGTCCCAGTCGTCACCACCGAGGTGGTTGTCCCCGGAGGTGGCCTTGACCTCGACCACGCCCTCGCCGATCTCCAGCAGCGAGACGTCGAACGTGCCGCCACCGAGGTCGAAGACGAGGATGGTCTGGTCGTCGCCCTTGTCGAGGCCGTAGGCCAGCGCGGCCGCGGTGGGCTCGTTGACGATCCGGGAGACGTTGAGGCCGGCGATCTCGCCCGCCTCCTTGGTGGCCTGGCGCTGGGCGTCGGAGAAGTACGCCGGGACGGTGATCACCGCGTCGGTGACCGGCTCGCCCAGGTAGGCCTCGGCGTCGCGCTTGAGCTTCTGGAGCACGAAGGCGCTGATCTGCTGGGGGGTGAAGGACTTGTCGTCGATCTTGGTGGTCCAGTCGGTGCCCATGTGGCGCTTGACCGAACGGATGGTCCGGTCGACGTTGGTCACCGCCTGGCGCTTGGCGACCTCGCCGACCAGCACCTCGCCGGACTTGGCGAACGCGACGACCGACGGGGTCGTGCGGGCGCCTTCTGCGTTGGCGATGACGGTGGGCTCGCCACCCTCCAGGACGGCGACGACGCTGTTCGTCGTACCGAGGTCGATGCCGACAGCACGTGCCATGTGAGTTACCTCCGTTGTTGCGTTCTCTCCGGGGTCCCCCGGGAAAGTCTGGTGAAGCCATCCTGCGCCACCGACGGCGAGTCTGACAAACTAGTTGAGTCGACTCAACTCAACTTCGCTCACATCACACAACGCAGGAAGGGACCGGGATTGTTCCGGCGCGGAGGAACTATTTCCACACCTAGGCGCGATCACCGGGGCGGGACCGCGGCCGGGCCGCGACCTTGCGGTCGGTGGAGACGATCCAGACCGTCAGCGCGACGCCGGCGAGCACCGCCAGGGTGAAGAAGGTGAGCGCCACCCCGGGCACGCCGAAGATCGTCGGCCCTTCGTCGACCCGCATCATCAGCGAGGCGCCGACCAGCATCGCCGCGATCACCAGACCCAGGGTGAGCCGGTTGGCGACCCGCTGAAGCACCGTGTGGAGCCGCTCCTCGTCGATGGCGTCGACGCGGATCACGAACTCGCCGTCGGCGAGGTTGTCCATGATCCGGTTGGCCCGCTTGGGCAGCAGCTTGGTGAACTCCTTGGCCTCGATCGCCGAGGCCATCAGCCCGCCCGCGCTCACCTTCATCCCGCTGGTCAGGAGGCTGCTGACGTTGTCGCGCAGCGCCGCGGCCGGCGAGAAGTCCGGGTCCAGCCGCAGGGTGGAGGCGTCGAGGTTGAGCAGCGCCTTGCCGATCATCGACATCTCCGCCGGCGGGCGCAGCCCGTGCACGCCGGAGACCCGGCTGAGCTCCACCAGGACCGACCCGGCCTGCAGCTCGGGGCCGGCGTTGACCGCCTCGGAGACCAGGTGGGAGACGTCGTTGCGGAAGGCGCCGGCGTCGTAGTCGGAAAGCTGGTGGCCCATCTCGGCCAGCACGGTGGCGACCTCCTCGCCGTCGCCGTCGGTGATCGCCAGCAGCAGCCGCACCACCTTCTCCTGCAGCTTGGGCGCGACGGTGCTGACCATCCCCAGGTCGAGCAGGGCCAGCCGGTCGTCGTCGGTGAGCAGCAGGTTGCCCGGGTGCGGGTCGGCGTGCAGCACGCCCTCGGAGAGCATCAGCTCGAGGTAGCAGGCGAAGAGCTGCTCGACCACGGGCGTGGTGTCCCGCTCGACCTGGGAGAGCCGGCCCAGGTCGGTCACCTTGCGGCCCTCGATCCGGTCCATGGTGAGCACCCGGCGGGTGCAGTGGGTCGGCACCGGCTGCGGGACGACGAGCAGGTCGTAGCCCGCGGTGAGCTCGCCGAAGCGGACCAGGTTGCGCGCCTCGCGTCGGTAGTCCAGCTCGCCGGCGAGGGTCTTGCGGAACTCGGTGACGAGCTTCTCGAAGCCGTAGCGGCGCCCCACGTCGGTCCGCTTGTCGGCGAGGTGGGCCAGGCTGGTGAGCGTCTCCATGTCGCCGCGGATCGCGTCCCGGGCCTCGGGTCGCTGGACCTTGACCACCACCTCGCGGCCGTTGCGCAGGGTGGCCGCGTGGACCTGGCCGAGCGAGGCCGCGGCCAGCGGCTCGGGGTCGAAGCTGCCGTAGAGGTCCTCCAGCGTCCCGCCGAGCTCCCCCTCGACGATCTCGCGCACCTCCTCGAAGGCGAAGGGCGCGACGTCGTCCTGGAGCCGGGCGAGCGCCTGCGTGTAGGCGGCCGGGAGCAGGTCGAACCGGGTGGAGAGGAGCTGCCCGAGCTTGATGTAGGTCGGCCCCATCGCCTCCAGGTCGCGGGCGAAGGCCTCCGCCCGGGCGTCGTCCCCGCCGGCCAGCGGCTCGTCGTCGACGCTGAACTCGTCGAGCTCCATGCCGCGCAGCAGGTCGGAGCGGCCGTGACGGTAGGCCAGCCGGGCCAGCCGCGCGTAGCGCCGGGCCGGGGAGGGAGGCGTGGTCGCGGTCCGCGGGGAGCTGCTCATGGGCTCAGAGAATGCCACTAAACACCGACTGCCCCGGTTCCCATCCGCCCAGCGGCGCGGCTCGGTACGGTGGCCGGATGGTGGCACGGCTCGGTGGGCGGCCCGCCGCCCTGGCGGGGCTGGTGCTCGTGCTGCTGGCGGGACTCGCCGTGGCGGGCGCCGTCCTGGTCACCCGCGACGGCCGCGCCGACCGGCCCGGCGGACGCGAGGCCACACCGGCCGCCGAGCTCCCGCCCGACCTGCCCGTGGTGGCGCGGTTCGACCTCGACGAGGCACCGGGGGCGCGCGTCTTCCGCGACCGGGTCGGCGGTCTGACGGGGCGGGTGGGCCCCGACGTCACCACCACCGGCCGCCACCACCTCTTCGGATGGGTCCAACCGCACTCGGGGGTCTTCCCCGGCCACACCGACCTGGTGCCGGCGGGACGCCGGCTGCACCGGCTGCTCAACCCCGGCTCGGCGTCGTTCTCCTTCACCATCCGCTACCAGACCCGGCACCGGTTCGGGAACATCATGCAGAAGGGCCAGGGCGAGGCCGAGGGCGGATACTGGAAGCTCGAGAACCCCGAGCGGGCACCGCGCTGCATGTTCCGCGGGGCGGACGGGCGGACCCGCACCGGCTACCTCGACGGCTTCGACGAGGGCGCCCGCCTCTCCCCCGGCTGGCACACCCTGACCTGCGTCCGCACCCCGGAGTGGGTGCAGATGTGGGTGGACGGGGTGGCCCAGCCGCGCGCGTACGGCGCCACCGGGGTGATCCGCAACGACCGGCCGCTCTCCCTCGGCGGCAAGTCGGCCTGCGACGCCCGCCGGATCACCTGCGACTACTTCTCCGGCCGGATCGACTGGATCGAGTTCCGCAAGGGCTGACTCCGGGTGAGGCAGACTTCCCCGGTGCCCTCCGACCAGCCGCCGTTCCGCCTGCGGGACGTCGCCCTCACCGCCTACGGCCCGACGATCGTCAACTCGATCGGCCACGGCGCCGTGCTGCCGGTGCTGGCCCTGCGGGCGCGCGAGCTCGGGGCGGACGTGCCCACCGCCGCACTGGTGGTCGCCCTGGTCGGCCTGGGCAGCCTGGCCACCGCCCTGCCCGTCGGCGCGCTGATCGCCCGGATCGGCGAGCGCCGGGCCCTGGTGCTGTCCGGGTTGCTGGACGCCGCGGCGATGGTCGCCGCGGCGCTGGCCACCTCCTGGCCGGCGCTGGCGGTCGCGGTCACGGTCAGCGGGATGGCCTGGACCACCTTCCTGGTGGCCCGCCAGGGCTACCTGATCGACGTGGTGCCGCAGTCCTACCGCGCCCGGGCCATGTCGGGGCTCGGCGGCAGCCACCGGATCGGGCTGCTCGTCGGCCCGCTGCTCGGCGCCGGGCTCATCCACCTGACCGACCTGCGGGCCGTCTTCGTGCTCGCCGCGGTCGCGTCGCTGGCGAGCGCGGCGATGGCCCGGCTGATGCCCGACCTCGGCGGCGAGGAACGGGCCCGCGCCAAGGAGACCGGTCACCTCTCCGTGCTCGGCGTCGTCCGCCGGCACCGCCGGGTGCTGGCCACCCTGGGCGTGGCGGTGGTGGTGATCAGCGCCAGCCGGGCGCTGCGCACCGCCCTGCTGCCGCTCTGGGCCGAGCACGTCGGGATGAGCGCCAGCACCACCTCGCTGGTCTTCGCCGTCGCGGCGGCGGTCGACGTCGCGTTCTTCCTCCCGGGCGGCTGGCTGATGGACACCCGGGGCCGGACGGCGGTGGCGGTCCCGGTGGTCGGCGCGGTGGCGCTGGCCTGCTTCCTGCTGCCGCTGGCCACCAGCACCTGGTCGGTCGCGGCCGTGATGGTGCTGATCGCGGTCGGCAACGGACTCGGCTCGGGGATCAACATGACCCTCGGCGCGGACGCCGCGCCCACCGCCGGCCGCTCGCAGTTCCTCGGCGCGTGGCGCCTGTGCGGCGACCTCGGGGTCAGCGGCGGCCCGTTGCTGGTCGGGGCGGCCGCCGCGCTGCTGCCGCTGGCCGGCGTGAGCCTGGCGCTCGGGGCGCTGATGAGCGTGGGCACCGTCTGGGTCGGGTACTGGACCGCCCGGGTCGACGCCCGGCGCCGGGCCGACGCCGCCGACGCCGCCGGCGGGGCACGACCCTGAGGCCGGGTCAGCCGACCTGGACGACGACCTCGTTGGACTCCAGCCCGGTCTCGGAGTCGACGACGCGGAACTTGTTCTCCCCGGTCTGGCCGGTCATCACGTAGGTGCCGAAGCTCTCGCCCTCGACCGAGACGGTGACGGGGAAGTTGCTCCACGCGCCGTCCTCGAAGCGCTGCACCTGGAGGATCGACCCGCCGCCCTGCACGTAGGTCCCGGACAGGTCGATCTGCTGCATCGCCCCGACGGCGCTCTGGCTGGCGGTGAGGGTGATCGCCTTCTCCGGGGCCGCGGTCTCCGACGCGGTCTCGGAGGACTCCGGGGCCGCGGTCACCGAACCCGTGGGGACCGGGCCGTTGGGGTCGAGGGTGATCTGCGGGCCGCTCGGGCTGGCCGTCTCGGAGAACTGCGGCAGCGTCAGCGTCTCGCCCGCGGTGGCCCCGACCTTCGTCTGGCCCTCACCGCCGTCCAGGCCGAGCATCTTGGTGCCGACCAGCACCATCACACCGGCCAGCACGCCCACGACCAGCGCGACACCGGCCAGGGCGAGCAGGCCCGTGAGCACGGGGCGCTCCTCGGACTCGGGACGGTCGCTCACCTGGTGCTCCTGATCGATCGGGCGGGTCTGTGCCGCTCTGGCCGGTCTGGCCGGTCTGTGCTCTGCGGGCCCGTGTCGGCGACCCGCGGGTCATTGTTCCATCCCGACGCGAAGGCGGTCACCTGCTCGGACCAGATGGCGCCCGCCCGGCCGCCACCACCTCGTGGACGGAGGCCGGCTTGGCCTTCAGATCGGCGCAGCTGAGCCGGCGCGGCTCGCCCCGCCGGCTGACCACGCCCACCTGCCAGGGCTCGCCGTCGGCCAGCAGCCGGACCACCCCGTCGCGCTCCCCCACGACCACCACGTCGCCCAGCTCGTCGTGGCCGGTCTCCTCGACCACGTGCAGCTGCGCCACCTGGGCCGCCGGGCTGAGCCCCACCCGGCCGCGCGAGAAGCCGACCGGGTGCCGGCCGGCCCCGAGCTCCTCGACCGCCAGGACCGCCGACTCCGGGTCGAGGCGGCCCAGGGTGATCGCGCTGGGGAGGGCCAGCAGGGTGGCGGAGAACCTGTGGCCGCCCAGGTGGGTGGTCTCCCAGGTCTCCTCCGGCCAACGGGCGGCCAGGGCTGCGGTCACGGGGCGGCCGCGCTCGGCGCAGCACAGGTCGCGGCGGCCGTTGGTGCAGACCAGCAGCAGCTCCCCGTCGTACGGCGTGAGCCCGGGGCTGCGCCCCTGCGCGAGGGCCGCCAGGTCGAGGCCCAGCACCTCGGCGGCGTCGGCCAGCACGGTCGTCTCGATGCTCACCCGCTCCGGCTCCACCACGACGGTGAAGACCCGCACCCCAGGCCCCGAGATCCCGCCGTGGCGGCGGATCAGCTGGACCCGCACCCCGGGCAGGCCGTCGAGCCCGGCGCGCACCTCCTCGGGCAGGCGACTCTGGGCGAGCGCCTTGGAGCCCCAGGACCCGGCGTGCTCCAGGAGGAGGAAGGCCCGCTCGGTCGGCGCGGTGCCCGCCAGCGGCTCGCCGTCGCGACGGCTGGCGGTGGTGCAGCGGAAGGTCGGGTCGGGGGCCGGGGAGGGTGGCACCCGGCCGATTCTGCCGGACCTCAGGTGAGCAGCCCGCGGCGGCGGGCCACGGCGACGGCCTCGGTCCGCGAGGCGGCGCCCAGCTTGCCGAGGATGTTGGAGACGTGGACGCTGACCGTCTTGGTGGCGATGAAGAGCTGCTTGCCGATCTCGCCGTTGCTGCGCCCCTCGGCGACCAGCGCGAGGATCTCGCGCTCCCTCGGGGTGAGGGCGGCGCCGGCCCGGCCCGGGGCCCGGGCGCCCTGCGGGGCGGCACCGAGCGCGTGCAGCGCGGCGAGCAGCGGTGGGGCCTCCAGCACCGCGGCCGCCTCACGCACCTGGTCGGCCACCTCCCGGGCAGCCTCCAGGTCGCCCTCGTGGCGGAGCACCTCCACCAGCCGCAGCCGCGCGCGGGCCAGCTCGTGGACATGGCCGAACGCCGCGAGCTCGGTCTCGGCGCGGCGCCAGGCGGCCAGCAGGTCGGCGCAGCGGACCGGCTCGCTCCCGGGCGGGTCCACCTGCGCGAGCCAGCGCCAGCGCAGGTGCTCGGCCTCCAGCCGGACCGCCCAGGCCCGGGTCTCCGGCCCGTAGGTGAGGTCCTCGTCGTGCAGGTAGCCGACCACCTGGCGCCCGTCGTCGAGGAGCCGGTCGGCGGCGGCCCGGTGCTCCTCACGCTCGGCCGCGGACTGCCGGGACGCGGCGGTGCCCAGCACGCCGAGCGTCTGCGCGGCGAGCCGCAGCCGGGCCTGGAAGAGCTCGCGCCACAGCCGGCCGAGGTTGGCCACGACCTGGCCGTAGGTGGCCAGGGCGGCCGCGGCGTCGCCGGCCTGCTCGGCCAGCTCCAGCTCCGCACCGGCCGCGTGCAGGGCGACCAGCCCGTCCTGGCCCCAGAAGTCGCGCAGCTCGGCCAGCCGCTCGGCCGTGCCGGAGAGCCCCCGGGCGGCGCCCACTCCCGCCCCGAAGGTGTCGAGGGTCGCGGCGATCAGCGGCGAGGGGGCCTGCCGGGACTGCGCCGCCGCCTCCAGGACCTCCGCCCAGCGGCCCCGCACGTAGCGCGCGGCGGTGGCCATCACCAGCGCGTCGAAGGAGTACGGCGCCCAGCGCAGGCCCACCTCGCGCCCGAGCGCGAGACCCGCGTCGAAGAGCTCAACCGCCTCCTCGAGCTCGCCGCGATCCTGGTGCAGCCGCCCGAGCGTGTAGTGACCGCGCATCTCGGCCTTGACCGCGCCGCTGGCCCGGGCCTGGGCGATGACCTCGCCCATCGCCTCGACCACGTCGTCGCCGAGGTGCTCCTGGCGCAGGCCGGCCAGGGTGGTCAGGATGTCGGCGCTGAGCCTCGGCAGGTCGAGCCGCTGGGTCATCGCCAGGGCGGCGGTGCCGACCTCGCGGGCCTCGTCCTCGAAGCGGTGGCCGGAGAGGATGCGGGCGTAGATCGCGTGGGTGCGCACCTGCTGGGCCTCGGTGCCGTCGGCGACGAGCGCCATCGCCTGGCGGATCATCCCGAGCTCGTCGTCGTTCTCCTCGAACTGGTAGACGTTGATCGCCAACTGGGCGAGGATCCGGCCCTTGTCCACGGCGCCGACGCCGTCGGGCAGGTCGGCCAGCGTGGAGCGGAGCAGCGCCTGGGCACGCTGGGCGTGGCCGGCGCCGGTGAGGGCGTCGCTGGCCCGGAGCACCAGGTCGGCGTGGTTGATCCCGACCTCCTGCTCCAGCGCGGCCACCAGCGCCGGGTCGGCGGCCAGCTCGAGCGCCTGCAGGTAGTGCTGGGCCGCCTCGTCGGGGCCACCCACCTGCATGGCGGCCGCTCCCGCCTCGACGCTGGCGCGCAGCGCGGTCGGGAGGTCCTGGCCGAGGCGGGCGTGCCGGGCCAGCTCCGCGGAGGTCCCGGGAGTCTGCCCCTGCTGGAGGACCCGGGCGTACGCGGCGTGCCGGCGCACCCGCTCACCGGGGAGCAGGTCGTCGTAGACCGCCTCGGCCAGCAGCGCGTGGCGGAAGGAGTAGGTGTCGTCGCGCTCCGCCTCGAGCACGTGGCGCTCGACGGCCGTGCGCAGCGCCTCCTCCAGCGCCCGCTGGTCGAGCCCCGAGACCGCGGCGAGCAGCTCGTGCCCCACCCGGCGGCCGGCGACCGCGGCGGTGCGCACCACCTCCTGGGTGTCGGCGTCGAGCCGGTCGAGCCGGACCAGCAGCAGGTCGGCGAGGTCGGCCGGCACACCTCCGGTGGCCCAGGTCGCGCCCACCAGCTCCTCCACGAAGAAGGCGTTGCCCTCCGCCCGGTCGACGATGTCGTCGACGTCGGTCGCGGTGATCGGGTCGGGGTGCAGGGCGTGCACCAGCGAGCGCACCGCACCGGCGTCCAGCGGCTCCAGCACCATCCGGTCGACCCGCAGCCGCGACCACTCCGCCACCTGCCGGCGCAGCGGGTGGCGGCGGTGCAGGTCGTCGACCCGGTAGGAGACGACGACGGCGACCCGGCCGGTGAAGGTCCGCGCGAAGAGGAAGCTGAGCAGGTCCCGGGTGGACTGGTCGGCCCAGTGCGCGTCCTCGACGACCACCAGCAGCGGCTGGCTCTGCGCGGCCCGGTCCAGCAGGAGGTGCATCGCCTCGTAGAGGTCGCCCCGCTCGAGCGAGCCGTCGGCTCCCGTGTCGCCGCCCGCACGCACCCGGCGGCCGGGTTGGAGCCGGCGCAGCACGGGCCGGTCGCTCGTCGTCGCCTCGACGACGGCCGGGGCCTCGGCGGAGAGCCGGCCCAGGATCTCGGAGAACGGGAGATAGGGCAGCGCCGAGTCGGAGAGGTCGAGGCAGTGCCCGGCCACCACCTGCCAGCCCGCCCCCACGGCCCGGTCGCGCAGCTCGGTCAGCAGCCTGGTCTTGCCCACGCCGGCGTCGCCGCCGAGCAGGAGCGCGGTCGTGGGAGAGGCGGGGGGCGTGGCCGGTGCGGCGATGCCGAGCCGGGCGCAGAGCTCTCCCAGCTCGGCCTCGCGTCCGACCATCTCGACGCTTCGATGAGGCACGTCGTCCATCATGGCGTGCCGCGCCGACACGCGCTGACTCAGCGCATGTCCTCGGAGCCGCGCAGCGGCCCCTGCCAGCGGCGGAGGCGGCGAGACCCCTTCCTGCGACCCTGGCCGAAGGTGCGGCGCGCCCGCTCGGTGCGGTAGGCGACCTCGCTCTGGATGAAGTAGTCGTTGGTCTGCATGACGGGTTCCCTTCCTCGTGGTGACGAGGACGAATCTCCGCTCCTGAGGTAGGGCGTCACATCGGGCTGGTGCCCTAACCGCGGCGGCCGCCCCTGCCCCACGCGCTGCCCCCGCTACCTCAGAGCCGCCTCACGGCTACCTCAGCGCTGCCTCAGGCGAGCAGGCGGCGGACCACCGCGTCGAGCTCGTGGCCCACCTCGGCGACCTCCCGCGCGACGACCCAGCCGTCGACGACCACGTGGGTGACGTCGGCCGCCGCGGCGGCGAAGACGACGGTGGCTGCGTCCGCACCGGTGCCCGCGGTCCGGACGCTGCGGCTGTCGAGGGTGACCAGGTCGGCCCGGCGACCCACCGCGATCTCACCCGCGTCGTCCCAGCCCAGGGCGGCGTGGCCCCCCACCGCGGCGGCCACCAGCTCCTCGGCCCGCCAGTGGCCCCGCCGCTGGGTGGCGAGCCGCTCGTGCAGCTCCACCGCCCGCATCTCCTCGAAGAGGTCGACCACCGCCTGGCTGCCGGAGCCCAGGGTGACCGGGGAGCCGGCCTCGAGGATGCGGCGGGCCGGCCCCACCCCGTCGGCCAGGTCTCGCTCGGTGGTCGGGCACAGCGACACGGAGGTGCCGGTGACGCCGAGCAGGCCGACGTCCCAGGTGTCCACGTGGGTGGCGTGCACGGCGGTGGTGCGGGTGCCCAGCACCCCGGCCTCGTGCAGCAGCCGCGTCGGGGAGACGCCGTACGCCGCCCGGCAGGCCTCGTTCTCCGCCGCCCGCGCCGAGAGGTGGACGTGGAGCGGCCGGCCTGCCGCCGCCTCCGCGACGAGACGCAGCTGGTCGCGCGGGACCGCCCGCACGGAGTGGATCGCCGCACCGACCCGTGCGTGGTCGAGCCCGGAGAGGGACTTCGCCTGCGCCTCCATCCGCAGCGCCCACCGGTCGGCGTCACCGTCGCTGCAACGGAGCCGGGCCCCCTGCACCGGCTCGCCGAAGTCGCCGGCGAGGTAGCAGGAGTCGAGCAGGGTGATCCGGATGCCGGCCTCGCGGGCCGCCTCCACCAGCGCCGTCCCCATCACGTTGGGGTCCTCGTAGGGCCCGCCCCCGGGCTGGTGGTGCAGGTGGTGGAACTCCCCCACCGCGGTGATCCCGGCCGCCGCCATCTCCCGGTAGACCCCCCGTGCCAGCTCGAACATCGAGTCGGGGTCCAGCCGCTCGGCGACGTCGTGCACCTGCTCGCGCCACCCGGGAAGTCCGCCCCCGCGGTGCGTGCGGCCGCGCAGCGCCCGGTGGAAGGCGTGGCTGTGGGTGTTGGCCAGGCCGGGCAGGGTCAGCCCGGCGCGCGGGGTGGGGTCCGTCTCCCCGGCCGACTCCGAGGAGCCCGGGGAGACCTCCACCCGGGAGAAGCGGCCGCCCGTCACCTCCACCAGCACGTCGTCCTGGAACCGGCCACCGACCCAGGCCCGCTCCAGCAGGTAGGAGGTGTCGGGGCCGGGTGCCGGCGTCGGCCACGTCTCCTCGAAGGTCACAAGCCCAGTGCACCGCGCGCGGCGACCGGGGTCAATCGACACGACGGAGCGCGGACCGGGAGGATGGAGGGGTGGAGTTCTCCGAGGTCGTACGCCGTCGCCGCATGGTCCGCCGCTACGCCGACGCCCCGGTGGCCCCGGAGCAGGTCGACCGGATGCTCGCGCACGCCGTCCGGGCCCCCAGCGCCGGCTTCTCCCAGGGCTGGGCGTTCCTGCGGCTGGACCGCCCCGAGGACGTCGCGCGGTTCTGGCGCGCCACCTCGCCCGACCCCGGCGCCACCAGCGCCTGGCTGGAGGGGATGCGCACCGCGCCGGTGGTGCTGGTGCCGCTGGCCTGCCGCGACGCCTACGTGGCGCGCTACGCCGAGCCCGACAAGGGGTGGGACCCCGGCGCCGAGGAGCGCTGGCCGGTCCCGTGGTGGTTCACCGACACCGCGATGGCCTCGCTGCTGATCCTGCAGACCGCGGTCGACGAGGGCCTGGGCGCCTGCTTCTTCGGCATCCCACCGGAGCGGGTGGCGGCGTTCCGCGAGGAGTTCGGGGTGCCGGCCGACCACGCCCCGCTGGGGGCGATCACCGTCGGGCACCCCGACCCCACGACCCCGCCCGGCGGCTCCCCGACCCGCCGGCGGCGCCGGCCGCTCGACGACGTGGTGCACCGCGGCCACTGGTGAGGCGCGGATCCCCGCCTCAGGGCGCCCCGCGCCCGCCGTCCCAGTCGTGCTGGTTCTCGGTGAGCTCGTCGACGACGAGCAGGTCCTCGCGCACCTGACCGGCCCGGAACGAGGCCCGGCCCACCATGTGGCTGGAGACCACGCTGGTGGCCATCTGCAGGATCACCACCAGGGCCAGCATTCCGAGCACCGACGGGTCGCGCAGCCGCAGCGCCAGCCCGAGCACCACGAAGGAGAGGCCGATCACCTGCGGCTTCGTCGCGGCGTGCATCCGGCTCAGCAGGTCGGGCAGCCGGACCACGCCGATCGCGGCCACCAGGGCGAACCCGGCCCCCACCAGCAGGCAGACCGCGGAGGCGACGTCCAGCACCGTCTCGAGGCTCATGGCTGACCACCCTCCTCCTGCTGGTCGTTCTCGGCCTCCACGTCGTCCACGCCGCTGGCGTAGCGGGCCACCGCGACCGACCCGACGAAGCCGACGGCGGCCAGGCACAGGAGCGCGGGCAGCGCCACGACGCTCTCCTGCTGCGCCGACCACACCGCCATCCCGCAGACCATCACCGACATCATCACGTCGAGCGCCATGCTGCGGTCCAGGATGGTGGGGCCGACCGTCACCCGGACGATCAGCAGGCCGGCGGCCACCACCAGGATCCCCGCGGCGACCATGAGGACGACCGTCATCGGGCCTCCTCCTCCTCGGTGATCGGCTCGAAAGCCGCCAGGAAGCGCGCCTCGACCGCCAGGGCCTCGCGCCGGAAGCGCTCCACGGCCTCGAGGTCGGGCACGTCGAGCACGTGCAGGTAGAGGGTGTGGGTGGAGCGTCGCGCCTCCACCACCACGGAGCCCGGCACCAGGCTCAGCATGGCCGCGACGCCGGTGAGCACGAAGTCGGAGGAGCTGTGCAGGTCGACCGCGATCACCGCGTTGCGGACCTGGCGGCGCCGCAGCACCACCAGGGTGACGTCGATGCTGGCCCGGACCACGTCGACCACGAACCGCAGCGCCAGCAGGAGCAGGCGGAACGGGTGGACCCTGGCCTCCAGCCGCACCGGCGGCAGCGGGAACGCGAGGCAGACCAGCACCGCCACGAGCAGCCCGGAGACGACCAGCAGCGGCGACACGTCGCCCCACAGCGCCAGCCAGACCAGCGTCAGCCAGATCAGGGCGAACGGCTGGAGCGGGCGGTAGCGGGCCGGCCGCACCGATCCGTCGCGGCGCACGCGCGTGCGGGGGCTCACCGGCCACTCTCCGGGAGGACGGCCGAGAGGTACGGCGTCCGCTCGACGAGGTCGCGGGCGGCCCGGTCGGTGAACTCGAAGAGCGGCCCGGCCACCACGGTCAGCAGCACCGAGAGCGCCACCAGGGCGGCCGCCGGCGCGGTCATGCTGGGCGGGGTGGTGCGGCTGTCCTCACCGGCCTCGATCAGCTGGTAGAAGTCCCGCTCGGGCTCGTCGTCGTCGGCGAGCCGTCGCGACTCCGAGAGCACCTGGGCGCTGAGCACGCCACCGGAGGTGTGCACGTGGCCGCGGTGCTCGACCCGGGGCCGGGTGTCGTGGCCCGGCAGCGGGTCGGCGCCGACGTCCTCGATGTCGGCGAGCGCCTCGTGGGCCTCCAGCGGCGTGCGCCAGAAGGCGACCGCCCAGGTCTTGGCCACGGCGTACAGGGTGAGCAGGCTGGTGGCCACGCCCGCGACGATCAGCGTCCAGGCCAGCGGGGTGCCGAGGTCCTGGGCGGCCTGGAGCAGCCCGACCTTGCCGATGAAGCCGGAGAACGGCGGGATGCCGGCCAGGTTCATCGCCGGGATGAAGAAGAGCACCCCGAGCAGCGGCGCGATCCGGGCGAGGCCGCCGATCCGCACCAGGGAGGTGCTGCCGGCGCGGCGTTCGACCAGGCCGATGACGAGGAACAGCGCCGTCTGCACCGTGATGTGGTGGACGACGTAGAACATCGTCGCCGACGCCCCGGCGACCCCCGCCACCGCGATGCCGAGCACCAGGTAGCCGATGTGGCTGACCAGGGTGAAGGAGAGCATGCGCTTGACGTCGGACTGCGCGATGGCGCCGAGGATGCCGACGACCAGGGTCAGCAGGGCCACCCAGAGCAGCATGTCGGTCAGCGGGCTGTGCGGGAAGATCAGCATCTGCATGCGCAGGATGGCGTAGATGCCGACCTTGGTCAGGAGGCCGGCGAAGACGGCCGTGACGGGTGCCGGCGCGGTGGGATAGCTGTCGGGCAACCAGAACGACAGCGGGAAGATCGCCGCCTTGATGGCGAAGGTGGTCAGCAGCAGCAGCTGGAGCATCAGCGAGACGTGCGGCGGCAGCTCGGCGACCCGCTCGGCCAGGTGGGCCATGGTCAGGGTGCCGGTGGCGGCGTAGGTCGCGGCGATCGAGATCAGGAACAGCGACGAGGAGAGCAGCGCCACCAGGACGTAGATGGTGCCGGCCCGGATCCGGGGGCCGGTGCCGCCGAGCGTCAGCAGCACGTAGCTGGCGAAGAGCAGCATCTCGAAGCTGACGAAGAGGTTGAAGAGGTCGCCGGCCAGGAAGGCGTTGGCCACGCCGGCGACCAGCACCAGGAACGTCGGGTGGTAGATCGACAGCGGCGCGGACTCCTCGTCCTCGACCATGCCCTGGCCGATCGAGTAGCCGAGGACGGCCAGGGTCACCAGGGAGCTGACCAGCACCATCAGCGCGGCCAGCCGGTCGGCGACGAGCACGATGCCCACCGTCTCGGGCCACTGCCCCACCCACATCACCTGCGGGCCGGACTGGTCGGCCTCGACCAGGAGCACCGCGGCGATCACGGCGTTGGCCACCAGCACGACCAGGCTGAGCCAGCGCTGGAGCCGGGGCTTGTGGGTCATCACCAGGCTGATGCCGGCTCCGAGGAGGGGCAGCAGGACCGGCAGCGGGACCAGGAGGCTCATGAGTGACCCACCCCGTCCTCCTCCTCGCGCCGGGCCACGACGGCCACGTCGCCCTCGGCGCCGAGGCCGGGCTCCGGCTCGTCCACGAGCTCTCCTTCTGCGAAGTCGCTGGACTGGTCGACCTCGTCGGGGTCGTCGCTCGCCGCCGAGTAGGCCTGCGAGGTGACGTCGGAGGCCGCGAGCCGCCGGATCATGGCGTCCTCGACGTCGTCCTGGACGTCGTCGTGGCCGGTCAGCTGCCAGCTCCGGTAGGCCATGGCCAGCACGAAGGAGACGGTGGCCAGGGTGATCACGATGGCGGTCAGCACCAGGGCCTGGGGAAGCGGGTCCGAGATCGTCTCCTCGGACCCCTCGACCACGATCGGGGCGGCCCCGCCGGGCCCCCCGGAGACCAGGAAGGCCAGGCTGACCCCGTTGCCCATCATCATCAGGCCGACCAGGACCCGCGACAGGCTCCGCTCGAGCAGCAGGTAGACCCCGCAGCCGATCAGCGCCGAGGAGGTCAGCACCAGGGTCAGGTTGACGTCGTTCATCGGCCCTCGCTCTCCGCGGTCTCGGCCGCTCGCAGGTCGCGGATCACGTGCCGGTCGATCTGGGAGCCGAGGGCGCGCAGCAGGTCCAGGACCAGCCCGACCACGACGAGGTAGACCCCGATGTCGAAGAAGACCGAGGTGACCAGGTGGATCTTGCCCAGCAGCGGGACCGTGAGGTCCACGATCGCGGTCTGCAGCACCGCGGCACCGAAGGCCAGCGGCACGATGGCGGCCACCGCGGCCACCGCCAGGCCCCCGCCGATCAGCTTGCCGGCGTCGACCGGGGCGGCCTCGTCGAGCTCGTAGCGGCCACCGGCGAGGTAGCGCAGCACCAGCGCCAGCCCGGTCACCATCCCGGCCGCGAACCCACCGCCGGGATCGTTGTGGCCGGCCAGCAGCAGGTAGATCGAGATCATCAGGATGGTGTGGAAGACCAGCCGGGTGATGACCTCGAAGATGATCGAGCGGTTCTCCGGCGCGAGGGTGCGCGGGGCGGGGAGCCAGGCGCGCTTGCCGGCGACCTTGGGCTCCTTGCGGACGCCCGCGGGGTAGGGGATCTCGTGCACCCGGCGGATGCCGGTCCCCCGGGTGTCGAGGAAGACCAGGCTGGCCACGCCGGTCGCGGCGGCCACCAGCACGGCGATCTCGCCGAGGGTGTCCCAGGCCCGGACGTCGACCAGGATGACGTTGACGATGTTGTGGCCACCGCCGTAGTCGACGGCAAGCTCGGGCAGGACCGACGAGACCGGCTCGGCGGTCCGGGACGAGGCCCCGACCAGCAGGAACCCGGCGACCGAGACAGCCACGCCGAGGCCCAGCGCCATCCGCAGGTAGCGGCGGCGGGTCAGCGGGCGGTCGGTGAAGTACTCCGGGAGGCGGCGCAGCGCCAGGACGGCGACCACGACCGTGACGGTCTCGACCAGCACCTGGGTCAGCGCCAGGTCGGGCGCTCCCTGGAGGATGAAGAAGAGCGCGGTGCCGTAGCCCGTCGCCCCGGCCAGCAGCACCGCCCGGAGCCGGCGCCGGGCGCGGGTCGCCATCACGGCCGCGACGGCGATCACCACGCCGATCCCCGCCTGAGCCGGTGTCTGCCAGGCGGTCACGTGGATCACGTCGGTGGTCTGCAGCAGCGTGGACCCCGGGACCAGCACCACGACGAGCAGGATCAACGCCAGGTAGGCGGCGGCCGAGCCCCGCTGGACCACACCGGTGACCTCCACCGCCGTCCGGTCGACCGAGCGCATGGTCCACCGGTAGGCACGCTCGAAGGAGAGCTGGTGGGTGAAGGAGAGCTGCCAGCGCAGCACCGCCCCGCGGGCCGCGAAGAGGAGGCCGCCGAGGAGCAGGGCGACTGCGGTGGCGCCCAGCGGGAGCCCGACCCCGTGCCACAGCGAGAGCTCGGCGGTGTGCGCGCCGGGCGGGAACAGGTCGGCCTGCAGCCCGAGCAGCTCGGTGAGCGGCCGGCCGGCGAAGCCCAGGACCAGGGTGAGCGCCGCCAGCAGCACGGGCCCGGCGGCGAAGCCCCAGGGGACGGCCCGCACGGCGGGCTCCTCGGCGACCTCGCGGTTGCCGAAGGCGCCCCACACGAAGCGGGCCGAGTAGGCGACGGTGAGCACCGAGCCCAGCACCACGCCGGCCAGGACGAGCCAGCCCACCGCGGGCGGCAGCCCGGTGCCGTCGCCCTTCTCCGCGACGTCGACCAGGGCGACGAAGACGCTCTCCTTGGCCACGTATCCCAGCAGCGGCGGCACCCCGGCCATCGAGGCGGCCGCCACGGTGGCGGCGACCGCCACCACCGGCATCCGCCGGGCGAGACCGGTGAGGCGGCGCAGGTCGCGGGTGCCGGTGGTGCGGTCGACGAGGCCGACCACCAGGAAGAGGCAGGCCTTGAAGAGGGCGTGGGCCAGCAGCAGTGCCAGGCCGGCCAGCGTCGCGCTGCGGGTGCCGACGCCCAGCACCAGGATCATGAAGCCGAGCTGGCTGACCGTGCCGAAGGCCAGCAGCAGCTTGAGGTCGTGCTGGACCAGCGCCCTGATCCCGCCGAGCAGCATGGTGGCCAGACCCAGGACGATCAGCACCGAGCGCCACCCGGGCACGTCGGCGAAGGCCGGGGCGAGCAGCGCCACCAGGAAGACGCCCGCCTTCACCATGGAGGCGGCGTGCAGGTAGGCCGAGACCGGTGTGGGGGCGGCCATCGCGGCGGGGAGCCAGAAGTGGAAGGGCACCAGCGCCGACTTGCTGATCGCCCCGACCAGCAGCAGGTGGACCGCGACGGTGACCGCCGTCCCGGCCGGCGGGTCGGCCAGGATGGCGCTGATCTGGTAGGTGCCCGCGGCGTTGCCGAGCATGATCGCGCCCACCAGCATCGCCAGGCCGCCGAGCGTGGTCACCAGCAGCGCCTGGATGGCCGCCTGCCGGCTGCTGCGGCGCGTCGGGTCGTGGCCGATGAGCAGGAAGGAGAAGACCGTGGTCAGTTCCCAGAAGACGTAGGTGAGCAGCAGGTCGTCGGAGAGGACCAGGCCCAGCATCGCCGCGACGAAGGCGGTCAGCACGCCGGCGAAGCGGGGCACGCCCGCACTGTCGTCGTGGAAGTACCAGGTGCAGTAGGCCAGCACCACGGCGCCGATGCCCAGCACCACCATCGCGAGCACCCACTGGAGCGCGCCCAGCGAGAAGGACATCTCCATCCCGATGCTCGGCACCCAGCTCCAGCTCTCGGCCCGGTGACTGCCGTCGAGCACGTCCGGACCCAGGGTGGCCATCCAGGCCGTGCCGGCCAGCACCACCGCCGCGATCGGCGCGAACGCACGACGGCCCCACGCCAGGACCATGGGAGGGCTCACCAACGAGAGACCGAAGAGTCCGGCGATCAGGATCAGCAACAGGGTCGCCCGTCGGGTGGTGGGTGGCTCGTTGGCGTGCGCGCCGCGGCGCGTGGGGTGATTCTACTGAGGCGGCGCTCAACCGCTGCGGCGGTACCGTCCGCCGCGAGGTGGGGGAGTTCAACGCCGCGCTGCGCCGGTGATCACCCGGCAGCGCGACGTCGAGACGGAGGTGGAGCGGTGGCGCGAGCGGCGTCCGGCTCGGGTGGCGGCCCACCGGCGCCGGGAGTGAGCCGGGCGGTCCACCGTGCGAGGTCCCGGCCCCGGCTCGGGCACTCGCTGTTATCTTCCGCCTCATGCGCTCAGCCAAGGACTTCTTCGCCCCCCTCGCCGTCGGCGCCCCCGCGCCGGTGCGCGAGATCCCGGCCCGGCCCAGCCGCGCCATCCACTTCTTCGACCCGGGCAACCCCAAGATGGCGGCCAAGGTCCCCGACATGGTCGGCAAGGTCGACGTGCTCCTGGGCAACCTGGAGGACGCCGTCAAGGCCGAGAACAAGGAGATCTCCCGCGAGGGGCTGGTCAAGATCGGCCAGTCGGTCGACTTCGGCCCGACCCAGTTCTGGACCCGGATCAACTCCCTGGACAGCCCCTGGGTGCTGGACGACCTGACCACGCTCGTCCCGGCCATCGGCGACAAGCTCGACGTCATCATGGTGCCGAAGGTGCAGGGCGCCGAGGACATCCACTACGTCGACCGGCTGCTCGCGCAGCTCGAGGCCAAGGCCGGCATCAAGAAGCCGATCCTCATCCACGCGATCCTGGAGACCGCGCGCGGCGTGGCCAACATCGAGGAGATCTGCGCCGCCTCCCCGCGGATGCAGGGCCTCTCGCTCGGTCCGGCCGATCTGGCGGCCGACCGCCGGATGAAGACCACCCGCGTCGGCGGCGGGCACCCGGGCTACCTGGTCCGGGCGGACGCCCCGAAGAACGACACCGGCGAGACGCAGTACGACGCGGACCGGACGATCTACCAGCAGGACCTGTGGCACTACACGATCGCCCGGATGGTCGACGCGTGCGCGATGCACGGCATCTACCCCTACTACGGGCCGTTCGGCGACATCAAGGACACGGTCGCCTGCGAGGACCAGTTCCGCAACGCCTTCCTGCTCGGCTGCGTCGGCGCGTGGAGCCTGCACCCGGTGCAGATCAAGATCGCCAACCGGGTCTTCTCCCCCAGCGTGGAGGACGTCGCCCACGCCCGCCGGGTGATCGCGGCCATGGGCGACGGCACCGGCGCGGTGATGATCGACGGCAAGATGGAGGACGACGCCTCCGTCAAGCAGTGCCAGGTGATGGTGCGCCTCGCCGAGGATCTCGCGGCCATCGACCCGGAGCTGAAGGCCCAGTACGACGCCATCGAGGTCGAAGGAGTGCCGGCATGAGCGAGTTCACCCCCCTGAGGTCCGTCCTCTACATGCCCAGCTCCAACGAGCGGGCCCTGGAGAAGGCCAAGAGCATCCCGTGCGACGGCCTGATCCTCGACCTCGAGGACGCCGTCGCCCCCGACGCCAAGACCGCCGCCCGCGACGCTGCCTGCGCCGCGGTCGCCTCCGGCGAGTACGGCCGTCGCACCGTGACCATCCGGGTCAACGGGATCGGCACCGAGTGGCACGACGCCGACATCGCCGCGGCCAGCAAGGCCGGCCCCGCCGCGATCGTGGTGCCCAAGGTCAACAGTGCCGCCGAGGTCGAGCAGCTCGTCGCCGCGATGGAGGCGGCCGGCGCCCCGGCGCACACCAAGCTGTGGGCGATGATCGAGACCCCCGTCGCGATCCTCGACTGCCTCTCCATCGCCCGGGCCTCGGAGCGGCTGACCGCCTTCGTGCTCGGCACCAACGACCTGGTCAAGGAGCTCTACGCCGAGCACGTGCCCGGCCGGGCCCCGATCCTGCCGAGCCTGCACACCGCCCTGCTGGCCGGCCGAGCCGCCGGCATCGCGGTGATCGACGGGGTCTACAACAACGTCAAGGACACCGACGGCTTCCTCGCCGAGTGCGAGCAGGGCCGGCAGATGGGCTTCGACGGCAAGACGCTGATCCACCCCGGCCAGGTGGAGGGCGCCAACGCGGCGTTCGCCCCCTCCGAGCAGGCGGTCGAGGACGCGCGCGGGCTGATCCAGGCCTGGGAGGACGGCAAGGGCTCCGGCGTCGTCACCTACAACGGCCGGATGGTGGAGAACCTCCACGTCGAGTCGGCCCGCCGCACGCTGAGCATCCACGAGGCGGTCCAGGCCCTCCAGGCCTGACGAGGGTCAGCGCCGGGTCAGCCAGGGGGTGCCCTTGCTGGCCCGGGCGGCCCGCCGCCCACCGGCGGGGGCCCGCTGCTTCGGCACGGCGAGGTCCGCGTCGTCCTGCCCGGCCTCGGCACCACGACGGGCGGCCGCCTGCTCCCTGGTGTCGGCGAAGCGCTCGATGGCGGCCAGGGCGCGGGCCTCCACCTCGGCCGAGGAGACGAGCGGAGCCGGTCCCGGCGCGGGACGGCCGGGCACGGTGGACAGCGACGCCGGCGAAGCGGGATCCTCGTCGGCCGTGTCGTCGTCGTCCATCCGGGTCATCGCCCAGCGGGTCCACAGGGCCGACCCCGCGAGCAGCAGGACCACCGGGAACCCGTAGAGGCCCCACGGGATCAGCCGGACCGAGGCCTCGACCGGACTCTCGCGTTCGCCGTCCCGGACCACCCCGGAGACGATGTGCTCGCCGTGCGCGAACCCCGCGAACTCCACCGGCAGCTCGACCGTGACGCGGGTGCCGGGGGCGAGGGGGGCCAGCGCGGGCGCGTCGACGGGCGTCGCCCGGCCGCTCCCGTGCCGCCAGACAAGGTCGAGCGAGGGCGCGGTCTCGGTCTGCCCGTTGTTGTAGAGCACCAGCTCGAGGAGCGGGGTGGGCGCGGCCCCGAACCAGGTCTCGAACGAGCTCGCACCGACGAGCCGGGCCGACTGGACCACGATGCGGGGCTCCTCGCCGCTCTCCGCGTGGGCGGCGGGCGCGGCCCCCGCCAGCGCGAGGCCGATGAGGAGACCCGTCAGCGCCGGCACGAGCGTGCGGAGCCGGGCGCGTGCGGTGCTGCAGACGAACATCTTGCTCCCTCCCGGGCCGGAGGCTCGCAGCGATGCGCTGCGAGCGTCAACCCGGACGATGCCGGTACGCCGAAGCGATGGGCGGATATACCCGATTCTCGGTAGCGGGTGGTGGTGAAGGTGGCGCGGGCCGTGCGGGGGACCCGGCCCGCGCCACGTGAGACGAACCAAGAACCAACCCGAGAGGATCGCCCGGTGTCCGTCTCCTTCTCGGCCCTCCTCCCAAAGGGCCAGGAGCCTGCGTCAGTGGCTTCTCCCAAGCAGCGCCGACGACCTCCCAGATGCCGGCGCTTCTCCTGACGAGCTCCTGTGACGAAGTTGACACCGACTCGGGCCCACGTCAACGGGGTCACCCAGCAGTTACCTAAAGGTAGGTATTCAAGATGGCAGGTCAGCGGGCTGGAGAGGCCGGCGAAGAAATTGGGTGAAAGTCGAAGGGTTTGGGATCCGTACCCCCGGGTACAACCACGTCACCTGCGGCCGTAACCCGGACGCTCTTAACCAAGGAGGAACAGAAATGGTCGTTCTCGGCCTGATTCTGCTCATCGTCGGCCTCGTTGCCAACATCAGCATCCTGACCACGATCGGCGCCATTCTCCTGGTCGTCGGCCTGATCTTGAACTTCGTCCCGATCGGCGGCAACGCCCGACGGGTCTGGTAGCAGGACCCACTTGTGACCGTGCCTTGCACGGAGTGATGACCCGAGGCCCCCGCGCACGCCGTGGGGGCCTCGGGTCTTCTCGTGCGCCGGTGCGGGGCCGAGAGGCCGCCCACATGTGCTCGACTCGCCGTGGGTACTGACCGGTCATGAACACTGAAGAGATCGTCTGGCTCGTCGTCGCCATCGTGGTCGTGCTGGCGCTGGTCGCCCTCGCCGCCTGGCTCCTCAACAAGAAGAAGCAGGAGCGGGACCAGGCCGAGCGGGCTCAGCGGGCCGCCGAGCTGCGCAATGAGGCCGACCGCCACGCCGCGGCGCTCCCCGACGCCGAGCTGCGCGCCAAGGAAGAGGCCGTCAAGGCCGAGAAGCTCCGCCTCGAGGCGGAGCGCGCCGAGGAACGCGCCCAGGAGGCGCAGGTCGGCTACCAGCAGCAGGCGGCCCACCACGAGGACCGGCTCCGCGAGGCCGACCGCCTCGACCCGGACGGCACGGCGACGACCACCTCGAGCTCCTCGACCACGGCGACCACCTCGGCCGCCGCGACGAGCGAGGGCACCGACCCGATCCCGGGGCCGGACGCGGCGACCCAGTCCCCGCCCGACTCCTACGAGGAGGGCTACCAGGACGGCCGGCGCGACGAAGCCCCCGGCTCGCACCGCTCCTGAGCCCCCCACACGGGGGTCACCGCCGGTGACCCCCGTGTGTGCGCCGCCTCAGCGGCAGTCACCCCAGGAGCCGCGCTGGTGGGTGCGCGCGCTCCGCTGCGCCTTCCGGTAGGACGCCTTGCGGGAGAAGGCCCCCTTGGCCACCCGCAGGCTCCCCTGGCGCACCAGCTGGCGACCGAGGTCCTTGCCGCCGACCATGACGTAGCTGGCGGCGGAGGCCGCCTTCGCGCGGGGGTCGCGCACCAGGACCGCCTCGGTGCCTCGGGCCAGCTTCTTGCGGACCGCCTTGCGGGCGGCCGGACGACAGGCGGCCGGCGGCTGGGTCACCCCGGCGATCGGGACCACGCGCGTGCCGGCCCCGGCGATGCGCACCTTCACCCGGTCCGGCCGCGGGCTGCGCAGCACGGTGACGCGGACGCGCAGGGGCTCGGTCGGTCCCACGATCGGGGTCTGGGGCGTCACCGATGAAGGCTCCTGGGTCGAGGGCTCGGTCGCCACAGGCTCCTGGCTCGCGGGCTGGGCGTCGTCCGGTCCGGGGCCGGCGGGCGGCTGGTCGGGGCCGTAGACCTCGAGGTCGAAGAGCGAGACGCCGTAGCCGGTGGCTCGCTGCTCAGCCACCATCCGCACGTAGCGCGCGGAGGTCGGGTGGAACGACGCGGTGTCGTGGCCCCCGTCGCCGTTGATCGTCGACCAGACGGTGCGCCACGTGACGCCGTCGTCGGAGACGTCGATCCGGTAGGCCTTGGCGTAGGCCTTCTCCCAGTTGAGGACCAGCCGGTCGACCCAGCGCGATTCGCCGAGGTCGACCTGCAGCCAGGCCCCGTCGGCCCACTCGCCACTGGCCCACCGGGTAGAGGTGTCGTGGTCGACGGCGTACGACGGGGCGTAGCCGTGCTCGGTGCCCGACGCCAGCACAGTCCTGCCGCGGGCGAGGTCCTCACCCATCAGGGTGTCGTAGACGAGCCGGGCGCTGGCCTCCATCCCCGAGGCGAACGGGTGGTACTCCATCGCCTTGAGGAAGTCGATCCACTTGCCCTGCACCCAGGCGTCCTCGCCCGCGCAGGCGTCGTGCCCGCGCGACGGACCGTAGGTGTCGACGTAGCGGGCCCCCCGCTCGGCGGCGGCCTCGGCGAGCGCGTCGTTGAGCTGGCGCTGGAGGCTGTCGGCCCAGCGCATGTCGGCCGCCGTCATCGGGACCGCGCCGTTGGTGCAGGAGCCGCTCTCCGGCATCAGCCGCAGGTAGCCGACCACGGCGACCTCGGCGTGGGGCGAGCGCTCCCGGATGCCGTCGAGAACCCCGAGCACGTCCTGCTTGGTCTGCACGATCTTGGCGGCCATCAGGTCGACGCCGTCCTGGGTGAACTCGTCGCGGCACGGCGAGCCCTGCGGGTCCGTCTTGGCTGCCTCGGGGCAGCGGTCGATCAGCGTGCCGAAGAGTCCCCCGTCGTTGCCGCCGATGCCCAGCGTCACCAGGTCGGTGTCGGGGCGCAGCGCGTCGAACTGCGGCGGGGCGGTGCCGAGGATCCCCTCCTGCGGCCCGGCCATGTGCTCGGTGCGCGCGGAGGAGCAGGAGACGTCGGTCAGCTCCAGACCGAGCCGGTCGGCCAGGATCCGCGGGTAGTTGTTGGTGGAGCGGGCGCAGGGGACCAGGGTCGTCGGCGGGATCAGCGGCCCGGCCGTGAAGGAGTCGCCCAGGGCGACGTAGTGGTCGTAGGGACGGGTCGGCACGGCGGCCTGCGCCGTCGTGGTGCCGACCAGGACGGTGGCCAGCGAGCCGATGAGGGTGAGCACCACGGTGGCGCAGAGGCGTGACAAGACAGGGACCTTCCGAGAGGCGTACGAATCCGGTGATGTGACAGCACGGTGACGACTGTCACGTCGACCGCTGCAAAGTACGTGACGGGCACCACGGATCTCAAAGTGGTCCAGACCGGCCCAGCCCGCGGCCCTGGCCCTGGCCCTGGCCCTGGCCCTGACGGATGTTTTGAGCATATGCTCAAAACATGTCGAAGATCCCCCCGATGGAGCCGTTCCCCGCCCCGGAACCCGGGCCGCCGGACCCGCCTCCGCGTACCGGCTGGGCGGCGCGGGCAGGCATGCTCGCGCTCGTCCTCGTCTTCGCCGTCCTCGGGGTGGTCATCTCCGCGGCCACCGGACGCCTCGACTCGGCGCTGCTCTTCGTCGGTATCCCGTGCGCCCTGGCCCTCGCCGTCGGGTGGATCGACACCAGCCGCAGCGGCGCCGCCACCGCCTTCCAGATCACCACCGTCCTGCTGCTGCTGGCCTCGGCACTGCTTCACGAGGGAGCGCTCTGCGTGCTGATCGCCGCACCTCTGGTCTACGGCGTGGTCTTCCTGGTCTTCGGAGTGGTCTCCGCGGCCCGGGGCGCCTTCACCAAGCACCTCGGCGTGCTGCCGCTGCTCGCCGTGCTCGCGCTCGAGGGAGTCGTCCCGGGCCTGCGGGTCAACCCCGACCAGAGCTCGTCGGCCACCGCCACGGTGGCGCCGACCTGCGCGGAGTTCGAGTCGGCGCTGGCCCGGGGCCCCCGGATCGACCCCGACGACGACCGGGGCCTGCTGCTCCGGCTCGCGCAGTACCCCACCCCCGTCGCCGCCGACGGCGGCGGCCTGGCGGTGGGTGACACCTGGGAGCTCACGATGCCAGCCGGCACGATCGCCACCCGGGTGACGGCCAGCGAGGTCACCACCGGCGAGCGCGGCCGACTCTCCTTCGACGTCACCGAGGACACCGCCCGCACCACCCGCTGGGTCACCCTGCGGACCGGCTCGCTGACCTGGGGGCAGGCCGGCGACGGGTGCCACGCCACGCTGCAGGTGGACTACACGCGCAAGCTCGACCCCAGCTTCTGGTTCGGCCCGATCACCGACCTCTTCATGGGCGCCGGCGCCCGGGCGTTCCTCAACGCGCTGGACTGAGTCGTGGCCCCCGACCCCGGCACGGACGTGCTGCGCAACCTGACGCTCGTGGTCCCGCTGGCGGGGCTGGGTCTCGTGGTGGCGCTGCGCCACGCAGGGGTGCTGCGAAGGCGGCGCCACGACGTCCCGTACGCCGCCCTGGCCGCACTGCTCGCCTGGGTGGGGATCCTCGCGGTCGAGCAGGCCACGGGGCTGTGGACGTTCGCCGCGGGCCCGACGGACCTGCTGGGGATGCCCCTGGAGACCAGCCTCGGGTGGGCGCTGGCCTGGGGTGCGCTGCCCGTGCTCGCCGGCGGCCGGCTGCTGCTCTGGTGGGGCGCCCTGGCCTGGGCGGACCTGCTGGTGATGCCACGGCTGGAGCCGCTGGTCGTCCTCGGTCCCCACTGGTGGGTCGGCGAGCTGCTCCTCCTCACCTCAGTGCTGGCCCCGGCGCTGGTGCTGGGCCGCACCATGCAGCAGCGCTCCCATCTCTGGCTCCGGGTGACGCTCCAGGGACTCACCGTCACCGGCGCCTGCCTCTGGCTCGTGCCCACCCTCGCCTTCCGGCGCGACGGCGGCAGCTGGGAGGCCGTGGTGGCCCACCCGCTCCCGGTCCGCACCGCCCTGCTGGCCACTGCGGTGCTGCTCGGCGTCCCGGTGCTTGCCGCAGTCGCCGAGCTGGCCCGCGTCGGCCGTGGCACGCCATACCCGTGGGACCCGCCGGAGAGGCTGGTCACCACCGGTCCCTACGCCTACGTGGCCAACCCCATGCAGCTGGGCGTCACCGGGATCCTGCTGCTGCTCTCCCTCGCCGCCGGTTCGCCGCACCTGCTCCTCGCCGCGCTCTGCGCCGGCACCTTCTCGGTGACGGTCGCCGGCCGCCACGAGGCGGCGACGATGCGCGACTGGCCCGGGTACGCCGACTACCGCCGCACGGTGCGCGCCTGGCTGCCCCGACGCACCCCCTACGTGCCCGTCGGCTGCGACCTGTGGGTGAGCCGGGAGTGCGGGATCTGCCGGAGCACCGGGGAGGCGATCGTCGCCATGGAGCCGCACGGCCTCACCGTGCGAGCCGCAGAGGAGGCCGGGATCCGCCTGACCCGGATGCGGTGGGTCGGACCCGGTACGGTCGACCGCGGGGTGGCTGCCTTCGCCCGGGCCCTGGAGCACGCCGGTCTCGGCCGCGCCTGGCTCGGGTGGCTGATCCGGCTCCCCGCGGTCACCTGGGTGGTGCAGACTGCCGCCGACGCCTGCGGGCTGGGGCCCCGCGAGGTGGTCCCGTCCCAGGAGCAGAGGAGCACGGCGTGAGCAGCGCGCAGACCCGGCAGAAGCTGATGGACGCGGCCGTCCGGCTGGTCTCCCGGGAGGGGGTCCGTGCGGTGACCGCCAGGGCCGTCGCCGCGGAGGCAGGGGTCAACCAGGCGCTCGTCTTCTACCACTTCGACGGCCTCGACGGGCTGCTGCGCGAGGCCTTCGAGGAGGCCACCGCCCGGATGGTCGCCGGCTACGTCGCCGAGCTCGAGCAGGCGACCACCTTCGCCGACCTGCACGGCGTCGGGGTGCGGCTCGCCGAGAACAGCCGGGCGGACGGCACCGCCTCACTCCTCTCCCACGTGATCGCCGCCTCGCACACCGACGAGACGATGGCGCGACTCCTCGGGGAGCTGCTGCAGAAGTGGCGGACCGCGCTCTCCGAGACGGTCCGCCGGATCCTCCTGGCCCGGGGGCTTGAGGACTCCCTCGACGTCGACTCGTTCACCGACGCCCTGGCCGCGGCATCAATCGGGATGATCACCCTCGACGCCCTGCCAGGACAGCCGCTCGGCTCCACGCTGCCTTCGCTCAGCGGCGTGGCGACGCTGGTCGACCGGGCGGTGCGGCTGCTGCCCGCTCCTCTGGTCCGGCGCCTCCTCGGCCGGGCCCAGCGCTGACCTGGCGGAGCTGGACGGCGACCACGATCTCCACCGCCGCGAGGATCCCCTCCGGCGCTCACACCGTGACGCACGGCACCCGGCCGCCCCGCTCAGGGGTGACCGACCTGACTGGACCAGCGCGAGACGCCCCGCGACCTGGGCCATCATGAGCACCATGACCTCCCGCGCCCTCGCCCTGCTCGGCGTCCTGGTGTCGACCACCGCCCTCCTGGGCGCCGCCGCGCTGCCCGCCGCCGCCGCGCCGCCCGCCGACGGCACCCGGCTGTCGTTCTCCTTCGACAAGGGGCCAGCGCTGGGCCACGGCGACCCCGTCCTCGGCAGCCCTCGTCGGGCCTCCGGCACAGCCGTCACCGACGGCAGCGCCCGGATCAAGCGCGCCAAGGGAGTGACGGGGCGGGCCATGCGCTTCCCGTGCCTGAGCTGTGGCCGCGCCATCATCGAGGTCCCCGACCGCAACTCGCTCGACCCTCGCCAGAACACCTTCGTCTTCGGCGCGTCGGTGCGGCTCACCGCCAACCAGGCGGCCGGCTCCATGAACGTGGTGCAGAAGGGCTGGTACGACGAGGTCGGCGGCCAGTACAAGCTGCAGGTCGACGACGGCGTACCCAGCTGCGTGGTCAACGGCTCGGCCGGGCGCGCCACCGTGCTGGCGACGGCCTCGGTGGCCGACGGCGCCTGGCACGCGCTGGCCTGCCAGCGCGAGGGCAGCGTGGTGGCCCTGCTGGTCGACGGCGCCGTGGCGGCCCAGGTCGCGGTCGAGACGGGCAACCTCGCCAACGCGGCGCCGGTCTGGATCGGCGGCAAGGCCGTCGGCACCAGCGACCCCGACCAGTTCCGCGGCCGGATGGACGACGTCTTCGTCCGCATCCTCCGCTAGCCGGACGGCCGGCCCGGCCTCAGCGCTCGCAGCCGGACTCCTGCTCGGCGCGTGCCCCCCACGATCAGCTCCTCGTCCGCCTCGGAGCCCACGAAGGGGAGGGGACCGGGGAGATCAGTGCAGCATCCGGCTACGGGCGACCGCCTCGTAGTAGCGGCTCGACTCGGGCTTCCAGAGCAGGAACAGGATGGCGACCGCCAGCACGACCGAGATCAGGTTGAAGACGAGGCCGATCCCTGTGGTGCCCGGCTGGGTGAAGCTGAGCAGGGTCAGGAGCACGTTGAGCACCCCCAGCACGGTGGCGACGATCCGGGCCCAGGAGCGGCCCTGCCCGTTCTTCCAGGCCATCCAGGCCCAGAGCACCACGGCGACCATGCCCACCAGGAAGACGAAGATGAGCGCGCCGGCGTAGGCCGCGTCGATCGTGCTCTGGGTGGCGTTGGGATCGGTCTCCCGCACGGACTCCTCGATGTCCTCCTTGAGGCCGCCGAGGGTGGCCACCCCGAGGATCAGCGAGAGCAGGCTCAGCGCGGCGCCGGCGTACATCAGCTTCACCGCGGTGGCGAGGCTGCTCGGCTGCTGCGGGGCGGCCGTCTGACCTGGCGCCTCGCCCGCCGGGTACCCGGGGTACTGGGGGTACTGGGGGTACTGCGGGTCGGGCTGCTGCGCGTCCGGATCGGACGGGTACTGCTCGGACATGGATCTCCCTCGACCGTGGGTGTGGGCGTGCTCGTCAGTGTCCGACCCTCCCACGCCCGGCCCCCGGTCATCAACGACCGGGCGGGGTCAGGGCTGGGGCGCCCCGTCCTCGGAGGTGTTGGTCGCGCACGTCGCATTGGTGCAGACCCGGTCGTCGATGGTGCCGTCGGGGTCCTTCTCGTGGCGGGAGCGATGCTCACGCAGCCTGACCTCGGCGCCGCACACCCGGCACGGCTGGTTGTCGAAGTACACCGCTGACCCTCCTGCCAAGTTACTGAGCGGTAGACTCTATGGACGGGACAGTGCTGACTCGTGCACGGCCACGACATAGGCTCCGCCCTGACGCGTCGTCGTAGGACAGCGCGTGCTGACACCCACGAGGAGCCATCCTTCCATGTTGCAGACCATCGCGATCGTCGTCTCGTTCGCCCTGACCGCCGCGGCCATCGCCATGCTGGTCCCCGCGATCAGGAAGATGCTCGGCGTCATCCGCACCGGCCAGCCCGCGCCGGGCCGCAGCGGCAACCCCGTCGGCCGCACGGTCACCATGCTCAAGGAGACGTTCCTCCACACGCGCATGCTGCAGTGGACGTGGATCGGCATCATGCACTGGTTCGTCTTCGCGGCGTTCCTCTTCCTGTCCACCGCGGTGCTGGCGGCGTACTTCCAGCTCTTCAAGCCGGACTTCGCCTGGCCGATCATCGGTCACTGGTACCCCTACGAGTGGTTCAGCGAGCTGATCGGCCTGCTGAGCACCGTCGGCATCGCCTGGCTGATCGTCTACCGCCAGAAGCACCACCCGCGGACCGAGGGCCGCAAGAGCCGCTTCTTCGGCTCGACCATGTGGCAGGCGTACTTCGTGGAGTTCCTGGCGCTCTTCGAGGGCTCCGCGATCCTCTTCGTCCGGGCCGCCGAGTGGAAGCTCGACGAGGAGGCCGGTCGCGCGCACTACCCGATCACCTCGTGGATGGGCGACGTCCTCTACCCGACCGAGAACCTGGCCACGATCCACAACATCATCTTCTTCATCGCGATGTTCAAGATCGCGCTGGCGATGGTCTGGCTGATGGTGATCGCCCGCAACATCACGATGGGCGTGGCCTGGCACCGCTTCACCACCTGGTTCAACATCTGGTTCAAGCGCGAGGACGACGGCAGCACGGCGCTCGGCGCGATGAAGCCGCTGATGTCCAACGGCAAGGCGATCACCCTCGACGACATCGACGACCTCGACGAGGACTCCGTCCTCGGGGTGGGCAAGCTCGAGGACTTCTCCTGGAAGGGCATCCTCGACTTCACCACCTGCACCGAGTGCGGTCGCTGCCAGTCGCAGTGCCCCGCCTGGAACACCGAGAAGCCCCTCTCCCCCAAGCTGCTGGTCATGGGCCTGCGCGACCACGCCTACGCCAAGGTCGAGGGCACGGAGTCGCACGCGGAGCGGGCCCTGGTGGGCAGCGGCTCGAAGGGTGAGAGCGCCGGCGCCGGGACCGACGTCCTGGACTACTTCTACAACCCCGCCGACGGCGACTTCGTCATCGACGAGGACGTGCTCTGGTCGTGCACCTCGTGCGGCGCCTGCGTGCAGCAGTGCCCCGTCGACATCGAGCACGTCGACCACATCATGGACATGCGGCGCTACCAGCTGCTGGTGGAGTCCAACTTCCCCTCCGAGCTCAACCAGCTCTTCAAGGGCCTGGAGAACAAGGGCAACCCCTGGAACATGTCGCCCAACGCGCGCATGGACTGGGCCAAGGACCTGCCCTTCGACGTCAAGGTCGTGGGCGAGACGATCGAGTCCCTCGACGAGGTCGACTGGCTGTTCTGGGTCGGCTGCGCCGGCGCCTACGAGGACCGCGCCAAGAAGACCACCCGCGCGGTCGCCGAGCTGCTCGACATCGCCGGGGTGAGCTTCGGCGTGCTGGGCAACGGAGAGACCTGCTCGGGCGACCCGGCCCGCCGGGCCGGCAACGAGTTCGTCTTCCAGGGGCTCGCGCAGCAGAACGCGGAGACCTTCAAGGAGTACAAGGTCAAGAAGGTCGTCTCGACCTGCGCCCACTGCTTCAACACGCTCAAGAACGAGTACAAGGACTTCGGCGTCGAGCTCGAGGTCGTCCACCACACGCAGCTGCTCAACCGCCTGGTGCGCGACGGCAAGCTGACCCCGGTCAAGGACGGCGCGGGCGCTGCGAAGCGCTCCATCACCTACCACGACCCCTGCTACCTCGGGCGCCACAACAAGGTCTACGAGCCGCCGCGCGAGCTGCTGCAGATCCTGCCCGGCGCCGAGTACGTCGAGATGGAGCGGAGCAACGAGCGGTCCTTCTGCTGCGGCGCCGGCGGTGCCCGGATGTGGATGGAGGAGAACCTCGGCGAGCGGATCAACGTCAACCGCACCCAGGAGGCCGTCTCCACCGGGGCCGACCAGATCGCGGTCGGCTGTCCCTTCTGCCGGGTGATGCTGGCCGACGGCCTCACCTCGGAGCAGGCCAAGGGCAACGCCCGCGAGGAGGTCGAGGTCCTCGACGTCGCGCAGATGCTGCTGGCCTCGGTCAAGGGCGAGCAGGCGACCAAGGCCGCCCCCGGCTCGTCGAAGAAGGCCGCCGCTGTGGGCGCCAGCGCCAAGGCCAGCCCGGCGACCGACGACGTCGCAACCAAGGACGAGCCCGAGGTCGGGGACGTCACCCAGACCGAGGAGACCGTCACCGAGACCGCGGACGTCGGCCCCAACGCGAAGGCCAGCGGCGGCTCGTCGCTCTTCGACACCCCGGCGTCGGAGCCCACCGCCAAGCAGGAGTCCGGCGGCTCGCTCTTCGACACCCCGGCCGAGCCCGCCGCCAAGCAGGAGTCCGGCGGCTCACTCTTCGACACCCCGGCCCCGGCCGATCAGAAGACCGAGACCAAGGCCGACACCAAGCCCGAGGCCGCGTCCGACCTCGGCGGCGGTTCGCTCTTCGACCTCGGCTCCGAGACCCCGGCCCCCGCCGAGGCGAAGGCCGAGAAGAAGCCGGAGCCGGAGGCGGAGGCGAAGGCCGCCCCTGAGAAGCCCGCCGCCGACCTGGGTTCTGGCGGGTCGCTCTTCGACCTGGCCGCCCCTGCCGAGGCACCCGCCGAGGCGGAGCCGAAGGCCCAGCCCGAGCCCGAGCCCGAAGCCAAGGCGGAGCCGAAGGCCGAGGCACCGAAGGCACCGAAGGCAGCGCCTACGGCGGCCACCCCGACGCAGTCGATCCCCGAGGGCGGCTCGCTCTTCGACATCGCCGCCCCCGAGCCCACCGCCCCGGCCGAGCCCGAGGCCAAGCCGGAGCCGAAGGCCGAGGCCGAGCCCAAGCCCAAGGCCGAGCCGGAGCCCGAGGCAGAGCCGGAGCCGGAGCCGAAGGCTGAGTCCGAGCCCGAGGCCAAGGCGGAGCCGAAGGAGACGCCCAAGGCAGCGCCGGCACCGACGCAGTCGATCCCCGAGGGCGGCTCGCTCTTCGACATCGTCGCGCCGGTGCCCGCCGCCAGCGCGGCGCCGAAGGCACCCGAGCCCGAGGTCAGGACCGAGGCCGAGGCACAGCCGGAGCCCGAGGCCACGACGGCGCCCTCGGCGCCGGACGGGGCAGCCCTGAGCCAGGCGGCAACCGCCGCCGCGTCGTCCGACGACACGACGGCTGACACGGTCGCGGAGCAGACCCCGGAGCCGGCAGAGCCGACCGAGGCACCCGCCCCGGAGAAGGAGCCGCAGCCGTCCAACGGCGAGGCCCACCAGCCGAAGACGGACGTCGACATCCACGGATCGAGCTCGCTCTTCGACCTCTGAGCCGGACCCCGGCGCCGAACAGCCGCAACCGCCCCGCGCGGTTGCGGCTGTTCGTTTTCCCGAGCAACAACCGAGGTGCTGTCATCGCTGACATCAAACCTCTTGACGTTGACGTCATAGTGACGTCATAGTGATGCTCATGGACATCACGCCGTACGTCGACCACCTCCGCCGGGACCTGACGTCCGCAGCCGAGGCCGGCGGCGACGAGCTCCGCTCCGCCGCCGAGCGGCTCGCGTTCGCCCTGGAGCCCGCCGCCCGCCTCGCCCTGATGGAGGCCATCAGCCAGGCGGCCGCGGAGATCACCACCGAGATGCCGTCCGGCAGCGTCGACGTCCGGCTCAACGGCCGCGAGCTCGACTTCGTGGTCGAGCTCGCACCTCCGGCGCACAGCGCCGTGCCACCGCGACCCGTCGCGCCGCCGCCCTCCCCCGAGGACCCCGACGAGGGTCTGGCGCGGGTGACGCTCCGGCTGCCGGAGTCGGTCAAGGCGAAGGCCGAGGAGAAGGCCGCGCAGGCGGGGCACAGCCTCAACACCTGGCTGGTCAACCTGGTGCGCCGGGCGACCGACGAGGACGCCATCAACATCGACATCGACCTGTCGAGCATCCCGTTCCTCGGCGGCGTGGACCCCTTCGGCCGCCCCGGACGCGGTGGCCGCGGCACCAAGCGCATGACCGGCTGGATCTGACCCGCCCCCTACCCCACCTCACCCCCAACCTCACGGAGCCGGCCCGCCGGCGCCGCGGACGAGCACACCCGGAGGCATCCATGTTCCATCGACTCCCCACCCCCGACCCGGTCCAGCTGCGCGTCGAGGTCGGCCGCGGCAGCATCACCCTCGACGCCACCGGCACCCGCGCCCAGGGCGAGACCTTCGTCGAGATCGAGGGACCGCAGGCGGAGCTCGTCGAGGTGGTCCAGGACGGCGGAAGCATCTCCATCAAGGCGCCCCGCCCGCGATTCGGCTTCGGCTCCTCGGACGAGCAGCCGCTCCACGTCACCGTGGCCCTGCCGCCCGGCAGCGACGCGGTGGTGCGCAGCGGCAGCGCCCGCACCAAGGTCTCAGGCTCGCTGGTCACGCTCGCCGTCAAGAGCGGCTCCGGAGACGTGCTCGTCGACCGGCTGGCCGGACAGGCACTGCTCGAGACCGGCTCAGGCGCGATCAAGATCGACGTCGTCGCCGGCGAGCTGCAGGCCAAGAGCGGCTCCGGCGACATCTTCCTCGGCCACGTCGGCGCCCCGGCGAGCCTCTCGACCGGGTCGGGCGACGTCACCGTGCAGACGGTCGAGGCCGAGCTCGCCGTCAAGACCGGCTCGGGCGACCTGCACGTCGCCGAGGCCGGGGCCGGCACCGATCTCACCATGTCGACCGGCAGCGGCGACGTGCGGCTCTCCAAGGTGCTGTGCGGCCGGGTCGGCGTCCGCGGCGCCTCGGGCGACGTCCGCCTCGGGATCCCGGGCGGCACCCCCGTCTGGACCGACCTCACCACCCTCACCGGGGCGATCCGCTCCGACCTCGCCCCGACCGGTGAGCCCGCCGAGGGCCAGGACCACGTCGAGGTGCGCGCCAAGACCGCCTCGGGGGACATCGTGCTCACCCAGCTGTGAACGAACCGACCCGACCGACCCAGCCTCCAGGAGGAGACATGGACTACACACCCGCCGACATCGAGCTCATCGTCCACAACCGGATCCGCACGCGGACGCCGCAACACCCGCGCCCACCCGTCGTACGCCGGCGGACGCGGCTCGCGCGCCAGCTGCGCCACCTCGCCGACCGGCTCGACGGCTGAGCGCCCTGCGCGTCCGCGCCACACTGGAGCCATGAACCCCGAGGACGCCCGCGCCCTGCTCGAGGAGGAGCGGGCCGTCGCGGTACGCCGGCTGGCCGGCCTGACCGAGGACTTCGACGCCATCGTCGCGGCGTCGCAGGACACCAACGCCGACGACGAGCACGACCCGGAGGGCGCCACGATCGCCTTCGAGCGCTCCCAGGTCGATGCCCTGGTCGGCCAGACCCGGCGCCGCCTGGTCGAGGTCGACGACGCGCTGGCCAGGGTGGAGCGGGGCGACTACGGCACCTGCCGGGTCTGCGGCCGGGCCATCCCCGACGACCGGCTCGCGGCACGCCCGACCGCGCTCACCTGCGTCGGCTGCGCCGCCGGCTGAGCCCTGGCCTCAGGAGCGCATCGCGACGCCACGACGCCAGTAGCCCATGAAGGCGACCTGTCGCCGATCGACCCCGAGACCCTTGACCAGGTGGCGCCGCAGCCCGGTGACCATGCCCGACTCGCCCGCGATCCAGGCGTAGAGCCCCTCGTGGGGCACCGGGTCGTCGGCGACGGCCTCACCGGAGGAGGAGTAGCTCGGCGTCTCCCACAGGTCGGGGTCGACGTCGTCGGGCTCCACCGCGGGGGAGGCCGCCGAGACGCCCGAGACGCCGAGGTGCTCGACCACCGCGGCGTGCAGCCGCTCCCCCAGAGGCGCCTCCTCGCGGGCGATCCAGGTCAGCTCGATGCCGGCGGGGGCGATCACGTCGGGCAGGAAATCGCCCTCCACGGGCACCTCCAGGAAGGCCGCGCCGAGGGCGTCGGCGGGCAGGTCGCGCAGGATCCCGGCGACAGCCGGGACGGCCGTCTCGTCGCCCACCAGCAGCACCTCGGTGGCAGCCCCGGGGACGAACTCGACCCCGCCGAAGGGCCGGCCGCGCCGCGGGGCGAGGGTGACCACCCGGTCGCCGGGCTTCGCCTGCGACGCCCAGTCGGAGCCCGGGCCGTGCTCGCCGTCGCCGACGTGCAGGACCACGTCGACGACCAGCCGCGTGTCGAGGCCGCTGCCGCGCACCTCGCGGATCGTGTAGGTCCGCATGTGCCCCCGCTCCTCCGCGGGGATGTCCAGCCAGCTGGCGAACCACGACTCGTCGACCCCGGAGAGGTCCGGCAGCTCACCGCCGGCGTGCGGGAAGACGAGCTTGAAGCGCTGGTCGAGGAGCGGCCCGTCGGTGCCGAAGTCGAGGAGGCAGTCGCCCCCCAGCTCGATCCGCACGAAGGTCGGTGAGAGGCGGTGCACGTCGACCACCTCGAGGACGCCGAGCACCAGCGGGAGATCGGGGGCGGTGGTGACAGTCATGGCTGGTCCGTTCGGGGTCGGGTCAGTGGTGGTGGCGGCCCATCGGGACCACCAGCGGGGTGTGGGAGACGGGGTCGTCGATGACCCGGCACTCGAGGTCGAAGACGCGGCGGACCACGTCGGGGGTGACCACCTGGGACGGCGGGCCGGCCGCGACCACCTGCCCGGCCTGCATGGCGACCAGGTGGTCGGCGTAGCGCGCGGCCATCGTCAGCTCGTGCAGCACCATCACGATCGTGGTGCCGCGGGCGGCGTTGAGGTCGCGCAGCACGTCGAGCAGCTCGACCTGGTGGGCCAGGTCGAGGTAGGTGGTGGGCTCGTCGAGGAGCAGCAGGTCGGTGCGCTGGGCCAGGGCCATCGCCACCCAGACGCGCTGCCGCTGGCCGCCGGAGAGCTCGTCGACGTTGCGCTCGGCGAGGTCGAGGGTGCCGGTCAGCGCCAGGGCGTCGGCCACCGCCTCGTCGTCCTCCCGGCTCCACCGGTGCAGCAGGCCGCCGTGCGGGTGCCGCCCGCGCGAGACCAGGTCGGTGACGGTGAGCCCCTCGGGAGCCACGGCACTCTGCGGCAGCAGGCCCAGGGTGCGCGCCACCTGGCGCGAGGGGAGCTTGTGGATCGCCTGCCCGTCGAGCAGCACGCTGCCGCCGGTCGGCTTGAGCAGCCGGGCCATCCCCCGCAGCAGAGTGGACTTGCCGCAGGCGTTGGCGCCGACGATCACGCTGACCCGGTGGTCGGGCACCACCAGGGACAGGTCCTGCACCACGGGACGGTCCCCGTAGCCGAGGCTGACGTGGTCGGCGACGAGGCGCGACGTCCTGCTCTGCTCCACGGTGACCTCCGGACGTTCGTGGGTGATGGTCACGCGACTCTCCTTCCGGTGCGGCCGCTGGCGAGCAACCAGAGCAGGAACGGGGCCCCGAGAGCGCCGGTGACGACGCCGGTGGGGAAGTTGATGTCGGCCAGCAGGTAGTCGGCCACGTAGTCGGCGCCCACCACGATGATGGCGCCGACCAGCGCGGAGCCGACCAGCGTGGTGCGCCCTCCGAGCAGCAGCCGGGCGATCGGGCCGGCCAGGAAGGCGACGAAGGCGATCGGTCCCGCCGCTGCCACCCCCACCGCGGTCAGCAGCACCGCCAGCATCAGCACCAGGTCGGAGCGGTGCGAGCCGACGCCCAGCCCGGTGGCGGCGTCCTCGCCCAGCTCGAGCAGCGGCAGCGCGCGGGTGGCCCACACGACGGCGGGGAGCAGGACCAGCAGGGCCAGGGTGAGCAGCCGGATCGTCGGCCAGTCGGCGGAGCTGACGCTGCCGGTGAGCCAGCGCAGCACCAGCTGGGTGTCCCAGACGCTCGCGCGGGTGAAGACGTAGTGGACCACCGAGAGCAGAGCGGCGGCCATGCCGATGCCGGCCAGCACCAGGTGGTGGGTGCCGCCCGGCCCGGCGACCAGCCGGACCAGCAGGGCGGCCGCGACCGCACCGAGGATCGCGGCCAGCGAGACCGGGGCACCTTCGAGGTCGAGGAGCACGATCGCGACCACGGCGCAGGCACTCGCACCCATCGAGACGCCGATGACGTCGGGGCTGGCCAGCGGGTTGCGCAGGGTGGCCTGGAAGACCGCACCGGCCACGCCGAAGGCGACGCCGACCAGCACCCCCAGCACCGCCCGCGGGAGCTTGGCCTCCATCAGGATGAACGACGCGCCGGGGATCTCGGCGCCGAAGAGGATCCGGAAGAAGTCCGGGACGGTGAAGGTGAAGTCCCCCAGCAGGACCCGGGCCGCGAAGACGGCGAAGAGGAGCGCCGAGAGCCCGCCGAGCACGAGGCGGCGCCGCCGGCGCGGAGTCCGGCGCGCGCGGCGCACCACGGCGGCCCGCTCGTCCGCGGTGCCGTCGAGCTGCTGCTCGAGCAGCAGGGAGCCGCTCACAGCGCACCCATCCGTCCGCGGCGTACCAGGACCAGGAAGAACGGCACGCCCACGGCGGCCGCCATGATCCCGACCTGGACCTCGCCGGGCGGGAGCACGATCCGCCCGACCGTGTCGGCCAGGACCACCAGCGTCGCACCGACCAGGGCGGCCAACGGCAGGAGCCGGGTGTGCGCGGGACCGACCAGGGCGCGGACCGCGTGCGGGACGACCAGGCCGACGAAGGCGATGGGGCCGGCCAGGGCGGTCGCGGTGCCGGCGAGCAGGACGATCGCCAGGCCCACCAGGGCACGGTCCAGGCCGGCCCGTCGGCCCAGGGCCCGCGCCGTGTCGTCGCCGAGGACCAGCGCGTCGAGCAGCCGGGCACCGAGGACGGCCAGCACCGCGCCGACCAGGAGGAAGGGCAGCCCGGTGCCCAGCACGCCCAGGTCGCGCCCGCTCACGTCGCCGACCTGCCAGAAGCGGAACGACTCCAAGGTGGCCCGGTCGACCATGAGCACGGCGGTGCTCCAGCTGGTCGCCGCCGCGGTCACCGCGGCACCGGCGACCGCCAGCTTGACCGGAGTGGCGCCGCCACCGCCCAGCGACGCGATCCCGTGCACCAGCACGGCGGCGACGGCCGCGCCCGCGAAGGCGAACCAGATGTAGGTCTGGAGGGCGTTGATGCCCACGAGCGAGATGCCGAGCACCATCGCCAGCGACGCGCCCGCGTTGATGCCCAGGATCCCGGGGTCGGCCAGCGGGTTGCGGGTCAGTCCCTGCATCAGAGCGCCGGCCAGCCCGAGGGCGGCGCCGACGGCCGCACCGAGGAGCGTGCGCGCCAGGCGAGCCTCGAAGATCGGGCGGAGCGGGTCGTCGCCGTCGAGGAGCACCGCGGGCGAGAGCGGCCGGGAGCCGATGAGCAGCGAGGTGATGCCCGCCAGGAGCAAGACCACGACCGCTGCCACGCCGAAGCGGGCAGCGGTCGAGGCGCGGCCGCGGGGCCGGTCAGCCGCAGACGGCTGGCCGGCACCCGGGGCCTGGAGCAGGGTCACGAGCCGTTGGCTCCCGCGGCGGCCTCGGCGACCTTCGGCAGGTAGTTCTCCACGATGAAGGGGATGGAGATCGGCGTCGGGTTGGTGATGGAGAGGCCGATGTGCTTGTCGGGCTCGGCGTAGACGTTCCCGGCGGCGAGTGCGGGGATCCGCCCGAGCAGCTTGTCCTTGCGGTAGGTCTCCAGCTCGTCGTCGGACTCCACGTAGGTCAGCAGCAGGTCGGAGTCGAGGCTGTCGGCGTCCTCCGCGGCGACCGCGCCGTAGAACTGGCCGTCCTTGACCGTCTCGCCGACGACGTCGGCGACGACGAGGCCGAAGCGCTCCAGGATGGCGACCCGCGGGTCCTGGGGGCCGTAGATGTCGACCGTCGCCATCTTGGCGGGCGTGAAGTAGGCGAAGACGAAGGAGGTGCCCTGCAGCTCGGGGTGGTCGGCCTTGGCCTCCTCGATCGTGCTGTTGGTCTCCTCGATGACCTCAGCCGCCAGCTCGGAGCGGCCCAGGGCCTGGCCGGCGAGCTCCATCTGGGTCTCCCACGGGGTGACGAACGGAGCCTCGGGATAGGGGACGACCGGCGCGATCTTGCTGAGCTTCTTGTACTCCGCCTCGGTGATCCCCGAGTTGGTCGCCAGGATCAGGTCGGGGGCGGTCTCTGCGATCTCCTGGACTGGGGCGCCGGCGGAGTCGTCGTAGCGCACCGGCGCCTCGCCGCCCACCTCGGCCAGCTCGGCGTCGAACCAGTCGGTGGAGCCCCGGTCGTTGCCGCCCCAGCTGATCTTGACCGACCCGACCGGCACCACGCCCAGAGCCAGGGCGTTGTCCTGGTCGGTCCAGCCCAGGGTGGCCACCCGGGTGGGCTCCTCCTCGATGGTCGTCTCGCCGAAGGCGTGCTCGATGGTGACCGGGAAGGCGTCGGCGTCGGCCGACGACGCGGCCTGCGGGGCCGCCTCCTCCGCGGTGTCGGTGGAACCGGTGCTGCAGGCCGTGAGAAGGCCGAGGCCGGCCAGGGCAGCGGCCAGCCGAAGAGTCGTGCGTCGCATGGGGATCCTCGTGTTAGGGAAGCCTTACCTTTCCAAGGTAGACCCTGCGCGCACCCCACACCAGCCCGGGTGACGTGGTGCACACCCGGGAGCCGGAAGGATCCTCAGATCGGGGTGCGGTGGAACCGTGCGAACGACTTCGACGGGGTCGGCCCGCGCTGGCCCTGGTAGCGCGACCCGTACTTCTCCGACCCGTAGGGGTGCGCGGCGGGCGAGGAGAGCCGGAAGAAGCAGAGCTGCCCGATCTTCATCCCCGGGTAGAGCTTGATCGGCAGGGTGGCGACGTTGGCCAGCTCGAGGGTCACGTGACCGGAGAAGCCCGGGTCGACGAAGCCCGCCGTCGCGTGGGTCAGCAACCCCAGCCGCCCGAGGGAGGACTTGCCCTCCACTCGCGCCGCCACGTCGTCGGGCAGGCTGCAGACCTCGTACGTCGACCCCAGGACGAACTCCCCCGGGTGCAGGATGAACGGCTCGTCGCCCTCGGGCTCCACCATCCGGGTGAGGTCGCTCTGGTCGGCGGCGGGGTCGATGTGGGGGTAGCGGTGGTTCTCGAAGACCCGGAAGAAGCGGTCGAGTCGGATGTCCACGCTGGAGGGCTGGAGCATCTCCTCGTCCCAGGGGGTGAGGCCGATGCGGCCGGCGTCGATCTCGGCCAGGATGTCGCGGTCGGAGAGCAGCACGCAGGCACCCTACCGTCGAGAGGCCTTGGGCCGATGCCGGAGAATCCGGCCATGACCTTCCACCGCTACGTCGCACTCGGGGACTCCTTCACCGAAGGCGTCGGCGACCCCGACCCCACCCGGCCCAACGGCCTGCGCGGGTGGGCCGACCGGGTCGCGGAGCACCTCGCGCTGGAGACCGACGACTTCGGCTACGCCAACCTCGCGATCCGGGGTCGCAAGCTGCCGGTGATCCTGGCCGAGCAGCTCGAGCCGGCCCTCGCCCTCGAGCCCGACGTGGTCACGATTCACGGCGGCGGCAACGACGTGCTGCGGCCCAAGGTCGATCTCGACGCCCTCGCCGAGCAGTACGACGAGGCCATCGGCCGGCTCACCGCGAGCGGCGCCCGGGTGGTGATGTTCACCCTCCTCGACCCCGGCCGCAGCGGCATCTACTCGGCGGTGCGCGGCCGGTTCGCGATCTTCAACGAGTGGGCCCGGGAGATCGCCGACAAGCACGGGGCGACCCTGGTCGACATGTGGCGGATGCGCGACGTCGACCTGGCCGCGCACATGGACGAGGACCGGATGCACCTCAACCCCGCCGGGCACCACTACATGGCCCTGCAGGTGCTCGACGCGCTGGGCGTGGAGCACCCGCTGGAGCCCCTGGAGGTGGCCGCGCTGCCGCTGCGCGGACGGCGCGAGCAGCTGCGCGAGAACGTCCGCTGGACCCGCGAGTTCCTCGGGCCGTGGGTGCACCGCCGGATCACCGGGCGCTCTTCGGGCGACGGGGTGCAGCCCAAGCACCCGACTCTCGACAGGATCCGGTAGCATCCACCACCGTCGGCGCAGCACCACCGCGGCCGGCACTGCGGACGTAGCTCAGTTGGTAGAGCGCGACCTTCCCAAGGTCGATGTCGCGAGTTCGAATCTCGTCGTCCGCTCCATGGATTCCACGGAGTTCACCGGCTTCCCGGTCGCGGCCCTCGACTTCTACGACGATCTCGAGGTCGACAACACCCGGGCCTTCTGGGAGGCCCACAAGCAGGTCTACGCCGAGGCGGTCCGCCGGCCGATGGAGGCGCTGGTCGCCGCCCTGGAGCCGGAGTTCGGCGCCCCCAAGGTCTTCCGCCCCTACCGCGACGTGCGCTTCAGCAAGGACAAGACGCCGTACAAGACCCACCAGGGCGCCTTCGTCGCCGCCGGGGAGGCCACCGGCTGGTACGTCGAGCTCTCACCCCGCGGCACCCGGGTCGGCGCCGGCTTCTACGACGCCTCCGGCCCGCGACTGGCCGCGATCCGGGAGGCGATGGCGCGGGAGACCTCGGGCGCGGCTCTCGCCCGGCTGCTGAAGCGCTACGCGAAGGACGGCTGGGAGATCGGGGGCGACCGGCTCAAGACCTCGCCGCGCGGCTACGCCGCCGACCACCCACGGATCGAGCTGCTGCGGCACAAGCAGCTCTTCGTGGGCCGCCCCTACGGCTTCGAGGCCGACGCGCTGGGCCCCGGGCTGGTCGACCGCGTCCGCGACGACTGGCGCGCCCTGCGCCCCCTCGTGGAGTGGATCGCCGACGCCGCACGCGGCGCCTGAGCGGTGCCGCTCAGTGCGGCTGCCAGGCGTCCTCGTCGCCGGTGCGCGAGGTGACGGCCTCGGGCAGCTCGCGTCCCGCGAGCTGGGCGATGGAGACCTGCTCGAAGACCTCGCGCAGCGAGCTGCGGGCCGCGATCCAGACGTGCTGGAGCACCTCGGCGGAGGCGTTGTAGGAGACCGCCTCGGGGCGCAGCCCGTAGACGGAGACCAGCGGACCGTCGACGGCCCGGATGACGTCGGCCACCGAGACCTCGGCAGGGTCGCGCGCCAGGCGCCACCCCCCGGACTGGCCGCGCTGGGAGACCACCACACCACCCTTGCGGAGGTCGGCGAGGATGGCCTGGAGGAACCCGTGGGGGATGTCCTGGGACTTGCCGAGCTCCTCGGCGCTGACCGGTTTGGCGTCGGCGCGCGCCGCCATCTCGATGAGGGCCCGAAGGGCGTAGTCGGACTTGGCGGAGACGCGCATGGGGCCATTTTGGCAGACCCGGCCGCCGGCCGGGTCGGACAGCCTGTTTCCGGGCCTCCGCGCCCCCCTTGAAGGCCCGCGCGAAGACCCCTCACGCAACGCCGGTGCGACGTAGGATTGCGCCTCGTTGCAAAGATCACCACCGAACCGCTTGCAGGGCGCTGTCCGCCGAGGCACAATATGTTACTGGCTGGTAGGACGCGTGTGCCTCCAGTCGCCCCGTTACAGGACCGGACCGTCAGGCTCCGGTCACCCCATGAGACCGGATAAGGGTGGGTCAGTGAGCCACTACAAGAGCAACCTGCGCGACATCGAGTTCAACCTCTTCGAGGTGTTCGGCCGAGGCGAGATCCTCGGTCAGGGCCCCTTCGCGGAGGTCGACGCCGAGACCGCCCGCGAGGTGCTGGCCGAGGTCGACCGCCTGGCGCGCGAGGACCTCGCCGCCTCCTACGAGGACAGCGACCGCAACCCCCCGGTCTTCGACCCGAAGACCCACTCCGCGCCGCTGCCGGAGTCGTTCAAGAAGAGCTACCGCGCCTGGATGGACGCCGAGTTCTGGCGTCTCCAGATCCACGAGGAGCTGGGCGGCACCCCGGCGCCGTCCAGCCTCAACTGGGCGATCGGCGAGATGGTGCTCGGCGCCAACGCGCCGGTCCACATGTACGCCGCCGGCGCGCCGTTCGCCGGCGTGCTCTACAAGAACGCAAACGGCGTGGAGCGCGACCAGCGCGTCGCCCAGATCATGGTCGAGCGCGAGTGGGGCTGCACCATGGTCCTCACCGAGCCCGACGCCGGCTCCGACGTGGGTGCCGGCCGCGCCAAGGCCGTCCCCAACGAGGACGGCTCCTGGAACATCACCGGCGTGAAGCGCTTCATCACCTCCGCCACCAACGACATGACCGAGAACGTCATGCACCTGGTGCTCGCCCGCCCCGAGGGCGTCGAGGGCGCCGGCGGCCCGGGCACCAAGGGCCTCTCGCTCTTCTGGATGCCCGAGCACCACTTCGACCACGAGACCGGTGAGCTGACCGGCGAGCGCAACGGCGTCTACGTCACCAACGTCGAGCACAAGATGGGCATCAAGGTCTCCAACACCTGCGAGCTCACCTTCGGCGACCCGCAGGTCGGCGGCGGCGAGCCCGCCAAGGGCTGGCTGGTGGGCGAGGTCCACAACGGCATCGCGCAGATGTTCGACGTCATCGAGAACGCCCGGATGATGGTGGGCACCAAGGCGATCGCCACCCTCTCCACCGGCTACCTCAACGCGCTGGAGTACGCCAAGGAGCGGATCCAGGGCGCCGACCTCACCCAGTCGGCCGACAAGACCGCCCCCCGCGTCACGATCACCCACCACCCCGACGTCCGTCGCTCGCTGATGGTGCAGAAGTCGTTCGCCGAGGCCATGCGCGCCCTGGTGATCTACACCGCCACCTGGCAGGACAAGGTGATGATCGCCGAGCACGAGGGCGAGCACGACAAGCTCGCCGAGGCGGTCAACGACCTGCTGCTCCCGATCGTCAAGGGCTACGGCTCCGAGCGCTCCTGGGTGCTGCTGGGCACCGAGTCGCTGCAGACCTTCGGTGGCTCCGGCTTCCTGCAGGAGTACCCGCTGGAGCAGTACGTCCGCGACGCCAAGATCGACACCCTCTACGAGGGCACGACCGCGATCCAGGGCCAGGACTTCTTCTTCCGCAAGATCGTCAAGGACCAGGGCCGCGCGCTGGGCCACCTGGCCGGCGAGATCGAGGGCTTCATCAAGTCCGAGGCCGGCAACGGCCAGCTCAAGAACGAGCGGGCCCTGCTGGCCAAGGCGCTCGAGGACGCCAACGCCATCGTCGGTCACATGATCAACGACCTGATGTCGGCCGACGCCTCCGCCGAGGGCGGCGACCTGCGCAACATCTACAAGGTGGGCCTCAACACCACCCGCCTGCTGATGGTGCTCGGCGACGTCGTCTGCGCCTGGCTGCTGCTGCGCCAGGCCGAGGTCGCCCTGGGCAAGCTCAACGGCGAGGTCTCGGCCAAGGACAAGGCGTTCTACGAGGGCAAGGTCGCGGCCGCCCAGTTCTTCGCCGCCACCAACCTGCCCCGCCTGACCGCCGAGCGCGCCATCGCCGAGAGCATCGACCTCTCGCTGATGGACCTCGACGAGGCCGCCTTCTGATCCACGCCTGAACCAGGCAGCGACACGAAGGGCCGCACCCGGCTGGGTGCGGCCCTTCGTCGTCCTCGGGTGAGGGTCAGGCGGTGCCGCCCAGCGGCAGGGTGAGCGCCACCTCGCCGGTGGCGCTCACCCGCACCGGGACGCCCCAGTCCTGCTGGTGCACGTGGCAGGCCGCCCCCTCGCCCGGCGTCCCGTCCTCGACGACGTCGCAGGAGGCCGCCCGCGCCGCGACGTGGAGCACCCCCTCCCCCACCGCCGGGTCGAGCTCGAGTGGACGGGTCAGGCCGGTGGAGCGGCCCTGGCCGGCACGCAGCAGCGCGGCCGGCGTCGCGGTCACCATCAGCTGGGTCGCGGGACCGTAGCGGTCGTCCACCTTCTGCCCCGGCGGCGGGGTGAAGACCGCCTCCAGCAGCACCGAGGCGGCCACCTCGGTGACCGGCCGCTGGGTGCGGTGGCTGAAGTCGGCCGCCTGCGCCGACGCGCCCAGCGGTACCCGGGTCAGCCGGTGGGCGGTCGACTCCACGACCACCAGGTGCTCGCCGTCGACGTACGCCCCGCTCGGCTCGGAGAGCCCGGTGGCCAGGGTGGTGAGCTCGCCGGCCGCCGGGTCGAAGCGGCGTACGGCGCCGTTGTAGGTGTCGCAGACGGCCACCGACCCGTCGGGCAGCGCGCTCACCCCGAGCGGGTGCTGGAGCAGCGCCTGGTCGGCCCTGCCGTCGCGGAAGCCGAAGTCGAAGAGGCCGGTGCCGACCGCGGTGCCCACCTCGCCGTCCTCGACCCAGCGCAGTGCCGAGACCTCGCTGTCGGCGAGCCAGAGCCGGTCGCCGACGACGGCCAGCCCGCTGGTCTGCGCCAGCCAGGCCTGGTCCAGGGGCCCGTCACGCAGCCCCTCGTGGGTGGTGCCGGCCGCCACCTCGACCACCCCCGTCCCGGGGTCGAAGGTCCAGAGCTGGTGGATGCCGGCCATCGCCACCCAGACCCGGCCGCGCCACCACGCGACGTCCCAGGGGCTGGAGAGTCGCTCGGGGCCGTCGCCGGGCATCCACTGCTCCCCGTCGCCGGCCAGCACCCGGACCTCGCCGCCGGCCAGGGCCAGCCCGCGGAGCTGGTGGTGCACGGTGTCGGCGACCACCACGTCGTAACCCACCTCGGCGGCCACCTCCTCGGGCAGCAGGCAGAGCCCGTTGGGTTCGGCGAAGCCGCCGAACCGGCGCAGCACCGGCCCGTCGGCCGAGGCCAGCTCGACCACCTCGTCGTGACCGGCGTCGGCGACCAGCACCCGGCCGTCGGGCAGCGACAGCGCCTTGGCCGGGAACCGCAGGTCGGTCGGCTCCACCACCGGCGGCACGTACGGCGAGTCGCCCGGCTGCAGGGTGCCGCGCTCGCGGTGCTCGGCGACCAGCTCGGCGAGCAGCCGGTCCAGGGCGTGCACGTGCCCCTCGCCGGCGTACTGGGCCACCACGTAGCCCTCCGGGTCGATCAGCACCAGCGTGGGCCAGGCCCGCGCGGTGTAGGCCGACCAGGTGACCAGCTCGGGGTCGTCGAGCACCGGGTGGTGCACGCCGTAGCGCTCGACCGCGGCGACCAGCGCGTCCGGGTCGGCCTCGTGCACGAACTTCGGCGAGTGCACGCCGACGACCACCAGCTCCTCGGCGTACCTCGCCTCCAGCGGCCGGAGCTCGTCGAGGACGTGCAGGCAGTTGACGCAGCAGAAGGTCCAGAAGTCGAGCAGGACGAATCGCCCACGCAGGTCGGACAGCGACAGGGGGCCGGGGGTGTTGAGCCAGCCGCGACCGGTGAGCTCGGGGGCACGCACGCGCATGTGCCCATTCTCCTGGTCGGCCCCTGAGCCCTAGGCTTCCGGCATGACGCAGAGCGGTTTGGTCCAGCACGTCGACATCTGGTGGCAGGCGATCAGCGACTTCACCGCGCTGCTCGAGGAGCTCGCCCCCGAGGAGTGGTCGGCGCCCACCGACCTCCCCGGCTGGGACGTGCACGCGGTGGTCGCCCACACCGCCCACCTGGAGTCGCTGCTCGCCGGCGGCCGGCACGAGGAGGTCGAAGTCGGCGAGGTGCCCCACGTGAGGAGCCCGATGGGCACCTTCACCGAGCAGGGCGTCCTGGCCCGACGCAACCGCACCCCCGACGACATGCTGATCGAGCTGCGCGAGTCGACCACGCAACGGCACACCGCCCTGCTCCAGGACCCGCCGACCGACCCCGACGCCCCGGCCCCGGGGGTCTTCGGTGCGCTGGGCTGGTCGACGCTGACGCTGCTGCGCAACCGTCCGCTGGACGTGTGGATGCACGAGCAGGACGTGCGCCGGGCGGTGGGACGCCCCGGCAACCTGGACGGCCCCGGCGCCCGGCACACCGTCGACTACCTCTCCGAGACCCTCGCGCTGGTGCTGGCCAAGCGGGCCGGTGCGGCCCCGGGCTCCACGCTGGCGCTGCGGGTCCAAGGGCACCAGGAGCGCCGGTTCGGCGTCGGGGACGACGGCCGCGGCCGCGAGCTCACCGGCGGGGCGACCGAGGAGGAGCCGACCACCACCCTCGACATGTCGGCGGAGGCGTTCGCGCTGCTCGCCGGGGGCCGGCGCAGCCCCGAGCCGGGAACGGTCCGGGTCTCCGGCGACTCCGCCCTCGGCGAGCGGGTGCTGGCCGCGATGGCCGTCACCCCGTGAGCGCCACCTGGTCGGTCGACGACATCGGTGACCAGCACGGACGGACCGTCCTGGTCACCGGAGCCAGCCCGGGCGGGCTGGGCCACCACACGGCCCTCGAGCTGGCGCGGCGCGGCGCCCGGGTGGTGCTCGCGGGCCGGAACCAGGCCAAGCTGGAGGCGACCGCCGAGGTGATCCGCGAGCAGGCGCCCGAGGCCGCTCCGGAGCAGCTGCTCGTCGACCTCGCCTCCCTGGAGTCGGTCCGCGCGGCGGCCGGCCGCGCCCGCGATCTCGGCGCCCTGCACGTGCTGGTCAACAACGCCGGGGTGATGGCCACCCCCCAGCAGGTCACCGGGGACGGCTTCGACTTGCAGATGGCGACCAACCACTTCGGTCCCTTCCTGCTGACCGGCCTGCTGCTGCCGCAGCTGGTCGCCAGCGGCGACGGCCGGGTGGTCACGGTGAGCTCGCAGATGCACCGGATGGCCCGGCACGCCCCGCTGGGCGACCCCCGGGCCCACCACGAGCGCTACCGCCGCTGGCCGCGCTACGCGGAGTCCAAGCTGGCCAACCTGTTCTTCACCTTCGAGCTCGAGCGGCGGCTGCGACAGCGCGACCTGCCGGTGCGGGCGCTGGCCGCACACCCCGGCCTGGCGGGCACCCACCTGACCGCCAACGGCCAGTTCGGGCGCTCCTCGGGGGGAATGGCCTCGATCCTCGACGCCGCGGTCCGGGCCGTCTCCCAGTCGGCCGCCCAGGGCGCCTGGCCTCTGCTGATGGCCGCCACCGCGGACCTGCCCGGCGGCTCCTACTGCGGCCCCGCGGGTCGCCAGCAGATGTCCGGTCCGCCGCGCCTGGTGGGCACCGCCCCGCTGGCCCGCGACGAGGTGGCGCAGCGCCGGCTCTGGGAGCTCAGCGAGGAGGCCGTGGGTCTGCGCTGGCCCTGAGCCGGGTTCAGCCCTTCTTGGCGGACTTGCGCACCACGTCGCGCACCCGGACCAGCCCGCCGACGGTGCCGACGTACGCCGCTCCCTGCGGGCCGAGCGTGACTGCGGAGTAGTGGTTGTTGTAGAGCACCCCGGTGCCGGCCCGGACCGAGAATGCCGTCTCGCCGGTGTGCGCGTCGATCGCGGTCAGGTACCAGGCGGAGACTCCCCACAGCGTGGGTCGCTTGGTCCAGGTGTAGAGGAGGCCGGTCTCCCAGGAGACCGTCGGCAGGGCGGAGGGGGCGACCTCGTCGTTGGTCCAGGAGACCCGGCACTCGCCGTCGACGTGGTCGACCCGCGCCAGGCCGGGCGAGGAGGAGAAGCCCATCGCAGTGGAGCGTGGGCCGGCGTAGCCGTGGTTGTTCTCCACGATCACCCCGGAGCCCACGGAGGCCAACGACGTCTCGGTCGCCGACTCGCCGCCGTCGAAGACGGCCGCGCTGCAGACCTCCTCGCCGGTGGCCCGGTCGACGAAGACGACGTGCAGCCGAGGCTCGGCGTTGTCGGCGATCGCCACCAGGTCGTGGTCGAGCAGGGTCGGCGAGGTGCCGCTGCCCTGCACGAACTGCCCGACCTTCTGCTCGACGCCGCGGTCGTACTCGGTCCGCCAGGAGACCGCCGGCGCACCCTCGGCGTCGACGGTCATCCGGTAGAGCGCGGCGTCGGTGACCAGGAAGACCCCACCTGCCTCGTCGACGGCGAAGGTGTTGGTGATCCGCTCGCCCTCCAGGTGGGTGCCTCGCACCATCCCGGCGACCGGATCGACCACGCCGACGCGACCGTCGCGGCTGGCCCACCAGATGCGGCCCGTCCAGTCGGGCTTGACCGCGACCAGGCAGTCGGTCTCCGGCACGTGCTCGGCCACGCTCCACGACTCCTCGACCGTCAGGTCGGGATGGCCCTCGGCGTCGGCCGTGCCGATCGCCTGGATCCGCCGCTCCGTAGTCGTCACCACCGCCCGGTCGCCGTTGTCGAGGTAGAACTGCGAGCCGTTGCAGACGTCCTGCCAGGCCGAGGTGCCGGTCTCGGCGCGGGCCGGCAGCCGAGTGGTGCTCAGCGGGCGCATCGAGTCGGGGTCGATGACCCGCAGGACCGCGCCTCGCCGGTCGTGGCAGAGAGCGACGATCCGGCCGTGGGAGTCGAAGGCGACTCGCCCGCACTTCTCCAGTCCGTACCAGGCGGTGTCCACCTCGGGACGGTCGCCCAACGGCCCCGCTCCCCGCAGCGCCCCGCTGGACCACGCGTCGTTGTTGACCGCGTCGGACCCCGCCTGGGCCAGCCAGGGGTTCTGCGGCGGCTCCTCGGCTGCGATGGGGTGGGCGGAGACCTGCTGCCCCTCGTAGCGGGGAGCCACCAGCAGGCCCCCGGCGGTCGGCACCGGCAGGCGCCCGTCGGGCACCACCCACACCAGCAGGGAGGCGGCGACGGCCACGCCGACGCCGATCGCCACCCCGCGGACGGTCACGTGCGGTCGCGGCACGCGGTCGCGCACCCGCGGCACGGCCAGCAGCACCGCGACCAGCACCAGGGTCCACGGACCCACCAGCAGGTAGATGAGCCCCAGCAGGACCACGAGCAGCCAACCCACGTCTCAGAGGCCTCCGAAGCCGGGTGCGCCGAGGCGGATGGGGGAGCTCATGGGCACGAGGATAGTTCCCGTGCCGGGGGGTCAGGTCAGGCGGCCAGCCGGGCGTCCTTCGCGTCCTTGGCGCGGCGGGCCTCCTGGGCCAGGCGGGCCTGGAGGGCACGGCGGGTCTTGCGGTCGCCGGTGGCCATCTTGAACAAGCGCACCAGCTGCTGCGGGGCGTTGCGCACCGTGGTGGTCTCCACGAAGCCGTTGGGCAGGCTGAGCCGGACCACCTTGTGCCAGGCGCTGTAGACCTGCTGGGGCAGCGGACGCTCCAGGTAGGTGAGGCCGTACTTGTCGAAGATCGCCTTCACCTGCGGGGCGACCTCCTTGTAGCGGTTGCTCGGCAGGTCGGGGAAGAGGTGGTGCTCGATCTGGTGGCTCAGGTTGCCGGTCAAGATGTGCATGCCCTCGGAGCCGGAGATGTTGGCGGAGCCGAGCATCTGGCGCAGGTACCACTCGCCGCGGGTCTCCTTCTCGGGGATCGCGGCACGCTCGAAGGTCTCGACCCCCTCGGGGAAGTGGCCGCACATGATCACCGAGTGCGACCACAGGTTGCGCACCAGGTTGGCGGTGAAGTTGGCGGCCAGGGTCGGCAGGAACGAACCGGTCGGGATGGCCAGCGCGGGGTGCACGACGTAGTCCTTCGTCATCTGCTGGCGGATCTTCTTCACGGTGTTCTTCGCCCGGCGGGTGAACTCGGGGTCGCGGCGCTCCTTGGGGGTGCGCAGGTTCTTGCCGAGCTCGAGGTCGTAGGCGGCGATGCCGTACTCGAAGAAGCAGGCGTTGATGAAGTTCCACAGCGGCTGGCCGAGGTACATCGGGTGCCACTTCTGGTCCTCGTCGACCCGCATGATGCCGTAGCCGAGGTCGTTGTCCTTGCCCACGATGTTGGTGTAGGTGTGGTGGATCTCGTTGTGGCTGTGCTTCCAGCCCTCGGCGGTGGAGGCGTTGTCCCACTCCCAGGTGCTGGAGTGGATCTTGGGGTCGCGCATCCAGTCCCACTGGCCGTGCATGACGTTGTGGCCGATCTCCATGTTCTCCAGGATCTTGGCGACGCTCAGGCCGGCCGTGCCGACCACCCAGGCGGGCGGGAGGGCGGAGAAGAGGAGCACGGCGCGGCTGCCGAGCTCGAGGTAGCGCTGGGTCTTGACCATGCCCCGGATGTAGGCGGCGTCGTTGGCGCCGCGGTCGTCGAGGACCTCCTGGCGGATCCGGTCGAGCTCGCGACCGATGTCCTCGATGTCCTCGGGGGTGAGGTGGGCGGTGGGGTTCTCGGACTTCTTGGTGATGGTCGTCATGTCGACTCCTTGGGGGGTGGGATCGAGCAGGTCAGTGGTCGAGGGTGCACGGGCCGGCAGCGGCGCTGATGCAGGTCTGGATCTTGATGCCGCCCGGGTCGGTCTCGCCGGGGACGGCGGTGGTCAGCGCGCCGTTGCGCAGGTCGCGGACGGTGCCCTCCTTGAGCGGCAGGACGCAGCCCATGCAGATGCCCATGCGGCACCCGGAGGGCATCAGCACGCCGGCCTCCTCGGCGGCGTCGAGGATCGGGGTGGCACCGTCGTCCTCCACCTCGACCCCCGTGCGGGTGAAGGTGACGATGCCGCCTTCCCCAGCCTCGACGCGGGAGACTCGGAACTGCTCGACGGTGAGGTCGAGACCGCGGGAGGTGTGGTGCTCCTCGAGGGCGTCGAGCAGGGCGGCCGGCCCGCAGGCCAGGGTCTGCCGCGCGGCCAGGTCGGGGACGAGCGACTCCAGGTCGTCGACGTCGAGGACCCCGTGCACGTCGTCGTAGCGGGGCACCAGCCGGATCAGGCCCGCGGCGTCGAGCGCCTTGAGGTCGCGCAGGAAGATCGAGTCGGGCTCGCTGGGGGCCACGTGCACGACGGTGATGTCGTAGGGGGCGCTGCGCTCGAGGCGTACGACGCCGGAGTCGGCGACCGGGAAGAGGTTGCGCAGCATCCCCACCACGGGGGTGACCCCGGAGCCGGCCGTGACCATCAGGAACTTGCCACCCTCGGGCGGGAGCACGAACTCGCCGTCGGCCTGCTCGAGGTGGACCAGGGTGCCGGGGCTGGCCTCGCGGACCAGGTGGCTGCTGACGACGCCGTCCTGGACCGCCTTGACGGTGATCGAGATGTTGCCGTCGGCGCGCGGACCGTGGGTCAGCGAGTAGGCCCGCCAGTGGCGGACCCCGTCGACGTCGATGCCGACCCGGGTGTACTGACCGGGGACGTGGCCCGCCCAGTCGGCGCCGGGACGGATCACGATGGTGGCGGCGTCGGCGGTCTCCGGCTCGACCGAGACGATCCGGCCGCGCAGCTCGGCGCCGGAGCGCAGCGGCGCGAAGAGGTCGAGGTAGTCGGCCGGCATCAAGGGCGTGGTGGCGGCCTCGACGAGCCTGACCGCGCGGTCCCGGAGGCGCAGCGGAGCGCCACTGCGGTGGCGTCCCCGGCGCGGGGACCCGTTGGTCTCGTTGAGAAGCATGGCCATGGACCCATCATGTCTGGTCGAACGGGGTAGATTCCTGACCACCAGACGTGAAGTTTCGCGTCACAATTGTTCGCAGACGCCAAAAAGGAGCCTCCGATGGCGCGACACGCCGGTCGTCTCGGTAACGACCACGGTCTGGAGCTCTCCGCCGCCGAGGTGGAGGTGATGCGCAACAGGCTGCCGGCGGTCGCCGACGCGGCCGTCGGCGCCATCATCGCCGAGGTCCCGACGTATGCCAATGCCCTCTCCGGCACGATGGGCGAGACGATCCGCAGCGCGGTGCAGCTGGCACTGGGTGGCTTCATCCAGCTGGCCTCCCGACGCGCCCGGGCCGGCACCCGTCCCACGGCGCCGGCGATGGAGGGCGCCTACCAGCTCGGCCGGGGCGAGGCGCGTTCCGGCCGGAGCATGGAGGCGCTCCTCGCGGCGTACCGGGTCGGCGCCCGCGTCTCCTGGAGCGAGATGTCGGCCGGGCTGCTCGCCGACGGCGTCGACGCCGAGACCCTGGCGAAGTTCGCCGGTCTGGTCTTCGCCTACATCGACCAGCTCTCGGCCTCCAGCGTCGCGGGCCACAGCGACGAGTCAGCGACCACCGGGCGGATGCGTCAGCAGCTGCGCGAGGCGCTCGGCAACGCCCTGCTCCGGGGTGACGCGCCCGACCTGCTGGTGCGGGCCGCGGCGCGCGCGGAGTGGGAGCTCCCGGAGACGTTGACGGCCGTCGTCCTGCCGGAGGCGCACCTGCGGGCGGTGTCGTCGGCGGTCGACCCGCGGACCATCACGGTGGCCGACCCCGGCACCGAGGAGCTGGTGGTCCTGCTGGTGCCGGACGCCACCCGGAGCCTGCTGCTGCGGGCGGTGGTCGGCGTCCCGGCGGTGGTCGGTCCCACCCGGCCCTGGCTCGAGGCCAGGTCCTCGTGGCAGCGGGCGAGCCGGGCCGCCGACCTCGATCCGGAGATCACCGACACCGAGAAGCACCTCGCTGAGCTTCTCGTGCACGCCGACGCCGAGGCGTTGGCCGACCTCCGCGCCCAGGTGCTGGCTCCGCTGGACGAGCTGGGCCCGGCGGCGCGGGAGAAGCTGACCGACACCCTGCGCGCCTGGTTGCTCCACCAGGGCCGGCGCGAGGCGGTCGCCGAGGCGCTCTTCGTGCACCCCCAGACCGTGCGCTACCGGGTGGGCCAGCTCCGGTCGGCCTACGCCGAACGCCTCGAGGACCCGACCTTCATCCGGGACGCCACCATCGCCCTGGCATGAGCGCAGGCACCGGGGTGATCTATCTCGGGCTCTTCCTCTACACGGTGTGGCAGTGGCTGCCGGGCCGCGCGACCGACCCGCGGATGCGGGCCACCGGCTGGCTGGCCGCCGTCGTCCTGGCCGTCGTCGCTGCTCTCGCGGCGTTCTACGCCTGGCGCCTGGGCGCAGCCACGCCACCTCCCCCGACACCGCCTGAGCGAGACCTCCTGGGCGACCCTTCCCGCGCAACTGGTGGACCGATGTCGTCCTGGCCCCGTGTCGCCGACATCAACCCACCAGTTCATCAGGGAACGAGCACGGCCGGGCGCTTCGGGCGCGGATCGCTCTTCTCCTGCGCGGGAGGGCTGCCTCAACCTACGCTCGCCCGGTGTTGTGGACAACGAGCCGAGCCGGGCTGCGAGCCCTGGTGGCTGCCCTGGTACTGACCCTCCCCGCCACCGCCCTCGGCGCGAGTGCCGCCGTCTCGGCGCCCGAGCGGACGGCGTCCGGGGGCTCCGCCCGACCCTCCGGCCCGCCCGAGGCGCAGACAGACGGGAAGCGGGTGCGCCTGCGTGGTGCCGTGCCGCGCCTGCGCCGCGCCCCGGTGGTGCTCCAGCGGCACGCGAACGGCCGGTGGGTGCGGGTCGCCGACGCCCGGACCCGCGCCCGCGGTCGCTACGTCTTCACCCGCAAGGTCCACTCGCCCACCAGGTTCCGGGTGGTGGCCCCCGCCCACCGCGGCCGGCCGGCATGGCGCAGCAAGCCGGTCCGGGTGGTGCCTCGTCGCGTCGTCCCGCCCACCCAGCCGCCCACGCCCACACCCACGCCGACACCCACGCCGAGCCCCACGCCGAGCCCGACGCCGACACCGAGCCCGACGCCCACCCCGACGCCGAGTCCGAGCCCGACTCCGACGGCAGCGCCCACCACCACGCCGACCCCCACGCCGACCCCCACGCCGACGGTCGCCCCGATCGAAGCCGACCCGGAGTTCTTCGGGACGCTGCCGGCTCTCTCGATCACCACCGACGACGGGCTGCCGATCGTCGACGACGAGGTCTACTCGCGCGCCGACATGGTGTTCGACACCGACGGCACGACTGACCGCGACGGCGACCCGGTGCCCGCCACGGAGCTCTCGGCACGGCTGCGGGTCCGCGGCAACTCCACCTCCTGGGTGCAGGACAAGCTGCCCTACAAGGTGAAGCTCGACGAGCGCGTCTCCGTGCTGGGGCTGCCCGCCTCCAAGGACTTCGTGCTGCTCGCCAACGCCTACGACCGCTCCCTGCTGCGCAACACCGCGGCGTTCGCCCTGGCCCGCCGCCTCGCCATGCCGTGGGCCGCCCGCCTGCACGACGTCGAGGTGTGGCTCAACGGCGAGTACAAGGGCGTCTACCTCTTCGGCGAGGGCGTCGAGGTCGAGCCCGACCGGGTCGCCATCGAGCTCGCCGAGCCCGGCTCCGTCCCCGTGGACGGCGGCTTCCTGCTCGAGGCCGACCTGTGGGAGGACGACGACCCCAGCTTCCGCACCCCCAACGGCATCAACGTGTTCATCAAGGAGCCGGGCGACATCACACCCGAGTTCGCGGCCGAGGTCGAGCGCCAGCTCACGCACTTCGAGTCGGTGCTCTACTCCGACGAGTGGCTCGACCCCGAGCACGGCTACCACTCCCTGGTCGACCTCCGCTCCTTCGCCGACTGGTACCTGCTCCAGGAGACCACCAAGAACCAGGACTCCCACTTCCGCGGGAGCGTCTACCTGCAACGCAGCCGCCACGGGCTGCTCTCGATGGGGCCGCCCTGGGACTTCGACATGACCGCGGGCATCAGCACCGGGTGGGGCCTGGACGACCCCGAACGATGGTTCATGTACCCCGACCCGGATCCGGACGCGCCCTCCAACGAGCCCTGGCTCAGCCCGAGCACCCACCCTCATGGCCACTGGGTGCGCCGGATGCTCCGCGACCCGGAGTTCGTCGAGCTGATCCGCCGGCGCTGGACCCAGGCGGCGCCGGACGTGGCCACCCTCGGCCCCTTCCTCGCCGAGCGGGTGGAGTGGCTGGCGCCGGCGGCGGAGCGCAACTTCGCCCCTGCCCCGGAGGGCGGTGGCCACCTGCTGACCCCTTACTGGTCCGAGGGGACGCAGTTCCAGCTGGACTTCACCACCTGGCGCGAGCACGCCGACCTGGTGACCGAGTGGTACGCGGATCGGATCCGCTGGCTCGACGACGCCATCGCCACCATGAGGCCAGTCGGCGAGTGAGCCGCGGCGGTCAGCCGCCGGTCGCGTCGAAGACCTGCCGCCCGGCCACCCAGGTGGCGGCCACGTGCTCGCCGGTACGGCGCAGGTGGGCGGCGACCTCGGCGGTGCCCCCGGAGCCCGCGAGCGGGTCGAGGTCGAGCAGGACGACGTCGCCGGGGTGGCCGGGGGCCACCGCGCCGCGGCCGTCGACGGAGGCGGCCAGCGCCTCCTGCGCGGTGATCGCCTGCTCGGGGTGCCACGGCTCCCGCTCGTCGGCGGAGCGGTGCACCGCCGCCGCCATCGCCAGCCACGGGTCGAGGGCCGCGACGGGAGCGTCGGAGCCCATCGCCAGGACCACCCCGTCCTCGAGCATCCAGCGGAGCGCGAAGCAGCGGTCGCCGCGACCGGGCCAGAGCCGCTCGCTGACGTCGCGGTCGTCGAGCAGGTGGGAGGGCTGGACGCTCGCCACCAGGCCGAGGCCGGCGATCCGGCGTACGTCGTCGCGCAGGATCAGCTGGGCGTGCTCGATGCTGCCGCGGGCCCCGGTCGCCTCGAAGGCGTCGAGCGCCACGGTGACCGCACGGTCGCCGATGGCGTGCACCGCCGCGGTCAGCCCGTGGGCGGTGCTCCGCTCGAGCAGCTCGCGGAGCTCCTCGGGCGACTGGTTGGGGTTGCCGTGCGGGAAGCCGAGCGGCGCCGGGCCGGAGTAGGGGTCGCAGCACCAGGCCGTCTTGGTGTTGAGCGAGCCGTCGCTGATGATCTTCAGCGACCCCATCCGGGCCAGGTCGCTGCAGCCGGGCAGGACGTCGCCGGTGCGCAGGCCGGCCGCGATCACCTCCTCGAGGCCGGCGGCGTAGGTCGACATCCGGATCCTGAGCAGGTCCGCGCCGCCCTGCCAGCGGCGGGCCCAGTCCTCGTGGCCGCCGCTGAACTCGTAGTCGACCAGCCCGACCACGCCGAGGGAGGCGGCCTGCTCGAGGGTGCGGCGATAGGCGTCGGGGCCGGTGCCGTCGTCGCCGATCACCGCGGAGAGACGCCCGTAGGCGTCGAACCACTCGCGCTCGGAGACGACGCCCTCGCGCAGCGGCAGGTGCAGGATGTTGAGCGCGACGGTGTTGAGCCAGGCGTGGTGGCCGTCACCGGCGATCAGCACGATCGGCTGGTCGCCGCCCAGCGCGTCGAGCATGGAGACGACCGGCGCCTCCGGCCACGCGGTGGACCGGTGACCCCAGCCGATGACCGGTCGCCCGGGCACCTCGGCGAGGCGGTCCGCGACCATCCGCACGGCCTCGGCGGCCGAGCGCACGGGGGTCAGGTCGAGGCGCGAGCTGGCCAGCGTCCACTGGCCGAGGTGGACGTGCTGGTCCCACAGGCCGGGGACGAGCCAGCGTCCCTCGGCGCGTGTCTCCTCCGCGCCGTCGCGGTCCAGCCCGGGACCGACCTCGACCACCTCGCCGGCGCGGATCCGGACCCCGACGGGCCCGTCGGGCACCTCGTCGCGGGGGCGCAGGGGCACCAGGCGAACGTCGCGCAGGAGCAGGTGGTTCATGGACGAACTCTAGACCCCACCGCGAGCCACGCCTCCCAGGTCTGGAGGGCCCAGAAGGTGCCGAAGAGCACGAGGAGCAGTGCCTCGACGACCAGGACCCACCCCGGCGCCGCCCCGCCGGCGAGGAGGACGGCGGCGACGACGACCACCACCACGAGCATGCCGACCGCCACCGCCGTGTAGACCGCGTCCAGTCTCGTCATCCGGGTCTGCGTCCTCCTGGCCTCGCACAGGTGCGAGAAGCTGACGGAGTCGTCGGCGGGGGTGTCGCCGATCCGCTCCAGGAACCCGAGCCCGAGCGTGGTGCGCAGCAGCACCACGCAGCCCAGGAGGAAGAACATCACCACTGCGGCCGGCTCGTGGACGTGCGTGGCGAGCCAGGTGCGGTCGAGGAGGAACAGCACGCTCAGGCCCACCACCAGGACGGGGCCGAGGGACTGCAGGACCCCCCGGGCGGCACCCGTCACCTGCCAGCCGTCCCCCAGCATCGCGGCGGGCAGCAGCGCGCCGACCACCCAGGCCACCGCCGCCACCACCAGCAACGCCGCGATGGCGTACTCGTTGAGCCGGGCGACGGCGGGGTCGAAGGAGGCGAGCGGCTCTCCCGACCCGTCCTTGGGCCAGCACGCCGCGCCCGCCACCAGCAGGCCGAGGCCGCCCGCGACGTTGAGCAGGGTCTGCTCCGTGAGGGTGTCGCCCCGCACCACGACCAGCAGGCAGGCGGCCGCGGCCAGGCCCAGGACGAAGACGGTGCGCGCGTCGGTGTACCAGGCGTCGGAGATCGAGGGCGGCCAGGAGCCGTCGCCGACCCGGGTCGCCAGCGGCGCCAGGAGAACGGTCACCGCCGAGAGGACCAGGCCGAGGCGGAGCGCGAAGTACGTCGCTCTGAGCTCAGCCGAGTCCTGGCGGTGCATCGGCTACCGCCGTCCGCCCATCCGGAGCAGCAGCCACATGCCCACGGCGGTCCCGACGACCATGATCAACCCGAGGATCAACGCGTGCAGGGTCGGGTTCGACGTCGGCGACGTGTCGGCGGCACTGATCAGCAGGAGTTCGGGGCTCACTCCAGGCACGCTAGACCACGGGGGCAAGAGGGGCGGCGCTACCGTCTGACCATGCCTCGCTCGATCGCCACCACCACCCGCGTCGACCTCGACGGCCTCCTGGAGTTCGTCCGCCCCCGGCACCGGTTCCTGCTGGTCACCCGCCGCGCCGACGGCAGCCCGCAGGCCTCGCCGGTGACCGGCGGGGTCGACGACGCCGGCCGCCTGGTGGTGGCCACCTATCCCGAGCGGGCCAAGACCCGCAACGCGCGGCGCCGCCCGGAGGTCGACGTCGTGGTCGTCTCCGACGACTGGAACGGCCCCTGGGTCCAGGTCACCGGAAGCTGCGAGGTGCTCGACGCCGCGGACGGCGGCGAGGCGCTGGACGCCTTCGTGGAGTACTTCCGCAACATCTCCGGGGAGCACTCCGACTGGGAGGAGTACCGGCAGGCGATGGTCGACCAAGGCAAGTCGCTGCTGCGGATCACGCCGACGGCGTGGGGCCCGGTCGCCACCGGCGGCTTCCCGGCCCGCCTGGCCTGAGCGTCACTTCCCGGCCTCGGCGTAGGAGCGCACCACCGCGGTGCTGAGCGGGAAGTCGACCCCCTGCTCGCCGAAGAGCAGCCGCGCCGCGGTGGCGGCCGCGTCGCCGGCCGCCGCCACCACCTCCTCGGCCAGGGCCGCCGGGGTGTGCACCACCACCTCGTCGTGGAGGAAGAAGACCAGGTGCGGCCGCGACTCCAGCGGGCCCTCGCCACCGAGGCGCCAGAGCCGGTTGCGCAGGTCGGCGATCCAGGCGAGCGCCCACTCCGCCCCGGTGCCTTGCACCACGAAGTTCCGGGTGAAGCGGCCGTAGGCGCGGCGGAAGCGGGCCTGGCTGTCGGCGTCGGGCTGCGGGGCGTCGGGATCGACCTCCCACGCCTCGCCCAACCCGGGCGAGCCGCGGCCGAGCAGCGTGCGCACCACCTCGCCCCGCTCGCCGGCCCGCGCGGCAGCCTCCACCAGGCCGAAGGCGGCGGGGTAGCGCCGGGTGAGGTCGGCGACCATCCGGCCGCTCTCGCCGCGGGTGGCGCCGTACATCGCGCCGAGCAGCCCCAGCTTGGCGTGCTGGCGGGTCGGCACCGCGCCGGAGTCGACCATGCCCTGGTAGAGGTCGGCGCCGCGCGCCGCTGCGGCCAGCGCCCGGTCCCCGCTCATCCCGGCCAGCACCCGCGGCTCCAGCTGGGCGACGTCGGCGACCACCAGCGTCCAGCCGTCGTCCGCGACGACCGCGGGACGCACCTGGGCGGGGAACGACAGCGCGCCGCCGCCGTTGGACGACCAGCGCCCGGTGCTCGAGCCCGCCGGCTGGTACGACGGCCGGAAGCGGCTGCCCTGGACCCACTCGTCGGCCCAGGCCCAGCCGTTGGTGGAGAAGAGGTGGGCGAGCTGCTTGTGGCGCAGCAGCGGCTCGATGGCGGGATGGTCGATCGCGCGGAGCGTGGAGGCGCGGATGTCGGCGACCTCGTGGCCCGCGCGGCGCAGCGCCGCCATCAGCTCGGTCCGTGAGTCGGGGTTGAGGCCGGGCGTGCCGAGGGCCCGGCCCACCTCGGCGGCCAGCTCGTCGAGCCGCTGGGGCCGCGACCAGGCCGCGGGGCGCGGTCCGAGCAGGTCGGTCAGCAGCCGTTCGTGGACCTCGGCCCGCCAGGGCACCCCGGCGTGGGTCATCTCCGCCGCCACCAGGGCGCCGGCCGACTCCGCGGCGAGCAGCAGCCCCAGCCGGCCCGCCTCCGGGGAGTCCGCGACGCAGGCCCGCTGGCGCGCGTCCTCGACGTCGGCCCGGAGGTGCTCCGCCTCGTCGTCGGCCGCGAAGAGCCCCGGCTCGGACGGGACGCTGGGGCCGAGCCTGTCCCACACCCCCGACTCGGGACCCGTCAGCAGCGAGGTGTCCGCAGCGGGGGCCCGGCGGAGCAGGTGGTGGCTCAGGCGCAGGTCGTGGCAGCGCTCCACCCGGACACCGGCCGCCAGCAGGGGCGGGTACCACCGGGCCGTGTCGTCCCAGACCCAGCGCGGCCGGTCGATCTCCCGCCGGGCGACGTACGCCGGCAGCTCAGCGGCCGGCAGCTCGAGGCTCTGCCCGGCCTCGACGGCCAGCACCCCCTCCCCCGGCAGGCGGGAGAGGGAGATGCGGGTCATGGCGACAGCCTCCCAGGTCACCCACGCCGCTACGTTGGCACTCATGAGGTGGCAGACGGCTGCGGCGACCGCGGTCCTGGTGGCGGTCGGCGGGGGCGCGGGCTGGGCGGCCCAGCGCGCCACCGACGCCCCGGCCGAGGGCTCCGGACCGGCCCGGCCGGCGCCCGCAGCCGCCCCGCCCCTGCCGTTCCTCACCACCGACGAGCTCACCGAGGACCCGCCGCAGCCGGCGCTGCCCACCGGCCTCCCCCTGGAGGAGACCTCGTTCGGCACCTCGCCGACCCGGTTGGTCTTCCCGGTCCCGGCCGGGTGGAAGCGGCTCACCAACGCCTCCAACGAGTTCCGGTGGAAGGTCCCGGGGCACCCGCAGGACACCTACGTGCTCCGGGTCACGCAGGTCTCCAGCCAGAAGCGGACCATCGCGCAGCACCGGGAGGAGCGGATCCGCTCGGTCCGCGAGCGCGAGCACGGGCTCCGGCTCCTCGACACCGGCTCCAGCGGGCTGGAGTACACCTACGTCGACGACCTCGGGCAGCGCCGCCACCTCTTCGTGCGCTGGCTCGACCTGGCCGGCAACCCGCACGCCGAGGTGGAGATCAACGTCTCGGCCCGGGAGCGCGATGCCGAGGGTGCGGCCGAGCTGATCGACAAGGTGGCCGGCGGGATGCGTCAGGAGTAGAGGTCCGTCACCTCGACGGCGTCCAGCACCCGCTGGGCACCGGCGGTGTCCTCGCCGCGCACCTGGACCCACAGCACCCGGTCGTCGGCGACCCGGGAGACCCGCTCCACCACCACCGGTGCCGGCGCCGGGCACCCGGTGTGCAGCACCGTCATCGACTCCCGGCCCTCGCCGACGGCCGCGGCGGAGCCGCGCTGCGCCCGGCACTCGGGGTGGCCCGGCGCGTCGGCGGGCAAGTCGTGGCCCTCGAAGAGCGCGACGAAGACGCCCTGGCCCTCGGTGCGCCAACCGGGCCCGGTGCCGACCGCCAGCGCCGGGAACTCCCGGTCCGACTCCGGCGGGGTCCAGCCCGCGTCCTGGACCGACCGGGTCCACCCCGCCGGCACGGTGACGGCGAGCGCCCCCGCGGCGTCGTCGACGCGCACCTCGCCCCCGGTCGCCCCGGCGATCCCCCAGCCGGTGGCGACCCCGACCAGGAGCGCCGCGCCGGCCCCGGCCAGCGGCCGGCCCCAGTGCCGGCGCGGGACGACGGGTGTTTGAGCCAGGGGCGCCCCGCGCAGCGTCACGTCGTCCTCGCCGGTCGCCCGCACCAGCTGCTCGACGAACTCCGCGACACAGGTCTGGCGTTCCTCGCGGTCGGTGGCCAGGCCGCGGGTCACCACCGCGGCCAACGACGGCGGGACGGCGTCCCCCAGGGGCGGTACGGCGGGCGGCTCCTGGGCGTCGGCCATCGAGAGCTGCTCCCGCGCCGGTCGGCCGGCGAGCAGCAGGTAGGCCACCGCCGCCAGGGAGAAGAGGTCGGCACGGACGTCGAGCGCCTCGCCGCGGGCCTGCTCGGGGGCGACGTACGACGGGGAGCCGGCGATGACGGTGAGCCGCGAGGCGACCTCGAGCTCCTTGCCCAGGCCCAGGTCGGCGAGCATCGCCCGGACCTGCCTCCCGTCGGGCCCCTCGTCGCCGCGGAGCAGCACGTTGCCGGGCTTCACGTCCCGGTGGAGGACGCCGCGGGAGTGCAGCGCCTCGAGCCCGGCGCCGATCTCGGTCAGCACCCGGAGGGCCGCCGCGCGCGAGAGCGGCCCCTCGGCGAGCCGGTCGGTCAGGGTCCCGGCGTCGGCGTAGGCCATCACCAGGAAGGGGCGGCCGTCGTCGAGCTCGCCGGCGTCGTAGACGGGGACGACGTACGGGGAGTCGACCTTGCGCAGGAAGCGCCCCTCCTCCACGAAGCGGCGGCGCACGTGGGCGTCGCCGGCCCAGTTGTCGGCGAGCACCTTGATCGCGACCGGGGAGTCGAGCTCCTCGTCGTGGGCCAGCCAGACGGTCGCGAACGCCCCGGCGCCGAGTCGACGGCGCACTGGGTAGCGACCGAGGCGGGAGGGCTGGGACATCGGCGTCAGTCTTGCAGCATGGCTCGCCCCCGCCGGGGTACGAACCGCACATGAGCGAGCCCAGCACTGCATCCTCCAGGCCCCTGGCGCTGGTCACCGGCGCGAGCAGCGGCATCGGCCTCGAGCTGGCGCGCCAGTTCGCCGAGCACGGCTTCGACCTCGTGGTCAACGCCGAGGACGCCGCCCTGGAGCAGGCGGCCCAGGAGCTGCGGAGCACCGGCGCACAGGTCCAGGCCGTGCAGGTCGACCTGCGCCGCCCCGACGGGGTCAGCGAGCTGATGACCGCGGTCCGCGAGACCGGCCGCCCGCTCGACGCGGTGGCCCTCAACGCCGGGGTCGGTCACGGCGGCGCCTTCGTCGAGACCGACCTGGCCCACGACCTGGGGATCATCCAGCTCAACATCGTCTCCACCGTCCAGCTGGCCAAGCTGGTGCTGACCGAGATGGTCCGCACCGGTCACGGCAAGGTGCTGGTCACCTCCTCGATCGCCTCGGAGATGCCCGGCGCCTTCCAGGCCACCTACAACGCCTCGAAGTCGTTCCTCCAGTCCTTCACCCAGGGCCTCCAGGAGGAGTTGAAGGAGACCGGCGTCTCGCTGACCCTGCTGATGCCCGGGCCCACCGACACCGAGTTCTTCGAGCGCGCGGAGATGGAGGACACCCCCGTCGCCAAGGGCGCCAAGGACGACCCGGCGAAGGTCGCCCGCCAGGGTTTCGAGGCCCTGATGTCCGGGGAGTCCCGGGTGGTCGGGGGCGGGTGGCGCACCCGCGTGCAGGAGGCGGCCAGCAAGGTGCTCCCCGACCGGGCGAAGTCGGTCCTGCACCGGCGGATGGCCGAGCCGGAGTGACGCCAGAGGAGATCGACGATCTCGCCCGCCGGGCGCAGGACGGCGACCGGGCGGCGATGGAGCAGCTGCTGGGCGAGGTCCGGCCCCGGGTGCTCCGGATCTGCCAGGGGGTGCTGCCCTACTCCGACGACGCGGAGGACGCCTGCCAGGAGGCGCTGATCAGCCTCGCCGACAAGCTCGGTCAGTGGCACCGGCGGGGCCGCTTCACGACGTGGCTGCACGTGGTGGCGCTCAACAGCGCGCGCACGACGTACCGCCGGCTCAGGAGCCGGGCCACGCCCACCGACACCGTGCCGCTGGAGCAGCCGGACCCGCGCACCACCAGCGTGATCGCCGGCACCCGGCTCGACCTCCTCGAGGCGTTGGAGACCATCGAGGCCGAGCACCCGGCCTTCGTGCAGCCCCTGGTGCTGCGCGACGTCTACGGGCTGGCCTACGACGAGATCGCCACCCAGCTCGGCGTCCCGCTCGGGACGGTCAAGGCGCAGATCCACCACGGCCGGAAGCTGGCCCGGCCGCTGCTGCGCGACCAGGCCTGAGGCGGCGGCACGGCCCGCCTGGCATAGCCTTCGGCCCGTGACCGAACGCCTCTCCGCCCGCGAGCTCGCCGACCTGGTGCTGGACGCGGGGTCCTGGTCCTCCTGGGACACCCCGCCCGACCACGGCGAGGTCGACCCGGCGTACGCCGACCAGCTGGCGCGGGCCCGCGAGAGGTCGGGCGCCGAGGAGGCCGTCATCACCGGCGAGGCGCGGCTGGACGGGCACCGGGTCGCCGTCGTGCTCGGGGAGTTCTCGTTCCTGGCCGGCTCCATCGGCCGGGCCACCGCCGACCGGCTGGTCGCCGCGATCCGGCGCGCCACCGCCGAGCGGCTCCCGCTGCTCGGCGCCCCGGCCAGCGGAGGCACCCGGATGCAGGAGGGGACGGCCGCCTTCGTGCAGATGGTCCGGATCTCCGAGGCGGTGGCGGCGCACAAGGCCGCCGGGCTGCCCTACCTGGTCTACCTGCGCCACCCCACCACCGGCGGGGTGATGGCCTCCTGGGGCTCCACGGGTCACCTGACCGTGGCCGAGCCGGGCGCCCTGGTGGGCTTCCTGGGCCCGCGGGTCTACGAGGCGCTCTACGGCAAGCCGTTCCCCGAGGGCGTGCAGACCTCGGAGAACCTCTACGCCCGCGGCATCGTCGACGGGGTGATCGAGCCCGCCGGGGTGCGCAACATCCTCGGGCGCACGCTCGACATCCTGGAGCGGGCACGGTCCCCGCTGCCGACGGCCCCCGACCCGGGCGAGGAGGAGGTCGGCGAGATCGACGCGTGGGACGCGGTCATCCGGTCGCGGCGTCCCGACCGCCCCGGGGTGCGCCGCCTGCTGCGCTACGGGGCCACCAACGTGATCCCGCTCAACGGCACCGGCCAGGGCGAGAGCGATCCCGGGCTGCTCTTCGCGCTGGCCCGGTTCGGCGAGGCGCCGTGCGTCTTCCTGGGCCAGGACCGCCGGGGTCAGACCACCGACCACCCGATGGGACCGGGAGCGCTGCGCGAGGCCCGCCGCGGGATGCGGCTCGCCTCCGAGCTGGGGCTGCCCCTGGTGACGGTGATCGACACGCAGGGGGCGGCGCTCTCCGCCGAGGCCGAGAACGGCGGGCTGGCCGGCGAGATCGCCCGGTCACTGGAGGACCTGGTCACCCTCCGGGCCCCCACCCTCTGCCTGATGCTGGGTGAGGGCAACGGTGGCGGGGCGCTCGCGCTGCTCCCCGCCGACCGGGTGGTCGCGGCGCAGCACGCCTGGCTCTCCCCGCTGCCGCCCGAGGGGGCGAGCGCCATCGTGCACCGTGACACCGAGCACGCCCCGGAGATGGCCCGCGCCCAAGGGATCCGCGCCCTCGATCTCAAGCGGCTCGGCATCGTGGACCGGATCGTCGCCGAGCACCCCGACGCCGCCGACGAGCCCGCGGCGTTCTGCCGTCGCGTCGGGGCCGTGCTGGAGCACGAGCTGCTCGGCCTGCTCGCCAACGGTCCGGGGACGCCGGAGGAGCGGGCGCAGCGGATCCGCTGACCGCCCTCAGTCTCCTCTGCCGAGATCCGATCGACTGGCGCCGACCCATCCGGACCAGCCGCTACGTTCGTCGAATGTCGACCTCGGAGCGCGTACTCGTCAGCCATCAGGGTGCTGCGTGGCTACCGGCTCACGGTCGAGCCGACGTCGTACTTGCCGAGGTGCCCGCCGTCGCTCCTTCACCCATCTGTCTGGTCCGACTCCTAGTGACCCGTGGCAACAGCATTCTCGTGGAGGCTCGTTCTGACGGCAGAGGGCTCGACATCCCAACCCGTGAAACCCGCGATGGGGCATGGGAAGAACCGCTTGAGGACCTGCTGCGCCGGACAGGGACCGGCGATGGGCACTACGCCCGGTTGCTGGGATACGTGCGCAACGACGTGCCCGGAGCGCCTGACGACTATCCATGGCCCGCACCGCACGCCTACTTCGCGGTCTGGCACTTCCCGTTGCCCCCGCACCGAGACGCACCTGGGATGTGGCTCGACGCGGTTGAAGCCGAAGCGGAGTTGCGTGACCGCCATTGGTGGCCGCTGGCTGCGCATGCGACGCACGCCAAGCCGTAGACCGCGGAGCACCCAATGTGCGCTCAACTCAACGTCTGCCAAGATCCGGATGTCGGATAGGTGGGTGAGATGGCCCACCCCCACCTGCAGATCTGAGATGGCTGCTCCAGCATCCTCGACGCCGCAGGCGTCACCATCCGGATCTGCGGATGAGTGCGGCCCGCACGGCGTGCTCGCCTGCCGGGCCCGTTGAACACGTTCCACTGCTCATTGGTCAGACCGGGAGCGGGGGCGGCTTGCCGTGATAGATGCGGCCGTTGCTGGTGAAGCCGCGGATCTCGGGGCCACCGGCGGAGAAGCCGACCCAGCTTGTCCAGCCGGGTGCCTCCTTGACCTGGTTGCAGGCCTCGCAGAGCCCCTGACCGTTCTCGAAGCTGGTCGGACCGCCCTCGCGGTCCGGGACCACGTGGTCGAGGTGCCGGATGGGGGCGTCGCACCACGGCGTCCGGCAGGTCCCGCCGTCGCGCAGCCGGATCATCTCCGCGAGCAACCCGTCGAAGCAGCGGCTCGGGCGCTCCATGGCGACCAGCTGTCCGTCGTCGGGGAGGGCGAAGAGGCGCCGCACGGTGACCTCGTGCCGCGCGAAGGCCTCCCCGAGCAGCTGACGGCAGACCTCCACCGGCAGGTGGCCCGACTCCGGGACCCAGGCCGGGTCGTCGCAGTCACCCCACAGGCTGGAGAGGCTCATCACGAGCCGCAGGTCGATCCGACGCGGAGCTACCGGGTCGAGGCCGGTGACCCGCTCGACGAGGACGTCGGCGCGGACCTGGTCGGCGGTCCGCGGGTCCCCGGCGGCCCGGGCGGAGGCGGCGGCCTCCTGGAGTGCCTTCATCACCGGCCCGTAGTGCTCGGAGCGGACCACCGCGGTGATCCGCCCGGTGCCGTCGCCCAGCAGCCTGCCGGCCACGTGACGTCGGGCGCGGGCCCGGACCATCCGCCTGGTCGCCGCCTCGGAGTCGGCGGCGGTGACCAGGCGACGGAGCAGCTCGCGGAGCTGGTCGGTGCCGAGGGTGGCGGCACAGCCCGCGCCGGTGCCGGCCCACAGGTCGGCGTCGACCCGGGTGCGGTCCTCACCGCTCAGGTCGTCGGTCTCCCGGACGATCAGCAGGGCGCGTTCCTCGGTCAGCTCGCCACGCTCCAGCGCCGCCAGGGTCAACGGCAGCTCCTCGACCAACGCGGTGGCCGCCCCCACCAGGAAGCGGCCGCGGGCCGGTGACTCCCGTCGAGCCAGCCCGAGCTGGCTGCCGATCACCGGCTCTGCCGCGTCCCGGCGACGCTCCCGCGCCGCGAAGGCGGCGGTGACCCTGGCCTGGGCGGCGGCCGCCGCCGCCTTGAGTGCCTCCAGGGCCTCGACCTGGGCCAGGCACTCCGAGGTGCGGGCCGGGGCGCCGCCGACCTCCGCCAGGCTGCCCGCCAGCGCGGATAGCGCCTCGCTGGACCAGGCCTCTCCGCCACCCGCGGGTGGGAGCATGGGGCCGGTCTCCGCGTCCCAGCACCGCACCAAGGTCTCGATCATGTGTTCTAGAATAGTCGTAATCGCCGACACTGCGGCTCGTCATCCACAGGCAGTCGCGGCTCAGGTGAGGGCCGCCTCGGTCAGCGTGAAGCCGTCCCAGTGCACGAGCATCACCAGCTCACGGTGAGCGGCGCGCAGCCTGAGGACGGCGTCCCGCACCGGGACCCGTGGGGCCGCCCCACTCGCCCTGGCCCGGATCTCGCAGGTCTGCCCGCCCGAGGTCGTCCACCTCGTCCAGCCGGGCAGGATGCCGGCCGCGGAGGCGACGGTGCCAAGGCCCAGCAGCGCACCGACGCAGGCGCTCGCGTCCACCCGCTCCTAGTGCGGCACCACCATCGGCGTCCCGGCGACCGGGTCGGGCACCACGGTGCAGGCGAGCCCGAAGACCTCCTGGATCAGCGCGGCGTCCACCACCTCGGCGGGTGCGCCCTGGGCCACGATCCGCCCCGCCTTCATCGCCACCACGTGGTCGGCGAAGCGGCAGGCCTGGTTGATGTCGTGGAGCACGGTGACCACGGTCCGCCCCTCGTCGCGGAGCCGGGCGAGCAGGCCGAGCAGCTCGTACTGGTGGGCGATGTCGAGGAAGGTGGTCGGCTCGTCGAGGAGCAGGTACGGCGTCTCCTGGGCGAGCACCATCGCGATCCAGACCCGCTGGGCCTGGCCGCCCGAGAGCTCCTCCACCTGCCGGTCCGCCAGGTCGTCGACCCCGGCGGCCGCCATCGCGGCGACGACGGCCACCTGGTCCTCGGCGGTCCAGGCGGAGAGCAGCGACTGGTGCGGGTAACGGCCGCGCCGCACCAGCGCCTCCACCCGGATCCCCTCCGGCGGGACGAGGCCCTGGGGCAGGAAGCCCAGCTCGCGGGCGACGGCGCGTGGGCGCAGCCGGCGCACGTCGGTGCCGTCGAGCTCGACCCGCCCGGCGCGCGGCTGGAGCAGCCGGACCAGCGAGCGGAGCAGCGTCGACTTGCCGCAGGCGTTGGCGCCGACGATGGCGGTGAACGCCCGGTCCGGGACGGCGAGGGAGAGGCCGCTGGAGACGGTCCGCTCCCCGTAGCCGAGGGTCAGGTCGTGGGCCTGCAGACGGGTCATCGTCTCACTTCCTTGACGAGCAGCCAGATGAGGTAGAGCCCGCCCAGCGCGGTGGTGACGACGCCGACCGGCAGCGGCACCGGCCGGGTGAGCACCTGGGCGAGGAGGTCCGCGGAGACCAGGAGCAGGGCGCCGGTGAGCGCGGCGGGCACGAGCGGGACGCCGGCGCTGCCGGTGAGCCGCCGGCCGATCTGCGGTGCCGCCAGCGCGACGAAGACGATCGGTCCGGCCGCCGCCGTGACCGTCGCCGTGCAGGCCACCCCGATCGCCACCATCGCCAGCCGGTGCCGGCCGAGCCGGACCCCGGTGGTGACCGCGACCTCGTCGCCGAGCGCGGCCTGGTGCATGGCCCGGCCCTGGGTGAGGAGCAGCAGCGCCAGCACCCCGACCACCGCGAAGGGCAGACGCGCCTCGTCCCAGTCCATGCCGTTGAGCGACCCGGCGCTCCAGGCGGTGGCCGCGATCGCGACCTCGAGCTCGGCGCGCAGCACGATCCAGGAGTTGACCGCGGTCAGCATCGCGTTGACCGCGATCCCGATGACGATCAGCCGCAGCCCGCTGAAACCCTGCTTGAGGGAGAGCAGGTAGATGACCAGCGCCGTGGCCGTCGCGGATAGGACCGCACCGGTCGCCAGCTGCCCCGAGGTGCCGCCGAGCAGGGCGACCACGATGAGTGCGCCGGTCCAGGCACCGGCGTCGAGCCCGATCACGTCCGGGCTGCCCAGCGGGTTGCGGGTCAGGTTCTGGAAGATCGCGCCGGCCAGGCCCAGGGCGACACCGAAGACGACGCCGGCGGCGACCTGCGGCAGCCGCCACTGGGTGATCACGAAGGCCTTGTCCCCGCGCCCGAGGAGGCCGGCGAGCGTCTCCGACGGGGTGGTCCAGGTCGATCCCTGGCAGAGCGCGGTGAAGGCGACGGCCACGATGGCCGCCGCGATCAGCGCGCAGGCCACCGCCTCGCGTCGCGTCATGCCGGTCGCGATCACAGCGCCACCGCGCCGTACCGACGGACCACCCAGATGAGCACCGGGCCGCCGAGGAACGCCGTCACCAGGGCGACCGGCACCTCCCCGGTGGGCAGCAGCACCCGCGCCACCACGTCGGAGAGCAGCACGAGCGCCGGGCCGAGCACGAGCGTCAGCACCATCAGCCAGGCGATCGAGCCCCGGGCCGCGCGCCGCGCGAGGTGGGGGACGATCAGCCCGACGAAGCCGATCGGGCCCGCCACCGCGGTGGCCGCCCCGGCCAGCAGGGTGACCAGCGCGATGGTGAGCACCCGGGTCCGCACCACGTGCGCCCCCAGGGTGTGGGCGAGGTGCTCGCCCAGCGCCACGGCGCCGAGGGCCCGGACCAGCAGCAGCGCCCCGACCAGCCCGGCACCGATCGCCAGCAGCGGCAGGCCCAGCGCGACCTGCTCCCGCCCGGCGAGCGAGCCGACCGACCAGAAGCGGTAGCTGTCGAAGACGTCCGGCATCGCCAGCCGCACCCCCAGCGTCACCCCGGCCAGCACCGCGGAGAGGGCGACGCCGGCGAGCACGAGGCGCAGCGGCGAGGAGCCACCCACGGCGTAGACCACCACGGTGGCCACCGCGGCGCCGACGAAGGCGGCGAGCAGCATCGCGGCCTGGGAGTCGACGCCCCACAGCGCCACCGCCATCACGATCGAGAACGACGCGCCCGCGGTGACGCCCAGGATCCCCGGCTCGGCGAGCGGGTTGCGGGTCAGCGTCTGGACCAGCGCACCGGAGACGGCGAGCGCCGCCCCGACCGCCAGGGCGAGCAGGGTGCGGGGCAGGCGGACGTCCCGGACGACGACGTGGTCGTCGGTGCCGGCGTAGTCGGTGAAGGCGGTCACCACCTCCGAGAGGGGGACCGGTCGCGACCCGACGCACAAGCTGAGCACGGCCAGTGCCGCGAGCAGCAGGACCGCTCCCAGGAGCGCCGGGAGCCTCAGGCGGGGGGTCTCACTCATCCAGCCCGGCGACCCCGCGCTTCCAGTAGCCGGTGACCAGCGCGTCCGTGGCGTGCTCCTTGCCCCAGGCGCGCAGGGGCTTGACGTCGCCGGCCTCGCCGGCCGCGAAGAGGAAGGTCCGACCGTGGGCCGAGAGGTCCAGCGCGCCGACCTCCTCGGCCAGCCGCGACCCCGCGCTGCGGTCGAGCCAGCGCACCCGTACGCCGTCGCGCGCGGCCAGCGGGTAGTCCCGCTCGTGGGCGTGGTCGACGTCGACGAAGGCGTCGGCCGACACGTCGGCCGGCGACTCCTCGAGCCAGCGCGCCAGCGCCGGGAGCGCGGTGGTGTCGACGGCGAAGACGTAGTGGTCGTAGGTCTGCGCGAAGGCCTTCGCCCCCGGCGGGCCGGCCACCACGACGTCGTCGCCCGGCCGCACCGCCCGCACCCAGTCCGAGGCAAGGCCGCCGTCGTGGACCACGAAGTCCAGGTCGAGCTCGAGGGCGTGGGCGTCCCAGCGCCGCACCGTGTACTTGCGCGTGGGGGGCAGCGGCCGGGGCCAGTCCAGCTCGGCGTCGGCGTTGGCGACCGGGTCGTGGCGGGTGCCGTCGGGCATCGCGAAGACCACCTTCACGTGGTCGTCGGCCTGGTAGGTGTGGAACCCGGCCAGGCCGGCACCGCCGAGGGTGAGCCGCAGCATCGACGGCGTCACCGCCTCGACCCGCACGACCTGGGCGGTCCGCACCCCGATGGGGTAGCCGATCCGGGTCACGCCCTCGCCGGCTTCCGGGCGCGCCGCGTGGTGGGCGGCGACCCGCTCGGCGGCGCGGTCGCGCTCCATCGCCCGGCTCACGGGAGCAGCGGCTCGAGCGCGGTGTCGAGGGAGTCGAGCGCCTTCAGCGCGGAGCCGAAGGTGACCGCCTCGGTGTAGCGGATGCCGAAGACGTTGCCCTCCTTGACGGCCGGCAGGTTCTTCCACAGCTTGTGCTCGAGCACGTAGGCCACCGCCTCCGCCGGCTTGCCGTCGGGCCCGAGGGTGTAGGTGATCGCGTCGGCCTCGCCGAGCTTCTCGGGGAGCTCCTCGATCGAGGGGTACTCGGTGACCGCGTCGGCGCCCTCGCCCGGCTCGCTGGGCTCGCCGTAGTAGTCGACGCCCATGTCGACCGCGATGTTGGTGCCCCACGAGCCGGCGTACTCCCGGTGGAAGCTGCCCGCCGAGACGTCGCCGTAGGCGCCCACGTGGCCGAACTGCAGGTCGGCGAGCACGTCGCCGTACTTCTCGGAGAGCTCCTCGGCCCGCTCCTCGTAGGTGGCCCGGGTCGCCTCGAAGCCCTCGCTGGCGCCGGCCGCGTCGGCCTGGCGCTCGGAGAGCTCGCGCCAGGAGTCCGGGGCGCTCGGGCCCAGCACGACCACGGGGGCGATGTCCTCGAGGCGGTCCATGTCTAGGTCGACCAGCGCGGGCGCGGGGACGCCGATCACGATCAGGTCGGGCGACGCCTCGGCGATCGCCTCGTAGTTGGTCTCCGCGGCGCTCTCGCCGGCGACCTTGTCCAGCTCCTCGTAGGTGGCCAGCTGCTCGTCGGTCATCATCGCGGTGCCGCGGGACCACTCCGAGATGCCCACCAGGTCGGCGTCCGACTCGATCAGCACCGGCACGGCGTAGCCGGTGGCCACCACGCGCTGCGGGTCGGCGGGGATCTCGATCTCGCCGTTGTCGGCGCTGAAGGTGCGGGTGCCGGACTCCGTCGCCTCGGTCTCGTCGGCGTCGTCGCCGCAGGCGGCCAGGCCCAGGACGAAGAGACCCGTGAGGGCGGCGGCGGAGGCGCGCGCGCGGGCGCGGCGAGTGGGGCGGGCAGTCGTCATGGGCTCTAAGGTAAGGCTTACCTACTGAGGTTTGATGTCGCGGAGAGGACACCTGATGTCGCCGAAAGGACACCGTGACACCTGGGTCGAGGAGTTCGGTCACGGCCTCGGCCCACCCACCGGCGTCCTGGTGCTCCGCTACCCGCCGACCTGGGGGGTGCCCCACTTCGCCGAGGCCCGCGACGACCTGAGGCACCAGCTCTTCTGGTCACCCGACGGCGTGCTCGCGGTGCGCCGCGGCGCCCGACTGACCCACATCGCCCCCGACCAGGCCTTCTGGGCGCGACGGGGCTCCACCCTCGAGGTCAGCGGCTGCGAGCTCCAGACCGTCCACGTGGTCTGCCTGCGCCAGGCGCCGGCCACCCTGAGGGAGGTGGCGGCCGCCCGGGTCCCCTTCGGCGAGGAGGCCGCCCGGGCGGTCCGCACCCTGTGCCGCACCGACCTTGACCACGAGCTCGCCATGGAGCTGAAGGACCGGCTGCTCGCCGACCTCGGCGCCCCGGTCCCGCTGGAGCACGCGGCGCGCGGCAGCGGCCTGGCCCGCCAGGTGGCGGCCGCCCTGCTCAGCGATCCCGGCGACCCCACCGAGCTGACCGTCTGGGCCGAGCGGCTGCACGTCGCCACCAAGACCCTGCAGCGCGACTTCGTCCGCGAGTACGGCGTCCCGTGGTCGACCTGGCGCACCCGGATGCGGTTGGAGGCGTCCCGGGCGCTGCTGGGGCTCCGCCCGGTGGGCGAGGTGGCGCACCGGGTGGGCTACGCGAGCGCGTCGGCGTTCGTCAGCGCCTTCCGGCGCGAGTACGGCGAGACCCCCGCGCGCTGGGCGGCCCGCTCGCGCCTCAGCGGTAGGTGAACTCGCAGACCCGGTCGTCGCGGTCGGTGTCCCAGAGCCACGGGCGGCCGCTCTTCACCCAGTAGGCGTAGGCGACGTCGTAGCTGTAGCCCGCGCGCTTGAGGCTGTCGCAGGTCTGGCCCGACAGCCCGGCGGCGATCTCGGCCGCGCTGGGCGGCGCCGGGCTGGGGGCCTCCTCGGGCGGAGCGGCGGACGCGGTCGGCGTCGGGGTCGGCGTCGGGGTGGGCGGCGCGGGTGTGGGTGTCGGGGCGGGCGGCTCGGTCGGCGACTGCGTGGGCGGGGCCGCCGTCGGGGTCGGGGTCTTGGGCGACTTCGGCTTCGGCTTGCGGGTCTTGGGCGCCTTGGGCGTGGGGGTGGCCGACGGCGTGGGCTGCGCGCTGGGCGCCGTGCTCGGCGAGGCGCTGGGCGACTCGGTGGGCGACGCGCTGGGCGACGCGCTCGGCGACATCGTGGGCGACGCGCTGGGCGACGCGGTAGGGGACTCGCTGGGCACCTCGGTCGAGGACTCGCTGGGCGCGAGGGCGGCCTTGCGGGCCTCACGACGGGCCTGGCGACGCGCCTTCTTGTCCTCGGGACTCTCGTCCAGGGACTCGGCGGCCTCCTCGGGGGTGGGGGCGAGGCCGGGCGGCTGGAACGGAGCACCGTCGGCGGCGACGTCGTCGTCGGGCGAGAGGCCGATGAGCACCATCGCGCCGACGAGCACCAGCACCGCCAGCAGCGCGAGGATCCCGGCCCGGGAGGCACCCTCCGACTGGTGGGGGACGGGGGTGCCGGCAGCGGCCAGCAGCGGGACCCGGCCGGGCAGCGGGGGGTGGATCTCGGGGACGAGCTGTTGGAATCCGCAGTCAGCGCACCACTGCGTCCCCGCTTGTACCTGCATGCCGCACCTGGGACACCCCATGGCAAAAACCCCCCTCAAGATTCGTGAGCCAGGTCACCTTAGCGCCGATCTCTACCGGGCGGTAACGAAACGGCCCAGTCTCAGGCGAGGCACTCCTGGGTGGCCGCGCCGAGGGAGGCCTTGATGTCGGGATCGACGCGCTCGAGGTCACGCTCGTGGTAGGCGAGAGCGTCGTCGAGGAAACCCGCCGCGATCAGCCTCCCCAGGCCGACCTCCTCCACCCAGCGCCCGGCGATGCAGCGCGCGTTGTCGTGGTCGACCATCAGCTGGTCGACGAAGGAAGCGGCAACGCTGTTGACGGCACGAGCCTCGGGGTTGAGGCTCGCACCTTCCGCGCCCGCCGAGCCCCCCGCGCCGTCCGAGGCACGCACGCCCACCGAAGCGGCGGTGACCGGCGCCGCGGAGGACTCGCGGTCGATGAGGAGCAGGGTCCCGACGACCCCGACCGCCACGGCCGCCGCCAGACCGGCCGCGCCGACGAGGCGGGAGCGCCACGAGCGCCGACCGCCGTCGTCGGCGCCGGTGACGGTGCGCGCTGCGGGCACCGGCACGACCCGTGGGTCACCGGCGCCGGCCAGGGTGCGGGCCCGGCGCAGGACCTCGACGACCTGACGGGCCGAGGCGGGGCGCCGACCGGGCTCCTTGGCCATGGTCCGGGCGAGCAGCGCGTTGAGCTCCAGGACCAGGGGCGAGCCGCCGGCGAGCTGGCGCGGCGGCTCCTGCAGGTGAGCGGTGGCCTGCTGGAAGTCGGTGGTGCCGGCGTACGGCGGCTCCCCGGTCAGGGTCGCCCACAGCACGCAGCCCAGGGAGTAGAGGTCCGAGGGGCGCGACGGGGTCGCCCCGTTGTGCAGCTCGGGGGCCGACCAGCGGGCACTGCCGGGGGCGATCGGCAGGTTGCCGTGCGCCGTCCCGAAGTCGGTCAGGCAGGCGCGGAAGCCGTCTCCCGCGCGGCGCAGCATCACGTTGGCCGGCTTCAGCGAGCCATGGACCAGGCCCGCCTCGTGGGCGTCGACCAGACCCTGGGCGATCTCCAGGACCAGCTGGAGGGCGAGGTCGAGGGGCGGCGGACCGTGCAGGCGCAGCATCCGCTCCAGGTCGCCGTCGGGGACCAGGTCGCTGACGACGTAGAGCTGCCCGGCCTCCTCGCCGTAGCCGCGGACCGGCAGCACGTGCGGCGACTCCAGGCCGGCGAGCGTGCGCGCCTCGCGGGTGAACCGCGCCCGGAACGCGCGGTCCTGGGCGAGCTCGCCGGGGAGCAGCTTGAGGGCCACTTCGGGCGCACGGCCCGGCTGCTGGGGCACCGCCGCGTGGACGACCCCGACGCCCCCGCGACCGAGCTGACGCCCGACCACGTAGGGGCCGATTCGCGGAGATGGCAAGGTCACGGGCGCCTTCTACCCGGGTGGGTGAACCCGAAACCATCTTCGGGCAAAATCTTGCGCCGGGTCAGAAGACCAGCGCGGTGCCCGGGTCGGCCAGGATGCCCGCGACGTCGGCGAGGAAGCGCGAGCCCTTCTCCCCGTCGATGTGGCGGTGGTCGAAGGAGAGCGCCAGCGTGGTGACGTCCCGGGCCACGATCTCGCCGGTCTCCTCGTCGACCCAGGGCCGCTTGCTCACCGCCCCGAGGCAGATGATCGCGGACTCGCCGGGGTTGATGATCGGCGTGCCCGCGTCGACGCCGAAGACCCCGACGTTGGTGATCGTGAAGGTGCCGCCGCTCATCTCGGCCGGCTGGGTGCGACCCTCGCGGGCGGTCACGACCAGCTCGCCCAGGGCGCGGCCCAGCTCGGCCAGCGACATCGCGTCGGCGTCCTTGATGGTGGGCACCACCAGCCCCCGCGGCGTCGCGGCGGCGATACCGAGGTTGACCCGGCCCCGGTAGAGGACCTCCTGGGCCTCCTCGTCCCACCAGGAGTTGATCTCCGGGGTGCGGCGCATCGCCAGGATGCAGGCGCGGGCCAGCACCAGCAGCGGGCCCACCCGCACGTCGGCCAGCTCGCGCCGTCCGCTGAGCCGCTCCACCAGCTGGACGGTCCGGGTGACGTCGACGGTGATCCACTCGGTGACGTGCGGCGCGGTGAACGCCGAGCTGGTCATCGCCTGGGCCATCGCCTTGCGCACGCCCTTGACCGGCTCACGGTGCTCGCGGGCCTGCGGCGTGGGGCGGTCGGCGTGAGACCGGGGCGCCGACGGGGCGGCCGCCTGCTGGACGTCGTCGCGGGTCACCGCGCCGCCCGGCCCGGAGCCCGTGAGCGAGGCCAGGTCGACGCCGAGGTCCTTGGCCAGCTTGCGCACCGGCGGCTTGGCCAGCGCCCGGACGCCGCCGCGCGCCGGGGCGGGTTCCGGCTCGGGCTCGGGCTCGGTGGCCGGGACCGGCGACTCGTCGGCCGGTGCGACGGGCTGGGACTGCGCGCCACCGGGCGCGAAGGCTCCCTGCAGCTGGAGCTGTGCCTGGGCGCCCGCCTCCGACGACGGCGACGCGGAGCCCTTGCGGGCGCGGCGCTGGGGACCGCGGTCGGCCTTGTTGCGGCCCACCAGGGACTCCCCCTCGCCGCCGCCGCTGGCGGCGGGGTTGGAGAGGTCGATGTCCATCGGCGCGGCTCCCGGCACACCGATCGAGATGATCGTCGTCCCGACCTCCACGGTCTCCCCCACCGCGGCCATCAGGGCCAGGACGGTCCCGGCGAACGGGGAGGGGAGCTCCACGATCGACTTGGCGGTCTCGATCTCGCAGATGATCTCGTTGATCTCGACCCGGTCACCCTCCTTGACCCTCCAGGAGACGATCTCGGCCTCGGTGAGGCCCTCACCGACGTCGGGCAGCTTGAACTCGTGCATGGGTCGGCTCCTCAGAAGTGCAGCGAACGGTCGACGGCGTCGAGCACCCGGTCGAGGTCGGGGAGGAACTCCTCCTCGATCCGCGACGCCGGGTAGGGGGTGTCGAACCCCCCAACCCGCAGCACGGGCGCCTCGAGGGAGTAGAAGCACTCCTCGGTGATCCGGGCCGCCAGCTCGGCCCCGAGGCCGAGGTTGACGTGGGCCTCGTGGGTGACCACCGCCCGGCCGGTGCGCCGCACCGACTCCAGCACCGGCCCCATGTCGAGCGGCGAGAGGGTGCGCAGGTCGATCACCTCCAGCGACCTGCCCTCCCCCGCCGCCGCCTCGGCCGCCGTCAGCGCGGTCTTGACGGTGGGGCCGTAGGCCAGCAGCGTGAGGTCGTCGCCGCGACGTACCACCCGCGAGGCGAAGAGCGGGCCGGGGGCCTGCGACTCGTCGAGCCGGGCCTTGTCGGCGTGGTACTGCCGCTTGGGCTCGAGGAAGATGACCGGGTCGTCGCAGGCGATGGCCTGCTGGATCATCCAGTAGCCGTCGACCGGGTTCGAGCAGGCCACCACCTTCAGGCCCGGGGTGTGGGCGAACTGCGCCTCGGGGGACTCCGAGTGGTGCTCCACCGCACCGATGCCGCCGCCGAACGGGATCCGGATCACCAGGGGCATCTTCGACCGCCCCCGGGAGCGGTAGTGCATCTTGGCGACCTGGCAGACGATCTGGTCGTAGGCGGGGTAGACGAAGCCGTCGAACTGGATCTCCACCACCGGGCGGTAGCCCCGCAGCGCCATCCCGACCGCGGTCCCGACGATCCCGGACTCGGCCAGCGGGGAGTCGATGACCCGGTCCTCGCCGAAGTCCTTCTGCAGGCCGTCGGTGATCCTGAAGACCCCGCCGAGCTTGCCGACGTCCTCCCCCATCACCAGCACCTTGGGGTCGTCCTCCATCGCCTTGCGCAGGCCCATGTTGAGGCCCTTGGCCAGGGTGATCATCGGCGTGCCCCGTCCTCGAAGGTCTCCAGGTAGGCCGCGTAGCCCTCGCGCTGGACGCGCAGCTCCTCGGTCTCCTCGGCATAGACGTGGTCGAACATCTCCAGCGGCTTCGGGTCCGGCATCGCCTTGCACCCCTCGCGGAGCACGTGACCCAGCTCGTCGGCCTCGTCCTTGAGCTCGGCCACGAAGTCGTCGTCGACCAGCCCGTTGCGGCGCAGGTAGACCTCGACCCGCGAGATGGGGTCGCGCAGCTTCCAGCGCTCCACGTCGTCGGAGAGCCGGTAGCGGGTCGGGTCGTCGGTCGTGGTGTGGGCGCCCATCCGGTAGGTGTAGGCCTCCACCAGGGTCGGGCCCTGCCCGTCGCGGGCGCGCTGCAGCGCCGCCTCGGTCACCGCGTAGGTCGCGAGCACGTCGTTGCCGTCGACCCGGACGCCGGGGAAGCCGAAGCCCAGGGCCCGCTGGTAGAGCGGGATCCGGGACTGCCGCTCGATCGGCTCGGAGATGGCCCACTGGTTGTTCTGGCAGAAGAAGACCACCGGGGCGTTGTAGGAGGCGGCGAAGATGAAGGCCTCGTTGACGTCGCCCTGGCTGGAGGCGCCGTCGCCGAAGTGGGCGACCACCGCCGCGTCCCGGTCGGGGTCGCCGGTGCCGACCACGCCGTCGCGCTGCATGCCCATGGCATAGCCGGTGGCGTGCAGGGCCTGGGCGCCGATCACGATCGTGTAGAGCCCGAAGTGCTTCTCCTCCGGGTCCCAGGAGCCGTGGTCCACGCCGCGGAAGAGGCCGAGCAGCGCCAGCGGGTCGATCCCGCGGCACCAGGCGACGCCGTGCTCGCGGTAGGTCGGGAAGACGTGGTCCTGGGGGCGCAGCGCCCGGCCGGCGCCGATCTGGGCCGCCTCCTGGCCCAGCAGCTGGGCCCAGATGCCAAGCTCGCCGTGGCGCTGGAGCGCGGTGGCCTCGGTGTCGATCCGGCGGGTCAGCACCATGTCGCGGTAGAGGCCGCGCAGCTCCTCGGCGGTGAAGTCCCGGTCGAACTGGGGATGGTGGGTGCGCTCCCCCTCCGGGGTGAGCAGCTGGACCAGCTCGGGTCCCCCGTCGGACTGGGAGGGGCCGAACACCTCGGCCAGGTCCGGACCGAAACCATGATGGCTCACGTGCACTCCTTCGTGTCGCGCGGCCTCCCGGGGTCTCCGTCGGGTCGCTCGCCGCCGGTGCCGGTCGGGGTGTGACCCGCACCACAGGGCTCGTAACTTACCGGGAGGCTCCAGCAGGTGACCAGCCGGGCTGGGCCGGCGCCGACGCGGCGGTGTGCGGGCGGGTGCGGAGCGTCTCGTTGGGCAGCACCCCGAAGGCCTCGCGGTAGTGGGCGGCGAACCGGCCCGCCTGGCTGAACCCCCACTGCGCCGCCACGTCGGCGACGGTGACCCCGCTGTCGAGCTCGGCGGCGGCCAGGTCGCGGTGCGCCCCCTCAAGCCGGACCCTGCGCAGGTAGGCGGTGGGGCTGGTGTCGTGGTGGCGGACGAAGGCCTGCTGGAGCGCCCGGACGCTGATGCCGGCGGCCTCGGCGATGTCGCCGACCCGCAGCGGCGAGCCGGCGTTCGCCTCGATGAAGGCGGTCGCCCGGGCGACCGGGTGCTCGGCGTCGACGCCGCCGGTCTCGGCCGCCCCCGTGGTCGGGCGGACGCCGAAGGTGGACAGCGCCGCCTCGGCCAGGCGCCGGGCCACGTCGTCGAGGGAGTGGCCGCCGTCGCGCAGGTGCTCGGTGATCTCGCGGTTGGCGCGCCGGACCGCCTGGCGCCACCGCTCCGTGGCCGTGCCGGCCGGCACCGGACCGCGCGGCAGGCTCAGGTCCTCCACCGCGACGCCCGCGGCCTGGGCGAGCAGCTCACGACTCAGGGTGACCACCCCGACGTTGACCGACCTGCTCACCGAGAGCGGGCTGCTCACCTCGTCCATGGCGACCAGGTCGCCGGGGACCAGGCGGGTGACCTCGTCGCCGTCCTCCAGGGTGAGGGTGCCGCCGAGCACCTCGATCACCTGCACCGGGCCGGGCACGGCGGTGGTGGTGAAGCGCAGGCTCGAGGTGTGGGCGAAGCGTTCGACTCGGAAGTCTTCGGAGCGCACCCCGTTGACCTGGAGGGAGAAGCGCGGGCCGAACTCGACTCGGCCCAGGCTGCCCCAACGGTCCCGCAGGAACTCCTCCGCGCTCGCCAAGTCGCTGGTCGCGAAGCGGTGTGGTCGGACCTCCATCCTCCGGGCGTACCCGCAAGGACGCCGCGCCATTCATCTACGGTGCTCCCATGGGCTGGGGTCACGGGCACGGACACGGGGGCGCGCCCGGACACGCGGGCGCTCGTCACCGCTGGCGCCTGGTGGCGTCGTTCGTCCTGATCGGCTCCTTCTTCGTGGTCGAGCTCGTGGCGGGCCTGGTCGCCGGCTCCCTGGCGCTGCTCTCCGACGCGGGCCACATGGCCGCCGACGTGGTCGCGCTGGGTGCCGCCCTGGCTGCCACCCGGATCGCGGTCCGCCCCGACCGGAGCGGGCTGCGCACCTACGGCTCCTACCGCGCCGAGGTCTTCGCCGCCGGTCTGACCGTGCTGCTGATGCTCGGTGCGGCGGCCTACGTCGGCATCGAGGCGCTGCGGCGAGTGGGCCGGGAGGTCGAGGTCGCGAGCGGGCCGATGCTGGTGGTCGGCGCGCTCGGCCTGGTCGCCAACCTGGTGGCCCTGGTGCTGCTCCGTGGTGGCGCCCGGGAGTCGCTCAACGTGCGCGGCGCCTACCTCGAGGTCGTCGCCGACACCCTCGGCTCGGTCGGCGTGCTGGTCGCCGGGGCGCTGGTGGCCACCACCGGAGAGGCCGGCTGGGACACCGCGGTGGCGATCGGCATCGCGCTCTTCGTGGCGGTCCGCGCGGTGCTGCTGGGTCGCGAAGTGCTGGCCGTGCTCGGCCAGCACGCGCCCGCCGGGATGGTGCCCGCCGACGTCGAGACCGCCCTCGAGGCGGTGCCGGGCGTGCAGGAGGTGCACGACCTCCACCTGTGGACCCTGACGTCGGGGATGAACGTGGCCACCGCCCACCTGGTCGCCGCGGACGCCCCGTCCGAGACCGTGCTCCGCGACGCCCGCTCGGTGCTGCGGGAGCGCTTCGGCGTCGAGCACGCGACTCTCCAGGTCGAGAGCAACGGCACCGACTGCGGCGAGGTCAGCTGGTGAGAGCCCTCGTCCTGGCCGTCCTGGTGACGGCGTCGTTGCTGGCGCCCCTCACCCCCGCCGCCGCAGGCGTGCCGCGGCCGGTGCTGCCGGGCAACTTCGCTGACCCGGCGGTCGAGAGGTTCGGCGGCGGCTACGTCGGGTTCGCCACCGGGGAGCGGGCCCCGCGCGCGTGGACCAGGAGCCGCAACGGGACCTGGCGCCCGCACGGGCCGGCCCTGGTGCGGCTGCCGTCGTGGTCGCGGCGCGGCGACATCTGGGCCGCCGACGTGAAGAAGGTGCGCGGCTGGTGGCTCCTCTACTACTCCGCGCCGGTGCCCGGGCTCGGCGAGTACGGCCGGTGCATCGGGGTGGCCAGGTCGCGGCATCCGCTGCGCGGCTTCAAGCCCGTCGGCGGACGCCCGCTGGTCTGCCCCGCCTACGTGCGCCAGGTGCCGACCGCCCAGGACCCGCTGCTGCCCCGCGACCCCACCCTGCCCCGCGCCGGGGTCATCGACCCGTCGCTCCACCTCGGTGACGACGGCCCGGTGCTGCTCTACAAGACCGACCGGATCCCGTCCTCGATCCGGGCGGTGCCGCTGACCCGCGGCGGCACCGCAGTGAAGCGCGCGGCGGTGAGCGTCGAGCTCTACCGCTATCCGGGGGTGGTGGAGAACCCGGTGCTGGTGCAGCGCCCCGAGGGGTGGGTGCTGCTCCTCTCCGAGGGCGACTACACCCGGTGCAGCTACCGCACCATCTGGCTGCGCTCGGCGACCCCCACCGACTGGAGCGCCGCGGAGTCGGGGGTGCTGCTCGACCGGGAGACCACCGGGCTCTGCGGACCGGGCGGCGCCGACATCGCCGGCAAGCGCCTCTTCCTGCACGGCTGGGTCTGCCACGGGAAGCCGAAGCCCTGCGCGTCGGGCTTCGACTGGTCCAAGAAGGAGCGCCAGCGCGGCCGGCGGGCCATGTATGCCGCCCGCCTGCGCTGGGTCGGCGGCCTGCCGACCGTGACCGGGTGGCTGCGCCGCTGATCGGGTACCCACCCGGCATGGACCTCGTCGCTCCGCTGGCCGCCGCGGGCCGCGCCGCGTTCCGGCTCGGTTCCCGGGCCCGCGGGGCACGCTTCTTCCACCCTCGCGGGGTGACGCTCGTGGCCCGGCTGCGGGTCAGCGGCCAGGGTCCGCTCCCCGTCGGCGAGACCGACTGCCTGGTGCGGATCTCCAAGGCCCTCGGCACCCCGGGCGACGCGCCCGACATCCTCGGTCTGGGGCTGCGCTACGCCGACCGCGACCGGCCGGTCGACGTCCTGGTGGCCAGCAGCGCCGGTGGCCGGGGCTGGCGGCGCTCCACCCTGTGGCCGGCGGGCGCCTGGGGTGCGGTGAGCCTGACCTCGCTGCTGGCCTGGGAGTCCGAGGACGGCGTCCGGGCCCGCGTCGTGGTGGAGTCCGACGACCCGCGCCTGGCCACCCCCGACGTGCACGACGTCGTGGCGCTCCTCCCGGCCCTGTTCCAGGTGCGCGTCGACGGGGTGGACGGCGTCCTGCAGCGCGGGGAGCTGGAGCTCACCGGCCCGGAGCGCCCGGCCGTCGACTTCGACCCGGTGCTGCACGAGCCGCCCGGCTGGCACTTCGTCCCGCGCTGGGTGGCCCGGGTGCGGGCCGCCTCCTACGCCGGCAGCCGGGAGGGGCGGTCGAGCCGTTCCAGCAGCGCCGTCGCGTCGTGCGGGGCGAACCCCTTCGCGTCGTTGTCGAAGTAGACGAAGACGTCCTGGCCGGCCTCGGACCACTCCCGGCACCTGCGCGCCCAGGCGTCGAGCGGCGTGGCGGAGTAGCCGCTGGTGTAGAGCTCGGAGTCGCCGTGCAGCCGGACGTAGCGGAAGTCGGCGGTGTCCTGCTCGACCCGGGGCCAGCGACCCGCCGTGTCGGCGAGCACGCAGGCCACCCCGTGCTCGCGCAGCAGGTCGTAGGCGCGGTCGGTGACGAACGTCGGGGAGCGGAACTCCAGCGCGTGGCGCACCGGGAGGTCGCTCTCGGCCACGGTCAGGGCCCGGTCGTCGGCGAGCTTGTCGTCGTGCCGGGCAGCGAGCTCGGCCACCTCGGCCGTGGTCCGCGGCAGCCGGGAGAGGAAGTCGTCGAGCACCTCGGCGTCGAAGGGCAGGTTCGCCGGGAGCTGCCAGAGCACCGGGCCCAGCTTGGGACCGAGCGCCAGCAGCCCGGAGGCGAAGAAGTTAGCCAGGGCGGCGTCGACGTCGCGCAGCCGCTTGAGGTGGGTGATGAACCGCCCGCCCTTGACGGCGAAGACGAAGTCGTCCGGGGTGGCCTCACGCCACGCGGCGTACGAGCTGGGGCGCTGGAGTGAGTAGAAGGACCCGTTGATCTCGATGGAGGTGAGCCGGGAGGCGGCGTGCTCCAGCTCGCGCCGCTGGGGCAGCCCCTTCGGGTAGAAGTCGCCCCGCCAACCGGCGTACCGCCAGCCACTGATGCCGATCCTCAGCTCACCACGTCCCATGGCCTCCCCGTACCCCCGATACCCTCGCGGCCATGACCTCGGCTCCCCCGCGCAGGATCGTCCTGGCCGCGATCGCCAAGGACGAGGGGCCCTACCTGGTGGACTGGATCCACCACCACCTGCGCGCCGGGTTCGACGAGATCGACCTCTTCCTCAACCGGACCAGCGACACCTCGGTGGAGATCCTGGAGGCGGTCCGCGCGGTGGAGCCGCGGGTGCACTACCGCAACGCCGACCGGATGCTCGACAGGTGCCTGGCGACGGGGCGCAACTTCCAGCACCGGGCCTACGCCCAGCTCGCGCGGCGCGCCGAGCAGCGCGGCGCCACCCACGTGGCCTTCCTCGACCTCGACGAGTACTGGGTCCCGCGCGACCTGACCACCCCGGTCGGCGACTTCGTCGGCGACGACGAGGAGGTCGCCGTCGTCTCCTTCCCCTGGTGCCTCGACGTCCCCGACGACGACGCCGCGCCCTTCCGGCACCCCTTCGCGAGCCGGCCCGCCCTCCAGCTCGACCCGCACGTCAAGTCGGTGGTCCGGCTCGGTGACCGGGTCCGCCAGCTGCGCACCCACACCGCGCGCACCCACAGCGGACGACGGCTGCTGGTCCGCGAGCCCTTCCCGCTGACCGACGAGGAGGCGCAGCAGTGGGGCAGCCTGGTCCCGGCCGACTGGCTCGCGGAGCGCTGCCACACCCTGCCCGAGGCGTTCGTGCTGCACGCGGTGCACCGCTCGCCGGTGGAGTACCTCGGCTCCCTGGCGCGGGGGCTGCGACAGACCGGCAGCGAGATCGCGGTCAAGGCCAACCGCCCCGGTTTCGTCGCTGCCGGCACGCCGGTGCTGCCCTTCCCCGACCTGCCCGGCCCGCTGGCCGACCACGCCCGGTCCCTGGCCGCCTTCCGCGCCCGGGTCGGGGCCGGGGCCGCCGTCGCGCGGGCGCAGCAGGCCCTGACGGAGCGCGGCGAGGCCCTGGTCGTCGCCGCCGCCGAGGACCTGGGCGTGCTGCAGCAGCTGCGGGCCCCGGCCCGCGGTCTCACCCTCCCGCTGCTCGACGCCCGGCGCCCCGGGTGGGACCACCGGCTGCCGTGGTGCGTGGACGAGGTGTCCGGGAGCGTCGCCACCGGCTGGGCCTACGACCCGCAGGGGCGCCCGCTGGAGTTCGCGGTGCGCGCCGCCGGGTCGCCTCAGGACCGGCCGGTGCGGGCCACCAGGCTGCCGCGGCCGGACGTGGTCGCCGGCCACCCGGCCGCCCCGCCGGACTGCGGCTTCGCGGTGGCGCTGGCCGACGACGCCGGCGCGGTCGAGGCCGACCCGGTGCTGCGGGTGCGTCCGGCCGGCACCGTGCTCTGGGAGGAGTGGCCGCTCTAGCGCGCTCCCGTCCCCAGCCGCTCGCGCCCGTGGGCGCTGTGCCACGACTCGAGCTCGGGGCCCTTCGGGATGATCCCGGACGGGTTGATGTCGGTGTGCACCACGTAGTAGTGCGCCTTGATCTGCTCGAAGTCGACCGTCTCGCCGAAGCCGGGGGTCTGGAAGAGGTCGCGGGCGTAGCCCCACAGGTTCGGCATCTCGGTGAGCTTGTTGCGGTTGCACTTGAAGTGACCGTGGTAGACCGGGTCGAACCTGACCAGCGTGGTGAAGAGCCGCACGTCGGCCTCGGTGATCGCCTCGCCCATCAGGTAGCGACGGTCCGCCAGCCGCTCCTCCAGCCAGTCCATCGCGGTCCAGAGCCGGTCGTAGGCGTCGTCGTACGCCTCCTGGGAGCCGGCGAAGCCGCACCGGTAGACGCCGTTGTTGACCTCGGTGAAGATCCGCTTCATCACGGTCTCCATCTCGTCGCGGACGTCGTCGGGCCACAGGTCCGGGGCGTCGGGGCGGTGGTGCTCGCGCCACTCGAAGAACAGGTCGTGGGTGATCCACGGGAAGTCGTTGGTGACGACCTGCTTGGTCTCGACCTCGACCATCGCGGGGACGGTGATCCCCTTGGGGTAGTCGGGGTACCGGTTGAGGTAGGCCTCCTGGAGCCGCTCGATCCCCAGCACGGGGTCGCGCCCGCCCGGGTCACGGTCGAAGGTCCACGAGCGCTTGTCGTGGGTGGGGCCGGGCTTGCCGACGCTGATCACGTCCTGCAGGCCGAGCAGCTCGCGGACGATCAGCGACCGGTTGGCCCACGGGCAGGCGGGGGCGGCGACCAGCCGGTAGCGGCCCGGCTCGACCGGCCAGACCTGCACGCCGTCGCGGCCGCCGTACTCGGCGTCGTGCGGGTCCCGGGGACGCTCCCCGGCGAGGATCCGGTCGGGGATGTAGTCCATGTCCCGCTCGAACGCCTTGCCCTTCTCGGTGTAGGTCGGGGTCAGGTCGGCGCTCATGGCCTCGACCCTAGCCCGGCCCCCGTGAGGGTCAGCCGGCGACTCGGGAGCGAGCGCCGGCCTCGTCCCAGCCGCTGGGCAGGGTGGTCGCGGCCCAGTCGGCGGGGGGCGTCCAGGAGGCCCAGGAGCGGTCCCACCACTGGTTGCGCCACGAGAGCATCGACTCGATCCCGGCCGCGACGCCCCGGATCTGCTCGGCCTGCGCGGCGTCGTAGCGGCCCTGGGCCACCCGCTGCTCGAAGGTGGTGTCGGGCAGCCGCTTCCAGCTGCCGTCGGGGGCCATCTCGAAGTCGAGGCCGTGGCCGAGGGTGTCGAAGCCACGCGGGTGGCGGCGGATGGGCTCCTGGAGCAGGATGCGCCAGCCCTCGAACTCGCGCTGCGGGCCCTTCCAGGACAGCTCCACGGCGTAGGCGTCGTCGGGGCGCTGGAGGACCAGCTTGCCGTGACCGCTCCAGGCGCGGCGGCCGGCGGACTTCCACGGGTGCTCCCAGCCGAGCGACTCGGCGGCGCCGAAGCCCAGCTCGGAGCCGGAGGGCAGGAAGACGGCCAGCAGGTCGAAGGAGTCCTCGACGACCCGGACGGACCAGCCGATCCACGGCTGGCCGCGCAGGATCTCACGTCGCACGACGACGTCACCGGGCTTCCACGTGGTGCTCATGGGCAAGACCGTAACCCGCCGGGCCGGAGGGAGGCGAGACGGGACCGGGTACTGATCGGTCACATCACCTGCTCAGGGGGTGACCCGCCGGGCCAGCTCCACGATCCGCTCGCACGCCTCGGGCTCCCCGATGCTCACCCGCACGCCCTCGCCGGCGAAGGGCCGCACCGTGATGCCCAGCTCCTCGGCGGCCGCGACCAGCTCCGGCGTCCGCTCGCCTGCGGGGAACCAGACGAAGTTGCCCTGGGCCTCAGGGATCCGCCAGCCGGCCTCCCGGACGCCCGCGACGACCCGCTCGCGCAGCCCGACCAGCGCCTCGACCCGCTCCAGCAGCTCGGGCTCGGCGGCCAGCGACGCGATCGCCGCCGCCTGGGCGACGTGGCTGACGCCGAAGGGCAGCGAGACCGCCCGCAGCGCCGCGGCGAGCGGGGGCTGGGCGATCGCGTAGCCGATCCGGAAGCCGGCCAGCCCGTAGGCCTTGGAGAAGGTGCGGGTGGAGACCACGTGGGGGTGACGGCGTACGCAGTCCACCCCGTCGACCGGGTCGGCCATCCGGACGAACTCGGTGTAGGCCTCGTCGACCACCACCAGCACGTGCCGCGGGACGTCGTTCAGGAAGGCCTCGAGCTCGGTCGCGGTGACCGCGGGCCCGGTGGGGTTGTTGGGGGTGCAGACCAGCACCACCCGGGTCCGGTCGGTGATGGCCGCCGCCATCGCGTCGAGGTCGTGGCGCCCCTCGGGGGTCAGCGGCACCGGCACCGCCACGGCCCCGGCCACCGCGATCGCGATCGGGTAGGCCTCGAAGGAGCGCCAGGCGTGCACCACCTCGTCGCCGGGGTCGCAGAAGGCGCTGACCAGCTGGTAGATCAGCCCCACGCTGCCGGTGGCGACGGCCAGGTGGTCGGTCGGCACCTCCAGCCGGTCCGAGAGCGCCTCGTAGAGCGCGGCGCTGCCCATGTCGGGGTAGCGGTTCACCTGCGCCGCCGCCTCCACGGCGGCCTCCAGCACGCCGGGCAGCGGCGGGTAGGGGTTCTCGTTGGAGGAGAGCTTGTAGGTCGTCAGCCCGGGACGCGGGGTCGGCGGCCGGCCGGCGACGTAGGCCCCGAGGGCGGAGACGGCGCTCCGGGGGCGGGGGGTCTGGTCCATGCCCGTCACCCTAGTGACGCCGCCGCCAGGGCTGGAGGATGAGGGTCAGGGCCAGCCCGACCGCCGCCCCGAGCAGCGCCCCGGTGGAGTTGTCGACCACGTCGGTGACGTCGCAGGAGCGGTCGATGCGGGCCAGCTCGAGCTGGGTCAGCTCGATCAGCACCGAGTAGCCGACCAGGCCGGCCAGGCCCAGCGGCACCAGCACCCAGGCCGCCCGCCAGCGCCCCAGGCCGAGCACCAGCAGGGCGCCGGCCGGCACGAAGAGGGCGGTGTTGAGCATCCGCTGGGTGCCGCTGAAGATCCAGAACCCCTCGGGCGCCGGCCCCCCGTAGTCGGTGGAGCAGACCTCACCCCCGGGCTGGGCCGGCACCAGGGTCGTGGTGCCGGTCGGCGGCACCAGGGTGACCAGGGCGATGACCACCAGGGCCCACACGAAGCCGGTCAGCGCGAAGGCCGTCACGGGCCCCAGCCATCTGGCCAGGATCAGCCCGACCAGGGCCAGGAAGAGCCCCGAGACCGCGGCTCCTCCCACCATCAGCGCCGCGGCCCCCACCTCGATCATCGACAATCAGCCTACCTGCGGGACAATGCACCTATGGCTGCCCCGCGCCGGATCGGCGTCTCCCTGGTGGTCCTGGGCGCGGTGCTGTTCATCATCAACTCCGGGGTCTCCCGGGTCGCCCTGCGCAACGGGATCGAGTCGCTGGAGCTGACCTCGCTGCGGATCACCGGCACCTTCGTCACGCTGCTGGTGATCGCGGCGCTGTGGCAGCGCTCCGCTCTCCGGCTGCCCCGTGGCCGCCAGGTGCCGCTGGTCCTCGGCCTGGGCCTCGTCGGGGTGGCGCTGCTCCAGCTGTGCTACTTCGTGGCGCTCGACCGGTTGACCATCAGCCTGGCGCTGCTGCTGGAGTACCAGGCGCCGATCCTGGTGGCGCTGTGGGCCAAGTTCGTCCAGGGCGCCCGGGTCACCGCCCGCCTCTGGTGGGGCCTGGGCCTGGCGGTGGCCGGGCTGGCCGCGGCCACCGAGATCTGGGAGGGCGCCTCCTTCGACTCCCTGGGGGTGCTCGCAGGGCTGGGCGGCGCCGTCTGCTTCGCGGCGTACTTCCTGCTCGGCGAGGCCTGCCACGAGAGGGGCATGTCGTCGGTCCAGGTGATGCTCTGGGGCTTCGGGGTCGCCACCGTGGCGATGAACATCGCCTCGCCGGTGTGGAGCGTGAAGGCCGACTTCGCCGCGTCGGTCTCGCTGCAGGGCAACCTCGACCACCTCTCGGTGCCGCTGTGGCTGGTGCTCGCCTGGGTGGTGCTGCTCGGCACCCTCGCCCCCTTCGGCGTCGAGCTGGTCGCGCTGCGCTTCATCCCCGCCACCCTGGTCACCGCGATCGCGATGCTGGAGCCGGTGGGCGCGGCCGCCCTGGGCTGGGCCTGGTACGCCGAGAGCCTCAGCGCCGTGGCCGTCATGGGCTGCGTGGCCGTGGTCGCCGGGATCCTGCTGGCGCAGACCGCCCGCGCCACCCACCCCGAGGACCCCGTCGCGCTCACCTGACCCCGCCCACCCGGGCGCCCCTAGGGTGGGGGCATGCGCTTCCTCATCTGGCTCGTGGCCACGGCCCTCGCCGTGGCGACCGCCGCCTGGCTCTTCGACGGCATCTCCTTCGAGGGAGCCTCGGCCCCCTTCAGCACCGAGGTGCAGGACAAGATCGGCCCGCTGATCGCGGTCTCGCTCGTCCTGGGAGGGGTCAACATCGTGGTCGGCAAGGTCCTCAAGCTGCTCTCGCTGCCCTTCATCATCCTCACCCTGGGCCTGCTGCTCCTGGTGATCAACGCCTTCCTGCTCAAGCTCACCGCGTGGATCGCCGACGAACTGGGCCTCGGCTTCGAGGTGCACGGGTTCTGGACCGCGGTCGGCGGGTCGGTGGTCATCTCCCTGGTCGGCTGGTTCTTCGAGACGGTGCTGAGCGACGACTGAGATGCCGCGCCCTCCTCGCCCGCGCACCCTGGGCCGCTACCGGATCGGGGTGGTCTGCCTGGGCAACATCTGCCGCTCGCCGATGGCCCACGTGGTCCTCGAGCGGCAGGTCGCCGAGGCCGGGCTCGCGGCCCGCGTCGAGGTCCGCAGCGCCGGCACCGCCGGCTGGCACGTCGGCAAGGAGATGGACCCCCGGGCCGCCGCCACCCTGAGCGCCGCCGGCTACGACGCCACCCGGCACCGGGCCCGGCAGTTCACGGCCGACTGCTTCGACGACCTCGACCTGGTCCTGGTGATGGACCGCAGCAACGAGACCGACGTGCGCGCCCTGGCGCCCGCGGAGGAGGACGCCCGGGTGCGGCTCTTCCGCGACTTCGACCCCGTCGACCCCGGGGGCGAGGTTCCGGACCCGTACTACGGTGGTGAGGAGGGCTTCTCGGAGGTGTTGCAGATGGTCGAGCGGACGAGCGCCGCCCTGGTCGAGGCCGTGGGCGACGAGCTCGCGTCAGGGCCGTGACCCGGCAGCCCGCCGTGGCCCGCCGCGCGGAGGCCCTGCTGGGCACTCCCGTGGTGAGCACCGCACCGGTGGCCGGCGGCGACATCGCCACCGCCACCCGGCTGCGCCTCAACGACGGCACCACCGCCCTGATGAAGAGCCTGCCGCACCCTCCCCGGGACTTCTTCGCCGTCGAGGCGCAGGGCCTGCGGTGGCTGGGCGAGGTGGCCGACGGCGCGCCGGTGGCGCGGGTGCTGGCCGTCGACCAGGACTGCCTGATCGTGGGCTGGATCGAGCCGGGAAGGCCCGGCGCCGACGCCGCCGCCGACTTCGGGCACCGGCTGGCCGCCACCCACCGTGCCGGCGCGGCGGCCTTCGGGGCGACCGGCGCCGGGCACCGCGACGGCTTCATCGGCCGCCTCCCCCTGCCCAACCGCGCGGCGCCGACCTGGGCGGAGTTCTTCGCCACCCGCCGGGTGCTGCCCTACCTCAAGCTGGCCCAGGACCGCGGCGCGATCGAGCCCGACGACGCGCGCAGCATCGAGGCCCTGGTGGGCCGCCTCCCCGCGCTCGTCCCCGACGAGCCGCCGGCCCGGCTGCACGGCGACCTGTGGAACGGGAACTGCCTGTGGGGCCACGACGGTCGCGTCCACCTGGTCGACCCGGCCGCCCACGGCGGCCACCGGGAGACCGACCTGGCGATGCTCTCCCTCTTCGGGCTCCCCCACCTGGCGCGGGTGATGGCCGGGTACCAGGAGAGCGCCCCGCTCGCCGACGGGTGGGAGGAGCGTCAGGGGCTGCACCAGCTCTTCCCGCTGCTCGTCCACGCGTGCATGTTCGGGGGCGGCTACGGGTCGCGGGCCGGCGAGGTGGCGCGGCGCTACTAGCGCGGCGCTACTGGAGCAGTGGCCCCGGCCAGGGGGTGGAGCGCCCCATCTCCAGCGCCCGGGAGAGGACGAACGGGTCCGCCTGGTAGTGGAGCCACGGGCGGCCGAACCAGACGAAGCCGTCGACGTGGCGCCGCGCCAGCCGCCGGATGTCGGCGGGCAGGCCCCAGCGGTCGTCCGCCGTCCGGACGGTCGGCGGGATGCCGAGCGTCACGCAGCGGTTCATCCGGTGGCTCCGGCAGGTGCGGGCGTTGTCGTTCTTCTCGCCCGGCGCCGCCGGGATGACCTGCGGCCACATCGTTGGCCGGCCGGACTTGGCCGTGTCGATGATGAAGTTCTTGTGCCCGAAGCCGCGCTTGCGCAGGATCCGCACGATCTCGCTGCCGTGCAGGATGTTCTCCACCGGCCCGGTGTAGTGGGTGGAGTCGAGGGCGAAGCCGCGGGCGTACTGGATGCCGACCCGGCTCAGCAGGTCGGCGCAGTGCTCGGGCTGCTGGCCGGTGCCCTTCTTGCACCAGTCCGCGGCGCCGGCGTCGAGGTAGACCTCGGTGCGCGGCAGCTCGCTGAGGATCCGGGTCGCGTAGGAGAGCAGCCGGGCCTTCGCGCCCCGGTCGGGGGTGCACCAGAAGAACGGCATGTCCGGCTGCATCACCACGAGTGCCGGGGCGGAGCCGATGCCCGCGGCCACGTTGCGCATCCAGGTCTTGTAGCTGCTCCGCTCCTCGGGGGTGGAGGGGCGTTCGCACGCCTCGCCCTCCCACGGCGACATCCGGAAGAGGGCCATCTGCACCAGCGCCTCCGGGTCGCCCGCCTGGGAGGTCTCGACGTAGCTCGCGACCTTGGCGGTGATCTCCTCGTCCGGGATCCAGCCGCCGAACCACTTCGTCCGGGGCCGGTACGCGATCTTGGCCAGCTGTGCCTGCTCCTCGCCGGTGGCCGCGAGGAAGGGGGAGTAGACCTGGTCCTGCGGACCGAGGTAGACCCCCCAGCGGCGTCCCGCCAGCGGGTTCGACGGGTTCTGGGGGTACGCCGCCTCAGGCACCTGCCACACCTCGGCCGCGGGCAGCAGGCCCGCGGCGGCCTCGCGCTGGTCGTAGCGGGCCGCCTGCCGCGTGTACTCGCGGGTGGTCCTGGAGGAGTCGGACGCCGCGGCGACGGTGGCCGGCAGCAGGCCGGTCAGCGTCGTCAGCAGGCCCAGGACGACCACGGCGGCGGGATGCAGGAGACGGCTCACGCCACGAGAGTAGGGACGCGGCGCGCCGGTTGTCCCGGTTCCGTCCGAATCGGGCCGGCGCTCACAGGCGCCACTCAGGCGCGGCTGGCACAGTGGTGCCGTGCAGAACGCTCCCGCCCGCCCCCGGGTCCTGGTCGTCGACGACGACCGGGCCGTCCGAGAGTCGCTGCGCCGTTCCCTGGAGTTCAACGGCTACGCCGTGTCGCTGGCCTCCGACGGGGCCGAGGCGCTGGCCAGCATCGCCGCCGCCGCCCCCGACGTGGTGGTGATGGACGTGATGATGCCGCGGCTCGACGGGCTCGACGCCACCCGCGCCCTGCGCGCCGCCGGGCACGACCTGCCCATCCTGGTGCTCACCGCCCGCGACGCGGTCGGCGACCGCGTCGAGGGTCTCGACGCCGGTGCCGACGACTACCTCACCAAGCCCTTCGCCCTCGAGGAGCTGCTCGCCCGGCTGCGGGCCCTGCTGCGCCGGGCCGCGCCCGGGGACGACGGCGAGGACGAGGTGCTGACCTTCGCCGACCTGTCGATGGACCTCGCCACCCGCGAGGTGCGGCGCGGCGAGCGCCTGATCGAGCTGACCCGCACCGAGTTCACCCTGCTGGAGATGTTCATGCGCCGGCCACGACGGGTGCTGGAGCGCTCGTTCATCCTCGAGGAGGTGTGGGGCTACGACTTCCCCACCAGCGCCAACTCGCTGGAGGTCTACGTCGGCTACCTGCGCCGCAAGACCGAGGCCGACCACGAGCCGCGGCTGATCCACACCGTCCGCGGCGTCGGCTACGTGCTCAGGGAGGCGTGAGCCGAGGCATGACCGGGTTCCACTACCGGCGCTCGCTGGCCAGCCGGGTCGCCCTGCTCACCACCATGGCCGTGGGCGTGGCGATCGCCTTCATGGCCGCTGGCGCCTTCCTGACGGTGCGGATGCAGCTCCAGTCGAGCCTGGACTCCTCGCTGCTCGACCGCGCCTCCCGCGCGGCCTCCTACAGCACCCTCGCGGAGATGACCTTCCGCGAGGTGCCCCCGTGGATGCTCGGCGCCGCCGACGTCCGCGTCGTCTTCATCACCTCCGACCGCCGGTGGTTCACCGCCGACAGCGACGGGCCCGCCTTCCGCCTCGGCCCCCCCGAGCTCGAGGTGGCTGCCGGCGAGCGCCCCGAGTCCGTCCGCACCCTGAGGGCCGAGGGCGGGGTCCGCTACCGGGTGGCGACCGTCCCCGCCGGGCCCGGGCAGGCGCTGGTGCTGCTCCAGCCGCTGGCCGACACCGACCGGACCCTGCGCGGCGTCGGCACCGTGATGTCGATCTTCGGCGGCACCGGGGTGCTGGTGGCGGCGCTGGCCGGCTGGCTGGTGGCGCGCAACGGGCTGCGCCCGGTACGCCGGCTCACCGGCGCCGTGGAGCGGATCGCCCGCACCCAGGACCTGCGGCCGATCAAGGTCGAGGGCGACGACGAGGTGGCCCGGCTGGCCCGGGCCTTCAACGAGATGGTGCAGGCCGTCTCGGCCTCCCGGGACCGGGAGCGGCGCCTGGTCGCCGACGCCGGCCACGAGCTGCGCACCCCGCTGACCAGCCTGCGCACCAACCTCGACCTGCTCAGCCAGGCCGGGGACGGGCTGCCCCCCGAGGCCAGGGCCGAGCTGCTCGACGACGTGCGCGCCCAGATCGAGGAGCTCTCCACGCTGGTCGGCGACCTGGTCGAGCTGGCCCGCGACGAGCCGCTGTCCCACGTGGTCGCCGAGCTCGACCTCGCCGAGGTGGTGCAGCGGGCGGTCGCCCGGGTGCGCCGCCGCTCCGCCGCCCGGTTCGACGTCCACGTGGAGCCGTGGCCGATGCGCGGCGAGGCCCCGGCGCTGGAGCGGGCGGTGACGAACCTGCTCGACAACGCCGCGAAGTGGAGCCCGCCCGACGGGACCGTCACGGTGCGGCTCTCCGAGGGCGTGCTGACCGTCGACGACGAGGGGCCGGGGATCGCCCCGGAGGACCTGCCACACGTCTTCGACCGGTTCTACCGCTCCGACGACGCCCGGGCGCTGCCCGGCTCCGGCCTGGGCCTGTCCATCGTCCGCCAGGCGGCCGAGCGCCACTCCGGAGCGGTGCGCGCCGACACCTCCCCCAGCGGCGGCGCCCGCCTGGTCATGTGGCTGCCGGGGACCTCGACGACGGAGCCGGGCTGAGGCTTCGCCGTGGGCCCCGCTGGGTACCGGGTGACATGGCCACCACCTCCTCGAACCCGCTCGTCCGCGCGACCCAGGCGCTGGAGCGCAGCCCGCGCCTCGACCCCCTCGTCGGCTTCTACCAGCCGCTCGTCGACGCCCTGGTCGGCAGCGAGGGCCGGCGTCGGCTCCTCCAGGGTGAGTGGCTGGGCCATGCCCTCCACCCCGTGATGACCGATGCGCCCATCGGCATGTGGATGTCGGCCTCCGTCCTCGACCTCGTCGGCGGGGAGAGCGCCCGGCCAGCGAGCCGGCTCCTGGTCGGCGGCGGCCTGGCGGCCTCGCTGCCCACCGCGCTGGCCGGCTGGGCGGAGTGGCACCGCACCGGCACCGCGGAGAAGCGGGTGGGCGTGGTGCACGCCCTCTCCAACGTCGCCGCGATCGGGCTCTACAGCGCCTCCCTGGTGGCGCGCGTCCGCGGCCACCACGGGCGCGGCGTCGCGCTGTCCCTGGCCGGCGGCACCGCCCTCGGCGTCGGTGGCTACCTCGGTGGCCACCTGGCCGCCGCGCGCAAGGTCTCGAGCCGGCACCCCGACTTCGAGGCCGACGAGCTCACCTGAGCGGCCTGAGGTTGCCCCCATCAGACAAGCAGAGCGACCCTGCGTCAGGCGCGGCACGCAGTGGGGCTGCCGGGAGGAATCTTCGACCGCGGGCCGACCCAAGTAACCTGACTGCCGCAGTGGCGGGTGACGGCGGCCGATGAGGCCAGCCAGAGAGGGTGAGGATGTCCGATCCCAGGGGGAGCATCATGCAGGCCGAGGAGACACGCGACCCACATGGTCGACGCTACGGTGAGGCGATATGGTCAGTGGCGGTGGTCGTCGCCCTCAGCATCGCCGTGCTACGGGTCAACCCGGTGGCTTCGAGGCTCGACGGCAACGTGTGGCTACTGTTGATCCTGGTGTCGTTGGCGGCGGCCACGGTGGCGATGTGGATGTCTCCGCGCGATGTCGACGCCCCGCATCTCCGACCGGTGTGGATCGCCGCGGCTGCCTTGGTGGTCTTCAGCGCCGGATCCGCCGCCTGGAGCATTGATACGGTCCACAGTCTTGGCCAGGCCGCGGTGATGGCGGTCGTGCTGTGCTTCCTCGTCACCACGGGCAGTCGGCGCGGATCCCGACGCCTTCAGCAGGATCTCCTGCTGATCCTCGGCTGGGGAACTGCGGTCGTCGCGCTGGGTATCGTCCTCCGTTGTCTCGGACGGCCGGAGACGATCGGGGTCGCCGGACGACTGCAGGGAGTGCTGGGGAACCCGAACTTCCTGGGCATGATGTGCGCCACTCTGGCACTGGTGGGTGCGACACTCGTGGCTTCCTACGACCTCGGGCGACGCACCTTCCTCATGGTCGCCTTCGCAGTCTGGCTCTCCGTGGTGTCGATGCTGTGGAGCGGCTCGCGGGGCGCCCTGCTGGCCCTCATTGTCGGCGGCCTGATGCTTCTGCTCGGCTCCCACGCGCTGCGCCGTCGACTCCGGCAAGGCATCGTGCCCGTGCTGGCCGCGGCTTTCGCCGCCGCGGTGATCGGCGGCGGCGCGTGGGCCTGGGCGTCCTCTCTCGACGTCTACAACCCGGAGACGCAGGTCGCCTCCGAGAAGCGTGAGCCCGGCGCCGTCAAGAAGCTCTTCGTCCGGGACGCGGCCGAGACCGACATGACCAGTGGGCGCCTCGACCTCTACAGGGAGGCAGTGAAGGAGATCGCAGAGAAGCCGGTGCTCGGCCACGGGTACCGGACCTCCGAGCGGGTCCTGCCCTTGGAGGCCTCGACGCACAACCTGGGGCTCGCGTTCTTGTTGGAGCTCGGGGTGGTCGGTTTTGCCCTTTTCCTCTTCCTGGCCCTCCGTCTGCTCCTGTGTGCGCCGCGCTGGACCGCGCCCGCCGTCGCGATCCTCGCCGCCCTCACCGTCCAGGAGATGCTCGAATCCTCCCTTCATGCGTTCGCCGGACCCGTCGCGCTCGCGCAGTGGCTGGTCGTCTTCCTCCTAGCTGCCCACGCAGCAGGGCAGCGTTCCGATGCCGGACCGCGGCCGCGGTCTCGGCAGGGGTAGGCAGGAGCAGGGATGATGCACGACCTGCAGATTCACACCCGAGAGTCATTCGCGGCCGGGGGATTTCCCTGCCCAGACGTCTACTTCGGTGACGCCTACGGCGGCGCCGAGGAGGCCCACGGCGCTGGTGGCTGGTTGACGCTCCTCGCCTTCGATGGCCGGTGGCAGATGCCGGTGCACCTCCGGGAGTCCGACCTTGGCCTCGACGCTGCGAGCCCGTACGGGTACGCCGGCGTCTACGCAAGCGAGGAGCTGACGACCGCCGACCGTCGTGCCGCGTACGAGCAGGCGACGGCGGCCCTGCGCGAGCGGGGCGTCCTGGGGGTGTTCCTGCGCCAGTCACCTCTGGTCCCTGACCCGCTCGTGATTCCCGACGTCCGGGTGACGACCGGCCATGCAACGGTGCTGGTCGCCTGCGGAGACCCGGACGCCGCATGGAGGCGGATGGAGGGCCGCAGCAGGACCAGCATCCGAAAGGCCGACCGCGACGGCTACACCTCCGTGGTCCGTCCCGCCGTGCCGGAAGACCTGGAACCCACCAGCGGCTTCCGCCGGCTCTACGAGGGCGCGATGGAGCGTCGCGGAGCCAGCGCTCGGTACTTCTTCGCCCAGGACTACTACGACCTGCTGCTCCGTGGGTTGCAAGGGGATCTGCTCATCGGGTCGGCCTGCGACGGTGGCGGCCGTGAGGTCGCGAGCGCCCTGTTCATGCGGCACAGGCACCTGCTGCACTACCACCTGTCCGGCTCGGAGCCCCAGGCTGGACGAGCCGGGGCGACCAACCAACTGATCTGGCAGGCGATCAGGTGGGCTGGCGAGCACGGGGTGGCCCAACTCCACCTCGGCGGTGGAGTAAGCAATGGCGACTCGCTCTTCAAGTTCAAGCGGTCCTTCGGAGGTGACGTGTTGAGTTTCGACGCCCATGGCGTGGTAATCGACGAGCAGGGATACCAGGCGGCCGTGGTCGCACGGGCGCAGCAACTCGACAGGCCGCTGGACGAGCTTCTCTCCAGCCGCCACTTCCCACAGTTCAGGATCTCCTGATGGGGCTGTATGAACGAGGCGGCAAGCGCATGATCGACCTGGTCGTAGCTGGCCTGGTGGCAGTGGTCACCGCCCCGCTGCACCTGGTGTGCGCCCTAGCGATTGGCACGTCCTCTGGACGCCCGGTCTACTTCCGCCAGGACCGGGCCGGGGTCGACGGCCAACCTTTCGCCCTGATCAAGTTCCGCACAATGCGGGTCGGGACGCACGAGGCGAGCGGCGGCTACCCGACGGCCGACATGGTCACCACGGTGGGTCGCCTCCTGCGGAAGACGAGCCTGGACGAACTCCCGCAACTGGTCAACATCATTAAGGGCGACATGAGTCTCGTCGGTCCTCGACCCGCCCTGGTGGAGCAGACCACCCGTTACACCCCTACCCAGGCGCGTCGGTTGGCAGTTCGGCCGGGGCTCACCGGCCTCGCCCAGATCCGTTACCGGAACGCGGCCCCGTGGTCGACACGGATCGAGTCAGACCTCGAGTACATCAGGACGATGAGTCTGTGGTCCGACCTGTCGATCCTGGTTCGGACCCTCCCTGCAGTGATCACCGGCGGGACCGTGAAGATCGGGCAGACCGCGGCGGAGGTCGACGACCTCGGTGTGAGGGACGAGGCCGATGAAGGAGCCTGAGCCGGCGGGGTGGGAGCTGGGCTCGGACTTCGACCGGGACAGCGTCCTGCCCTTCCTGACGAATGAGTCCCGGCCCCTGCCCTGGGTTCGGTCCGGCGAACCGGTGACGTATCTCGAGTCGGGCCGCCAGGCGCTCGCACTGCTCTCGTCGCACCTGCGCTCTGAGGGGCGAACGACGTTGGTGATGCCCGGGCACTTCTGCGACTCGATGCTCTCTCCGTTCCTTGCCGACGGGTGGGACGTCGTCCTCGTGCCCGTCCTCGCCGACTGGACCTGCTCACCACCCGACCGTCCGCTCGACCAGCCCTACCAGACGCTCGTCCTGAGCATGTCGTACTTCGGGGTGCCGGAGTCACCCGCGTGGCTGGAGTTCCTGGCGAGGGAGTCGGGCAGAGGTGCTGTCGTCCTCTCCGACGAGAGCCACCGCGTGCTCTCCGAGGGCCTCACGTCAGCGCACTTCCGCGTGGGCAGCCTGAGGAAGATGCTGCCTGTTCCCGACGGCGCCTTCCTGACAGGACTCGCCGTCGACGACCTCCCCCCGGGTAGGCAAGCGGGGCTGAGGTTGCCGGCCATGCACGAGAAGTCTCGCCACCTCCGAGGGCAGGTCGACGCCGACCACCTGCCTCTGTTCGCGCGCGCAGCGCAGGCGACGGAGGAAGACACCAATCCCGCGAGGATGAGCCGCGCGACCCACGACCTGCTACAGAGGCTGGACCACGCCCGGATGGGCGCAGTCCGACGCGCCAACGCCGGCGCGCTCTCCGACTTGCTGGACGACTCCCTATACGCCGTCACGACCACATCCTCCCCCACGCCATCGCACGTGGTGCTCGAGGGACCGGACACGACGGCGCTCCGGCGCCACCTCGTCGGCGATCGGATCTTCTGTCCCGTCCACTGGGTCCGGCCCCAGGATCCGCGATTAGTAGGTCCGACTCAACCGTGGCGCTCGGCCATCCTCTCTGTACCGGTTGACCACCGGTACACGGTGGAGGACATGACAGTTGTCGCGCGCTCGGTCGCGGCGTTCCAGGACGAGAGAAGGTAGTGCAGATGCTCAACGGCAAGCAGGTCCGGATTCGCACCATGGAAGTCGCGGACCTTCCAGCGGTCAAGGCTGTCAACGACGACCCGGCCGTGCGCGGGAACGTGGTTGGCTGGGGGTGGCCGAACTCCGAGGCGGAGATGACCCGCTGGCACGCCGCAACTCAAGGAGGCGGCACACACCGGTGGGTAGTGGAGGACTTGGACGGCCGGATCATCGGCGTCACAGGCCTGTGGGACGTGGACCTCCAGAGCAGGCGCGCACTGACTGCACTCAAGCTCGGTGGCGCGAACGAGGTCCGCGGACGGGGTCTGGGCACGGATGCCATCAAGCTGGTGATGGCGTACGCCTTCTACGACGTGGGCCTGAACCGGCTCCACGGCTCGATACTCGTGAGCAACCCAGCGTCCCTGCGTGCCTACGTGGACAAGTGCGGTTGGTCACGTGAAGGGATCTCGCGACAGCACGTCTGGCGCCACGGCCAGTTCGTGGACCTGCTACAGGTCGGCGTGCTGCGTGAGGACTTCGACCAACTCGCCGACGCGAGCGAGTACGTTGAGATGGTCACCGGCGGTAGCGGCCGGTGAGTGCGCGCCACCGAATTACCTTCATCTCGCAGTGGTTCGCCCCCGAACCGACCGTCGTGCCAGACGGGATCGCCCGCGCGCTGGGTCGGTCCGGCGCGACCGTCGAGATCCTCACCGGCGTGCCCAACTACCCATCCGGTGTGGTGCAGGAGGGGTACGACGCGCGTCGGCCATCGAGAGACATCGTCGACGGCATGCGGGTCCAGCGCACTCCCCTCTACCCGAGCCACGATGCCAGTGCGGTCCGCCGAATCCTCAACTACGTGTCCTGGGCGTGCTCGGCGACGCTCTTCGGCATGGGCGGCCTTCGGCGATCCTCGCTCAACGTGGTGTACGGCTCGCCGATCACCGCCGCCCTTCCCGCTATCGTGGCCCGGCTGATCTGGCGCCGGCCCTTCGTGCTGGTGGTGCAGGACGTGTGGCCGGATTCTGTCTTCGCCACCGGCTTCCTCGACAAGGGACCGGTCTTCCGAGTCGCCCACGGTGGTCTGACCTGGTTCGCTGGGCTCGCGTACCGCACGGCCGCGAAGGTCGTCGTGATCTCGCCCGGCATGAGGGATCTTCTGGCGGAGCGCGGCGTCCCCCAGGAAAAGATCGAGGTCGTCTACAACTGGATCGAGACGACGCCGGGCTCGCCCCGGGTGGGCGACCCGCGCGAGGTCAAGGATCGTCGAGAGGTCTGGGGACTGGGTCCCGATGACTTCATCGTGATGTACGCCGGCAACCACGGACCCGCACAGTCGCTCGCGGCCGTGGTCGAAGCGGTGGCTTCTATCCCCGAGGTCCACCGCTGCCACCTGGTCATGGTGGGTGACGGAGTGGAGAAGGAAAGGCTCGAGGAGCTCGCCCTCTCCGCGGCGCCCGGACGGGTGCATTTCGTCGAGCCGCAACCGACGACCGAGATGGCCGGCCTGATGGCAGCGGCCGACGCGCAGCTCGTCTCCCTCGCCGACCAGCCGCTCTTCGATGTCACGGTGCCGAGTAAGCTCCAGCGGGTCCTGGCCGAGGGTCGGCCTGTCGTCGCGGTGGCCCGCGGCGACGTCGAGCGACTGGTCCAGGAGGCTGGCGCCGGCGTAACAGCCCCGCCAGGCGACGTGGTGGGCATCGCGGCGGCGCTCCTCGAGGTGTTGAGTGCTGACCGCGAACAACTGGCGCAGATGGGCGCCAGCGGTCGCGTCTTCTACGAGGAGTGGATGTCGGAGGACGTAGGGGCTCGGCGGTACGCCGAGATCCTCGCCTCCGTGTTGGACAGCTAGCCCGTCCTGCGCCGCCCTAGGGACAGCGGGGCCACTAGACCGAGCCGCGTCCTCAGCACCATGACCATGGCGGCAGCGAAGGCGACGTTGGCGACCACCCATCCCACCGCCGCACCGGTCGCTCCCCAGTGCCAGGCGAGGACGGCCTCGAGAATCAAGGCTCCGACGCAGGTGAGAGCCAGCCAACCGACCTCCGTCCGCTCCAACCCGACCACGAGGGGCAGCGCCGCCGCGGGTCCGAGCAGGACGGCGACCATCTGCCCCGCTGCCAGCACCTGCAGCGTCGTAGCCCCGTCCTCGAAGCCTCCGCCGAAGAGCCGCATCACCAGGGGCGCCCCTAGGATCAGCACCGACGACACCAGGACCGCCGCCGCAGCGGCCTTGCGATTGAACCGCCGAAGCACCTCGTTGGCAGGGTGAATTTCGCCGTGCCCGACGTGCGCAGACAGGACCGGCAGGGTGCTGGTGAGCAGCACGGTGGGGATCAGCGCGACGAAATTCGGGAAACGCGCCGCAGCGCCGTATAGCGACGCCTCGTACGGTGTCGACACCGCCGAGAGCACCAGCAGCGGTGACCAGGTGAGCAGATAGAAGAGCACAGCAGAGACCATCAGGGATACGAGATTGCCGCGTGTGGTCCAGCCCCGCCCACCGTCCTTGGCGGCCGCTGGGTCCCAGACCGGTTGCCAGATGTGCCGCACCCGACTCAGTGCCCAGAGGGCGACCGCGACGTTCGCAATCAGGAAGAGCAGCGCGACATCGAGCAGTGACTGATCGGTCCACAGGCCGAGAACCAGGACTGCCACCGTGGCGATGCCCTGGGTCAGCCCGACCTCGGCGAAGGCCCCCGCTGCCGCTCGACCGGCCCCGCGGAGCGCCGCAGAGCACAGGACCGAGAGCGCCTGAAATGGCGCGGCCGCCAAGAAGAGCACCAGTGCCACCCCGTCAGACCATCCCGAGGCCGCCAGGACCAGCACGGCCCCCACCGCGACGACGGCGAGCGCAGCGGAGAGGCCAAGGCAGAGCCGCAGGGCCCGACCCCACTCGAGCGACTCTGGCCGCAAGGCGCCGGCACGATGCAGGGTGGCGGAGCGGCGCAGCACATCCACGTCGGTGCCGAGCCGGCCGATGGTTGATACCAGGGTCAAGACAACGACCGCCGTGTAGACCAGTCCCGCATCCTCCGGGCCAAGCACGCGGGCGACCACGACGCTGAACAAGAACGTCATGCCGAGTGACATGACGCGGGCCACGGACGGGGGGATCCTGGAGAGCAGCGTGAGCGGGTTCATCGCCTGGGTCCTCGCAGCGCGGCAGATCGAGTCATCGGTGGCACGCGTGCACGGTACTCAAGGACCGCGCTGGCCCGAGCCACGCCCCTATAACATGCGCTCATCAGCGTCGAGAAGTAGGAGACCCGTGGCGGAAAGACCGAGAATCCTCGTGGTGGCAGGGGACTTCGACCCGGACGCCGCGCATCCGTGGCTCATCGACGACCTCGTCAGATCGATGGCCTTCCATGGCGCACAGGTCGACGTCGTCGTGGTCGATCCGCGAAGGACCCGAACGGGTGACCGTCAGATTGACGACGGCGTACGCATGATCGACCTGTCCCCACCCGGCTGGAGTAGGGCTTCAATTTGGTTCCGACTTCTGGGGCCGCGCGGGGCTGGCCTGCTCTCCAGGGCCGCGTGCGTCGGCGCACTCATGCTGTACAGCCGCGGTCAGAGTGATGGACCTTCCTACGACGCGGTCGTCTACTTCTCCATTGGAGCCCTGACCGGCGGACTGCCCAACCGGCTGCGCCGCTCGGGCCGGGCCCGTCGTTCCATCTTTGTCCTCTGGGACTTCTTCCCCGTGCACCAGCTCGAGATCGGTCATGTCCCGGACGTGGCCACCGTCTCTGCCCTGATGAAGGCGACGGAGCGACGCTCGTTCGCGGCCGCCGACGTGGTCGCGGTGATGACTCCACGCAACGAAGAGTTCTTGCGCCGCTACCACCGCGACGTCGGCACGACCGCCCTACTGCCTCCCTGGTCCAGCTCCGGCGCCGAGAAGATGGACCCCGCCACGCCCCGCTTCAGCGAGTTCACAGCAGTCTTCGGCGGACAGTTGGTGGCCGGACGCGACCTAGCCGTCCTGGTGGAGGCAGCCGAGGTCCTCGCCGCCCGATCGGGCCCCCCGGTACGTCTCCACATCGTCGGCGACGGCGCCGCGCGCACCGACCTGGAGCGCACGATCGAGGAGAAGGGCCTGGAGAACGTGAGCCTGCTCGGCCGCCTGCCGCGTGAGGAGTACCGCCGGCACGCGAGCCGGTGCCACGTCGGCATCTCGATCACCTCCTTTGAGGTGAGCGTTCCATCCTTCCCCTCTAAGATTCCAGAGTTTCTCGGTCTCGGGCTGCCAGTGGTGGTCGCCTCCGAGGCGACCACCGACGTCGGCGAGATCATCGTGGGACAGGGCGTTGGGGTGGCGGCGCCCTCCAACGACCCGAGTGCCGTCGCCGACGCGTTGCTGACACTTCGGGACAAGCACCTGGCGGGCGAACTGGCCGCCATGTCGGAGCTCGCACGACGAACCTGGTCCGAGCACTACTCCGCGGATGCCGCCGCCCAACGGCTGCTCGCCCTCACCGCGGGGCCGGAGCGGCCCAGCTGAGGGGCTCGAGCGCCCGCAGCAGACGCTCGGCCTTCCAGACGGTCTCCGCGTGCTCCTCGGCGACCTCCGAGCGCACGGTGATGCCGCCGCCGGTGCCGAGCCGCCAGCGTCCGTCACCGGAGGTGGTCAGCGACCGGATGACGACCCCGAGGTCGGCGCGGCCGTCGGCGGCCAGCCAGCCGAAGGCGCCCGCGTAGGCGCCCCGCGGCGTCGCCTCCACCGCCTCGATGATCTCCATCGTCCGCAGCTTGGGCGCTCCGGTCATCGAGCCGGCCGGGAAGAGCACCCGCAGCGCCTCCACGGTCGAGACGTCGTCGCGCAGCCGGCCGCGCACCGTGGAGACCAGCTGGTGGACGGTCTCGTAGGACTCCACCTCCATCAGCGTCGGCACCTCGACCGTCCCCGGCTCGCAGACCCGGGCCAGGTCGTGGCGGAGCAGGTCGACGATCATCAGGTTCTCGGCGCGGAACTTCGGCTCCGCCGCGAGCCGCCGCCGCGACTCCTCGTCCTCGGCGGCCGTCGCGCCTCGCGCGGTGGTGCCCTTGATGGGTCGGGTCTCCAGGAACCGGTCGGCGGTCACCAGCGCGTAGCGCTCGGGTGAGGAGCTGAGCAGCCAGGCGCGGTGGCCGGCCACGTCGTGCTGCAGGAAGCCGGCGTACGGCGCCGGGTTGAGCTCCCGCAGCCGCAGGTAGGCGGCGGCAGGGTCGAGCGCCGAGACGGCCTCGAGGCGGTGGGTCAGGTTGACCTCGTAGGAGTTGCCGGCGTGCAGCTCCTCCTGCACCCGGGCGAAGGCGGCGGCGTACTCCTCCGGGACCGGCGGCACCGGCGGCGCCGGGGCGCCGGGGCGCGGCGACCGGGCGGGCCGCGACGGCGGGTCGTGGAGGAAGGCGCGGACGTGGCGCGGGCGCATCCAGACCGCGTCGGGCTGGTGCGGGTCGGGCCGGGCGGGCAGGTCGGGCCGGCTGGCGGCGCCCAGGTAGCCGAACCACTGGGCGTCGGCGGGACCGGTGGCGAGCTCCTGCTCCAGCACCGCGAAGACGTCGTCACCGACGACCTCGGCCCGGGCCGAGGGGCCGACGCCGGTGTGCCGGCGCACCACCCCGGCGGTCGCGTCGTAGGTCAGCGAGACGTCGTCGGGGTCGAGCCAGCCGATGACCGAGCGGCGGCCCGACCAGGCCCGCGCCCCGCCGCCGTCGAGCCAGAAGGAGCGCGGGTGGACGGCCGCGACCGCGGCGAAGGTCTCCTCCGGGGTCACCGCGGCGTCCTCTCTCCGGCCAGGAAGTTGGCGACCAGCTCCCGGCCGTGCTCGGAGAGGATCGACTCCGGGTGGAACTGGACGCCCTCCAACGGCAGGGTGCGGTGGCGCACGCCCATCACCGTGCCGTCCTCGGCCCAGGCGGTGGCGACCAGCTCAGCGGGCAGCTCCAGGGCGGCGAGCGAGTGGTAGCGGACCGCGGCGAACCCCTGGGGCAGCCCGGCGAAGACCCCGGCGCCGTCGTGCTCGATCCGGGCGACCTCGCCGTGCGCCGGTGGCACCCGGCCCACCCGCCCACCGAAGGAGGTGACCAGGCCCTGCATCCCGAGGCAGACGCCGAGCACCGGCCTGGTCCCCGCGCGGAGCACCTGGGCGCCGACCGCGAAGTCGCGGACGCTGTCGGGCCTTCCCGGTCCGGGCGAGAGCACCACGTGCGCGTGGGCCAGCACCTCCTCGGCCGCCACCTCGTCGTGCTGCACCACGCGGGGCAGCACCCCGGTGACCGAGGCGACCAGGTGCACCAGGCTCCAGGTGTAGGAGTCGTGGTGGTCGACCACGACCACGTCGGTGGCCGGCACCCGATGAATCTAGTCCGTGCGCCCGCTCAGCCGCGGGTGAGGGCCCGGCACGACCCCGGCACCGGGTCGTCGCCGCTGGGACGGCTGCACCGGTCGAACTGCCGGAGCCGGCGCATCAGCGCGGCCTGCTGCGCGGCGTACTTGCGGACCCCGAACTGGTTCTTCTTCTCCCACGCGTGCTTGTCGTAGGAGTAGAGCTCGTAGCCGTGGCGGGTCCGGCCCTCCGCGGGGTCGAGGTCGTGGCGCACCAGCAGCGCGTCGCGGGTGCGGACGGCGACGTAGCTGGGGATCCGCATCAGCTCACCGCCGGTGAAGGCCCGGTCGGGGTCGCCCCCGGCGGTGCCGGTGGTGTGCTCGAAGAAGACGTGGGTCCGGGTGTGCACGTCGCGGTCGGTGAGGCTGGGCACCAGGGAGGTGCCCGCGCGGTACGGCGCCGGCGGGAGGCCGGCGAGCTCCTCGAAGGTGGGAGCCAGGTCGATGTTGCTGGTCATCTCGCGCCGCGGGCCGGGGACGACCCCCGGACCGGTCACCAGGAGCGGGACCCGCACGTCGGTGTCGTAGGCGGTGCCCTTGCCCATCCCCAGCCCGAGCTGGCCGAGGTGGAAGCCGTTGTCCGAGGTGAGCACCACCATCGTGTTCTCGTCGACGGCGCGCAGGATGCGGCGCACCGTGCGGTCGACCGACTGGACCATGCGGGCCCGGTCGCGCAGGTGGGTGACGGCCTCGCGTGCGGAGGTGGTGCGGACGGTGTTCCAGGGCCGCGTCCGCTTCCCGCCCCGGGTCCGCGGCACGTTGTCGCGCCGGTTGTCGCCGAAGCCGGGGAGGTCGCGGGTGGTGAGGGAGCCACAGGCGACCGGGCCGCAGTTGCCGGCCGCCTTGGTGCCGCCCGGGCGGTCGGCGAAGGCCGCCGGGAAGACCGGGTCCCCGGGGTAGGCACCGTCGGGGTTGGTCCGGTTGTGCGGGGCGTACGGCGCCACCTCGAGGAAGTAGGGCTGGTCGGAGTCGCGCTGCCCGGCGATGAAGTCGAGCGCGTAGTCCTCGATGACCTGCCCGGCGTAGGCCCGGTCGAGGACCTCGGTCGAGGAGCCTGCGGCGGGTGCCGGGTGGTGGCGCACCTGGGCCTGCCCGTCCACGAGCGTGGTGCTGTCGAAGCCCCAGCCGTCGTAGGCGGAGCCGAAGAGCACGTGGAACTGCGACCAGCCGGGCGGCACCGCGGGCATCGGCTGCACGCCGGCGACGTACTCGAACTCGTTTAGGTACTTGCCGACGAAGCCGGTGGCGTAGCCGACCTCCTGGAGACGGACGTTGAAGCTGCGCGGGCCGTTGCCGTAGCGGTCGAAGGCCGGGTAGCCGCCATAGGGCAGGGTCCCCTCGGAGGTGTTGGTGCGCACCCCCGTCTGGTGCGGGTACTGCCCGGTCATCAGGCTCGCGCGGGAGACGCAGCAGAGCGAGTCGACGGCGAAGTGGTCGTAGCTGGCACCGGTGCGGGCCATCCGCTGGGCGCTGCGCATCGTCGGCAGCAGGTCCATGGAGAAGTCGTCCATCAGCACCAGCACGATGTTGGGGCGCGAGCCGGGGCCCGGGATGACGCGGTCGGCCTCCTCGCCGACGGCGGCGCCGCAGGCCGTCAGGGCCACGAGTGCGAGGGCGCTGCCCAGCAGCGTCCTCCAGCGGGACGTGCGCACTCGCACTCGTGACCTCCCCCGGGCTGATCCACCACGACAGTGGTGGACAGCCTAGGAGACGTCGCGGAGGCCTCCAGGGTTGCCGCTCGGCGCCAAGTCGGGACGAAGGTCCCTCAGCCGTCGTCCCCCAGCAGCAGGTCGGAGACCAGCTCGTTGATCAGGTCGAAGCCGCGCTCGGTGAGGATCGACTCGGCGTGGAACTGGATGCCCCGGTAGTGGCGCCCGCGGACCAGGTGCACGTCGCCGCTCTCCTCGTCGGCCTCGACGGTGACCCCGGCCGGGAGGACGTCACCGGCCCGGCCCACGAAGGTGTTGTAGAAGCCGACCCGCTCGGTCCGGTCGCCGATCGTGACCGAGGCCTGCGTGCCTTGGAAGACGATGTCCTTGAAGGCCAGCGGGATGCCCACCGCGTGGCAGAGCGTCTGGTGACCGAGGCAGACCGCCAGGAACCGCTGCTCGCGGGCCAGCAGCCGGCCGACCACCGCGCGGACGACGGCGATCTTGGGGTCGTCGCCGTCCCGAGGGTCGCCCGGCCCGGGGCCGACGATCACCAGGTCGTAGTCGTCGAGGTCGCCCTCGGCGTAGGCGTCGTGCCGGACCACCTCGCTGGTCATCCCCATCACCGCGAGCAGGTGACGGAGCATGTTGACGAAGTCGTCCTCGGCGTCGAGGATCCCGACCCGCAGCCCGGCCAGCGCCGGGTCGGGGGTGGAGCCCGCCTGGTCGGTCAGCCAGAAGGTCGAGAGACGGCGGTTGCGCGACTGCAGGGCGATCAGGACGTCCTCGTCGCGGGCCAGCTCGGCAAGCCCCTCGGAGGGGGCGCCGGCGGCCGGCACCAGGCCGAACGCCGAGAGGATGCCGCCCGCCTTGGCGTGGGTCTCGGCGACCTCGTAGGCCGGGTCCGAGTCGCGCACCAGCGTGGCCCCGGCGGTCACCTTCATCCGCCCCTGGGGGTCGACGTCGGCGCTGCGGATCACGATGGGGCTGTCGGCCGTCGGCCGGCCCTCATCGTCACGGCCCAGCAGCGCCAGCGCCGCGCCGTAGTAGCCGCGGCCGCCCTCCTCGTAGCGGTTGATCAGCCGGACGGCGTTCTCCACCGGGCTCCCGGTCACGGTGGCGGCGAACATGGTGTCGCGCAGGATCTCGCGGACGTCGCGGCGCGACCGGCCGGCCAGCAGGTACTCGGTGTGCACCAGGTGGGTCATCGGCTTGAGGAACGGGCCGAGCACCATGCCCCCCTCGTGGCACAGGTCGCACATCATCTTGAGCTCTTCGTCGACGACCATGAAGAGCTCGTAGATCTCCTTCTCGTCGCGCAGGAAGTCGAGCAGCGCCGGCTTCATCTCGGCCGCGCTGCGGCCGCCCACCCGGAAGGTCCCGGAGATCGGGTTCATCCGCACGTCGCCGCCGTGCACGCTGACGTGGCGCTCGGGGCTGGCGCCGATCAGGAAGCGGTCCCCGGTGAAGAAGGCGTAGGTCCAGTAGGCGCCGCGCTCGCGCTCCAGCAGCCGGCGGAAGACGGTGAGCGCCTTGTCGACACCCCAGTCGGCGACCACGGCCCGGTAGTGGCGGCCGATGACCAGGTTGGCCCCCTCGCCCTGCCCGATCTCGTCGCGGATGATCGCCTCGACGATCTTGGCGTAGTCCTCGTCGGAGGACTCGAAGCCGCCGCGGTCGGTGAAGTCGATCCCGGTGTCCGGGATGGCGGCGAGCACGTCGGCGACCGGGTGGCGGCGCTCCAGCTCGATGTCGACGACCACCAGGGGGGCGCCGTCGTCGTGGGCCTCGAAGCCGCGCTCGCGGACCTGGCGGAAGGGCACGGCCAGCAGCCGGTCGAAGCGGCGCCCGGGAGCCGGCACGCCGTCCTCGAGCGGCACGTCGAGGAGCGACTCGACCTCGCTGCGCGCGCCACCGATGAAGGTGACGACGTCGGCGTCGCCGGGCTCCTTGCGCGCGAGCCGGATCACCGCCCAGGCCTCGTGCCCCTGGAGCTCGGCGAGCGTGGCTCGCACCTCCTGGACTCGCGCCCCGTCCGGGGCCGGCGTGGGCTGGCTCATGGCAGAACCCTAGTTCGGGGCCCGACCCGTCCGGCACGGCGTCCCAGCCGGCGACCCAGCGCCTAGACTTCGATCCGGCGTTCGCGCCCCACCCGACCCGATCGCCCCCCGAGGAGTTCCATGGCACTGGCCGCCATCACCGTGCAGCTGACCGGGGATCCCTCGTTCTTCACTCAGTCCCACCTTGAGCCGTGGGAGGAGTCCGCCGCCGCGGCGCGGGCCCGGGGGCACGAGGTCACCGTGCGACACCTCCCGATGGGCCCCGGCGCGCTCTGGTCCCCCTGGGTCGACGACCACCGCAGCCACCGCGCCGGGGGTGGCGATGACGACGTGCTGGTCCTCGCGCGCCCCCAGGACCGGCCCAGCCGCGACCTGCTCGCCCGCCTCGCCGAGGCCGTGGTCGCCGGCGCCGCGGTGGCGGCGCCTCGCCCGCTGCCGCTGGCGGCCGGGGAGACCGGCACGCTCGCGCTGCGGGCGTCGACCCTGCGCTCCCTCGGCGACCTCGGTGACGTCCGCGACCATGACGCGGCGCTCGCGGCCGTCCGGGCGCACGCGGCCGACCGGCCGGGCGGCACCCGGGTCGTCGGGGAGGCGACGCTCTTCCGGGACCGGCGCCTCGAGTCCGACGCGCGGCTGCGCGAGCCCGCCGCCGAGGAGCTGCGGCTCCTCGAGCGGGCGCCCGGCCCCCTGCCCACCGGTCACCCCGGCACGATGCCGGCCACCGCCCTCGCCGGTCTGCTGCACCAGGTGGGCCTCGACGAGGCCGCCCGGGAGACCCTGCACGAGCCCGCGGTCCGGCCGGGGACGCCCTTCCTCAGCGTGGTGACCCGGACCAGGGCTTCCCGCCCGTTGATGCTGGCCGACACGCTCGCCTCGCTGGCCGCCCAGACCGACCGCGACTTCGAGCTGCTGCTGGTCTGTCATCGGGTGGACGCCGCCGGCCGGCAGGCCGTGCGCGACGTGGTGGCAGAGCAGCCGGGCTGGCTGCGCGACCGGGTGCGGCTGCTGGAGTCCGAGCGGCCCGGCCGCAGCGCGCCGCTCAACGACGCGCTCGAGGCGGCGACCGGGCGCTACCTGGCCGTCCTCGACGACGACGACACCGTGCTGGGCCACTGGGTGGCGACCTTCCGCGACCTGGAGCGACAGGCGCCCGGCCGGGTGCTGCGCGCTGCCACCGCCCGCCAGCTCCACACCCAGGTCGGCCCCGACGGCGACCCCGAGGGCACCGGCCGGCCGGTCGCCACCGGGCCGGTGGAGCTGGCCTGGCCCCTGGAGTTCGACCTCGCCTCCCACCTGCACGTCAACTCCACCCCCAACATGTCGGCGGCGTTCCCGCGCGGCGTGGTGCACCAGCTCGGGCTCAGGTTCGACGAGTCACTCCCCACCACCGAGGACTGGGACTACCTGGTCCGCGCCGCGGCGCTCGCCGGTGTCGTGGACAGCCCCGAGGTGACGGCCGTCTACCGCTGGTTCACCGCCGGGTCGTCGCGGGAGGAGCACGAGACGGCCGTCTGGGACGCCGGCCACCGCCGTGTCCGCGAGGGCTTCGACCGGATGACCGTGCTGCTGCCCCCCGGCGGCGTCCGGCACGTGTCGGCCACCCACCAGGAGCTGCACAACCTCAAGGTGGCGCTCGGGGAGGCCAACGACCGGCTCTGGCTCATCGAGGGGGCACCCGACGAGGACCTCCACCAGCAGGACGTAGCGGCGCTCTCCCAAACCGCGGACCAGCTGGAGGCCGCCGTCAGACGGCTCCAGGGACGGCTGAACGAGGTGCGGGCCCTGCGGAGGCGGCTGGCTCGGTACTGAGCCGCCGAGCACCGCCCCGGCGGCGAGCCGGAAGCTGGAAGGTCAAGCCCGCCAGGAGCACGAGGACGAACCAGCCAAGCGGAATGCTCACCATGGGCTCGGTGATCCCGAACAGCAGGTGCGACACGGGTACGACCACCGCGAGCAACCCGACCGTGCGGGCGGTGGCGGCGCCGGCGGGCTCGCCGTACCGGTGTCGCCGCGCGACTCGGAGCCAGATCTCGACGAAGACCAGGGCCCCGAGGGCGACCCCGACCAAGCCCACCATCGGGTAGAGGTCGATCCACGAGTTGTGCCCGTGCGAGTAGGCGACCTCGGCCCGCTCGAAGATCTCGGTGCGCACCGGGTTGTCCCACGCGGGCGACCACTGATGCTGCCAGATCGTGCCCCAGCCGTACCCCTGCCACCTCTGCTCGGTGACGCTCTCGATCGTCGCCTGCCAGAACTGGGTCCGCCCCGAGAGCGTGACGTCGCGGCCGAGCAGTCCAACGATGCGGTCGTAGGTCAGGACCAGCGCACCTACCCCGGCCGCGAGTGCCCCCAGGGTGAGTCGGCGCGCCCATCGAGGGAGCGCGCCGACTGTCCGCGGCCAGGCCCGCGCGACCAGCGAGACCACCAGCACGGCGACCACGCTGGCCATCCCGGTACCGGAGCCGGCGAGCACTAAGCCAGCCAGGATCAGTCCCACCAGCACCGCCCACTTGACCCAGGACAACCAGCTCCGTGGGGTCAGGCAGACGGCGAACGAGAGAGCCAGGACCAAGGTGTAGGCGAGGATGTTCCGGTTCGTCCCGACCCCAGCGAGGCTGCCCTCCATACCCAGTTCCACGGCTGCGCCCGGCATCTCCTTGGCCCACGCAATGTACGACGCGACAGCGATTCCCGCGCCGCCCCACGCGATGCCCTGCGCTATCGCGTGCGCCGAGGCGTTGCTCGCGATGACCAGGGCCACCAGCGCGACCACCAGGTAGATCCGGATCGAGGACAGGGTCGAGTCCGGGGCCTGCGACCACGTCCAGGACAGTGCCGCCCACCCTAGGAAGCACACGACGGCCCACGGGATCCTCGGAGGTCGCAGGCGCCACGCGAGCAGGGTCGCCACCGCAGCGGTCACCCAGATCGTTCGCTCGAGCGACTCGGCGAACGACGGCACAAGAACGAGCGGGTTGGAGAGGTAAAAGAAGGCCACGGCTACGGCCAGCGACCACAGATCACCCGCGGGCTCCCCGCTCCTGGGAAGCGGCTGCCGGCGGAGGTCGGTACGCAGGAACACCAGCGCCGCACGCTGGCGGAGACCGCTCGGCACGCAGGTGCTCAACGCCGTCGGACCTCACTCGCCAGGACGCCCCACAGTGGGAGCCCCGGCCAGCCGCCCAGCAGGGAGGTGAGGTGGGAGCGTAAGAGCAGCACCGCAACCCCTGCGGACCCGTAAAGCGCGAACTGCTCGTTGTCCAGTTCCCCGACCAGGTGCGGACCGAGGACGGGCACGACCACAGCGGTGCACCACCAGTACGTCGGCCGGGTCCCCGGCCCCGGACCTAGGTCCAGGTCGTCCGCGCAGCGCCGTACGGAGGGAGCTACCCGGGGGGACTCCTCCCGCTCGGTGCTCACCGCTCCCCGATCTCCCGCGAGCGGACCCCAGACCAGCTCTCGTACCGTCTGTGGGTCGAAAGGATGAAGTTGACGGTGCGACGGGCCGCGTCGGCGATCTGGTAGTCCGCGGGCACCTCGGTCGGGGCCAGCCCCGCGGTCATGAACCGCACCGCCTCGACGACGTTCTCCGGGTCCAGGTCGGTCATCGGGATCGACGCGGTGTCCAGCGCTTCGGGTCGCTCGATCGAGCCACGCAGGGTGACCGCCGGGAAGCCGAGCAGCGACGACTCCTCGGCGATCGTGCCGGAGTCCGACAGCACACAGAAGCTGTTCTTCTGCAGGTTGTTGTAGTCCAGGAAGCCGAGGGGTTCGTGGAAGTCGATCCCCTCCACCGTCCGGCCCAGCGCATCGAGCCGCTTGCGGGTGCGCGGATGCGTGGAGACCAGCACCGGCAGCCCGAACTCCTTCACCGTCCGCTGCAGGCAGTCCAGCAGCGCGTGCAGCCGAGCCGGGTCGTCGACGTTCTCCTCGCGGTGCGCGCTGACGAGGATGTAGCCGCCGACTTCCAGGCCCAGGCGGGAGAGCGCGTCGGAGGCGTCGATGTCCTCCGCGTGCGCGGCCAGCACCTCCTTCATCGGCGAGCCCGTCTTGAGGATGCGGCGCGGGTGCAGGCCCTCGGCCAGCAGGTTGCGCCGGGCGTGCTCGGTGTAGACCAGGTTGTAGTCGGCGACGTGGTCGACGAGGCGACGGTTGGTCTCCTCTGGGACGTTCTCGTCGAAGCAGCGGTTGCCAGCCTCCATGTGGTAGACGGGGATCCGCATCCGCTTGGCCATCACCGCGGCCAAGCAGGAGTTGGTGTCGCCCAGCACCAGCAGCGCGTCGGGCTGCTCGGCGAGGAGCACCTCCTCGGTCTTGATCAGCACCTCGCCCAGCACCCGGCCCAGGCTGCTCGTGTCGACCCCCATGAAGTGGTCGGGCGCGCGCAGGCCGAGGTCGTCGAAGAAGACCTCGTTGAGGGTGTAGTCGTAGTTCTGGCCCGTGTGCACCAGCACGTGGTCGACGTGCTGGTCCAGGAGCTTGATCACCTCGGAGAGGCGGATGATCTCGGGGCGGGTGCCGACCACGGTCATCACCTTGGAACGGGTCATCAAACGGTCTCCTTGGTGCTGGCCGGGTCGCCGACCGGTTCGGGGGTGGTGTCCGGCGCCTCAGGGTCGAACAGGGTGTCGGTCCAGAACAGGGTGGTCAGCGTGGAGTCGCCGACGTTGGTGATGTTGTGCGACCACATGGTCGGCATGTCGATCGCCACCGGGTGCTCGCCGCTCACCTCGTGCACGACCACCTCGTCGGTGAACATCCGCCGCAGGGCGATCACCGCCGACCCCTCCAGGACGACGAAACGCTCCACCTTGTGCAGGTGGAAGTGCTCGCCCCGGGTCACTCCCGGCACCGTGGTGGAGACGAACGTCTGTCCGCCCTGGCCATGGGCCCTGACCGTCTCGACCAGGCGACCGCGCTGGTCGGAGCGCGGGGTCAGGGAGATCGGCCCGCGCTCGGGGAAGAGCCGCGCACGGTAGGTGTTGAACAGGTCGCGGGCGAGCGTGCTGGAGATGTCAGGCACGTCCCCGGTCTCCGGGTAGAGCGCGTGGAACCCGGTCAGCGTCTCCAGCACCTCCAGCACGGAGGTCTGCTCGGTGGTCAGCACCACCGGCGCCAGCGGGTCCTGCGCGGCACCCACCAGCGCAGCGGCTGCCCCTTGGGCGTGCAGCAGGGCGATCTCCCGGTCGTCGACCCGGGGCATCTCGCCGCGCACGACCTTGTCGACGAAGGTGGCCACGAAGGAGTTGTAGCCCGGACGGCCGTGCTCCCCGAACAGGTTCGGCAGCGCGACGTCGACGAAGGCGACGCCGGCGGACCGGGCACAGTCGGCCAGGACGGCGCCCGCGCGCTCCTTGCCCTCGGCGTACGGCGTCCCGTTGCCGACCTGCACCGAGTTGGCGAAGACCAGGGTGGGCGCTGGCCCCTCGACACGGGCCACCGCCTCGGCGACGTCACGGGCGAGCCGCTCGTTGCCCGAGACCAGCTCGTCGGGCTCGGCCCGGTTCAGCCCCGCCAGGTGGAGCACCGCGCCGGCGCTCGCGACCAGCTCGGGCAGCCGCTCCCAGTCGCCCCGCCCGACGGGGACCACCTCGTGGTCGGTGGTCGCCCGTAGCCGGCAGCGCACGTGCCAGCCGAGGAACCCGTCGGCTCCGGTGACGACGACCTTCATCCGGTCAGCCCTCATCCGGCCAGGGCCGGGTCCCCGGCCACCTCGGGGATGGTCCGGAGCAGGTCCCGGGTCTGGGCGACGTCCATCGCCGGGACGGAGTCGGAGGAGTAGTCGACGCTCTCGTCGATCTCCTCCTCCCCCTCGGTGAAGTACTTCTCGTACTGCAGGCCACGGGTGTCCAGCGGGATCCGGAAGTAGTCGCCCTGATCCTCGGCCTTGGCCAGCTCCTCGCGGGTCAGCAGCGTCTCGTGCAGCTTCTCTCCGTGCCGGGTGCCGATGTGCAGCATCTTCGGGTCCTCGAGGCCGAAGAGGCTCGCGACCGCGAGGGCGAGGGTCTCCACGGTGGCCGCCGGCGCCTTCTTGACGAAGAGGTCCCCGGGGCGGGCGTGGGCGAAGGCGTGCGTGACCAGGTCGACCGACTCGGCCAGGGACATCAGGAACCGGGTCATCCGCGGGTCGGTGATGGTCAGCGGCTCGCCCGCCTTCAGGGCGGCGATGAACGCCGGGATCACCGAGCCGCGGCTGTACATCACGTTGCCGTACCGGGTCACCGAGACGGTGAGGTCGGAGTCGGGGTGGTTGCGGGCGTATGCCTGGGCGGTCTTCTCCATCAGCGCCTTGGACATCCCCATCGCGTTGACCGGGTAGACGGCCTTGTCGGTGCTGAGCAGGACCACCGAACGCACGTTCGCCTCGTCGGAGGCGGTGATCACGTTGTGGCTGCCGTTGACGTTGGTCTTCACCGCCTGCTCGGGGAAGAACTCGCAGGAGGGGACCTGCTTGAGAGCCGCCGCGTGGAAGACGAAGTCGGCGTCGCGGACCGCGGTGCGGACCGACTCTATGTCCCGGACGTCACCGAGGAAGAACCGCATCCGCTCGTCGTTGACCTTGCGGCGCATCTCGTCCTGCTTGGCCTCGTCCCGGCTGAAGATGTTGATCCGTTCGGCACCGGACTGGAGCAGGTGACGCGCCATCACCGAGCCGAACGAGCCCGTGCCGCCGGTGATGGTGACGACCTTCCCGGCCACCGCGTCGCCGATCGCGGGCACGGCGGCTGCCACCTCGTCAGCGGTCGTGGCGTCCGGGGTCAACTGGGTGCTCATCGAGAATCTCCTAGTGGGTGGTGTGCTGGGGAGCGGCGTGGCCACTCCGGTCGAGGAAGGCCTGGATCGCGTCGGTGACCCGGGCGAACTGGTCGTCGGTCAACGCGGAGCCGCTGGGCAGGGAGAGGCCGGTGCGGAAGAGTCGCTCGGAGACCCCGGTGGTGTAGGCGGGCCGATCGGCGAAGACGGGCTGCAGGTGCATCGGCTTCCAGAGCGGCCGGGCCTCGATGTCGAGCTCGGCCAGGTGCACGCGCAGGTCGTCGGCGCCCCACCCGACCAGCTCTTCGTCGACGACCACCGAGGTGAGCCACCAGTTGTCATGGTCCTGCTCGGTCTCGACGCGGCCGGGCTCGCGACCCAGGACCCTGATTCCCGGCAGCACCCCCAGGAGCGCCTCGTACCGGTCCCGCCAGCCGCGTCGGCGCGCCATCATCTGGGGCAGCCGCTCGAGCTGGGCCCGGCCGAGGGCGGCCAGCACGTTGGACATCCGGTAGTTGTAGCCGATGTCGACGTGCTCGTAGTGGACGACCGGCTGGCGCGCCTGGGTGGCCAGGTAGCGGATCCGGGCCGCCATCTCGGTGTCGTCGCAGACGAACGCGCCGCCGCCCGAGGTGGTCATGATCTTGTTGCCGTTGAACGAGACGATCGCGGCGACGCCGTCCTGTCCGGCCCGGCGACCGTCCCTGACTGCGCCGAGCGACTCCGCAGCGTCCACGACGAGCGGGATGCCGTGGCGCTCCGCGACCTCCGAGATCGCCCCGTGGTCGGCGATCCGGCCCAGCAGGTCGACCGGGACGATCGCGGAGACCGTCGCCCCTTGGGCGAGCTGGTCGGTCACCGCCTTCTCCAGCAGCGTCGGGTCGACGTTGCCGGTCTCGTCGGAGTCGACGAACACAGGCGTCGCCCCGGTGTAGGTGATGGCGTTGGCGGTCGCCGCGAAAGTCATGCTGGAGGTGACCACCACCGTGCCGGGCCCGACCCCCAGGGTGAGCAGGGCGAGGTGGAGGGCGGCGGTGCCGGAGGAGAGCGCCACCGCGCAAGCGCGTCCGGTCTCGACCGCGAGCTCCTCCTCGAAGGCATCCACCTCCGGGCCCAGCGGCGCCACCCAGCCGGACCTGATCGCGCGGACGAGCGCGGCCTCTTCGCTGTCTCCCACGTCGGGAGAGGACAAGAAGATCCTCGAGCTCACTGATCTCCTCCTGGAGGGTCGCTCTCGAGCGCGACCGGTGGGGCCTCGCGTTGGGGCAGGCGCTCGAGACCACCGAGCTCGGTCGGGGCCACGGCCGGGACCGAGACGCTGCGGACCATCCTGTGATCGGTGGCCGAGGCGACCTCGTCGTCGCTGAAGAGCACCTCGTGCAGCTTCTCGCCCGGTCGCAGACCGGTGAACACGATCTCCACCCCGCGCGCGCCGGAGTGCCGGATCATCCGCTTGGCAACGTCGAGGATCCGCACGGGGGAACCCATCTCGAGCACCATCACCTCACCGGCCTGGCCCATCGAGCCTGCCTGGATGACGAGCTCGCAGGCCTCCGGGATGGTCATGAAGTAGCGGGTCACCTCGGGGTGGGTGACGGTCACCGGGCCACCCGCGGCGATCTGGGCGTTGAAGGTGTGCAGCATGGAGCCCCGGGAGCCCAGGACGTTGCCGAACCGCACGCTCATGTACGGCCGCCCCGTCTCCTGGGCGTGCCAGGCGGTGAGCTGCTCGGCCAGGCGCTTCGTTGCCCCCAGCACGCTGGTGGCGGCAGCAGCCTTGTCGGTGGAGACGTTGACGAAGCGCTCGACCTCGAACTCCGACGACAACGCGAGCAGGTTGAGGGTGCCGAGCACGTTGGTCTTCCAGCCCTCCGCCGGAAAACGCTCCAGCATCGGCAGGTGCTTGAGCGCGGCCGCGTGGAAGACCACCTCGGGTCGGTGCTGCTCGAAGATCCGGCGCAGGCTCTCCCGGTCACGGATGTCCACGAGCACCGTGTCGGGCCCGTCGAGGAGTCCGTGCCCATGCACCGCGAGCTGGACTCCGTGCAGCGCCGACTCGTCGCGGTCGAGCATGATCATCGAGTCCGGTCCGAAGTGGTGCACCTGTCGTGCCAGCTCGGAGCCGATGGAACCGCCCGCGCCGGTGATGAGCACGCGCTTGCCGGTCAGGTAGCCAGCGATGGAGGCCAGGTCGGTCGTGACCTGGTGACGGCCGAGCACGTCGCCGATCTCGACCGGGCGGATCGCGCTGGCGTCGACCCCGGTGCCCAGCAGCTCGGCGACCCGGGGAAGGACGAAGAAGTCCAGCCCGCAGGCCGCGGCGTCGTCCTGGACCCGGCCGACGAAGTCGCCTGACGCCCCCGGGATCGCCAGGATCACCGCGGTCGCGCCGGCCTCCTCGGCGGCCTCCGCGAGCTGGGCTCCGGTGCCGAGGACCGGCACGCCTTGGATGCGCAGGTTCCGCTTGCCGGGGTTGTCGTCCAGCAGCCCGACGACCCGGAGGTCCAGACCGGGACGACGCTCCGCACGCAGCAGGTGCAGGACCTGGCGACCCGCGTCGCCCGCGCCGTAGACGAGGACGGGCCGGGCGCTGCCGGCCTCCCCGACCTCGTCCGCACGGCTGCGCAGCGAGCGGTAGTACCACCGTCCGGCGGCGGCGATCAGGAGGGCGACGGGAGGGACCAGCACCGGGACGCTGCGGGGCAGGGTCTCGTTGAGCAACGGCGTGGACAGCAGACCGACGAACCCCACGATGCCGACGTGCACCGCCAGCCCCGCGGCCTCGTCGAACGAACCGACCAGGAAGCGACCACGGTAGAACTTCGTCGCGTAGCCGACCACCAGCAGCAGCAGAGCGCTGACCGCCCAGTAGCGGAGCACCGACTCCCACTGCACCTCACTGATCGTGAAGTCGTGCCGCACCCCGAGCACGACCGCGGTGGCCAGGCTCCAGCTGAGGATGTCGAAGGACGCCAACGCTCCGCGCCTCATCCATGGAGACATGCGACTACTTTCCCTCGCGGCGTTCCCACACCAACCCTGTGACTTGTCGGGCGATCGTAACGCGCCACGACAGCGGGCCCGAAAAGGCCGTGCGGTGTACGCGTCAGGCACACCGGCGGGCGAGCTCCAGGACCCGCGGGCCTGTGCCGCCTCGTTCTTGTGCCTGAGCACGAACTCCTGCCCGGACCGGCCCTGGGCGTGCAGGTCCTCGAGGGTGCGCCCGAGGTGGTGACGCAGCGCCTCGGCGCCCCCTTGGTGACCGGCGCCGTCGATCGTGGCGACGTGGTCGTAGTACTCCTGCGGCATGCCCGGCAACCGCGTGGTGAGCACCGCGGTCCCGGAGGCCAGGTACTCCATGTTCTTGGACGGGAACGACAGCGCGGTGAACTGCCCGACGGTCGGGCGGGGGTTCACCAGGAGCCAGGCGCGCTGCTCGGCGTCGACCACGTGGTCGATCGGCGCCACGCCCCGGTAGCTGATGCTGGGATCCTCACCGGCGACCTCGCGGAGCCGGTCTGCGTAGTCGCCGTTGCCGTAGACGACCAGTCGGGCGCCCACGGTGCGGGCCGTCTCCGAGGCCTGGAAGCCACGCACCAGGTCCTCCAGTCCGTACTCGACCCGGAGCGCTCCGGCGTACAGGACGGTGGGCACAGGTTCCTTGCCGGCCAGGTGGCCGGGCCGGTGCTCCATCCGGGAGTCCACCAGGCCCTCCATCACGATGTGCGGCCGGCCGGCCGGGTTGACCAACGGATCCATCTGCTCGGTAAGCAGCACGAAGCCGTCCACCTCCCGGTAGACCCGCGCCATCACGCGACGCACCAGCCGGTGAACGGGGTTGCGCGTGCCGCCGCACGAGTCCGAGACGTCCGCCATGAACGAGTACACGTCGCAGAGCACGGCGAGCCGGCTGATCCGACGGCCCCGAGCGGCCAGCAGCACGCCGGGGAGCGCCGTGACGTAGGCGCCGTCGACCACCAGCACCCGCTCGGCCGCCTTCCGGGTGCGCCACCGCCAGGCCAGCACGCCGAGGCCAGGGAGACTGCCAGCCACAGCTGCTTGAGTCCGCGCACGTTCGGGAAGCCCCGGTGGTCGACGCTGCGCTGCCCCTCACCATCCTCCACCACCCGCGGCCACCATCCGCCCTGGTGGAACCGGGGTGTGACACCGCGCCCCACCAGCGAGTGGACCCGGCAGCCCTCCTCGACGAGGCCGCGCTGGACCAGGGAGTGGAACTTGAAGCCGGCTTCGGGCATCCCGTAGGTCACGTCCTGCACGCCCGGCCGCAGGCGCCCCTTCATGGCGGCGAACTCCCCGGCCGAGGGCACCGACGAGACATAGAGGACCTCGGTGGCCGATGCGTCTCGACTCCTCGGCACCGCGCGATCGTAGCCCCCGGTCCGACGCCGTGAGGACCCCCGGCACACTGTGGCCCATGTCATCGAGCCCTGTCACCGACGCCCCGTTCGTCACCGCCGCGACCGCCGGCGGCGTGGCCACGATCACCCTCGACTCCCCGCACAACCGCAACGCGCTCTCCCGCAAGCTGGTGACCGAGCTCTACGAGCACCTCGAGGCCGCGGCGACCGACGACGCCGTCCGCGTCGTGCTGATCCAGTCCTCCGGCAAGGTCTTCTGCTCCGGCGCCGACCTCTCCGAGGCGGCCACCACCAGCATGGAGGAGGGCACCCGCCGCATCATCGCGCTGCAGCGGCTCGTCGCGACCATGCCCAAGGTCGTCGTGACCAAGAACCTGGGCGCCGTCCGCGCCGGCGGCATCGGCCTCGTGGCCGCCGCCGACATCGCGGTCAGCGCCGAGGAGGCGACCTTCGCCCTCACCGAGGTCAAGCTGGGCCTGGCTCCGGCCATCATCAGCCTCACGGTCTTCCACCGGATGAGCCCGCGGGCCGCGGCGCTCACGGCGCTGGGCGGCGAGGTCTTCACCGGCGCCCAGGCGGCGGAGTTCGGCCTGGTCACCCAGGCGGTGCCCGCGGCCGAGCTCGACGCGGTGGTGGCGCGGCTCTGCGCCGACGTGGCCACCGGCGCCAACCAGGGCATCCGGGAGACCAAGGGCATCCTCAACGCCGGCCTGGTCGCGCGGATCGACGAGCTCGGCGACGACATGTCCGCGCTGAGCACCCGGCTCTTCGGCTCCGACGAGGCCCGCGAGGCGATGACCGCCTTCCTGAGCCGCAAGAAGTAGCAGGCAACCCTTTCCCCCTGCCGACGGGTAGTAGGGGGCATGACCGTCCTGTCTGCCCACGAGACCCGGGAGGGGCCAGTGCCCGAGCCCGTCGGCTTCGACGACTTCGTCGCGGCCCGGTCCCCCCACCTGCTGCGGACCGCCTACCTGCTCACCCGGGACCACGCCCTGGCCGAGGACCTGCTCCAGACGGCGCTGGCCAAGGCGTGGTTCGCCTGGCGGCGGATCGACGGGCACCCCGAGCCCTACGTCCGGCGCATCCTGGTCACCACCTACGCCTCCTGGTGGCGCCGCCGGTGGAACGACGAGCGACCCACCGGGGAGCTGCCGGAGAACGGCACCGCGGACACCACCGGAGCCGCCGAGGACACCCACGACCTGTGGACCGCGATGGGCCGGCTGCCGCGCCGGATGCGTGCCGTCGTGGTGCTGCGCTACTTCGAGGACCTCTCCGTCGAGGAGACGGCCGCGCTGCTCCAGTGCTCGACCGGGACGGTCAAGAGCCAGACCAGCAAGGCGCTGGCCAAGCTGCGGATCGACCCTGCTCTCGGCGACGCCCGACCGGACGGAGACCTGCGATGAACGACCTCGACGACCTGCGCACCGCGCTGCACGACCGCGCCCACGGCCTCGCCGCCCCGCTCAACGCCGGCACCCGGACCTCGCAGGTGCGCGGCCGGGTCCGCGCCGCCCGGCGGCGCCGTACCGCCGGGGTGGCGGTGGTCGCCGCAGCCGTGGTCGCCGCCGTCGCCCTGGCGCCGGCGCTGCTCCCCGGGGACCGGGCGCCCGGCCCCGCCTCCGTGCCCACCGAGCTCGCCGGGCACCCGGTGCCGGAGACGATCGAGGCGGCCGGGTGGACCTACGAGTACGCCGGCTCGGTCACGGGCACCGACCAGGTGGAGCTCGACCTGGAAGGCCTGGGCCACCCGATCGTGATCGCCTGGGCCAACGAGGCGGTCCCACCGCCGGGTGAGCTGGAGGCCTGGAAGGTCGCGGAGCCCGACGGGGACGTCTACCAGCCGACGGCGGCGGACTTCTCGCAGTACTGGCGGGCGGACGCGGGCGAGGAGGGGACCTTCGAGTTCCACGGCCCGGGCGTGAACGCGCTGGCCTTCTACGAGCTCTCCGACGAGCGTCCGCCCGGCGTGACCGTGGAGGGTCTCACCTTCCGCGACCGGGTCGCCGGCGACCGGTTGATCGTCGCCGACGCGGTGCGGGGGCAGGAGTCGCTGCGGCTCCCCGTGGAGGTGCCCGACGGCGCCCTCCGGTTCGGTGCGGTCTGCTCAGGCACCGAGGAGTCCGTCCAGTACGAGCTCCTGCTCGAGGGTGAGCCCGTGGTCTCCGGCGGCAGCTGCACCGACGAGGTCACCTTCGACCCCGGCACCGTCACGCTGGCCACCCTGACCGACGGGGTGGAGACCGAGGCCGGTCGGCTCGCGCCCGGCGAGATCGTGCAGGCGGAGGTGCGGCTCGCCGATGCCGACGGTCGCCCGGTGGAGGGATCCGACGCCCTGCTCGCCGCGGGGTTCTACGAGGTGGCCGAGCCGGCCAGCCTGCTGGAGCCTGGCGGGGTGCCGTTGCCCGAGCTGGTGGAGGTGGACGGGGTGACCTGGACGCTGGCACAGGCCAGCAGTGGCGACCTCGGAAGGCTCCGGACCCGGACCCGGACCGTCGACGAGCCGTCCATGGGATACGCGTTCGCCTCCGGGATTCCGAGGAGGTCCGAGGCCGTCGTCACCGTCGACGGTGAGATCCGAAGCACCATGCAAGGAGGCGGCGGCATGGGTCCCTTCTTCCTCCCCGCGGGCAGCCGGATCGACGTCCGGGTCGATGACCTCCCGGCGGGCGAGAACTCCACCCTGGGCACGGCGGTCTACACACGGACGCCCTGACGCCCCGCGGGCGCGGGGTCGGTAGTCTTGACGACTTGCCGAAACCGCGTCCGCGGTCGCACAGGAGTGAGGAAGCCGAGTTGTCCGAAGAGCTCGTCGAGCGGGAGATCGCCACCGAGCAGGCGTTCGTCGACCGGGTCTACCTGCAGCTGGAGAAGTCCGCTGCCGCCGCGCAGCAGCTCGCCAAGGAAGGGCACAGCCGCGCCCACCTCGGCCACGAGGGCGGACTGGTCGAGCGTGACGCGATGGTCTTCCAGGCGTCCCGGCGGATGGCCCAGCTCGACGCTGCGCACGAGGGGCTGGTCTTCGGCCGCCTCGACCTGCGCGACGAGCTCGACCCCGAGCCTCGCTACGTCGGCCGGATCGGCCTGCGCGACGAGCACCGGGACTCCCTGCTGATCGACTGGCGCGCCCCGGCCGCCGCCGTCTTCTACCAGGCCACGGCCGCCACCCCCCAAGGCGTCATCCGCCGCCGGGTGCTCCGCTCGGACCACCACACGGTCGTCGGTGTGGAGGACGAGCTGCTCGACGCCGAGGCGCTGGCGGAGTCCGGACGCGACCTGCCGATCGTCGGCGAGGGGGCCCTGATGGCCCAGCTCTCCCGCGCCCGCGACCGCTCCATGCACTCCATCGTGGCCACCATCCAGGCCGAGCAGGACCGGGCGATCCGGGCGCCCGGCAAGGGCGTGGTCGCGATCTCCGGCGGCCCCGGCACCGGCAAGACCGTGGTCGCCCTGCACCGGGCCGCCTACCTGCTCTACTCCGACCGCCGCCGCTACGAGACCGGCGGGGTGCTGGTGGTGGGTCCCAGCGGCGTCTTCATGCGCTACATCGAGCGGGTGCTGCCCTCGCTCGGCGAGACCGCGGTGGCGCTGCGCTCGCTCGGCGAGGTGGTCGACGGGGTGCGCGCGACCCGGCACGACGTGCCGGAGGTCGCCGCGGTCAAGGGAGCGGCCCGGATGGCCGAGGTGCTGCGCCGCGCCGCGCGGCAGCAGGCCCCGGGCAGCCCCCGGGAGTTCCGGATCTTCTGGCGTGACGACAACCTCCACCTCGACGCCGCCGTGCTGCGCCGGGTGCGCGGCCAGCTGATGAGCCAGGGGCGCCGCAACCGGCAGCTCCCCCGGGTCGCCAACGCCCTGCTCGACGCGCTGTGGCGTCAGGTCCGCGGCGAGCGCGGGCGCGAGCGGGGACGCGAGCACTTCGACGACGACCTGCTCTCAACCCCCTCCTTCGTCGACTTCGCCGCCGCCTGGTGGCCGCCGCTGGAGGCCCGCGACGTGCTGGGCTGGCTGCGCGACCCGGCGTTCCTGGCGCGGGTCGCCGAGGGCGTGCTCAGCACGGAGGACCAGAAGCTGCTGCTGAGGTCCTGGCAGGAGGCGGACCCCGAGGGACGCGGGCTGCTGCCGACGCGCCCCGGCGCGTCCGAGCCGCTCAGCGTCGAGGACGTCGCGCTCCTCGACGAGCTGCGCTACCTGCTCGGCGACGTGCCCCAGCGCACCGACGCCGACCACGACCTCGACGACACCCTCGCCTACCGCGACGGCGGCGTCGACCTGCAGGAGCTGACCACCGCCTCCGACCGTGAGTACGCGCCCCGCGGCCGCGCCTGGACGCCGCCGCTGCACCGGCTCGACGACGACCCCTTCGCCCACGTGCTGATCGACGAGGCCCAGGACCTCACCCCGATGCAGTGGCGGATGGTCGGCCGCCGGGGCCGGGCGGCGTCGTGGACGATCGTCGGCGACCCGGCTCAGTCCTCGTGGCCGGTGCGCGAGGAGGCCGACGCCGCCCGCACCGCCGCCCTGGAGGGCAAGCAGGTGCACGCCTTCCACCTGTCGAAGAACTACCGCAACTCCGCCGAGATCTACGACTACGCCGCGGCGTACGCCCGACGGGCGGGCCTGGACGCCGACCTCCCGGAGGCGGTCCGCTCCACCGGGGAGGCGCCCGTGGAGCGCGAGGCGGGAGCCGACCTGCGCGAGGCGGTGCGCACGGCGGTCGGCGAGATCGCTGCCCGGGTCAGCGGCACGGTCGGCATCGTGGTGCCCGCCGAGCGCCGCTCGCTGGTCAACGGGTGGCTGGCCTCCTGGCCGGAGTTCGCCGAGGACGCCAAGGGGGCCCGGGCGGCCGTCGACCCGTCGGTGCCGCCCTCGGGGGACGACCGGGTCGTGGTGCTGACCGGGCTGGACACCAAGGGGCTGGAGTTCGACGGGATCGTGGTGGTCCGGCCGCAGGAGATCGAGACCGAGTCGGCCACCGGGCGCGCGACGCTCTACGTGGTGCTGACCCGCGCCACCCAGCTGCTCACCGTGCTGCGTTGAGCAGCCAGACGGCCCGACGCTCCTCCAGCGTCAGGACGGACTCCTCGAGGACCTTCTGCAGCACGGTCGACTTGCCGGCCACGTAGGTCTCGACGTCCATCTCCGGCTGGGCGGCGAGCATCGTCTTGACGGCGGCGTACTCGTCACGCAGGTCGTCGCGGGCCCGCAGCACGTCGCGCACCGCGAGGTGGTTGCGCAGGGCCAGCGTGCCGGTCAGGCAGACGTAGACGTTGCGCCGGGGCTCCTGGTCGGGCGCGCTGAACGCCTCCCGCCCGGTGACCCCGAGGTCGCCACGGTGCAGGTAGCCGATCGACTCCAGGGCGTCGATCGCCGCCTCCGTGTCCGGGCCGTCGACCACCACGTCGACGTCGAGCACCGGCTTGGCGGCCAGGCCCGGCACCGAGGTCGAGCCCACGTGCTCGACCCGGGCGGAGGGCACCTCGCGCAGCGCCTCGCGCAGCTCGGCCGCGACCTCCTCGAACTGCACGGCCCAGGCGGGCGACCACGGCACGATCTCGATCATGGCGCCATCCTCTCCCCCGGCCCACCAATCCGACGAGGCCCCGGCGCCGAACCTCTGCCATGTCTTGGACCTCCCGCGCTCGCAGCGCCCTCGCGGGGATCCTCGCCGCGCTCACCGGTGCCGCCGCCGGCCACCTCGCCGCCGCCCTCACCGACCCCGCCACCTCGCCGGTGCTGGCGATCGGGTCGCAGGTCATCGACCTCACCCCGACCCCGGTCAAGGAGTGGGCGGTGGCGCAGTTCGGCACCGCCGACAAGCCGATCCTGATCGGCAGCGTCCTGGTCGGCACGCTGCTGCTGGCCGCGCTGGCCGGGGTGCTGGCCGGGCGCCGGCTCTGGTGGGGCGTCGCCGCCCTCGGCGTCCTCGCCGCGGTGGCGGGCTGGGTCGCCGTGGCTCGCCCGGGGCAGGGGCCGCTCGCGGCCCTCCCCGCCGTGGTCACGGCCGTGGTGGGGATCCCGGTCCTGGTGCGGCTGACGCCGACGACGGCCGGGGCACCGGCGTCGGGAGGGGCCGGACGCCGGGCCTTCCTGGTCGCCGCCGGCGTCGCGGTGGCACTGGCGGCCGGCGGGGAGTGGCTGGCCCGGGCCCGCACCCGGATCGCCGACGTGGTGCTGCCCGCCGCCGCCCGCCGGGCGCCGCCGCTGCCGGCCGGGCTGGAGGGGGAGGTCCCGGGGATCTCCCCCTTCCGCACCCCCACCCGCGACTTCTACCGGATCGACACCCGCCTCACCCTGCCGATCGTCGACCTCGACTCCTGGCGCCTCACGATCGACGGCGACGTGCCGCGCCGGGTCGAGCTCTCCTTCGACGACCTGCTGGGGATGGACCTGGTCGAGCGGGACATCACCATGACCTGCGTCAGCAACGAGGTGGGCGGCGAGTACGTGGGTGCCGCGAGGTGGCTGGGCGTCCCGCTGCCCCGCCTGCTGGCGATGGCCGGGGTGCGCCGGACCTCCGACACCGGGGCCGACCAGCTCCTGTCGACCGACGTCGACGGCTTCACCATCAGCACCCCCCTGGAGGTGGTGCTGGACGGCCGCGACCCGCTGGTGGCGGTCGGCATGAACGGCGACCCCCTCCCCCGCGAGCACGGCTTCCCGGTCCGGCTGGTCACCCCCGGCCTCTACGGCTACGTCGGCTCCACCAAGTGGCTGACCCGGCTGACCCTGACCGGCTACTCGGCGCAGGAGGCCTACTGGACCGAGCGCGGCTGGGCCACCGAGGGGCCGGTCAAGGTCTCCAGCCGGATCGACACCCCCCGCCCGCTGGCCGAGGTGCCGGCGGGGGCGACCGTGGTCGGCGGGGTCGCCTGGGCGCAGCGCCGCGGCATCGAGCGGGTCGAGCTGCGCGTCGACGGCGGAGCCTGGCAGGAGTGCGAGATCGGGCCGGACGCGGGGATCGACTACTGGCGGCAGTGGTTCTACCGCTGGGACGCCACCCCCGGCTCCCACCGGCTGGCGGTCCGCGCGAGGACCGCCGACGGCGAGGTCCAGACGGCCGTCCGGGCGGCGCCCTTCCCGGAGGGCTCCAGCGGCGTCCAGGAGATCGTCGTCCGGGTCGCCTGAGCCGGCCCGGGAACTTTTCTTCCGATCCGACCAATCCGCCTCCCGCCCGGCCCCGAATCCCTCCCGACACCGACCGAGAAGGTCACCCCCGAGCAAAGGACGAGCACCATGCGCACCACGACCCGCTCCATGACCCGCACCGGCGGACTGGCCGCACTGGCCCTGACCCTCTCCCTCGGTCTCGCGGCCTGTGGCGACGACGGCGACAGCGACAGCAGCGCCAGCGACACCACCACCTCCTCGAGCCCGATGGAGTCGGAGTCCCCGATGGAGTCCCCCAGCGAGTCGATGTCCGGCTCGGCCAGCATGGACGAGGACGCGGCGTTCGGTGAGGCCTGCGCCTCCCTGCCGGCCGACGGCCCCGGCTCCGTGACCGTGATGGCGGAGGAGCCGGTCGCCACCGCGGCCTCCGGGAACCCGCTGCTCAAGACGCTGGTCACCGCCGTCACCGAGGCCGAGCTGGTCGACACCCTCAACAACGCCGAGGAGCTGACCGTCTTCGCCCCGACCGACGAGGCGTTCGCCAAGATCCCGAAGAAGGACCTCAAGGCCCTGCTCAAGGACAAGCAGGCGCTGACCCAGGTGCTGACCCACCACGTGGTCGAGGGCGAGCTGGAGCCCGACGAGATCGCCGGCGAGCACACCACCCTCAACGGCGACACCGTCGAGGTGACCGGCGAGGGCGAGATGTGGCAGGTCGGCGACGAGATGGCCCAGGTCCTCTGCGGCAACGTCGAGACCGCCAACGCCAAGGTCTACGTCATCGACACCGTGCTGATGCCCTGACCGGCCCTGGCCTCCTGCTGTTACATGGATCCCATGAGCCACCTCTCTCCCGTCCCCTCCGGTCCGCCGGGGGGGACGGGTGACGAGCTCGCCGCGCTGCTCCACCTCGCCGCCCGCGGCGACGAGCAGGCGTTCGCGTCGGTCTACGACGCCACCGCGCCGCGGGTGCACGGGCTGGTGCTGCGCGTGCTGCGCGACCCCGCCCAGTCGGAGGAGGTGACCCAGGAGATCTACCTGGAGGTCTGGCGGACGGCGGCGCGGTTCGACACCGCGCGCGGGTCCGCGCTGGCCTGGCTGATGACCATGGCCCACCGCCGGGCCGTCGACCGGGTGCGGGCCGCCCAGGCCGCCACCCGGCGGGAGACCACCTACCACGAGCAGAACCAGGAGGTGGCGCACGACGTCACCTCCGACGCGGCGACCGCCGCCCTGGACGCCCACCGGGTGCGCCAGGCGCTGGAGTCGCTGACAGACGTGCAGCGCGAGGCCGTCGGCCTCGCGTTCTTCGGTGGCTACACGCACACCGAGGTGGCCCAGCTGCTCGACCTCCCGGTCGGCACGGCCAAGACCCGCATCCGGGACGGACTGATCCGGCTGCGCGACCAGATGGGAGTGGCGTCATGAGCGACATCCACGCCCTCTCCGGTGCCTACGCGATCCACGCCGTCGACGAGGTCGAGCAGGCGAAGTTCGAGCGGCACCTCGAGGGGTGCTCCGAGTGCCGCGCCGAGGTGGACTCGTTCCGGGAGGCGACGGCGCTGCTGGCCGGCCTGGCCGCGCTCGACGCCGCCGCCCCTCCCCCCGACCTGCGCGGCCGGGTCCTGAGCGGGATCCGCACGGTGCGGCCGCTGCCGCCCCGGTCCGAGGCCGGCGGACGCCGCTCGGCCGACCGCGGACGGCGCTGGCTGCCGGCCACGGTCGCCGCGGCGGTCGCGGTGCTCGGGCTCGGCGTCGGCATCGGTGTCGCGGTCTGGCCCGAGGACGACGCCGGCGGGTCCTCGCGCGTGCTGACCGCCAGCGACCGGGTGCTGGCCGACACCGACGCCGACCGGGTGGTGCTCGAGCTGGGCGAGGCCCGGGCCACGCTCGTCCGGTCCCGTGCCGAGGGCCGGGCGGTGCTGGTCACCGAGGCGATGCCGCCGGCCCCCGACGGCAAGGTCTACGAGCTGTGGTTCCAGACCCCCGACGACGACATGGTGCCCGCGGGCCTGATGCCGCGCCGAACCGACCAGACGGTGCTGCTCGACGGCGACGCCTCCGACGCCACCGCGGTGGGGATCACCGTGGAGCCCCGGGGCGGGTCGGCCAGGCCCACCAGCGACCCGATCGCGCTCTTCGAGCTGGGCTGAGCGCGGCCGAGGGTTGATCCCGGGCCGCTGCGCCCGTCCAATGGAGGGATGGACGCGGTCGACCGGGCCTTCGGGCGTCTCCCCCGCGAGGGGTTCCTGCCCCCGCAGGTGCGCGACCGCGCCGGCCACGACGGTCCGCTGGAGATCGGCGCGGGGCAGACCAGCTCTCAGCCGCGCACCGTCGCCGAGATGCTCCGTCTCCTCGACGTCCGGCCCGACCAGCACGTCCTCGACGTCGGGGCCGGGTCGGGCTGGACCACCGCCCTCCTCGCGCACCTGGTGGGCCCGGGGGGCCGGGTCCGCGGGGTGGAGCGGGTGGCGGAGCTGGTCGCCTTCGGCGCCGGCAACCTGGCACGCACCGGGCAGCCGTGGGCCAGCCTGGAGCCGGCGGTGCCCGGCGTGCTGGGCCTGCCCGGGCACGCGCCGTACGACCGGGTGCTGGTCTCGGCGATGGCCACCCGGCTGCCCGACGAGCTGCGCGCCCAGCTCGGCGCCGAGGGGGTGATGGTGGTGCCGGTGGACGGGGTGATGCTGCGGGTCACGCCCGAGGAGGTGACCGAGCACGGGCACTACCGGTTCGTGCCCCTACTGTGACGCGGATTGTCACTCCACGTTGCACTCGGTGTCCGTTCCGGTCTGGACCACTCGCTCGGCGGGCTCCCTGAAATCGGGGATTCCGGAGGCTCGAAGCCCCACGCCCCCGTCGCCTTCTCCAAGATGGGCGACCATGACGAGGAGCCACTCCAGCACCAATGCGGTCGCCGACCTCTTCGGTCGGGTCGAGTACCTGCTGGCGCGCTGCGCCCAGCGCGACCCCAGGGCACTGGTCCACCTCTTCGACCTCACCGGCACCCGGGTGCTCGGGCTCGCCTCCCGCGTCGCCGGCCCCGGCGAGGAGGCGCACGACGTCGTGACCGAGGTCTTCCGCGCGCTGTGGCAGGGCCACGAGGTCCCGGCGGGGGCGAGCCTGCCGTGGCTGATGCACCAGACCCACCGGGTCGCGGTGGCCCGCTCCCGGACCCGGGTCCCCCAGCAGCGCGGCGCCGCCGGCGCGGTCAGGGCGTTCCCGCCGGACCGGGGCTGGCTGCCCGGTCTGGCCGAGGACGAGCGCGAGGCCCTCTCGGAGGTCTACCTGCGCGGCCACAGCGTCGAGGTCGCCGACCAGCGGCTCGGGTGGACCCCGGGCACCGCGGTCGCCACCCTGCACCGGGCGATGCTCCACCTCGCCGAGATCCACAACGGCGCCGGCCTCCCGGTCGCCGAGGCGCACCTGTCCACCGATCGCGAGGTGCTGGCATGAGCACGGTCCACGACATGTCGGTCGCCTACGCCCTCGAGGGCCTCGAGGGGATCGAGGTGCTCCGCTTCGAGGGGCACCTGCTCGAGTGCCCGGAGTGCCGCGACGACGTGGACGACGTCCGCGACGCCGCCGAGCTGCTCTCCGTCGGCATCGAGCTCCCCACCCCCGCCGAGCTGCGCACGCGGGTCCAGGAGCTCACCAGTCTTCCGGTCGAGACCGTGCCGGAGCCCGTCCTCGCCGAGCCCGCGGCGCCACGCGAGCGTCGCCGCCGCTGGCTCTCGTCGGGGGGATGAAACGGGGGGCGAGGGAGGCTCACGCCGGGGATCCGTTGGTCCGGCCCCGGCGTGAGCCCCTCCCGTGCTCGGCGTCGCGCCGCAGCACTCAGTAGGACTTCGGCAGCCCCAGCGAGTGCATCGCCACGAAGTTGAGGATCATCTCGCGGCTCACCGGGGCGATCCGGCCCAGCCGGGCTGCGACCAGCATGTTGGCCAGCCCCAGCTCGGTGGTCAGGCCCGACCCGCCGTGGGTGTGGACCGCGACGTCGGTGGAGTTGCAGGCCACCTCACCGGCGGCGTACTTGGCCATGTTGGCGTACTCCCCGGCCCCCATGTCGTCGCCGGCGTCGTAGAGCGCCGCCGCCTTCTGCTGGAGCAGCCTGGACTGCTCGAGCTCGATCTTGATCTTGGCCAGCGGGTGGGCGATGCCCTGGTGGCTGCCGATCGGCCGGTCCCGCCAGACCGCGCGGGTCTTGGCGTAGTCGACCGCGGCGTTGAGCGCGAAGCGCGACATGCCGTTGGAGTAGGCCGCTCCCATGATCCGCTCGGGGTTGAGGCCCGCGAAGAGCTGGAGCAGACCGGCGTCCTCGTCGCCCACCAGCGCGTCGGCCGGCAGCCGGACGTCGTCGAAGAAGAGGGTGAACTGCTTCTCCGGGGCGTCGAAGGTCATGTCGATGACCTGCTTCTCCAGGCCGGCGGCGTCGGTCGGGACGACGAAGAGGCACGGCTTGAGGTTGCCGGTCTTCGCGTCGGCCAGGCGACCGACCACCAGGATCCCCTGGGCCTCGTCGACCCCGGAGATGTAGGTCTTCGAGCCCTTCAGCACCCACTCGTCGCCGTCGCGGGTCGCGGTGGTGGTGATGTTGTGGGAGTTGGAGCCGGCGTCGGCCTCGGTGATCGCGAAGGCCATCGTGTAGGAGCCGTCGGCGATGCCGGGCAGCCAGCGCTGCTTCTGCTCCTCGGTGCCGAAGCGGCCGATGACCGACCCGCAGATGGCCTGGGAGACGACCATCATCAGCATCGGGGCACCCGCCGCCGCCGCCTCCTCGAGGACCGCCGCGAGGTCGCCGATGCCGCCGCCGCCACCGCCGTGCTCCTCGGCGATGTTGACGCCGAGGAAGCCGTGCTTGCCCATGTCCTGCCACAGCTCGGTGACCTTGCCACCGGTCTTGGCCTTCTCGGCGACGTAGCTGTGGCCGTACTTGCTGGCGAGCGAGAAGACCGCCTTGCGCAGCTCCTGGCGCTCCTCGGACTCGGTGAACGGGTTCTCGCTCATCACTCTTCCCCCTCTGCGCCGTCGACGACGGCAAGCACGTCCCCGGCCCCGACCTGGGACCCGGTCTTCACGTTGATCTCCGAGACCACGCCGTCGGTCGGCGCGCTCACGGTGTGCTGCATCTTCATGGCCTCCATCACCAGGATGGTCTGGCCGGCGGTGACCTGCTGCCCGAGCTCGACGGAGACGCTCAGGACGCTGCCCGGCATCGGTGCCAGCAGCGAGCCGGTCGCGACCTGCTCGGACGGGTCGACGAAACGAGGCACCCGGGTGAGCCGCACGTAGCCCAGCGGCGAGTCGACGTGCACGACCGGGGCGGTGAGCGAGGTGCTGGTGTCGACCACCACGGCGTACGTCGTCGCGACGCCGTCGTGCTCCAGGGTCACGCTCCTGGAGGAGGCGGCCAGCACGGCGACGTCCCCGTGGGCGTCGCGGTAGCCGTCACGACCGCCGAACCACTCGACCCGGATCGGCTCCTCGGCACCGTCGAGGAGCAGCTCGGTGACCTGGGGCGCGGAGACCACGTTGCGCCAGGCGACCGGGATCCCCCGCTGGACCGTCCGCGTCTCGCGGGCCACCTCGGCCAGCGCCACCGTGGCGGCGAACGCCGAGCGGGCCACCGCGGTCTCGTCGACCCCGGTGCCGCGGGTGGCGAGCTCCTGGGTGTCGAAGAAGTCGGTCGACACGTCGCCGGCCACGAAGACCGGGTGACGCAGCACCTCGACCAGCAGGTCGCGGTTGGTGGTCAGCCCGTGGACCTTCGACTTCGCCAGGGCGCCGGAGAGCCGGCGCAGGGCCTGCTCGCGGGTGGGGGCGAAGGCGATCACCTTGGCGAGCATCGCGTCGTAGTGGGTGCCGACCTCGGAGCCGGCGACGAAGCCGGTGTCGAGGCGGATCCCGGAGTCGAGGTTCTCGAACTCGGCCTCGACGCCGGGCACCTCGAAGGAGGTCAGCGTGCCGGACTGGGGCTGCCAGTCGTGGGCCGGGTCCTCGGCGTAGAGGCGCACCTCCACGGCGTGACCCCGGGGCTCGCCGGGCAGGTACGGCGTGACCGGACGGCCCTCGGCCACCGCGATCTGGGCCTCCACCAGGTCGACCCCGAAGATCGCCTCGGTGACCGGGTGCTCCACCTGGAGGCGGGTGTTCATCTCCAGGAACCAGAAGCGGCTCGGGTCGTTGGCGTCGACCAGGAACTCGACCGTGCCGGCCCCGACGTAGTCGATGGCCGCGGCGGCGTTGCGGGCCGCCTCGTGGAGCGCGGCGCGGGTCTCGTCGGAGAGCCCGGGGGCCGGGGCCTCCTCGACGACCTTCTGGTGGCGGCGCTGGATCGAGCAGTCGCGCTCGCCGTAGACGGCCACGGTGCCGTGGGTGTCGCCGACGACCTGGACCTCGACGTGGCGGCCGTGCTCGACGTACGGCTCGACGAAGACGGTGCCGTCGCCGAACGCCGAGGCCGCCTCGGCCGACGCCTTCTCGACCTCCGAGGGCAGGTCGGCCAGCGTCCGGACGATGCGCATGCCGCGGCCGCCGCCGCCGGCGCTGGCCTTGACCAGCAGCGGCAGGTCAGCCTCGGTCGCGGTCTCGCCGAGGTCGGCGAGCACCGGCACGCCGGCGGCCTCCATCAGCTTCTTGGACTCGATCTTGGAGCCCATCGAGACGATCGAGGACGGGTCCGGGCCGATCCAGGCGAGCCCGGCGGCGGTCACCGCGGCGGCGAAGTCGGCGTTCTCCGACAGGAAGCCGTAGCCGGGGTGCACCGCGTCGGCCCCCGCCTTGCGGGCGGCCTCGATGACGAGGTCGGCGCGCAGGTAGGTCTCGGCGGGGGTGTTGCCGGGCAGCCGCACCGCGGCGTCGGCCTCCGCCACGAAGGGCAGCAGCGCGTCGGCGTCGGAGTGGACGGCCACGGTCTCGATGCCGAGACGGCGGGCGGTGGCGAAGACGCGACGGGCGATCTCGCCGCGGTTCGCGACGAGGATCCGGGTGATGGTGGTGTTGGTCATGGAGTCACTCACATCCTGAAGACGCCGAAGCGGTCGGTGCCCTCGACGGGCACCGTGTCGATGGCTGAGAAGGCGATCCCGAGGATCGTCCGGGTGTCGCGCGGGTCGATGACGCCGTCGTCGTAGAGCATCCCGCTCAGGACGTAGGGCAGGGACTGCTCCTCGACCATCTGCTCGACGAAGGCACGCATCCCGGCGTCGCCCTCCTCGTCGTACTCCTTGCCCTTGGCCTCGGCGGCGGCGCGCGAGACGATCGACAGGACACCGGCGAGCTGGGCCGGGCCCATCACCGCCGACTTGGCGTTGGGCCAGGTGAAGAGGAAGCGCGGGTCGTAGGCGCGTCCGTTCATGCCGTAGTTGCCGGCGCCGTAGGAGGCGCCGATCAGCACCGAGATGTGCGGGACGGTCGAGTTGGAGACCGCGTTGATCATCGCCGCACCGTGCTTGATGATGCCGCCCTGCTCGTACTCCTTGCCGACCATGTAGCCGGTGGTGTTGTGCAGGAAGAGCAGCGGGGTGTCTTTGGCGTTGGCCAGCTGGATGAACTGCGTGGCCTTCTGGGCCTCCTCGCTGAAGAGCACGCCCTGGGCGTTGGCGAGGATGCCGATCGGGCGGCCGTGCAGCTGGGCCCACCCGGTGACGAGCGAGGAGCCGTAGAGCGGCTTGAACTCGTCGAAGGGCACCTCGTTGCCGGGGGAGACACCGTCGACGATCCGGACGATGACCTCGCGCGGGTCGAAGGGCTCCTTGAGGTCGGTCGGGATCAGGTCGAGCAGCGTCTCCGGGTCGTGCTCCGGCTCGGCGTAGGTGCGCTCCTGCTCGGGGCGCGCCTTGCGCCAGTTGAGGCGGGCCACGATGCGGCGCCCGATCCGGATGGCGTCGCGCTCGTCCTCGGCGAGGTAGTCGGCGAGGCCGGAGGTCCGGGCGTGCATCTCGGCGCCGCCCAGCTCCTCGTCGTCGGTCTCCTCGCCGGTGGCCATCTTGACCAGCGGCGGGCCGGCGAGGAAGACCTTCGCCTGCTCCTTGACCATCACCGTGTAGTCGGAGAGGCCGGGGACGTAGGCGCCGCCGGCGGTCGAGTTGCCGAAGACCAGGGCGACGGTCGGCTGGCGGCGGCCCGAGGCGCGGGCCAGGTCGCGGAAGATCTTGCCGCCCGGGATGAAGATCTCCTTCTGGGTCGGCAGGTCGGCACCGGCCGACTCGACCAGGGAGATCATCGGGAGGTTGTTCTCACTCGCGATCTGCGCCGCCCGGAAGGTCTTCTTCAGCGTCCAGGGGTTCGAGGCGCCCCCCTTCACGGTGGGGTCGTTGGCGCTGATCATGCACTCGACGCCCTCGATGACGCCGATGCCGCAGACGGTGGAGGCGCCGACGGTGAAGTCGGAGCCCCAGCCCGCCAGCGGGCTCAGCTCGAGGAAGGCCGAGCCCTCGTCGATCAGCAGCTCGATGCGCTCGCGCGGCAGCAGCTTGCCGCGCTTGCGGTGGCGCTCGATGTACTTCTCCCCACCCCCCGCCACGGCCTTGGCGTGCTCGGCGTCGAGGTCGGTCAGCTTGGCGAGCAGGCTGTTGCGGCGCTGCTCCTCCACGGTGGTCTCTTCCACGGTCGTCTCAGTCACTTCGTGTATCCCAACAGCTTGGCGGCAAGGTCAGTGAGTACTTCGGTGGCTCCGCCCCCGATGGGCAGCAGCCGGGCGTCGCGGTAGTGCCGCTCGACCTCGGTCCCGTGCATGTAGCCCGTCCCGCCGTGCAGCTGGACGGCCTGGTCGCAGACGTAGGTCGCGGCGTTGCAGGCGGTCTCCTTGGCCATGCAGGCCGCGGCGATGACGGCCTCGTTCGGCCCCCCCGCCGCCACGTACTGCGCGGCGACGGCGTGCGTGTAGGCCTTCGCGGCCTCCACCTGGCGGCGCATCTCCACCAGCTTGTGGCGCACCACCTGGCGCTTGATCAGCGGCTCGCCGAAGGTGCTGCGCTGGCGGCAGTAGTCGACCGTGAGCTCCAGGGAGCGCTCGGCGATGCCGTAGCCGTGGATCGCCAGCGCCATCCGCTCGACCACGAACTGCTCGGCGATGTACCAGAAGCCGGCGTTCTCGTCGCCGACCAGGTTGGTCACCGGCACCCGGACGTCGACGTAGCTGAGCTCGGCGGTGTCGGAGCTGTGCCAGCCCATCTTGGCCAGCCTGCGGTCGACGGTGAAGCCGGGGGTGTCGGTCGGCACCACGATCAGCGAGACGCCACCGGCGCCGGGGCCGCCGGTGCGGACCGCGGTGGTGACGAAGTCGGCGCGGGTGCCGGAGGTGATGAAGGTCTTGGACCCGTTGATCACCCACTCCTCCCCGTCACGCCCTGGCACTCTCCGGGCGGTGGTGGCGATGTTGCCGACGTCGGAGCCGCCGCCGGGCTCGGTGATGCCCAGCGAGCCGATCAGCTCGCCGGCCAGCGTCGGGCGCACCCAGCGGTCGACCAGCTCGGGGCTGCCGTGCGCGGCGATGTGCGGACAGGCGATGCCGTGGGTAAACAGCGCCGACATCAGGCCGCTCGAGGCGCCTTCGGAGAACATCCCCTCCTGCAGCGCCACGGTGTCGAGCAGGTCGCCGCCGGAGCCGCCGACCGACTCGGGGAAGCTGACGCCGAGCAGGCCGGCGGCACCCGCCTTGCGGTGGAGCTCGCGCGGCAGCGCGCCGGCGTCCTCCCACTCCTGCAGGTGCGGGGCGATCTCGCGGCGGGTGAAGTCGGCGGCCATCTTCCGCAGCGCGTCGCGCTCCTCGGCGCTCGATCCGGTCACAGCAGGTCTCCTTGGATGTGGACGTGACGGGCGCGGACCCACTCGCCCAGGGCCTTGGCCTGGGGGTCGATCCGGGTGGAGGCGGCCACCCCGGCGCCGAGCAGCCCGTGGATCAGCACGTTGACCGCACCGAGCTTGGGCAGCGCGAAGACCTCGACCTCGAGGTCGGCGGCCTCCGGCAGCAGCTCCTTGATCCGGGCGGGGGTGACGAACGCGGTGAGCCACTCGACCCGGGCGCGGTGCTTCTCCTCGTCGGTGGAGGCGTCGTCCCGGGCGACCCAGAGACCGAGGTTGGCGTTGCCGCCCTTGTCCCCGGAGCGGGCGTGCACGAAGGTGCCCAGCGGCACCTTGCGGGTGACGGTCTCCGCGGGCGCCTCGGGCGACCCGGCACTGAGGCCGGCCCGCGGCACGGCGGCGAGCTCCTCGGCGGTGAGGAACGTCGTCGGGTCGGGGACCACCTCGCGGGTGCCGTCGGCGTGCACGACCGTGTGCTCGACCGCCGCGCGGTCGACGTACTCCGGGCGGTAGATGCCGTACGGCGTCGCCGGTCCGGGCGGGGCCATCAGGGTCAGGCCGGGGAACGAGCCGAGCGCCACCTCGACCGCGGGGGCGGTGAAGCCCTTGCCCGCGACCTTGGGGTCGGCGTCCAGCGCCATCACCCGGAGCACGCACGAGGCGAGCTCCTGGGAGTCGGGGTCCTCGACCGGCGGGGCGGAGCGCGACCAGGCGACGGTGGCCGGGGCCTGGTCGCCCCAGGCCGCGACCATCTGCTCCTTGACCCACGCCTCCTTGGCGTCGATCTCCAGGCCGGTGAGCAGGATCTCCATGCTGTTGCGCCAGCCGCCGAGCTCGTTGACGCAGACCTTGAGGGTGGCCGGCGGCGCCTCGCCGCGCACCCCGGAGACCGCGACCCGGTCCGGACCCTGCTGGGTGAGCTCGACGGTGTCGAGCCGGGTGGAGACGTCGGGGTTGAGGTAGGTGGCCGACTGGATCTCGTAGACGAGCTGCGCGGTGACGGTGTCGACCGTGACCGCACCCCCGGTGCCCTCGTGCTTGGTCACCACGAAGGAGCCGTCGGCGGCGATCTCGGCGAGCGGGAAGCCGAGCGGCCTGGCCCGCAGCGCCGGGTCGATCCCGGTGAACCCGGAGAAGTTGCCGCCGGTGGCGTGCGTGCCGCACTCGATCACGTGGCCGGCGACCACGGCGCCGGCCAGCTCGTCGTACTGCTCGGGGGTCCAGCCGTGGTGGAAGGCCGCGGGGCCGACGATCACCGAGGCGTCGGTGACCCGGCCGGTGACGACCACGTCGGCGCCGCCGCGCAGCGCGGCGACGATCCCGAAGCCGCCGAGGTAGGCGTTGGCGGTGAGCGCGTTCGGGAAGCCGAGCTCGGCGGCCCTCGGCCGCAGGTCGTCACCCTCGACGTGCGCGATCTTGGCGTCGAGGCCCAGGCCGGTGGCCACCTCGCGGAGCTTGTCGGCCAGCCCGGCGGGGTTGAGCCCGCCGGCGTTGGCGACGATCCGGACGCCCTTCTCCAGGGCCAGGCCGAGGCAGTCCTCGGCCTGGCGGACGAAGGTCCGCGCGTAGCCGAGGCTCGGGTCCTTCATGGTGTCCTTGCCGAGGATCAGCATGGTCAGCTCGGCCAGGTAGTCGCCGGTCAGGTAGTCCAGCTCCCCTCCCTCGAGCATCTCGCGCATCGCCGAGAGGCGGTCGCCGTAGAAGCCGGAGCAGTTGCCGATCCGCACGGGCGCGGTCATCGCGCGGCCCTGCCTTCCCCGGCCGGGCCGGCGAAGCACTGCGCGATGTCGAGCCAGCGGTCGGCGTCGGCGCCGGTGGCGACCAGCGCGGTGTCGGCGCGGTGGATCCGCTGGGTGGCCAGCAGGCAGAGGTCGTAGGCCGGACCGGTGACGGTCTGCGCGGCGTCCTCGGGGCCGTAGACCCAGGTCTCGCCCGACGGGGAGACGAGCTCGATCCGGAACTCCTCGGCCGGCTTCTCCAGCCCGCGGTTGGCGAAGGAGTAGTTGCGGGTGCGGACCGTGAGGTGCGCGACGTGCCGGATCCGGTCGGTCCGCTCCGGCTCGGCGCCGAGCGCCTCGTGCACGTCGAAGGAGTGCGCCCAGGTCTCCATCAGCCGGGCGGTGGCCATCGAGGTGGGCGACATCGGCGGGCCGAACCAGGGCAGCTTCTGGCCCTCGGGGACGTCGCGCAGGGTCTGCGCCAGCGCGGCCCGGGCGGTGCGCCAGCGGGCGAGCAGCTCGGCGGGGTCGACGGCGCCGCCCTTGAGCGCCATCTCGTCGACGTAGCCCTCGGGGTTGCCGATCGCGCCCATCACCTCGGCGTCCCAGGCCTCCTTGTCGGTCGCCGCCTTGACGGCGACCTCGTCGGTCCAGGCAAGGTGGGCTACCTGGGTGGCCACGTCCCAGCCCGCGGCGGGCGTGGGAGTGCGCCACTGCTCGGGGGCGAGCGGGGTGACCAGCGCTTCGAGGCGGTCACCCTCCGCGGTGAGGTCGGCCAGGACGTCGTCCAGCAAGGTTCAGGCTCCTTCGGTGGTGGGCTCGTCGGTCGAGCTTGTCGAGACCAGCGCGGCGTCGAGGGTGACCGCCCACTGGTCGAGGATCCGCTCGCGGCGACGGGTGTCGTCGGAGAAGGTGTTGGCCAGGCCGAGCCCGCGCAGCAGGTCGAGGGTCGCCTGGACCAGCTCGCGGGTGCCCGGGGCGCTGCCGTCGACCCCGAGCGCCGCGGCGGTCAGCTGGTGGGTCTGCCGGCCGACCCGCTGCTCCAGCGGCTGGACCGCGGCCAGCAGCTGCTCGTCGGTGCGGGCGGCGACCCACAGCTCGAGGGCCGCGACGAAGACCGGCGAGGTGAAGTGGTCGGCCAGGATGCCCAGCACCGCGCGGGTGCCGTGCTCGCGGCGCGCGTCCTCCCCCAGGACGGTGGCCAGCTCGGAGGCGCGCTTGACGGTCAGGTGCTCGACGGCGGCGACCACCAGGTCGTTCTTGGTCGGGAAGTGGTGCAGCTGGGCGCCGCGGGAGACCCCGGCGCGCTGGGAGACCAGCGTGGTCGAGGTGCCGGAGAAGCCGCGTTCGACCAGGCACTCCACGGTCGCCTCCAGCAGGCGCGCCCGCATGGCGCGGGTCCGCTCCTCCTGCGGGACGCGGGTCGGCTGGTCGGTCATGTGCACAGCCTGCGTCACGAACTAACAAACAGTCAAGCCTGACTTTTTGTGGATTCGTGCATGACGAAGCGATAACCCATGCCCGGCTCGGTGAGGAAGAGCCGCGGATGCGCGGGGTCGCGCTCCAGCTTGTGGCGGATGCTGGACATGTGGACCCGCAGGTAGTTGGTCTGCCGATCGAAGCGGGGCCCCCACACGGCGTGCAGCAGGTCGCTCTGGCGCACCAGCCGCCCGCGGCGGCGGACCAGGTGCTCGACGATCCGCCACTCGGTCGGGGTGAGCCGGAGCTCCTCGCCGTCGCGGCTGGCGGTGCAGTCCGTGACGTCGAGGACCAGTCCGTCGACCTCCACCCGCAGCGCGGGGGACTCGGCTCCGGCCCGGCGGGTGGCCGCACGCACCCGGGCCAACAGCTCCTCGATCGAGAAGGGCTTGGTGATGTAGTCGTCCGCGCCCAGGTCCAGCGCCTCCACCTTGTCGTCGGACTCGGTGCGGGCCGAGACCACGATCACCGGCACCTCGGCCATCGCGCGCAGCCGGCCGAGCACGGTCACCCCGTCGAGGTCGGGCAGGCCGAGGTCGAGCAGCACCACGTCGGGCGCCTGCTCGTCCACCGCCTGCAGGGCCGAGCGGCCGTCTCCGGCGGTCTCCACCTCGTAGCCGCGGGCCCGCAGGTTGACCCCGAGGGTACGGCGGATCGCAGGGTCGTCGTCGACCACCAGGACACGGGTCACGAAAGCTCCTCCTCGAGGGCGGGTGACAGGACGGGTGACAGGGCGGGCAGCTCCAGCACGAAGGTCAGGCCGCCGCCGGGGGTCTCCTCGGCGCTCAGCGTCCCGCCCATCGCCTCGGTCAGGCCGCGGGCCACGGCCAGCCCCAGCCCCACCCCGTCCTCCCGGGGCACGTCGCCGAACCGCTGGAAGGGGTCGAAGAGCCGGTCCCGGTCGCCAGGGCCGACGCCCGGCCCGGTGTCGGCGATCCGGAGCACCACCCGGTCGCCGGCGAGGGTCGTCGCGTCGACCCGGATCCCCGCCGTCGCGGACGTGTGCTTGAGCGCGTTCTCGCAGAGGTTGGCCAGCACCCGGTCCAGCAGCCCCGGGTCGGCGAGCGCCACCAGCTGCTCGTCGACCGCGACCTCGATCCGCGCCGACCCCGGCAGTGGGGCCAGCGCGTCGTGCACCGCGTGGGCGAGCACCACCTCGGCGCTCCGGGGCCGGATCGACCCGGTGTGCACCCGGCTCATGTCCAGCAGGTTGGTGACCAGGCCGATCAGCCGGTCGGTCGCCTCCTGGATCGTCGCCAGGAGCTCGCGCTCGTCCTCGGGCGACCACTCCACGTCGGGGCTGCACAGGCTGTCCACCGCCACCTTGACCGCGGCCAGCGGCGAGCGCAGGTCGTGCGAGACCGCGGAGAGCAGGGCGGTCCGGGTGCGGTCCGCCTCGGCCAGTCGTAGCCGCTCCACCTCCCCCTCGGTGGCGCGGCGGCGGTCGGCCATCACGCCGGCGTAGGCGGCGTAGGCGTTGAGCAGGCTGCGCTGCGAAGCCGGCAGGCCGGCGCCCGCCAACGCCAGCGTGCTCCGCTCGTCGATGGCCGCGGTCACGTCGGCGGCCTCGCGGTCCCGCGGCGCCTTCCCCCAGGTGGCCACCGCCACCTCCGCCGTGCCCGTGCCGTCCTCACGCCGGAAGATCGCCGCACCGTCGGCGTTCAGGAGCTCGCACGCCGAGGCGAGCAGCCCGTCGGTGTCGTCGGTGGCGTTGAGCAGGCTGTGGGCGAGCACCGTGAGGGCGTCGGCCTCGGCCCGGGCCCGGGTCGCCTGGGCCGAACGGCGGGCTGCGTCGCCCACGACCGTGGCCACCGCGATGCCCACCATCAGGAAGAGCGCGATCGTGACCGCGTTCTCCGGCTCCGCGATGGTCAGGGTGTCCACCGGCGGGGTCAGCAGCAGGTTGAGCAGCAGTCCGCTGGCAAGGGCGGAGACCAGGGCCGGCGCCAGCCCGCCGATCAGGGCGGTCGCCACCACCACGACCATCAGCACCATCGCCTCGGTGGGCAGCGCGTGCAGGTCCTGGGTCCAGCGCAGCAGCAGGCTCACCAGCAGCGGGACGAGGATCCCGAAGACCAGGCCCACGGCTCTGCGTCGACGTCCCAGGCCCTCGGGCGGGTGCGACCTCGCCACTCCCTGGCGGGCGTGCTCGTGGGCGACGATGTGGACGTCGATGTCGCCGGAGCCGGCGACCACGCGCTCGCCGACCCCGGGGCGCAGCAGCGTGGAGACCCGGCCGCGCCGACTGGCACCGATGGTGATCTGGGTGGCGTTCTCGGCGCGGGCGAAGTCCAGGATGGCCTCGGCCGGATCGTCCCCGACCACGGTGTGGAAGGTGCCGCCGAGCTCCTCGGCCTTGCGTCGCAGGCTGATCAGCGTGTCGGGGGAGACGCCGGTGAGACCGTCGTTGCGGGTGACGTAGAGGGCACGCCAGCCCGCCCCCGAGGAGCGCGAGGTGATCCGGGCGGCCCGGCGCATCAGGGTGGTGGACTCCGGTCCGCCGGAGACCGGGACGACGATCCGCTCGCGGGTGGCCCACGTGGAGTCGATCTGGTGCGCGTCGCGGTAGCGCTCCATTCCCTCGTCGACCCGGTCGGCGAGCCAGAGCAGGGCCAGCTCGCGCAGCGCGGTCAGGTTGCCCTCCCGGAAGTACTGCGAGAGCGCCGCGTCGACCCGGTCGGCGCTGTAGATGTTGCCGTGCGCCATCCTGCGCCGCAGCGACTGGGGGCTCATGTCGACCAGCTCGATCTGGTCCGCGGAGCGCACCACGTGGTCGGGCACCGTCTCCCGCTGGCGGACGCCGGTGATCGACTCGGTCACGTCGTTGAGCGACTCCAGGTGCTGGATGTTGACGGTGGTGACCACCTCGATCCCGGCATCCCGCAGGGCCTGCACGTCCTGCCACCGCTTCTCGTGCCTGCTGCCCGGCACGTTGGTGTGCGCCAGCTCGTCGACCAGGGCCACCGCCGGGCGCCTGGCCAGGACGGCGTCCAGGTCCATCTCCTCCACCACGGTGCCCCGGTAGCCGATCGCGCACCGCGGCACCACCTCGAGACCCGCCGCGGCCTCCGCGGTGCGGGGCCGCCCGTGGGTCTCCACGTAGGCCACCACCACGTCGGTGCCGCGCTCGACCCGGCGGTGACCCTCGTCGAGCATCGCGAACGTCTTGCCCACCCCGGGCGCCGCTCCCAGGTAGACCCGGAGCCTCCCGCGTTCGCCAGGCCTCATGGCATCAGTCTCCACCCTCGTCCGCCCGCAGCACCGCCAGGTTGAGCTCCAGCACGTTGACGCCCGGCTCGCCCAGGAAGCCCAGGCTGCGTCCGTCGGTGCTCGCCTCCACCAGGTCACGCACCTGCTGCACGTCCAGGCCCCGAGCCGCCGCCACCCGGGGCGCCTGGATCGCGGCGTACTCCGGCGAGATGTGCGGGTCCAGGCCGGAGCCGGAGGCGGTCAGCGCGTCCGGCGGTACGTCGTCGGCCGCCACCGACTCCCGCGCCGCGACCTCGGCGCGACGCTCCTCGATCAGCTCGAGCAGGTCGGTGTTGCTGGGTCCGAGGTTGCTGGGAGCCGAGGCCAGGGTGTCGTAGTCGTTGGCCGAGGGACGGGAGTGGAACCACTCCTCTCCCTCGAACTGCTGACCCAGCAGGCGGGAGCCGACGACCTGCCCGTCGTGGCGCAGCGGCTGCCCCTCGGCCCGGTCGCCGAGCGACTGGCCGGCCGCCCACACCGTCACGGGGTAGGCGACCCCGAGGATCACGGTGAAGACGAGCATGGCCCGCAGGGCGGTGAGTGATTGGCGTACGAAGTCGGTGTTCATGTGATCAGCCAATTCCTGGGATGTGGGAGACGACGAGGTCGATGAGCTTGATGCCGACGAAGGGGACGAGGACGCCGCCCAGCCCGAAGACGAGCATGTTGCGACGCAGCACCTGGGTGGCCGAGGCCGCCCGGAACCGGACGCCGCGCAGGGCCAGCGGGATCAGGAAGACGATCACCAGGGCGTTGAAGATCACCGCCGACAGGATCGCCGACTGCGGTGTCGCCAGGCCCATCACGTTGAGGGCGTCCAGGGAGGGGTAGGCGGCCACGAACATGGCCGGGATGATCGCGAAGTACTTCGCGACGTCGTTGGCGATGGAGAAGGTGGTCAGGGCGCCGCGGGTGATGAGCAGCTGCTTGCCGATCTCCACGATGTCGATGAGCTTGGTGGGGTCGGAGTCCAGGTCCACCATGTTGCCGGCCTCCTTGGCCGCCGCGGTGCCGCTGTTCATCGCGACCCCCACGTCGGCGGCGGCCAGCGCCGGCGCGTCGTTGGTGCCGTCGCCGGTCATCGCCACCAGCCGTCCCCCGGACTGCTCACGGCGGATGTAGGCCAGCTTGTCCTCCGGAGTCGCCTCGGCGAGGAAGTCGTCGACCCCGGCCTCGTCGGCGATCGCCCGCGCGGTGAGGGCGTTGTCGCCGGTGATCATCACCGTGCGGATGCCCATCGAGCGGAGCTCGGCGAACCGCTCGGCCATCCCCTCCTTCACCACGTCCTTGAGGTGGATGACACCCAGCACCCCCGAGTCGGTGCCCGCACCGCAGCGGGCGACCACCAGCGGGGTGCCGCCGGCGCGGGCGATCTCGTCGACCACGTCGGCCATCTCGGCCGCAGGCCCGCCGCCCAGCCACGCCGCCACCGCGGAGCCCGCCCCCTTGCGGATCTGCGTGCCGTCGGCCAGGTCGACCCCCGACATCCGGGTCTGCGCGGTGAACTCGACGAACGTCGCACCAGCGGGCAGGTCCCGGTCGTCGGCGCCCAGGCTCAGCGCCAGCTCGACCACGGACCGACCCTCCGGGGTCTGGTCGGCGAGGCTGGAGAGCCGCGCCGCGGCCAGCAGCTCCGCCTCGCTCACACCCGGAGCGGGGATGAACCGGGCGGCCTGCCGGTTGCCGAGGGTGATGGTGCCGGTCTTGTCCAGCAGCAGCGTGGAGACGTCGCCCGCTGCCTCGACCGCGCGGCCCGACATGGCCAGCACGTTGACCCGCACCAGCCGGTCCATGCCGGCGATGCCGATCGCGGAGAGCAGGGCGCCGATGGTGGTGGGGATCAGGCAGACCAGCAGGGCCACCAGGACGACCAGGTCCTGGGGCGCCCCGGCGTACTCGGCCATCGGTGCCAGCGTGGCGACGGCGGCCAGGAAGACCAGGGTCAGGCTGGTGAGCAGGATCGAGAGGGCCACCTCGTTGGGCGTCTTGCGCCGAGAGGTGCCCTCCACCAGGGCGATCATCTTGTCCAGGAAGGTCTCCCCCGCGGCCGCGGTGATCCGTACGACGATCCGGTCGGAGAGGACCCGGGTGCCGCCGGTCACCGCGCTGCGGTCCCCTCCGGCCTCGCGGATCACCGGCGCGGACTCCCCGGTGATCGCCGACTCGTCGACGCTGGCGATGCCCTCGACCACGTCGCCGTCGCCGGGGATCACCTCACCGGCCTCCACCACCACGCGATCCCCGACGAGCAGTTGGGTGCCGGGCACCGCGGTCTCGTGGCCGGCCGCGTCGAGCCGCCGGGCGACCGTGTCGGTCCGGGCCGCCCGCAGCGAGGCGGCCTGGGCCTTGCCGCGGCCCTCGGCCACGGCCTCGGCCAGGTTGCCGAAGACGACGGTCAGCCACAGCCACACCGCGAGCGCCCCGGTGAAGACACTGGGGTCCACGACCGCGGCCACCGTGGTCACGATCGATCCCAGCCAGACCAGGAACATCACCGGGGAGCGCCAGAGGTGGCGCGGGTCGAGCTTGCGCAGCGCCTCGGGGAGCTGCGCCAGGCCTTGGGCGACCAGCTGGCGGGAGGAGATGGACTGGGCGGTGCTCATGCGAGTGCCTCTGCGATCGGTCCGAGGGAAAGGGCGGGGAAGTAGGTGAGCGCGGTCATGATCACGATCACGCCGACCACCAGGCCCACGAAGAGCGGCTTGTGGGTCGGCAGCGTGCCGGCGGTGGCCGGGACCTTGCCCTGCTCGGCGAGCGAGCCGGCGAGCAGCAGGACCATCACGATCGGCACCAGACGGCCGAGCAGCATGGCGAGCCCGAGGGTGATCTGGAAGAAGTCCGAGGTCACCGTGATGCCGCCGAACGCGCTGCCGTTGTTGTTGGCCGCCGAGGTGTAGGCGTAGAGCACCTCGCTGAACCCGTGGCCGCCCGGGTTGCCCATCGCCTCCGGCGTGGAGTCCAGCGAGATCGCGAGGCCGGTGCCGACCAGCACCAGGGCGGGGGTGGTGAGCGTGTAGAGGGCGACGTAGGTCATCTGCCGCGAGCCGATCTTCTTGCCGAACAGCTCAGGGGTGCGGCCGACCATCAGCCCGGCGACGAAGACCGCGAGGATCGCCATCATCAGGATCCCGTAGAGCCCCGTCCCGACGCCGCCCGGTGTCACCTCGCCGAACATCATGTTCATCAGCACCATCCCGCCCCCGAGCGGGGTCAGCGAGTCGTGGCTGGCGTTGACCGCCCCGGTGGAGGTGCCGGTGGTGGCGACCGCGAAGAGCGCGGAGGCCCATTCGCCCAGGCGGGTCTCCTTGCCCTCCATCGCGGCGCCCGCCGCCTGTGCGGCGTCCGACCGGGCGCCGACCTCGGCGGCGGTCACGACCACGAGCGAGAGGGTGACCAGCACGCCCATCGCGCCGAGCACCGCCAGACCCTGGCGACGGTCGCCCAGCAGGGTGCCCATGGTGCGGGTCAGGCAGACCGGGATGAGCAGGATCAGGAAGATCTCCAGCAGGTTGGTGAACCCGCTGGGGTTCTCGAACGGGTGGGCGGAGTTGGCGTTGTAGAAGCCACCGCCGTTGGTGCCGAGCTCCTTGATCGACTCCTGGCTGGCCACCGGTCCGCCGGTCAGCACCTGGCTGTGGCCGGCGAGGGTCTCCATGCCGGTCTCGGAGAAGCTCTGCACCACTCCGCCGAGGATCAGCAGTAGTGCGCCGACGAAGGCGATCGGCAGCAGGATCCGCAGCGTGCCCCGGGTCAGGTCGACCCAGAAGTTGCCCAGCGACCCGCTGCGCACCCGGACGAAGCCGCGGATCAGGGCGACCGCGACCGCCATGCCGACAGCCGCGGAGAGGAAGTTCTGCACCGCCAACCCGGCCATCTGCACGGTGAAGCCGAGGGTCGACTCGCCACCGTAGGACTGCCAGTTGGTGTTGGCGACGAAGGAGGCCGCGGTGTTGAAGGACATCCAGAAGGGGGTGCCCGGCAGGTCCCTGCTCATCGGCAGGTGCGCCTGGGCCATCTGCATGACCATCAGCAGCACGACCCCGACCAACGAGAAGCCGAGCACGCTGACGGCGTAGGAGCGCGGGCTCTGCTCGACGTCGGGGTTCACCCCGGTGAGCCGGTAGACGCCGCGTTCGGCCCGCAGGTGCCGGGCCCCGTCGTAGACGCGGGCCATGTAGTCGCCGAGGGGGACGTAGAGGAGGGCGAGCAGCCCGAGGAGGGTGGCGATCGAGAGGAGGCCGGAGACGGTGTCGGACACTAGAAACGCTCCGGGAGGATCAACGCCGTGAGCAGGTACGCCGCGATCGCGAGGACCGCCGCGATCAGGAGGCCGGTTGCAAGACTCATGCGACCAGCCAAGCCGCGGACAGACCTCCGGGCGCCGATGTTGACGCGATCTTGACGCCTCTTGACGCCCTCTTGTCGAGTCACCGCGGCGACCCCTGTCACCGGGGCGCGGACAGGGCTACCGTCGATTCCTCGGGCGTCGTCCACCGGCGTCGGGCAGGAGGCTGGAGATGTCCGTCCGTCACAGGCGCACGATCGTGGGAGCCGTGGTGGCCCCTCTGCTGGTCACGCTGCTGGCCTCCGGCAGCGCAGCCGAGTCCCCCGGCGGCCCCGGCGCGGGGGACCCGTACTTCCCGCTGGCGGGGAACCGGGGCTACGACGTGAAGCACTACGACCTGACCCTCGACTACACCCCACCCCGGGCGGGGGCCCCGCGGCTGCGGGGGCGGCTCGACGCCGTGGCCAGGATCAGGATGGTGCCGAGCGAACGCCTGGGCCGGTTCAACCTCGACCTGCGGGGGCTGCGGGCGACGTCGGTCGTGGTCGACGGCCGCCCGGCGCGGTTCCGCCAGGTCCGTGACCACGAGCTGGTGGTCACCCCGCGCGCCTCACTGCGCCCCTGGCAGCGGCACACGGTGGTGGTCCGGTACGGCGGCGCCACCGGCCGCCCCAAGGACGCCGAGGGCGCCCTCTACGGCTGGGTCACCACCCGCGACGGCGCGATCGTGGTCAACGAGCCGGACGGCGCCCCCACCTGGTTCCCGGTCAACGACACCCCGAAGGACAAGGCCACCTACCGCTTCGAGGTCACCGTGCCGATGGGTTTGGCCGTGGCGGCCAACGGGCTGCTGGAGAGCCGGCGCACCCGCCACGGCCGGACCACCTGGGTCTGGGACGCCCCGGACCCGATGGCCTCCTACCTCGCCACCGCCACGATCGGGGACTTCCGGATGCGCCGCTCCACCGTCGCCGGCGGACTGCCGGTGATCGACTTCCTCGACCGGGACCTCCCTGCCCGCGACCGGCGGGTCAGCCGGGCCACCCTGGCCCTGACGGGTCCGATGGTGAGGTTCTTCGAGGAGCGGTTCGGTCCCTACCCGTTCGTCGCCTACGGCGCCACGGTCGACGAGGACTCGGTCGGCTACGCGCTGGAGACCCAGACCCGCTCGGTCTTCAGCAAGGTGGCGACCGAGTCCACCGCGGCGCACGAGCTGGCCCACCAGTGGCTGGGCGACTGGGTCGGCCCGCGCCGCTGGTCCGACATCTGGCTCAACGAGGGCTGGGCGGAGTACGCGTCGTGGCTGTGGACCGAGGCCCGGGGCGGCACCACCACGCAGCAGGCGTTCGACGAGGTGCTGGCCACGCCGGCCGACGACGAGTTCTGGACCACCGTGGTCTCCGACCCGGGCCGCGACGACCTCTTCGCCGACGCGGTCTACGAGCGGGGCGCCGCCACCCTGCACGCGTTGCGCCAGCGGCTCGGCGACGAGACGTTCTTCCGCCTCGCGAAGACCTGGATCAGCACCTACGGCGGCCAGGTCGTCAAGATCGAGCAGTTCCGCCGACTGGCGGCCCGGGTCAGCGGCCAGGACCTCGAGGCGTTCTTCGACACCTGGCTGGACAACCCGGCCAAGCCGACCACCTGGTGAGGCGTCACCCGGCGAGCAGCCGCAGCGTCTCCTCGCGGGCCGGGGTCGCGGCGGCGGGAGTGCCGGCGTAGGAGCCGGCGACCGGGTGGACCATCACCTCGTCGACGCCGAACTGCGCGGCGAGGTCGGCGATCCGGCGCCTCGAGGACTCCGCGTCGCCGATCACCCAGCGGTCCATCATGCCGTCGGCGATCCGCTGCCGGCCGGCGTCGAGCTCGACCTTCTCGGCCTCCTCGACCAACGCCTGCGGGGTGAGCGTCCCGCCGGTGACGATGGCGAGCATCTGCAGCACCTGCGGCCGGGCCAGCCGGCGCGCCTCCTCCTCGGTCTGCGCGACGCAGGCATTGACGGTGAGGAAGGTGCGCGGCGTGGGGAAGCGCTCCGAGGGCTGGTAGGTCGAGCGGTAGAGCTCGAGCGCCTCGGCCGTGCCCTGCCCGGAGAAGTGGTGGGCGAAGACGTAGGGCAGCCCGCGGGAGGCGGCCAGTCGCGCGGAGTAGTCGGAGGAGCCGAGCAGCCAGATCGGCGCGACCGACGCGGCCTTGGGGGTCGCCTTGAGCGGGTGCTCACGGCCCTGGAAGGCCATCGCCGCGCCGTGCTCGGACATCAGCACGCCGATGTCGTCGACGTACCTCGGGAACTCCGCGACCGGGTCCTCGCCGTCGGCGCCCTGACGCAGCGCGTAGCGGGTGAGCTGGTCGGTGCCCGGGGCGCGGCCGATGCCGAGGTCGATCCGGTCGGGGTACGCCGCCTCGAGGAGCGCGAACTGCTCGGCGACCACCAGTGGGGAGTGGTTGGGCAGCATCACGCCGCCGCTGCCCACCCGGATCCGCTGCGTGGCGCCGGCGACCATCGCGATCAGCAGCGGCGGGTTGGTCGCCGCGACCGCCGGCATGTTGTGGTGCTCGGCCAGCCAGTAGCGGGCGTAGCCCAGCTCGTCGGCGGTCTTCGCCAAGGAGAGCGTCGCGTGGACCGCGTCCCCGGTCGTCTGGTCGGTGCGCACCGGCACCAGGTCGAGCACGGACAGGGCGGGCATGGCGGGGTCGGTCACCCCGGGTCAACCCCGTGGACCCGGGGTGTCATTCCCCCTCACTCCAGCCGTGCCGCCATCGGCAGCCGGGACCGCGTGCACAGCGCCACCAGGGCGGCGGTGAGCAGCGGGAGCAGCAGCACGACGGCGCCTATCATCAGCCAGGGGATCTCCACGAAGGGACCCACGGAGGCGTCGCCGGTGTTGCCGTAGGACCGGGTCAGCGGGAAGGCGACCGCGATCCCCGGCACCAGCCCGACCAGCGCCCCCAGCACGGCGCCGACGAACCCGACCACCAGGGCGTACGACGCCGCCACCGCCCGCCGGGTCCGGGGCGCGGCGCCCACCGCTGCCAGGGTCGCCAGGTCGGGGCGCGCGTCGCTGAGGGCCAGGAAGGTGACGGTGAGCGTGCCGCCCACCATCAGCACCCCGCCCAGCGCCGCGAGCACCCAGACCACCCAGCGCTCGACCGGGTGCGGCACGTAGCCGCGCTCCAGGTAGAAGCCGGCGTACTCGCCCGTGGCCGCGACCGCCTCGTCGAGGTCGGCTGCGGCCTCCGCCGGGATCACCACGCCGCTGACGTGCAGGGCGACGGTCGACACCTCCATCCCCAGTCCGGCGGCCACCTCGGTGGGCAGCACGGCCGGGACCGGGAAGCCGGGGGTCTCCACCTGGACGAAGGTGGCGGGCAGCGTCTGGGGGCCGAAGATCGTCGTCTGCTCCATGGCCTGGTCGTCCCACATGGTGCCCTTGACCCGCACCTGGTCGGCCTCGACCGGGTCGGTGGTGAAGACGACCACCCGGCCCTCGGCGAGCGCCCGGTCGCCGCGCTCACGCTCGGCGTCGCTGAGGTCGCGCAGCACTGCAGGCAGCTCGTCGGCGACCAGGCCTGACGTGCCCAGGTTCCCGCCCACCCACTCCAGGAACCAGTCCGATCCGCGCTCCCCGGGCAGCCGGTACCCGACCTCGACGTAGCCCTCCGCCAGCTCGGGCACCCCGACCACCGGGCTCACCGTCGCCTCCGGCAGCTCGCGGCGCACCACCTGCTCGAGCTGCTGCCACTGGGCGGGCGGCGACCCACCGGCCCTGACGATCCCGTCGCCGTGCGGCAGCTGCGGAGCGTAGGTCGCCTCGTTCTCGCGGGCGTCGCTGCTGGTGCTGATGCCCAGGGCCACCACGCCGCAGACGGTGGCGGCGACTGCCGCCACCGCGGGCACGGTCCTGGTGCGGTGGCGCACCGCGTCGCGCACGGCGTACCGCAGGGGCAGGGGCAGCCGCCCGCCCACCCGGGAGAGCAGACCGAGGACCACCGGCACGATCAGCACCATGCCGAGGACCGACACGATGGCCGACCCGGCGATGAAGGTCTCGCCGCCGGACTCCTTCCGGGCCCCGACCACGGCGCCGGCGACACCTGCGCCCAGCAGCACCACGCCGAGCAGGGGCGAGCGCGTCGAGGGGGCGGCGTCGCCACGCCGGCCGGCGAGCACCGCCACCACGTCGGTCCGCGAGGCCAGCCAGGCCGGTGCCGCGGCGGCGAGCAGCGCCGCCAGCAGGCCGCAGCCCGCGACGACCGCCACCAGCGGCCAGGGCACGTCGAAGGGGCCGAGCCAGGAGCTGCTGTAGTGCTCGACCACCGGGGCGATGCCGCGGGCCAGCGCGATCCCGCCCAGCGCCCCCGCCGCGGCCGCGAGGCCCCCGAGCACCAGGGCGACCGCCAGGATCGCGCCGCGCGCCTGGGCGGGGGTGCCGCCGACGGCGGCCATCAGGGCCAGCGTCCGCGACTGCCGGCGGGCGGTCACCGCGAAGGCCGGGCCGGCGAGCAGCACCACCTCCAGCAGCACCATCACCACGACCAGCAGCAGCACCGTCATCGCCTCGTCGCCACTGCCTCCGCGCAGCTCGGGGGCGACCGCGGAGTCCGGCGGCGGGTCGCGCAGGACGGCGCGGGAGAGGACCCTGGCGCCGTGCTCGTTGAGGGCCCGCACCTCCTCCCAGGTCACCTCACCGGCGTCGACGAGCCAGCTGACGGGAGTCCCGGTCGCGGACGGCGGCGCCTGGGGCGTGAAGAACGTCGGGAACTGCTTCGTCACCGCGTCCTCGCCGACGCCGACCACCTCGTAGGTGGTGCCGTCGGCCAGGGTGAGCGTCTCGCCGAGCCCGGGGCCACGGTCGGCCAGCGCGCGGTTGACCAGCGCCTCCCCGGCCTCGCCGGGGAACCGGCCCTCCTCGAGCGTGGCCAGGCCCTCGGTCAGCGGGTCGGCCAGGTCGAGGTAGGAGGCACCCGCTCGGACGACACCGCGGTCGGTCTCCACCCCCAGCTCGGTGCGGCGCCACTCCACCGCCCGGACGTCGCGGTCCAGCACCTGCTCCAGGGTGCCGAGGGTGAACCGCGCGTCCCGGCCGTCCCCCTCGCCGGCTCCCATGCCGCTGTCGGGATCGGGGGTCTGGGAGACCCGGGAGGAGTAGCCGTCGAACTCGACCAGTGCGTCGGCCGCGCCGAGCCGACGCTCCAGCGCCTCGGTCCCGGTCACCAGCGCGGTGGAGGTCAGCACCAGCGCCGTGGTCACCGCGAGCACGGGCAGCGCGATCAGCACCAGCACCAGGGCGCTGCGCGCCCGGGCACGGCGTACGTCGCGCCAGGCCAGCCGCAGCAGCGGCCGCCAGCCGCGCATCAGGCGCCGCCGGTCGCGGCCGGAGCCAGCAGGCCGTCGGTCGCCGGGGCACCCGACTCGTCGACCACCCTCCCGTCACGGAGGAAGACCACCCGGTCGGCCCAGGCCGCGTGCCGCGCCTCGTGGGTGACCAGCACCCCCGCGGCGCCGGCGTCGCAGCGCTCCCGCAGCAGGCGCAGGATCTCCTCCCCCGTCTCGGTGTCCAGCGCCCCGGTCGGCTCGTCGGCGAGGATCAGCCGGCGCTCCCCGACGATCGCGCGGGCGATGGCGACCCGCTGCTGCTGGCCGCCGGACATGTCGTCGGGGAAGCGGTCGGCGAGGTCGAGGACGCCCACCTCCTCCAGCGCGGTGCGCGCCTTCCGGCGGGCCTCCGCGGAGCGGATCCCGCCGAGCTCGAGCGGCAGCGCGACGTTCTCCGCCGCGCTCAGCGCCGGGATCAGGTTGAAGTCCTGGAAGACGTAGCCCACCGCCGTGCGCCGCAGCCTGGCCCGGGCGGCGAGATCGAGGCCGGCCAGGTCGACCCCGTCCACCGTCACCGTGCCGGCGGTGGGCTGGTCCAGCCCACCCGCGACCGTCAGCAGCGAGGACTTGCCGGAGCCGGAGGGCCCCATCAGCGCGACCAGCTCTCCGGGGGCGGCACGGAAGGAGACACCGCGCAGTGCGTGCACCTCGGTCGCGCCCGTGCCGTGGACGCGGGTCACCGCGTCGAGTCGCAGGATCGCTTCGTTGCTCATCGATTCCCCCGGTTCGTCGGTGTCGTGCTGGTCGTCGTGCTGGCGGACTTCCGTCGCAGGCGGGCCTCGCAGTGGTCCAGCCACCGGATCTCTGCCTCGGCGGCGAAGACCAGCGAGTCCAGGACCAGGCTCCAGGCGAGCTCCTCGGGCTCCGTCGGCTGCGCAGCCCGCCCGGTGCGCTTGAGCCGGGTGTACTCCTGGAGGGCGGTCATCGTCGCGGTGCGCTGAGCCTGGATCAGCGCCTCGACGTCCACTCCCGGCAGCGTGACCGCGATCGCCAGCTTGATCGCCAGCTCGTCGCGGGGCGGCGGCTGCTCGCGCGGCACCGGGGTCACGAACCAGCTGCTCGCCTCCGCGCGGCCGGCCTCGGTGATCTGGTAGGTGACATGACCCTCGTCGTCGGCCGCCCCGTCGCTCTCCACGAGCTGGTCGCGCTCCAGCCGGGACAACGTCGTGTACACCTGCCCGATGTTGAGCGGCCACGTCGCGCCGGTGCGCTCCTCGAACTCCGTGCGCAGCTGGTAGCCGTACTTGGGTCCCTGCTCGAGCAGCGCCAGGAGCGCCTGCTTGACCGACATCCCTCCCCCGTCCCGGCGACACCTCGGCGCCATACTCGGTATGTATACCGGGTATGCGCGTGGCCGGCAAGCGTCCCGGACCCCGTGGTTTGGTCCGGTCTTCAGCGGGCAGAAGGTCCCCGCGCTCACTAGGCTGCGAGGCGCAGCCCGGCGCCGCCAGGCAATCTGCAGAGGGAGAGACGATGTCGAACTACGGAAACCCGCCCGAGAACCCGTACGGCCAGGAGAACCCGTACGGGCAGGGCGACCCGCAGGGCGGCCAGCCCTACGGCCAGCAGCCCTACGGCGAGCAGCCCACCGCGCCGTACGGCAGCCAGCCGGCGTACGGCGGCTACGGCACCGACCCCAGCCTGCCGCAGGGGCAGTCGGACAAGGGGTTCTTCGGCAGCCTCTTCGACTTCTCCTTCACCAGCTTCATCACGCCCAAGGTGGTCAAGGTCGTCTACGCCTTGGCGGTCGGCCTGATGGTCCTCTTCTGGCTGTTCTTCGTGCTCGCGAGCTTCGTCCAGAGCGCCGGCGCCGGGCTGGCCGTGCTGATCCTCGGCCCGGTCGTCCTGGTCTTCTACCTGTGCCTGATCCGGATGACGCTGGAGTTCTACGTCGCGATCGTGCGGATGAGCGAAGACATCCACCAGCGCCTGCGCTGACGCCTCACGCCCATCCCGGTCCCGCACCTCGGCGGGCCGGGGTGGGCGATGTGCGTCACACTGGCGCCATGACCCAGGCGAGCACCATCGCGAAGACCACCCTGATCACCGGCGCCAGCAGCGGGCTGGGCGCCGAGATGGCCCGCCAGCTCGCCGCCCTCGGGCACCCGCTCGCCCTCGGCGCCCGGCGCACCGAGCGGCTCGAGGAGCTGCGCACCGAGATCCAGGCCGCCCACCCCGGCCACCCGGTCCACCTGCGCGCCCTCGACGTCAACGACCACGACCAGGTCTTCGAGGTGGTCCGCGGGTTCCGCGACGACTTCGCCGCCGACGGGCGCACCCTGGACCGGGTGGTGGTCAACGCCGGCATCGGCAAGGGCGCCCCGTTGGGCACCGGGCGGTTCGACGCCAACCGGGAGACCGCGATGACCAACTTCGTCGGCGCGCTGGCCCAGGTCGAGGCGGCGATGGAGGTCTTCCGCGCCCAGGGCAGCGGCCACCTGGTGATCGTCTCCAGCGTCTCGGCGGTGCGCGGGATGCCGAAGTCGATGACGACGTACGCCGCCAGCAAGGCCGCCGTCGCCCACCTGGCCGAGGGGCTTCGCGCCGAGCTGCACGGCAGCCCGATCAAGTTCTCGGTCATCTACCCCGGCTACATCGCCTCGGAGATGAACCCCACCGGCCCGGGCACCACCCCGCCCCCGCTGATGGTCTCCACCGAGCGTGGGGTGCGCTCGATGGTCGCCGCGATCGAGGCCGAGCGCGCCTCCGCGCACGTGCCCGGCCTGCCGTGGGAGGTGCTGGCCCGGGTGATCCGGCACGCGCCGACGCCGCTGTTCCGCAGGCTGGTCTGAGCGGACGGGGCCGGGCAGGTCAGGCCGGCAGCACCCGGCGCAGGAACTGCCGGGTCCGCTCCTCGCGCGGCGCGGTGAAGATCTCCTCGGGCGGGCCCGCCTCCAGGATCCGGCCGCCGTCGAGGAAGCAGACGCGGCTGGCCACGTCGCGGGCGAACCGCATCTCGTGGGTGGCCAGCACCAGGGTGGTGCCGGCCTCCGCGAGGGCGCGCACCGCGTCGAGCACGTCGCCGACCAGCTCGGGGTCCAGGGCGGCGGTGATCTCGTCGAGCAGGAGCAGGCTCGGCGCCGGGGCCAGGGCCCGGACCAGCGCGGCCCGCTGCTGCTGCCCGCCGGAGAGCCGGTCGGGGTGCGCGTCGGCCTTGTCGCCGAGGCCGAACCGCTCGAGCAGCTCGCGGGCCCGCTCCTCGGCCTCCCGCCGTCCCACCCCGTGCACCTTGCGGGGCGCGAGGGTGACGTTGTCGAGCACGCTCAGGTGCGGGAACAGGTTGTAGGCCTGGAAGACCATCCCCATCCGGGAGCGCACCGCCCGGCGGTCGACCCGCGGGTCCGAGATGTCCACGCCGTCGAGCTCGACCAGCCCGTCGTCGATCTCCTCGAGCAGGTTGAGGCAGCGCAGCAGCGTCGACTTGCCCGAGCCCGAGGAGCCGATCAGGCAGACCACGTCGCCGGTCGCGACGTCGAGGTCGATGTCGTGCAGCACCACCTTGTCGCCGTAGCTCTTGCGCAGCCCGCGGACCCGCAGCAGGTCGGTCATCGGGCACCCGCCCTCTCCCGTGCCGCGGTCCGCCTGGCCAGGTAGTCGGTCAGCCGGGCCAGCGGGATGGTGATCGCGACGAAGAAGAGCGCCACCACCACCAGCGGGGTGTCGTTGAAGTTGTAGTTGCCGTAGTCGCGGGCCGCGAAGACGGCGTCGAAGATGCCGACCGTGGAGACCAGCGCGGTGTCCTTCTGCAGCGAGACGAAGTCGTTGAGCAGCGGCGGCACCACCCGGCGTACGGCCTGGGGCACCACGACGTGCCGCATGGTCTGGAAGCGGGTGAGCCCCAGCGTCTCCGCGCTGGCCAGCTGGGAGGGGTGCACCGACTCGATGCCCGCCCGGAAGACCTCGCCGACGTAGGCGCCGTAGGAGAGCACCAGCGCCACCAGCGCCCAGAAGAACCGGTCGTTGGTCACCCCCTGCAGCTGCAGCGCCGGCATCCCGAAGGCGAGCAGCACCACCAGCAGGATCGTCGGGATCCCCCGGAACAGGTCGGTGTAGAGGGTGGCCAGCAGCCGCAGCGGGGTCAGCCACGGCACCCGGGCCTGGCGCGCCAGGGCCAGGCCCAGGCCGAGCACCAGGATCAGCGGCTCCGCGATCAGGAACATCTTCACGTTGAGCCAGAAGCCGGCCCAGATCGCCGGGAACGACTCCCGGGCGGCCTCGGGGTCGAAGAAGTAGTCCTGGACCGTGGCCCAGCCGGGCGAGGTGACCACGCCGGCCGCCATCGCGCCGAAGACCACCACCGTCGCCAGGACGGCGACCGTCAGCGAGCGGCGGCGCAGGGAACGGCGGACCCGGCGCCGCTCGAGCTCACGCTCGCTGGGCTGCCAGGCCACCTCCGGAAGGGTCACGGGCGTGAGGTCACTTGAGCTCGGGCACGCCGACGGTCTCCGAGAGCCACTCCTCCTCGAGCGAGGCCAGGGTGCCGTCCTCCTCCATCTGCTCCAGCGCGGCGTCGACGCAGGCGGTCATCGGGCTGCCCTTCTCCAGCAGCAGGCCGAACTCCTCCTGGTCGCCGGTCTCGGGCTGGAACTGGCCGACGATGGAGCCCTTCGGGATCTCCACCGCGGTGATGTAGAAGGCGGTCGGCAGGTCGGCCAGGATCGCGTCGACCTGGTCGTTCATCAGGGCCTGCTTGGCGGCGTTGGTGTCCTCGAAGACCGAGACCTCGGCGTCGGGCTGGATCACGTCGCGGATCGCGGTCAGCGAGGTGGTGCCGGTCTGGGCGCCGAGCCGCAGGTCGGCCAGCTCCTCGACCGAGGTGGCGTCGGCGGCCGGGCTGCCGTCGAGGGCGATGACGGCCTGGGCGGCGGAGTAGTAGCCGCGGGAGAAGTCGACCCGCTCGGCGCGCTCGGGGGTGATCGAGATCTGGTTGATGTCGAAGTCGAACTCCTTGGGCCCGGGCTTGTAGGAGGTGTTGAAGGGCACCGTCAGCCAGGTGACCTCGTCCTCGGAGAAGCCCAGGCGGTCCGCGACCTCGTAGGCCACCGCCGACTCGAAGCCCTCACCGGTGGCGGGGTCGTTGTCGGTGAACCACGGCTCGTAGGCCGGGGAGTCGGTGGCGATGGTCAGGGTGCCCTCGGTGCGCACGGCGTCGGCGGCGCACTCGGCGGGGTCGACGGCGGCGGCCGAGGACTCCGGGCCGGCCTCGGCGGCGGTGTCGTCCGAGTCCTCGGTGGGGGCGCAGGCGGCGCCGACGAGCAGCAGCGGGGCGGCCGCCAGGGCGCCGATACGGCGTACGGCGGGACGGGAGAGACGGAGGGAACGGCGCGGGTGCATGAGCGAATCGTAGGCGCTCGGCTCAGGCTGCGACGGTGGTGCTCACCCACGCGCGGGCGACCGGGTCGGCCCACCGGCGGGCGGCCCGGCGCCAGCGCAGCGCCGACCAGCCCAGCATCGGCAGCGCCACCACCACGCTGACCCAGCCCGGGGCCGTCCAGGAGAGGGTGGAGAAGACCATGGCGGTGATCGTGGTGCTGGTCGCCAGGCGGGCGGAGTAGCCCACCATCACCGCCGGCGGAGCCGGGGTGGCTCGCGCCGAGCGCAGGTCGACCGAGAACGGCCGCCGGATCGACCAGGTCATCGCCACCGCCACCACCTGCCCGGTCACCACCAGCAGGGCGCAGAGCAGCGCGACCGCCTCCGCGCCGGTGGGGCGGCCGGCGCGGAGCGAGGCCAGCACCACGGTGAGCAGCGCCGCGCACAGCAGCCACTCGGTCATCACCCAGCTGCGGGCCCGGAAGACCAGCGCGGGGTCCACCGGGAGGCTCTCGCGCCACAGGCCCCCGCGGCCGTCGAGCGCCCAGGCATTGACCCCGAAGAGCAGCACCCCGCCGCTGACCACCAGCCCCGGGAGGATCACCACCACGTCCCAGGAGAGCGCCCCGGCGAGCGCGACCAGCCCGGGTCCGAGGGCCAGCACCCAGAGGCCGCGGCGCATCGGGACCGCCCGCCACACCGAGGCGCGGTCGAGCCGCACCAGCATCGCCAGCTCCGAGCGCGGGGTCGGCCGGGCCGGATAGGTGGCGCTCTCGACCCGCTGCTCGTCGCGGGCCAGCCGGCGGGCCGCCGCGTGCGCCGGCACCGCCCCGAGGACCACCGCCGCCACGATCGCGGCCGCCTCGAACGCGACCGCCGCGACCCAGGTGCCCGACCAGCCGCTCACGCCGGCCACGACCAGGTCCAGCGTCGGCAGGGCGTCCAGCACCGGCAGCCAGCGCCCGGACAGCTGCAGCCACAGCGCCACGCCCGCGCCGCCGACGCCCAGCAGACGGACGAGGTGGATCCCGTGGCGACCGCGCCGCAGCGCCTCGACCCACCAGGCGAGCACCTGCGCGAGCGCGGTGGCCAGGGCCAGCCAGAGCAGCAGGACCACCTGGAGGGGAAGCAGGCCGGCCGGGCCGTTGCCCCAGGCGGCCGCGCCCAGCAGGAACCACGCCTGGATCAGCCAGGCGATGTTGAGGGGCGCCTGGAGCAGCGCCCCGAGGTGGTCGGTGGTGGGGCTGACCGGGAAGGCGACGGCCTGGGCGTGCGGCAGCAGCTCGCGCCCGCCGCCCGAGGCGACCGCGGAGACCACGGCCAGGCCCAGGAAGCCGGCCATGAAGGTGGGCAGCAGGATCAGCACGTCGAGGCTGCGCCCCGACTCCTCCCCCGCGCCGGGGGCCAGGGCGGGGGCGACGAGGGCCACCGCGGTGATCCCCAGCAGCACCCCCCAGCCGATCCGGGCCGCCCGGGGGCGGCGTACGGCGGCGGCCCGGAAGCGGACCAGGTGGGCGGTGTCGGCCAGGGGCCGGAGCACGCGCATCTCCCAGGCGCCGGGCGCGGGCGCCGGCTCAGTCGAGGAGAGCGCGGTAGGCATCGGCGCCGACCTCCCCGAGCAGCTCGCCGGCGTCCAGGGTGGCCACCCGCTCACCGCCGCGCAGCACCAGCGCGGAGGTGCAGACCTCGACGGCCAGCTCGCGCAGGTGGGTGGAGAGGAGCACGCTGGCCCCCCGGGCCCGCGCGTCGGCGACCACGTCGAAGGTCGCCTCCACGCCCAGCGGGTCGACCCCGTCGAAGGGCTCGTCGAGGAGCAGCACGTCGGGGCGGTGGAACGCGGCCAGCACGACCGAGAGGCGCCGTCCCATGCCGTGGGAGAAGCCGGCTGTCACCCGGTGGGCGACGTCGCCGAGCTCGAAGCGCTCGAGCAGGTCGCGCGCCCGCGGCTCCCAGTCGGGCAGCCGCCGCAGCCGGGCGGCGAGCTGGAGGTGCTCCCAGGGGGTGGCCCGGGGCACCAGGCCGCCCACGTCGGGGCAGTAGCCGACGGCGCGCTTGACCGCCAGCGGGTCGCGGGCCACGTCGTGGCCGGCCACCACCACCCGGCCGGAGGTCGGGGGGACGACCCCGGCGAGGACCCGCATGGTGGTCGACTTGCCGGCGCCGTTGCGGCCCAGCAGGGCGGTGGACTGGCCGGCCAGGGCGGTGAAGGAGACGCCGGCGACCGCCTCCACCTCGCCGAAGCGGACGTGCAGGTCCTCGACCGCGACGGCGGCAGGCTGGGGGACGGCGTCGGTCATTCGCCGATTCTCACCGACCGCAGCCTCCGGCGGGGCAGAACCGGGGACATGGGTGGAGACCCCCACCCACGCCAGTGAGGGGAAGCAGGAGCACCACCTCCGGTCCGGAAATGGTGCTCCCGCTTCCCCTCGGCGCGGGTCAGGCGCGGGTCAGGCGGGGAAGGACTCGCCCTTCTCCGCCATCTCGCGCAGCCGCGAGGTCGGCGCGAAGCGCTCGCCGTACGCCGCCGCGAGCTCGTCGGCGCGAGCCACGAACGCCTTCAGGCCCACGGAGCCGTCGGCAGCCTCGTAGCCGGTCATGAACTGCGCCGCCCCACCGGTGCGGGCGGGGAAGCCGATGCCCATGATCGAGCCGATGTTGGCCGCGGCGGCAGAGGTGATGACGTCCTCCTCGAAGCAGCGGGCGGTCTCCAGCGCCTCGATGAAGAGCATCCGGTCCTGCACGTCGCGGAACGGGATCTGCTCCTGCGCGGGCGGGAAGGTCTCGGCCAGGCCGGACCAGAGGCCGGCGCGCCGGCCGTCGGCGTACTCGTAGAAGCCGGCGCCCTTGAGCTTGGAGGAGCGGCCGAGCTCCAGCATCTTCTCCACCACCTGGGTCGACGGGTCGGCGGCGACGTCCTTGCCCTCGGCCTTCCAGGCGGCCTCGTTGGCGATCCGGATCTTCTTCATCAGCTCGAGGTTGAGCTCGTCGCTGATCTGCAGCGGCCCGACCGGGAAGCCCGCCTGGGTGGCGGCCCGCTCCAGCGTCATCGGACGGACGCCCTCGCCGAGCATCCGCAGCCCCTCGTTGATCTGGGTGCCGATCACCCGCGAGGTGTAGAAGCCGCGGCTGTCGTTGACCACGATCGGGGTCTTGCGGATCTGCTGCACCACGTCGTAGGCCTTGGCCAGCGTGGCGTCCGAGGTCTCACGACCGCGGATGATCTCCACCAGCGGCATCTTGTCGACCGGGGAGAAGAAGTGCAGGCCGATGAAGTCGGCCGGCCGGTCGACGCCCTCGGCGAGCTCGGTGATCGGCAGGGTGGAGGTGTTGGAGCACAGCAGCGCGTCGGGGTTGACGTACGGCGCCACCTCGGCGAAGACCTTCGCCTTGAGCGAGGCGTCCTCGAAGACCGCCTCGATCACCAGGTCGCAGCCGGCCAGGTCGGCCGGGTCGGCGGTCGGGGTGATCCGGCCGAGCAGCTCGTCGGACTTCGCACTCGTGAGCTTGCCGCGCGAGACGGCCTTGGCGTTGAGCTTCTCGCTGTAGGCCTTGCCCTTCTCGGCGTTCGCCTGCTCGACGTCCTTGAGCACCACCTGCATGCCGGCGCGGGCGCAGACGTAGGCGATGCCGGCGCCCATCATCCCGGCGCCCAGGACGCCGACCTTGGTGGCCTTGAACTTCTCGATGCCCTGCGGTCGCAGCGACCCGGAGTTGATCGCCTGCAGGTCGAAGAAGAACGCCTGGATCATGTTCTTGGAGTTCTGACCGGTGATCAGGCTGGTGATGTAGCGCGACTCGATCCGCGAGGCGGTCTCGAAGTCGCTGGTCGCACCCTCGACCGCGGCGGCCAGGATCGCCTTCTGGGCCGGGTAGTCCGCACCCTTGAGCTGCTTGCGCAGCAGCGCCGGGAAGGCCGGCAGGAAGGCCGCCATCGCGGGCGACTTGGGGTTGCCGCCGGGCATCTTGTAGCCGGGGCGGTCCCACGGCTGCTTCGCCGCGGACTCGTCGTCCTTGACCGAGGCCAGCCAGGCGCGCGCCGCGGGGAGCAGCTCGTCCTGGGTGGCCACCAGCTCGTCGACGAGGCCCTTGGCCTGGGCGTCGGCCGGCTTGAACTGGGTGCCCTGGAGCAGCACGTCCATCAGGGCGGTCTGCAGGCCGAGCATCCGCACGGTGCGGGTGACCCCGCCGCCGCCCGGGAGCAGGCCCAGGGTCGCCTCGGGCAGGCCGATCTTGATCCGGCTGTCGTCGACGGCGATCCGCCTGTTGGTGGCCAGCGCGATCTCCAGGCCGCCACCGAGGGCGGCGCCGTTGATCGCGGCGACCACGGGACGGGGGAAGGTCTCCAGGCGGCGCAGGGTGGCCTTCATCGCCTCGACCTCGGCGAAGATCCGCTCGGCGTCGTCCTTGGTCGCCTGGCTCATCATCTTGAGGTTGCCGCCGGCGAAGAAGGTCTTCTTCGCGCTGGTGACGATCACGCCGGTGACGGAGTCCACCTCGTCGTGCAGACGGCTGACGGCCGCCTCCATCGAGCGCTGGTAGAGCTCGTTCATGGTGTTGGCGCTGGACGTCGGGTCGTCCATCGTCAGGGTGACGACGCCGTCGGCGTCCTTGTCGTAGCGCACGGCGCTCTGGTCTGTCTGGGTGCTGCTCATGTCAGTCGTGGTTCCTTCGCGGAGGGTGAAAGAGAGGGGGAGGTCAGACCAGCTCGACGATGGTGGCGATGCCCATGCCGCCGCCGACGCAGAGCGTGGCCAGGCCGCGGCGCTGACCACGGCGCTCCAGCTCGTCGATCAGGGTGCCGAGGATCATCGCGCCGGTGGCGCCGAGCGGGTGGCCCATCGCGATGGCGCCGCCGTTGACGTTGGTGATCTCGTCGTCGATCCCCATGTCGCGCATGAAGCGCATGGCGACGGCGGCGAACGCCTCGTTGATCTCGAAGAGGTCGATGTCGGAGACCTCCAGGCCGGCCTTGGCCAGCGCCTTGCGGGCGGCGGGCGCCGGTCCGGTCAGCATGATCACCGGGTCTGCGCCGGAGACGGCGGTGGCGATGATCCGGGCCCGCGGGGTGAGTCCGAGGTCGGTGCCCACCTGCTCGGAGCCGATCGCCATCAGCGCGGCGCCGTCGACGATGCCCGAGGAGTTGCCCGCGTGGTGCACGTGGTCGATCCGCTCCAGCCAGTGGTACTTCTCCAGCGCGACCTCGTCGAAGCCGGCGTCGGCGCCGATCTGGGCGAAGGACGGCTTGAGCGCGGCCAGGCTCTCCTGGGTGGTGCCGGGACGGATGGTCTCGTCGCGGTCGAGCACCACGAGGCCGTTGATGTCGCGCACCGGCACCACGGCACCGTCGAAGTAGCCGTTGGCCCACGCCTTGGCGGCCCGCGCGTGCGACTGCGCCGCGTAGGTGTCGACGTCCTCGCGGTTCCAGCCCTCGACGGTCGCGATCAGGTCGGCGCCGATGCCCTGGGGCACGAAGCCGGTCTTGAGCGCGGTGGCCGGGTCCTGCGCCCAGGCGCCGCCGTCGGAGCCCATCGGCACCCGGCTCATCGACTCCACGCCGCCGGCGAGGATCAGGTCCTCGAAGCCGCCGCGGACCCGGGAGGCGGCCTGGTTGACGGCCTCGAGGCCGGAGGCGCAGAAGCGGTTGAGCTGCACGCCCGCCACGGTGTCGGGGTAGCCGGCGGCGATGGCCGCGGTCTTGGCGATGTCGGCACCCTGCTCGCCGACCGGCGAGACGACGCCGAGCACGACGTCGTCGACGCGCGCCGGGTCGAGGCCGGGGTTGCGCTCGCGCACCGCGTCGAGCAGCCCGACGGCGAGGTCGATGGGCTTGACCTCGTGGAGCGTGCCGTTGGCCTTGCCCTTGCCGCGCGGGGTGCGGATGTGGTCGTACACGAATGCTTCTGCCATGACCGTCCTTGCTGGTGCCTGTGGTGCCCCGGCGCGACGCGAGGCGCGCCGCCGGTGGCTGGGTGTCCCATGATTGTGACACTCTTACTGTCACAATCGTCAAGGGATCATGGGATCCGGGTCGCGTGTGATCCGGGGCACAGTCCGCAGTGCCGAGCGAGAGGAAGGGGGTGGACCGGTGTCCGAGCGTGCCGAGGGCCTGCTGACCCTGGAGGAGCTGACCTCACGGGTGGGGATGAGCGTGCGCAACGTGCGCTTCTACACCTCCCGCGGCCTGGTGCCGCCGCCGATCCGCCGGGGCCGCTCGGGGTTCTACACCGCCGACCACGTGGCCCGCCTCGAGCTGGTCCAGGAGCTGCAGAGCCACGGGCTCACGCTGTCGGCGATCGAGCGCTACGTCGCCTCGATCCCCGAGAGCGCCACCGCCGAGGACGTCGCCCTGCACCGGACGATGCTGGCCCCCTGGATGGCCGAGCACCCGGTCCGGATGACCCGGGCCGAGCTGGAGGGCCGCGCCGGCCGCGCGCTGAGCGAGGAGGACCTGCTGACGCTGCAGGCGCTGGACATCGTGCTGCCCGGCCCGGACGGCGACCACACCGTCGCGGTCTCGCAGCTCTCCGTCGGCCTGGGACTGCTCGAGCTCGGCTACCCGGTGGAGGCGGCCAAGGCCGCCACCGCCCTCTACGCCCGGCACGGCCGGGAGCTCGCCGAGGAGCTCTACGAGCTCTTCCGCACCATGGTCTGGCCCAAGTACAAGGAGTCCGGGATGACCCCGGAGCGGCTCCAGGAGGTGGTCGAGCGACTCAAGCCGCTCTCGGTCACCGCGCTCGTCTCCGCCTACGAGGCGGCGATGGACGAGGCCAAGCGCGAGGGCATCCGGCGGCGCACCGGCTGAGCCGACCGGCTCACTCCTCCTCGCCCGAGGTGATCCGGGCCAGGTGCGAGACCATCGCCGCCGGGTCGGAGCCGGCGAGGAGCTCGCGCTGACGGGCCGAGCCGGTGCCGTGCGCGAAGACCCGCTCGACGCCGGCGTGCACGGCCTCCCGGTCGCCGTAGGTGCCCAGCGCGTCGTCCACGTGCTCGAGCAGCCCGTCGATCACCTCGCGCGCGGCCCGCGGGACGCAGGACGTCGGGCAGACCAGGTTGCCGGTCAGGCCGTAGCGACCGGCCTGCCAGGTCGCGAGCCGCAGCACCGGCACCTCCGCGGTCGGCACCGGTCGCCCCTCGCGCCACTCCCGGGAGGCGGTCTCCACCAGCGCGCGGCTGAGCGCGGCCACCAGCACGGTGTCGCGCACGTCGAGGCAGACGTCGGCCGCCCGCACCTCGACGGTCGGGTGCTGCGCCGAGACCCGGGCGTCGGAGTAGACCATCCCCTCGTCGAGCAGCACCTCGGTCGCGAGCATGGCGTCGACGTGCGCCCGGTAGGCCTTGCCCGACCCGAAGACCGGCGTGGGGCCGCTGCTCGGCCACCGGATCATCATCTGCGACCGGTAGCTCTCGTACGCCGTGTCGGCGCCGTTGACCCACGGGGAGTTGGCGCTGATCGCCAGCAGCGACGGAAGCCAGACCCGGATCCGGTCCAGGACCGCGACGCCCTCCTCGTCGTCCTCCACGTCGACGTGCACGTGGCACCCGCAGGTCAGCTGCTCGGCCATGGTCAGGCCGTAGCGGGCCGCCATCGCGTCGAACCGGGGCGTGCGCAGGTGGCCGGTGCGCCCCTCCAGCGGGGAGGTGCCGGTGGCCAGCACCCGGGCACCGACCTCCAGGGCGCTCGCCCGGGTCCGCTCGCGCCAGGCGCGCAGGGACGACTCGAGGCCCTCCAGCGTGGCCTCCGGCGGGGTGTCGGTCTCGACCTGGCTCTTCTGCAGCTCGTGGCCCAAGGACCCGCCCTCCTCGGTGGCGGGCGCGGGGTCGTTCTCCTCGCGCACGGCCGCGGCGCGCAGCACTTGGGCCGCCCGCGGGGTGGGCGCTCCCGTCGTCGGGTCGACCAGCAGCAGCTCTTCCTCGACACCCATCGCTCGCATGGGCCCCCTTACCCGGCGACACCCTGTCGAGAAACGTCCCAGGTGGGGGATTCATGGCCTGGCGGGGATCGGGCACGGGGTGGGGAACATCCGATCCTGAGGAGGAACCTCCCTGATGTGCCGCTTGCTGGGCTATGTCCGACGTACGCCGACCTCGGTCGAGGAGCTGCTGGGGCCCGACGGCCTCGAGGGGTTCACCGCCCTCACCGCGGTCCACGCCGACGGTTGGGGCATGGCCTGGCAGGACCAGGAGGGCACGACGCACTCGGCCTCCTCCCCCGGCTCCGCGGCCACCGACCCCGCGTACGCCGACCTGGTGCGCCAGCCGCTGGGCCGGGCGGGCCTCGTGCACCTGCGCTGGGCGACCGGCGGCCTCCCGGTGCGCCCGGAGAACACCCACCCGTTCGTGGAGGGCGACTACGCCTTCGCCCACAACGGGCACGTCTCCCCGATCGGCGAGCTCGAGACGCTGCTCAAGCCCGAGACCCGGGAGGCGCTGGTCGGCGACACCGACAGCGAGCGCTACTTCCGCTTCGTCAAGCAGTCCGTCGACGAGCACGGCAGCGTGGAGGCCGGCGTCCGGCACGCCCTGGGCCGGTTGCTGCGCGACTTCGCCGACTGCAGCCTCAACGCGCTGATGCTCACCGCGACCCACATGGTCGCGATCCACGTCAACAGCCGGGCCACCTCGCCGCGCGAAGGGCTGCGCGACCTCTTCGACGACGAGGACGACGTGCCGCCCCGCCACCTCACGGAGTACTTCGCGATGGACTACCGGACCGACGAGGACGGGCTCACCATCATCTCCAGCGGCCTGGACGAGCCCGGCTGGACCGCGGTGCCCGACGACATGGCGGTGATGGTCGACCTGGAGACCCTGGAGCTGACCAGGCTGGACCCGGTCGAGGCGCTCAAGGAGCAGGCGCTGGAGTGACCGGCTGCCTCAGGCGTCGTGGCGCATGTGCAGCCACGGCCGGTCCAGGTGGAAACGGCGACCGCTGATCTCGGTGGGCCGGATCTCGACCACGTTGTACTTCAGCGTGTCGACCCAGGGGCGCAGCGGCACGTTCTCGGCCCGGTGCTCCTCGTCCTCCTCGAGCTTGCGGGCCACGCCGCGCACGATCACGCTCGTGGCCTGCTGGGCGTCGTGCTCGTCGACCTCGAACGCGACGTCGGAGTTCATCACGATCCCGAGGAGCTTGCTGCCCTCCGCGGTGCGGAAGAGGAGGGTGCCGTGGTCGACGGCGTAGTTGATCGGCGCGATGTGCACCTCGTCGAGGAGGTGGAAGGCCAGCCTGCCCAGCTCGTTGCTGCGCAGGAACTCCCACGCCTCGGCCTCGTCGAGGGCACCCGGAACGAAGTCGCTGCTCATGCCACCCAACCTACTCCTGCCTAGAGTCGGCAGCATGACCTCGAGCCCAGTCCTCGTCACCGGCGCCACCGGCTTCGTCGGTCGGTGCCTGGTCCCGGCCCTGCTGGCGGAGGGGCACGACGTCCGGGCGATGACGCGGCGTCCCGACTCCTACGACGGGCCCGGCACGCCGGTGGGGGCCGACGTCACCGACCCCGCCGCGCTGGCCGCCGCGCTGGAGGGGGTGGAGGTGGCGTTCTACCTGGTCCACTCCCTGGACAGCGACGACTTCGAGGCCGAGGACGCGCGCGCGGCCCGCACCTTCGGCGAGCAGGCGGCGGCCGCCGGCGTCCGGCAGATCGTCTACCTCGGCGGCCTGGGCAGCGACGACGGCGACCTCTCCGCGCACCTGCGCAGCCGCCGCGAGGTCGAGGGCCTGCTCGCCGAGGCCGGCTGCCCGGTCACGGTGCTGCGGGCCGCCATCGTGGTCGGGCGCGGCGGGGTCTCGTGGGAGCTCACCCGTCAGCTGGTCAAGAACCTGCCGGCGATGGTGGTGCCCCGCTGGGTCTCGACCCGCACCCAACCCATCGCCCTGGACGACGTGGTCCGCTACCTGGTGGGGGTGGTGGGCGACGACCGCGCCCTGGGCCGCGTCTTCGAGGTCGGCGGCTCGGAGGTGCTCACCTACCGGCGGATGCTCGAGATCGCCGCGGAGGTGATGCACGGGGAGGCCGTCCCGATCGTCCCCGTCCCGGTCTTCACGCCCCGCCTCTCCTCCTACTGGCTCTCCTTCGTCACCGACGTCGACACCACCACCGGCCGCAACCTGATCGACTCGATGAGCACCGAGGTCGTGGTCTCCGACCACTCGATCCGCGAGCTGCTCCCCTTCGAGCCGATCGGCTACGAGGAGGCGGTACGCCGGGCGCTGGAGGAGGGCGGCCGCTAGCCCCCGCGTCAGCCGATGAGCTGCGGCAGCACCAGCAGCATGGTCAGCGACCAGGACACGTGGGTGATCGCGGGGGCCAGGATCCCGCCGGAGGCCCGCCGCTGCAGGCCGCAGAGCACCCCGAGCAGCCCGGCGGCGAAGGTGAGCATCACGTTGCCGGTGGCGGCGGTGGCCACCACGTAGGCGAGGCTGGTCCACAGCACCGGGTGCCGCGGGATGGCGGCGTAGGCGGCGCCCCGGAAGAAGAGCTCCTCGGCGATCCCGCTGACGGCGGTGATCAGCACCAGCAGCGGCACCGAGCCCTCGTCGGCGAAGTCGAGGACCGAGCCCACCTGGTCCTCCAGGAACGGGACCCGCCGCACCACCAGGGCGCCCAGGATGAAGATTCCGGCCAGCCCGAGGCCCAGCGCCAGCGGGGTGAGCACCGGGCGGGTCAGCCGGTCCCGGAAGGCGATCCGGCCCAGGTGGAGCCGGCCCGAGACGAACGAGCCGGCCGTCCAGAGCCCGGCCAGCGCGGCGAAGCCGACGTAGAAGAGGTCGTCGCCGGGCTCCAGGCGCACCGACCAGCCGAGCAGGGCGGCGCCGAGCAGCACCACCACGACCACGACGACCTGGCGGCGGCGCAGCCCGGCGGCGGTGTCGCGCTGGTCGCGCGGGACGACGTCGACCAGCGCCCGACGCAGGAACGACCGCACGCCGACCACCTGCCTCTCGCGGCCCCTGCCGCCCCAGGTCCCGACTCTACGAGGGGCACGCGCACGACGACCCCGCACGGCGCCGGAGCGCCGTACGGGGTCGTCGGGAGGTGCTGGGCAGAGCCTGGGGTCAGCGGCGTCCGCTGAACGACGACGCGCTGTGCGAGGAGCCGCCCGTGGAGGTGCTGTAGACCGAGGCGCTGCCGGAGCCGCCGCGACGACGGTTGCCGCCGCCCTGGCCACCGGTCTTGGCGCCTGCCTTGGCGCCGGGGCGGCTGCCGCCGGCGCGGGAGGAGGACTGGCCGGTGCCGCCCTGGCCGCCGGAGCGACGCGAGCGGTTGCGAGCGCCGCCGCCGCTGCGGGCCTGGCCCTGCTCGCCGGCGGGGCGCGTACCCGCCGGTGCCGGGGGTGCGTAACCACCCGGCACCAGCGTGCGCTCGCCCGGCGCGAGCTGGACGAGGATCGGGTGGCCCATCGAGGTGACCTTGGTGGTGGTCGGCTTGATGCCGGCCAGCCGGGTCAGGTCGCGCACGTCGCGCACCTGGTCGTCGGTCATCAGGGTGATCACGGTGCCCTCGGCGCCGGCGCGGGCGGTGCGGCCCGAGCGGTGCAGGTAGGCCTTGTGCTCGGACGGCGGGTCGGCGTGCACCACGAGGGCGACGTCGTCGACGTGGATGCCGCGGGCCGCCACGTCGGTCGCCACCAGGGTGGAGGCCTTGCCGGAGTGGAACGCCTCCATGTTGCGGGTGCGGGCGTTCTGCGACAGGTTGCCGTGCAGCTCGACCGCGGTGACGCCCTTGCTGTTGAGCTGGCGGGTCAGCGCCTTGGCACCGTGCTTGGTGCGGGTGAAGATCACCGTGCGGCCGGGGGCGCTGGTCAGGTCGACCAGGACCGGGACGCGCTGCTCGCGGCCCACGTGGAGCACGTGGTGCGACATCTTCGAGACCGGGGACTGCGCCGAGTCGGCCTGGTGGGTGACCGGGTTGGTCAGGTAGCGCTTGACCAGGACGTCGATCGCCTTGTCGAGGGTGGCGGAGAAGAGCAGCCGCTGGCCCTGCTTGGGGGTCTTGTCCATGATCCGCTTGACGCCGGGCAGGAAGCCCAGGTCGGCCATGTGGTCGGCCTCGTCGAGGATGGTGACCTCGATGGCCGAGAGGTCGCAGTGACCCTGGCCCATCAGGTCCTCGAGGCGGCCGGGGCAGGCGATGACGATGTCGACGCCCTTCTTCAGGCCGGCGACCTGCGGGCCCTGACCGACGCCGCCGAAGACGGTCAGCGTGGAGAGGCCGGCCTCCTTGGCGAGCGGCATCAGGGCCTCACGGAGCTGGGTGACCAGCTCGCGGGTCGGCGCCAGGATCAGCGCGCGGGGCTTGCGCGTCATCGCGGGCAGCTTGCTCGCGTCGAGGCGGGCGACCAGCGGCAGCAGGAAGGCGTAGGACTTGCCCGAGCCGGTCCGGCCGCGGCCGAGGACGTCGCGTCCGGCCAGCGAGTCGGGCAGCGTGGCCGCCTGGATGGGGGTGGGGATGGTGATGCCTTGCGCCTCGAGCACTGCGGACAGGTTCGAGGGCACGCCGAGTTCGGCGAAGTTCATGTGTTGATCTTTCGGTTGGTGTCTCACCAACGCGCTTCCGCCGGTGGCGGGGCTGACGGTCTCGGACCGCTGCGTGTGCCTCACGAGTGTGAGGGCGGGGCCCGAGCGTGTCGGGCTCCGCAGGACGCTCGAGGCAAGACTTGACGAGGCGTCTGCAGGGGACACTACTCCGCCGTTCCGATATCCGGTGAATCCCCGCTCTTTCTCCCCGCTGCTGTGCCAGGGCGTCAGCGGAAGGCCAGCGCCCCGTCGTCGATCGCCCCGCGCCGGATGGTGCGCACGTCGTGCACGTAGTTCTGCCGCAGCTTCCACGGCTCGACCGAGCCCTGCTTGGGCAGCCGGTCGAGCGCGCGCAGCACGTAGCCGGCGCCGAAGTCCATGAACGGCGCCTCGCCCACGGCCGGGTCGCGGACCGGGACGGCCGAGGCATACCCGTGCGCGTCGAGGTGGGTCAGGAGGCGGCAGACGTACTCGGCGACCAGGTCGGCCTTGAGCGTCCACGAGGCGTTGGTGTAGCCGATCGTGAAGGCGAAGTTCGGCACGCCGGTGAGCATCATCGCCTTGTAGGCCATGGTCGAGGGCAGGTCGACCGGCTTCCCGTCGACGCTCAGCTCCAGCCCGCCGAAGGCGAGCAGGTTGAGACCGGTGGCGGTGACCACCAGGTCGGCGTCCAGATGGGTCCCGTCGGTGAGCCGCACGCCGGTCTCGTCGAAGGTCTCGATGGTGCCGGTGGCGACCGCGGCGTCGCCCTGCTTGATCGCGCGGAAGAGGTCGCCGTCGGGGACCAGGCACATCCGCTGGTCCCACGGCCCGTAGGTCGGCTTGAAGTGCACGTCGACCGGGTAGTCCTCGGGCAGCATCCGTGCGTTGAGCTTGCGGATCATCTTCCGCACCGGGCCCGGCCACTTCTGCGAGGCCTCGAAGAGCAGCGTCGCCTGGGCGACGTTCTTCCAGCGGGTCACGGCGTACGACGCCTTCTCCGGCAGGAACCGCTTGAAGGCGCGGCCGATCTTGTCGATGCCGGGCACCGGCAGCACGTAGGTCGGGGAGCGCTGCAGCATGGTCACGTGCGCCGCGCCGCCCTCCTCGACGGCCGGCAGCGCCATCGCCGGCACCAGGGTCACCGCGGTCGCACCGGAGCCGATCACCACCACCCGCTTCCCGGCGTAGTCCAGGCCGGCCGGCCAGTGCTGCGGGTGCACGACGGTGCCGCCGAAGTCGGCCAGGCCGGGCAGCTCGGGCAGGTAGCCGCGGTCGTAGTCGTAGTAGCCGCTGCAGGCCCAGAGGAAGGAGCAGGTGTAGGTCTCGTGCGCTGTGATCATCCCCCCGCCGACGTCCTCGTGGGTGGTCTCCACGGTGACCGTCCAGAGGGCGTCGTCGGAGTCCCAGTCGGCGGCGACGACGCGGCGGTCGTAGCGCACGTGCCGGTCCACCCCGTGCTCGGCGGCGGTCTCCTTGACGTACTCCAGGATCGAGGCGCCGTCGGCCAGCGCCTTCTCCCCGCGCCACGGCTTGAACCGGTAGCCGAGGGTGAACATGTCGGAGTCCGAACGGACGCCGGGGTAGCGGAAGAGGTCCCAGGTGCCGCCCATCCGCGGGCGGCGCTCGAGGACCAGGTAGCTCTTGCCCGGCAGCTCGCGGCTCAGCTGGCTGGCCGCTCCGACCCCGGAGAGGCCGGCTCCGATGATCAGTACGTCGACGTGCTCGACGGGGGCGTGAGTGTGCATCCGGTGAATGTAGCCGCCGGGACCCTCAGACGGCAGGGGGCCGCAGCGCGTCCTCGGGGTTGTCGCCGGGCGACTCGTCGGCGAGCAGCACGCTGACCATGCCGTTGGGCTCCAGGTAGGCGCGACGGACCGTCGAGACGTCGTCGATCCCGTGCAGCCGCAGCTGCGACATCACCTCGTCGTAGGACATGAACTCGCGCCGCATCACGTGCCGGTTGAGCTCGCCGTCGCGGATCAAGGGCTTCGCCCTGGCCTTGACCACCTTGCCCAGGGCCGGCCACCGGTAGGAGAGAGCGTCGAGCAGCACGCTCCAGAAGAGCAGGGTGACCACCAGGACCAGCCCGTCGCCGACGGAGCTGGCCTCGCCGGTGAGCCCCGCGCTGGCGGCGTTGACCACCAGGACGACCAGCAGCAGGTCGGTGAGGCCGAGCCCGCCGGCCTCGCGCTGGCCGACGATCCTCATCAGGAGCATCAGCGCCAGGAAGGTGACCGTTCCGCGCAGGACGAGCTCAAGCACCGGCGCGTTGAGCGCGAAGACCGTGGCGAAGTCAGGCATGCCCCCACTTTGTCAGGCCTGGACGGCCGCCCCGGAGGCGAGCAGCCCGTCGACGTCGGAGACGCCCCAGGCCTCCAGCGCCTCCCGGGTGCTGCCACCCACCGCCTGCGGGGAGCACTGCACGGTCGCCGCGGTCCGGGAGAAGCGCGGCGCCGGGGCCGGCTGCAGCACGCCGTCTCGCTCGACGTAGGTGCCGCGGGAGGCCAGGTGGGGGTGGCGCGCGGCTTCGGCCATCGGCACGATCGGGAAGACGCAGGCGTCGGTGCCGTCGAAGACCTCGGCCCACTCGGCCTGGGTGCCCTCCTTGAAGCGGGCGGTGAACGCCTCGCGGATGGCGGGCAGGTTGGCCGGGTCGTCGCGGTCGGGCAGCTCCTCGAGCCCGAGCAGCCGGAGCAGCTCGGCGTAGAACTGCGGCTCGAGCGCGCCGACCGACACGTGCTTGCCGTCGCTGGTCTCGTAGACGTCGTAGTACGGGACGCCGCCGTCGAGCAGCGAGGCGGCGCGTCGCTCCCCCAGCACGCCCATGGCCTGCAGGCTGGCGCCCATCAGGTTGAGGTGCGCGGTGCCGTCGACGATCGCGGCGTCGACCACCTGCCCCTGCCCGGAGACCTTCGCCTCGAGCAGCGCGGCGAGCACGCCGATCACCAGGTAGGTGGAGCCGCCGCCGAAGTCGCCGAGCAGGTTGCTCGGGAAGTGCGGCCGCGCCCGGTCCTGGCCGAGGCCGTGCAGCACCCCGGCGGCCGCCACGTAGTTCATGTCGTGCCCGGCGACCTCGGCGAGCGGGCCGTCCTGGCCCCAGCCCGTCATCCGGCCGTAGACCAGCGCCGGGTTCTTCTCCCAGCACTGCTCGGGCCCGAGGCCGAGGCGCTCGGTGACGCCGGGGCGCATCCCCTCGACGAGGACGTCGGCGCTCGCGACCAGCTCGAGGACGGCGGCCACCGCCGCCGGGTTCTTCAGGTCGAGGGCGACGCTGGGCCGCCCGCGGGTCAGCAGGTCGGCCGGACCGCCGCCGAGCGGGTTGCCGCCCGGCCGCTCGATGCGGATCACGTCGGCGCCCAGGTCGGCCAGGATCGTGCAGGCGTGCGGCCCCGGCCCGATCCCGGCGATCTCCACGACCTTGACCCCGCGCAGCGGACCCGTTCCCTGACCGAGCTCGTATGTCATGCGCCACATTGTGACAGAACTGCTGTCACGGTTGGGCACGTCAGTCAAGCCGGTGCCGCATCTACCGGACTGGGTATTCCGGGTTTGGTGCTGCCGCGGCCGGGCATGCGCTGGTTCGGGAGGTGCGCCCATGAGCGTTCAGGTGATTCACGACGCGTTCACCCAGGCGAGGAGAGACGTGGCGGAGGCGAGCGCGCGGCTGGACCGGGACCGAGCCAGGATCGACCGCAGGGTGTCGGCGTTCCTCGGCAGCGCTTGTTGTAGTGCCTGAGGGCGTTCTTGGGATTGGAGTGCCACTTGCCCTGGGACTACTTCCTCTCGCAATAGGACTCGACATGACTGTCAACAACCACTGCCGCGTCTGTGGCTACGACTGGGGCGAGCCGCCGTGGGGCGTCACGGGCAAGACCCCGAACTTCGAGATCTGCCCTGTGTGCGAGGTGGAGGCCGGATACGAGGACAACAGCCCCGAGAGCACCCGCGCTTACCGCGCGAGCTGGCTCGCCCGAGGCGCGCCATGGGCGGACGAGGAGGTCCCGCACGACGGTCTCAGCACCGAGGAGCGCCTGCGCCATGTCCCTCCGGGGTTCGAGTGAGGCCGCGATGACTCACGGACCGGTCCTCGGAGCGGCGGACCGGCCGGACCCGCTCGAGGAGATGGCCCGATCCGCGCCGGCCGCCGCGCTCCTGCGCAGCAGCCTCGCCGCCCTGGCCCAGCAGCACGAAGGGACACCCCTGGCCGGGTTGCTCCGTGACGTGCTGGCCGGGAGACGTCCGTGGCAGGACCTACGCCATGACCCCGTGCTCATGGAGACCGCCCGGCGGGGGGTGCAGGACTACCGCGACCATCTTGCCTCTCTCACGCCTGAGGAGCGCGTCGCCCTGACGGCCGAGGGGGAGTCGCTGGCAGCCCGCGACGAGGGCTGACGCCCAGCTAGCCGGCCACCAGCCCGTGCGCGTGCGCGAAGACCACGATCTGCACCCGGTCGCGCAGCGCGAGCTTGCGCAGGATCGCGCCCACGTGGGTCTTCACCGTGGACTCGCTGGTGAAGACCCGCCCGGCGATCTCGGTGTTGGACAGCCCCAGGGCCACCGCGTCGAAGATCTCCCGCTCCTTCTCGGTGAGCGCCAGGTACGCCGCCGGCGCGGGGGCGGGCGAACGGAACTGACCGTCGAGCAGGGTGGAGAGGTCCTGCGGCGCGAGCACCGCGTTGCCGGCGTGCACCGTGCGGATCGCGGTCGCCGCCCGGTCGTCGAGGTTGAAGGTGGTCAGCACCACCACCCGCAGCGGCTTGGCGCGGCGGGCGGCCCGCTCGGGGGAGAAGAGCTGCCGGGTGGCCTCCACGCCGTCCATCTCCGGCATCCGGATGTCCATCAGCACCACGTCCGGCTCGAGCTCGTCGACCAGGCGCACCGCCTCGAACCCGTCACCGGCCTCGCCGACCACGCACATGCCCTCCTGGGCGTCGACGATCACCGCGACGCCGGCGCGGAAGAGCACCTGGTCGTCGACGAGCAGCACCCGGATCTGCTCGGCGGTCACGACTCACCCGCCCGCAGCGGTATCCACGCGGTCACGGTGAAGGTCGGGCCGGACTCCTCCTGCCGGCGGCGTACGTCGAGCCGCCCACCGACCGCCTCGACCCGGCGTCGCATCCCCTCCAGGCCGCGACCGGCCGAGGGCCGCGGCTCCTCGGGCAGCCAGGCCGTCAGCGGCTCCTCGTCCAGCGCCCGGATCGGCATGGTCGGCACGTCGCCGGTCAGGTCCTCGCCGGCGTCGGTGGTGGGCTCGACCTCGTTGCGCACCTCGATCCGCAGCTCACCCTCCCAGTGCCGCTCCACGTGCACCACGCCGTCGCGCCGCCCGTGCCGGATCGCGTTGGTGAGCATCTCCTGGAGCACCCGGAAGGCGACGGTCTCCAGCTCGGGAGGCAGCGGACGCGGAGCGCCCTCCTCGGTGGAGAGCACCCGGTGGCCGCTGCCCGGACCCGAGGGTCCGACAGGAGGAGCATCATGGCTCCACGCTCCCCCGGCGCGGGGGTCGAGCGGCTCCACCTGAAGTGCCGGAGCGCTGTCCTGGAGGACGAGACGGCACCCCCGAGGGCCAGGTCCGGATCCCACTTTGGGGGATTGCAACTCGTTGCACACTGTGTCACTCTTCCGCGGTGGCCCTTGAACACGCCCTGCTGGTGGCACTCCGCGAGAAGCCCGGCTCCGGACTGGAGCTGGCCCGCCGGTTCGACAGGTCGATCGGCTTCTTCTGGCACGCCACCCACCAGCAGATCTACCGGGTGCTGGGCCGGATGGAGTCCGACGGCTGGCTCGCCGTCGAGGTGGTGCCCCAAGCCGGCAAGCCGGACAAGAAGGTCTACGCCGTCACCGACGCCGGGGCCGAGGTGCTCGCGCGGTGGCTGGCCGCGCCCAGCCCGATGGAGGACCCGCGCAGCGAGATCGCGGTGAAGATGCGCGGCGCCTCGTTCGGCGACCGGGAGGCCGTGCTGGAGACGGTGCGGGGCAACCTCGCCGACCACCAGCTGCGGCTGGCCCACTACCGCCAGCTGCACAAGCAGTACGCCGACCCGTCGGCACTGACCGGCCACGAGCTCGACCAGTACCTCGTGCTCCAGGGCGGCATCGGCCTGGAGCAGTTCTGGGTCGGCTGGCTCGAGGACTACATCGACGCCCACAGCAAGGACCGCTCATGAGTGACTACCCCCACCTGCTCGCCCCGCTCGAGCTCGGCCCGCTGACCCTGCGCAACCGCGTGGTGATGGGCTCGATGCACACCGGCCTGGAGGACGCCCCCTGGCACCTCGACCGGCTCTCGGCCTACTTCGCCGAGCGCGCCCGCGGCGGCGTCGGCCTGATCGTCACCGGCGGCTACGCGCCCAACAAGCGCGGCTGGCTCAAGCCCTTCGCCTCGGAGATGACCACCCGGCTGCAGGCGATGCGGCACCAACAGGTCACCGAGGCGGTGCACGCCGAGGGCGGCGCGATCGCGATGCAGATCCTGCACGCCGGGCGCTACGCCTACCACCCGTTCAGCGCCGGCGCCTCGACGCGCAAGTCGCCGATCACCCCGTTCAAGCCCGCCGCGCTGTCGGCCAAGGCCGTCGACCGGACCGCGACCGACTTCGCCAAGTCCGTCGCGCTCGCCAAGAAGGCCGGCTACGACGCGGTCGAGATCATGGGCTCCGAGGGCTACCTGATCAACCAGTTCCTCGCCGCCCGCACCAACGACCGCACCGACGCCTGGGGCGGCAGCGCGGAGAAGCGGATGCGCTTCCCGATCGAGGTGGTGCGCCGCACCCGCGAGCTGGTCGGCGACTTCCCGGTGATGTACCGCATCTCGCTCCTCGACCTGGTCGAGGAGGGCCAGACGTGGGAGGAGACCACCGAGCTCGCGCTGCGCCTGGAGGAGGCCGGCGTCACCGCGTTCAACACCGGCATCGGCTGGCACGAGGCGCGGGTGCCGACGATCATCACCCAGGTGCCGCGGGCGGCGTGGCGCTCGCTCACCGCCCGGCTCAAGGCCGAGGTCTCGGTGCCGGTCTGCGCCTCCAACCGGATCAACACCCCCGAGGTTGCCGAGGAGATCCTGGCCGCCGGCGAGGCCGACCTCGTCTCCATGGCCCGCCCGCTGCTCGCCGACCCCGACTTCGTGGCCAAGGCCGCCGCGGGCCGCGCCGACGAGATCAACACCTGCATCGCCTGCAACCAGGCCTGCCTGGACCACACCTTCTCCAACAAGACGTCGTCCTGCCTGGTCAACCCCCGCGCCTGCCACGAGACCCTGCTGGTGCTCTCCCCCGCCCGCCGCAAGGAGTCGGTCGCCGTCGTCGGCGCCGGCCCCGCCGGCCTGGCCACCGCGGTCAGCGCCGCGGAGCGCGGGCTGGCGGTCACCGTCTTCGAGAAGGCCCCGCAGATCGGCGGGCAGTTCCGGCTGGCCATGCAGGTGCCCGGCAAGGAGGAGTTCGCCGAGACGCTGCGCTACTACGCCCGGCGCCTCGAGGTGCTCGGCGTCGACGTCCGGCTCTCCACCGAGGCCCGCCCCGACGACCTGGCCGGCTTCGACCACGTCGTGGTGGCCACCGGGGTGGAGCCCCGGGTGCCGCAGATCGACGGCATCGACCACCCCAAGGCGGTCTCCTACGCCGACGTGCTGGCCGGCCGGGTCACGGTCGGGCGCCGGGTGGCGGTGATCGGCGCCGGCGGCATCGGCGTAGACGTCTCGCACTTCCTCGCCCACGACCCGGGCGAGACCTTCGACGACTGGATGGCGCAGTGGGGCGTCGGCGACCCGTCGCTGCACCGCGGCGGGCTGACGGAGCGCAAGCCCCGGCCGGTGGTGCGGGAGGTGACGCTGGTCCAGCGCAAGGAGACCCCGATCGGGATCGGCCTGGGCAAGACCTCGGGCTGGGCCCACCGCGCGGTGCTCAAGCAGTCCGGCGTGCGCCAGGTCAGCGGGGCGACGTACGACCGGATCGACGACGCCGGCCTGCACCTGACCGTCGGCGGCGAGCCGGAGCTGCTCGAGGTCGACCACGTGGTGGTCTGCGCCGGGCAGGAGTCGGTGCGCGACCTGTACGACGCCCTGCAGCGCCCGGCCCAGCTCCCCGGCGGTGCCGCTCCGCACCGGGTCGGCGGAGCCACGGTGCATCTGGTCGGCGGAGCCACGGTGCATCTGGTCGGCGGAGCCGACGTCGCCGCCGAGCTCGACGCCAAGCGGGCGATCAAGCAGGGCACCGAGGTCGCGGCCGCGCTGGGCTCCTGACCCGACGCCCGGACCTGCTCAGCGGGTGAGCTCGGCGGTGACGTAGTCGTCGTTGCAGGGCTGGGAGCGGCCGCCCACGATCGGGCACTGCGGGCCGTGGTCCGCACCCTTGGTGACGGTGTAGACGTCGAGGCGCGCCTTGCGGTTGAAGGGCTTCGGGTCCTCGGCGCCGTCCAGCGAGATGGTGACCCGGTTCCTGGTCCGGTCCCACTGGGCCTGCGCGGGCAGCGAGACCCCCTCCTCCTCACCGGCGCGGGTGAAGGTGGCGCGGGTGACGACCTTGCCCGATCGGAAGCGGGTGCGCACCTTCACCGTGCTGCCGTCGGGGTAGTACACGCTGCCGAAGACCCGGGTGCTCTTGCGGTTGATCCGCTCCAACTTGGCCACGAAGACCGTCTCGGCCTCGTCGTAGGTCAGGGTGCCGCGCACCAGCTGGTTGGCTCGGTTCTGCAGACGGGGCCCCGACTCGTCGGTGACGGTCACGCTCTCGGCCCAGGCCGGCTGCGCGGCCGCGAGCAGACCCGCGGTCAGCACCGCGGCGACCGCGCCGGCGCGTCGCCGCCCGGCGGCGCCGCTCACCGCTTGCCCGCTCGCCTGGCCTTGGCCTTCTCTACGGCTGACCTGATCTTCGCCTGGTTGTGAGGCTTGCGCGCCTCGTCGTAGACCTTCTTGGCGACACCGGCCATGGCGAGCTTCCGCATGATCTTCATGGGCCCGTCGTACCCCTGATGCCCCCCTCCTCATGCGTCGGCCGTGCGAGGGCCATGCGTCGTCAGGCGCCGGTGGCGTGCCGGACCCACACGTTCGGCTCCACGTAGACCGCGGTGCCGTGCTCCGCGTCGCAGTGCACGGGCGTCAGGGCTCCCGGCACCTCCACCGGTCCGGTGCGGTCGAACGGCAGGCCGGTCCAGGCCCGCCACTGCGCCAGGGTCCCCGGGATCACCATCGAGCGCGGCGCGACCTTCTCGATCCGGCCACCCACGCGGGCGTGCACCCGCAGCCACGGGTCGACGGGCAGTCCGTCGTCGCGGGTGCGGAAGGCGTAGCGCGCCATCGGCTCGGCGGGGTCCTTCGTGCCGTTGGGTCGCACCGGGGCGAGCAGCTCGCCGAACCCGAGCCGGGCGGCGTTGTCGCGCAGCGCGAGCAGGACCGGACCCGACAGCCCACGGCCCTGCAGGTCGGGGCGGATCGCGATCTCGATCGCGGAGACGTGCGTGGCCGGCTCGCCGGTGAGCCCGGCCTGCACGGCCCGGCGGATCACCCCGTCCCAGCCGTCGTCCGGCAGCTCGTCGCCGGCCAGCGGGAACGGCACCGAGTGGGCCTTGGCCACCATCGCACCGTCCGCGTCGAGGCAGACCAGGACGAACTCGGCGAACCGCTCGAGGTTGCCGTAGTAGATGTTGCCGATCGGGTCGTGGAGCATGAACTCCGGCCACGAGCTCTCCATGTCCCAGAACCGGTCCATCAGGTCCGGGCGCTCGGCCAGGGTCACGATCCCGGCGATCCCGGCGATCCCGGCGATGTCGGCGTTCATGCCGCCATCCTCCCAACCTCCGCCTCGGACTCGGTCCGCGGGCTTCGCCCCTACACTCACTGCTCGTGAGCCAAGAGCCGAGCCGGACCGCCTCCCACGTCGTCGAGGACTGCCCCACGATCGCGGTCGTCGGTCTGGGCTACGTCGGCCTGTCGATCGCGGTGCTGCTCTCCCAGCACTGCGACGTGGTCGGCGTCGAGGTCGACCCCGCCAAGGTCGAGGCGCTCAACGCCCGCCGCTCGCCGATCCACGACGCCGAGATCTCCGACTTCCTGGCCACCCGCGACCTGCGGCTCACCTTCACCCTCGACGGCACCGAGGCCTACGCCGGCGCCGAGTACGTCGTGATCGCCACCCCCACCGACTACGACCCGGCCACCAACTACTTCGACACCTCCTCGGTCGAGACCGTCATCGCCCAGGTCCACGCCGCCAACCCCGACGCGGTGATGGTGATCAAGTCGACCATTCCCGTCGGTTTCGTCGACGACGTCCGGGCGCGCCTCGGCACCGACAACGTCATCTTCTCCCCCGAGTTCCTGCGCGAGGGCAAGGCCCTGCTCGACAACCTCCATCCCTCGCGGATCATCGTCGGGGAGCGCAGCGCGCGGGCCCGGCGCTTCGCCGACCTGCTGCTCGCCGGCTCCCTGGAGTCCGACGTCCCGGTGCTGCTCACCGACCCCACCGAGGCCGAGGCGATCAAGCTCTTCGCCAACACCTACCTCGCGATGCGGGTCGCCTACTTCAACGAGCTCGACTCCTTCGCCGTCACCCGCGGCCTCGACACCCGCGCGATCATCGACGGCGTCGGCCTCGACCCCCGGATCGGCACCCACTACAACAACCCGTCGTTCGGGTACGGCGGCTACTGCCTGCCCAAGGACACCAAGCAGCTGCTCGCCAACTACTCCGAGGTCCCGCAGACCCTGATCTCCGCGATCGTCGAGGCCAACCGCACCCGCAAGGACTTCATCGCCTTCGACATCCTCGACCGGAAGCCCTCCGTGGTCGGGATCCACCGCCTGATCATGAAGGCGGGCTCGGACAACTTCCGCTCCTCCTCGGTGCAGGGCATCATGAAGCGGATCAAGGCCAAGGGCGTGGAGGTCGTCGTCTACGAGCCCGAGCTCACCGACGACACCTTCTACGGCTCCCGGGTCATCCGTGACCTCGACACCTTCAAGGCCGAGGCCGACCTCATCGTCGCCAACCGCCTCACCAACGACATCAAGGACGTTGCCGACCGCGTCTACACCCGGGATCTCTTCGGCTCCGACTGAGGCGGGCGCCACCCGGGCGGCGGTGGATGACCAGGGAGATCAACGCGATGCGACCGCTCCGCTACTCGATCAACGTCACGCTCGACGGCTCCTGCCACCACGAGGCGGGCCTGCCCCCCGACGAGGAGTCGATGCGCTACTGGACCGACGCGATGGCGCGCGCCGACGCCCTGCTGCTCGGCCGGGTGACCTACGAGATGATGGAGTCGGCGTGGCGCCGGCCGGCCACGGGCACCTGGCCGGACTGGATGAGCGAGTGGGAGGTCCCGTTCGCCGAGGCCATGGACACCGCCAGGAAGTACGTCGTGTCGAGCACGCTGAGCGAGGCCGACTGGAACGCCGAGCTCGTGAGGGGCGACCTGGGCGAGACGGTCCGGCGGCTCAAGCAGGAGCCGGGCGAGGGCCTGTGGGTGGGCGGGGTGACGCTGCCCACCGCCCTGGCGGACCTGGGGCTCATCGACGAGTACGAGTTCGTGGTGCAGCCGGTCCTCGCCGGACACGGTCCGACGCTGCTCGCCGGCCTGCGCACGCCCACCCGGCTCGAGCTGGTGGACCGCCACGAGCTCGGGTCGGGGGCGGTCGCCCTGCGCTACCGACCCACGCCGGCTCCGGCCTGAGACGAGGCGCCGAGGCAGACCGGTCGCAGACGCCTGCTCAGTAGTGTCGCGCCATGACCGGTGCCGACGAGCTCGAGCTGACCAAGACCTCCCGCAAGGCCTGGGGTGCCCTGGAGGTGGTGCACGTCCTTGCCCACTTCGCGGCGCCCGTCACCCAGGCCTACGTCGACCTGGGGCTACGGCCCCGGCTCTCCTACTTCGCGGCGCGCTCCGCACCCTTCGGCGCGGTCGGCCCGGCGGTGCCGGCGGCCACCTTCTACGGCTTCGCCCCCTGGCTCTTCGACAAGACCCTGCCCTCCTCCTGGGAGATCGCCTCGCCCGAGGAGGTGCTCGACGCCCAGCGCCGGTCGATCACCGAGGTGATGGCGCAGGTGTCGGCTCCGATCGAGGAGGGGGACGTCGCCGAGCTCGCCGGCCTGCTCCGGACGGTCTGCGACGGCCTGACCGCCCCGGGACGTCCGCTCTACGCCGCCTACGCGGCCCTCCCCTGGCCCGAGGACCGCGGGCTCGCGCTCTGGCACGCGGCCACCCTCATCCGCGAGCACCGCGGCGACGGCCACCTCGCCCTGCTGGTCCGCGCCGAGCTCGACCCGGTGGAGGCGGGCGTCCTCAACGGCCTCTTCGCGGGCACCACGGAGTTCCTCCGGGCCACCCGCGGCTGGAGCGACGAGGAGTACGACGCCGCCCGGGCGCGGTTGGCGGCCCGGGGCCTGGTCGCCGACGGAGCGCTCACCGAGGAGGGCGTGCGCTTCCGCCGCGAGCTGGAGCGCGAGACCGACCGGCTGGCCCTGGAGGGCTGGCGCCACCTCGGCCTCGACGGCACCCGCCGGGTCCTGGAGCTGGCGGTGCCGCTGCGCGACGCCACGCTGGCCAGCGGATTCCTCCCCGACTGGATGACCGGGGGCCGCTGACCGCGCGGGTCAGGTCACGCGCCGGCGCGCTCCTCGGCCCGGAAGGAGTCCCGTCCGCGACCACCCGAGAGGTGGTCGCGCCGGCGGTCGGCCACCAGGACGTCGTTCCCACGCTGGCCGAACATCGAGTCCCGGCCGTAGCCACCCCGGAGCACGTCGTCGCCGGAGCCGCCGCAGAGCAGGTCCTTGCCCGCGCGGCCGGCGAGGATGTCGTCGCCTCATGCTGCGCACACCAGCGGGTACAGGACGCCATGACCACGACACCAGGCGAGCCCCTGACCGACCCCGAGATCGTCCCCAGCGGCGACCCCGCGCCGATCCCAGACCCCGGCGCCCCCATGCCCGGCGAGGACCCGGGAACGATCCCGGACCCCGACTCCCCGGAGACCGAGCCCGCACCGCTCTAGCGTGCTCCCCGGCGCGCTCAGGCTGGTGACCGCCAACGCCGCCGCCGGCCGCAGCGGGGAGGGTCCGCCCGACCTCGCGCCGTTCGCGGCGGCCGCGGCGGCGCTGGACCCTGACGTCCTCGCGGTCCAGGAGGTCGACCACCTGCTGCCGCGCTCCGGGGACGTCGACCAGACCGGACTGCTGGCCCGCACGCTGGCGGCAGGCGGACCGGAGTGGCACGCCCGCTTCGCAGCGGCGGTCCTCGGGTCACCGGGGAACGTCGCCACGATGCGGTCCGCTCCCGCCACCGACCTCGCCGAGCCGTCGTACGGCGTCGCGCTGCTGAGCCGGCACCCGGTGCAGGAGTGGTGGGAGCACCGAATGACGCCGTCGTCGGTGAAGGTGCCGGTGCGCAAGCCCTCGTGGACCGACGAGGAGCACGTCGTCGTCGGCGACGAGCAGCGGGTCGCGCTCGCGGCCCGGGTGGCGGCACCGGGCGGCCCGGTCACCGTGGTCACCACCCACCTCTCGTTCGTCCCGTGGCGGGCGGCGGGCCAGCTGCGCGAGCTGGTCGCCTGGGCCCGGGACCTGCCGCGGCCGCTGGTGCTGATGGGCGACCTCAACCTGCCGGCCGGCCTGGTCACCCGGTTGACCGGCTGGTCACGGGTGCCCTCGGGATCGACCTATCCGGCACACCGGCCGGTCGCCGCGCTCGACCACGTGCTGCTGGCGGCGGGATCCGCGCTGCGGCCGGTCACCGGGGCGACGACCCACCGGCTGGCGGGCAGCGACCACCTGGGCGTGCTGGTGGAGCTGGGCGCCGGGGGGCGCTGACTACCGGCGCCACCAGGGCTTGCGCCCGGCGTCGCCGGGCTCGCCGGCGTCGTCGGGCTCGCCGCCGGGCTGCGGCGCGGACGGCGGGGTCGCCTCGCCGAGCAGGATGGCGCGCGACTCCTCCGGGCTCATGGCGGGCTTCGGCTTGAGCACGAAGCGCGGCACCTCGCGCTCCTCGGTGGGCACGAAGCCGACCTGGGCGGCGTCGTACGAGGCCGTCCCGAAGGCCTGCTCCATCAGCTCGTCGCGGTCGTCGCCGACCTGGGCGACCCGCTCGACCCGCGCCAGCGCGGCGATCCGCTCCAGCCGCGCCTCGGCGCCGTCGGGGTAGACGATGACGCGCCGGCCGTGGTGGGTGCGCTCCAGGTCGTCGAGCAGGGCCTGGAGCGCGTGCGGCAGCGGGGCGTGGGAGGTGTCGGGCAGGGTCAGCCGGAACTCGGCGTCGGTGGCGTCGGGGGTGCCGGGCGGCAGCTCCTCCACCAGCCGGACGCGCGGCTCACCGCGGTAGGAGCGGTGCACGATCCGCAGCTCGAGGGTGGGGTCCTCCACCGGCTGGGTGCGCTCCTCGTGCACCCGGCTCCACGGAGCCGCCAGCAGCACCCGCAGGTCGGAGAACTCCGCGTCGAGCAGGGCGTCGACGCAGCCGATCACCTCGTCGGCGGCCTGCTCGAGCGAGCAGTCGGTGAGCCGTTCGGCCACCGGCACCACCACCTCGAGGTAGGGCACCTCGTAGTTGCGCCCGTGCACCCGGCGCTTGGGGCGCATCGCCGGGACCAGGTTGGCCAGGTAGGGGTCGTTGTAGCGGTTGACCTGGTCGGCGCGGCGCAGCACCTGCGACCGGCCCAGGTGCCACGACCGGGCCTCCCGGTCGACCACGAAGACGGCCCCGACCTGGGCCAGCTCGTGACCCAGCGCCATGTCCTCGCCGAGCCGCAGCGTCGGGTCGAAGCCGCGGGAGGCGCGGTAGAGGTCGCGGGTCACCGACCCGGTCATCCCGATGTGCACCCGCTGGGCCCGCGGCCCGGCCAGGGTGAGGTCGCGGGTGCGGCGCCAGTAGCCCTCCACCCACTTGTGCTCCTCGTGCGGCTGGCCAGGGAAGAAGTCGCCCGCCTCGCCGGCCGCGACCCGGTCGCGCACCAGCGCGGGGTCGAGCTCCAGGACCCACTCGGGGTCCACGAAGCGCTTGTCGCCGCCGGGCACCGCGTAGTCGAGGAGGTGGTGCCACCGCATGTGCGCCTCGACCTCCTCGCGGTAGGGGAGCATGTCGGCGTCGTACCAGTGCAGCACGTCGCCGTCGCTGCCCTCGAAGCCGAGGTGGCAGGCGTTGGCCCGGCCCCAGCCGGCCTCGACCCGCAGGATGCGGGTGTGCTCCGGCCGCACCTCCGGCAGCTCCAGCGGCGGGGTGGACTGGTCGTCGACCACCACCACCTCGAGCAGGTGACCCGGATAGCTCTGCCCGGCCAGCCCGGCCAGCACGTAGGGCAGCGTCCGGTGGTAGTTGAACGCCGGTACGACCACGGAGACCGACAGGCGCGGCTCCCACTCCCCCAGCCGCGGCGGCTCCAGGGAGCTGTAGTCGTTGTGCCGCACCAGCGGCTGTCGTGGCATCAGTCGACTCCCCCGTCGGCTCCTGACTCGATCTCGCTGCTGGGCCGGAAGCCCGACCACTCGGTGTCGATGATCTCGGGTCGCCGGAACTCGTCGTCGTCCCGGGTCCAGGTGTGGCCGTCGCCGACCCGGCGCAGCACGTAGCCGAGCCCGTGGGTGCGGTAGATCCGGCCCCCGGCCGCCTCCACGCCGCTGAGCAGCTGGGTGTCGACGAACCGGCGGACCCGGCGGAAGCCGCCGAGCGAGTCGAGCAGCTCGCGGCTCAGCAGGGTCGTGCCGCCGGCGACGAACCGGTTGAAGACCTCGGAGGGGTGGTTGCGCCGCACCGTGAGGTCGCGCTCGGCGAGGTAGACGAACTCGCTCGGCATCCCGACCACGTCGGCTCCGGAGAAGCGCCGCGCCATCAGCAGGTCGTGGACGGCGTTCGGGGAGTACCAGTCGTCGTCGTCGATCTTGAGCAGCAGCCCGGCCGAGGCGGCGTCCTTGGCGGCGTTGAGGACGTCACCGAAGTAGGCCTCCTCGGGGATCTCCAGCACCGTGGCCGGCACGTCGCCGAGCAGCTCGCGGACCCGGTCGCGGTCGGGCGAGAAGCCGTGGGCGGCGAGCACCAGCTCGACGTCCGCGCCGCGCTGACGGGCGACCTGGCCGAGCACGAACTCCAGCTGGTGCGGCCGGCGGGTGGCGAGCAGGATGCTGACCGGCGGGAGGGCGGAGCGGCTGCCCAGACCGGCCACGGCGGCCAGCCCCGCGCGCCACACCAGCGTGGAGTGGGCGTCGAAGGCGGCGCGCCGCACCCGCAGCGCGTGCTCCTCGCGGGCCAGCGGGTCCTCGAGGTCGCCGGCGCCGTCCAGGGTGGCCCGCAGCACCGGGTCCAGCCGGGGGGCCTCGTGCGGCTGCTGGCCGGTCGCCAGCAGCGGGACGCCGGCCATCGCCAGCCGCAGCACCTGGGCGGCGTCGTCGCGGGACAGGTCGACCCGGACGCCCTGGTGCGCACGGGCTGCGGCGACCACGGCCTCGGTGACGCCGGCCGGGCCGGGTGCGAGGTCGAAGAGGTCCACGACCGGCTTCTCCCACTGCTTGCGCCAGCCGATCGGGTTGAAGACCAGCTCGTCGACCGGGTCGAGCCCCGGGGAGCGGACCACCGTCGGGGCACGGTCGATCACGTGGTGGCTGGCCGGTACCGGCGCGCCCGACTCCACCGATCCGGCTGCCGCCGCGTCGGTCAGCACCACGTCGGGCGGCACGTCGCGCTCCGGGTCGCCGGCCTGCTCGGGGTCGCCCAGGTGCAGGGCGCGCGGGTCGAGGCCGGGCGCCGGCCCGCGGCCGGAGTAGGCCAGCACGAGGCCGTGGTGGGTGGGGTCCGCTGCCGGCACGGACTGGCGGGCCAGCTCGGCGATCACCAGGTGGGCACCGACCGGCTCGGCGAAGCGAGCCACCGTGAGGAAGCCGGCGTGGTCCTGCTCGCCCTTCTCACCGTGCAGCGGCCGCGCGTGCAGGCTGGTCATCAGCGGCCACTCGCCACGCGGGTGCAGCACCAGCGGCGCGCACCCCTCGGTGAGCCAGACGCCGACGGTGCGGCACTGGCCCAGCCGCGGCACCATCGAGGCGGCCCGGCGCAGCGCGGCGCGGTCGGAGGCGACCAGCAGCACGGTCTTCCAGCCCCGCTTGACCGGCTGCCCGGGCTCGACCTGCGACAGCGCGAGCAGCGAGCCCTCGAACCCGACGGGGAGCGCGGCCACCACCGGGTCGTCGCCGGCGACCACCAGCACGGGGGCCGGGGAGTTGGCGAAGAAGGAGTCGAGGGGGTGGGTCACCGGGTGGTCCTCTCACGCGGGGCCCGCTCCCGCAGGGCGGCGGGCAGGCTGTGCTTGACCAGGGGCCTGGGGGCCTGGCGGAGCCAAGTCTGGGTCACGTGGTCGATGACGTGCACGCCGGGCGGGGCGGTCACCTTCGTCAGCCCGCCCAGCTCCTCGGCGCGGCCCTCCCGGATCGCCCGGTCGACCTCGAACTCGCGGAGCTTGCGGTAGAGACGGGTGGAGGTGAAGTCGACCCCCTCGGTGCGCCAGTGGGCGTACTCGTCGGCGTCGAGCCACTTGACCTCCACGACCAGGCCCTGGGGCAGCACCACCCGCTCGATGCCGGGCGGGAACTCGCGCAGCTCCCAGTCGAAGGCCTTGACGAAGGTGAACTCCGGGCCCATCGGATAGACCCACGGCTCGAGGAAGCGCAGGCTCAGGTCGAGCCAGCCGGTGGAGTCGTCGACCACGGTCAGCGGGTGGCGCGGCATCGCCACGATCGCCTCGGTCGCCTGGAGCTGCCAGGAGAGGTCGGCCAGGATCCGCGAGCCCTCCGGGGTGAGCACCATGTCGCCGTCCCACTTCATCGAGTAGGTGGTACGGACCTGGCTGAAGGACCAGTTGTAGAAGTGGGTCAGGGAGTGCACCGAGGTGGCGGGGGTGGCCAGGTGCTCGCCGCCCGCCCGGGCGACCCGGTGGGGGTAGTCGAGCACGGTGAGCCGGTCGGCGGCGCCATGCTCGGCCGCCACCCGGCGGGCCACGTCGGCGGTGCCGTCGTCGGAGCCGTTGTCGACGACCAGCACGTGCTGGACCGCCGCCATGATCGGCGGCAGCACCCACGGCAGGTTGCGGGCCTCGTTGCGGAGCCGGAAGACGCAGGTCAGGCCGGGCTCGAGGGGGCGCGGGCGCCCCTGCTCGTCGTGCCAGGGCCAGTGCACGTCGAAGTCGGGGAGGCCCTCCAGGCAGGCGATGTCAGCGGGCACGCCCCATCGCCTTCCGGATCGTGCGCCGGGCGGAGGCCGGCACCATCGCGCGCACCCGGTGCGGCACCCGGTCGAGCCCGCCGCCCGGCTGCTCGGCTCGGCCCTCCTCGCGTCCCTGGCGCACCCCCTCGCGGCGGGCGGCCAGCACGCTGGAGGCCGCGAACGCCTCCGCCTCCTCGTACTGCTCGCCGTAGGCGGTGCGCAGCTGGTCGCAGGTCCGGTGCGCCTCGGGGGTGTCACCGCCGGGCTCGGCCATCGAGTCGAGCACCCGCCAGGTCTCGTCGGCGAGCTCGCGCAGTCGCGCCGGCACCTGGACGTCGTCCCAGGTGAGGGTGACGCGGCGCAGCGAGGGGTCGATGAAGGAGTGGACGGCGGCGATGTCGGTGGCCATCGCGGTCTTCACCGCGTGGAGGTCGAAGGCCTCGCCGAGGGCGAAGACCGGCACGGTCCAGTCGGCCAGCATGTCGGCGTACCGGACGAAGGCGCGCTGCTCCCCCCGGGTGGCCCGCTCGGTGCCGAGCATCATGTTGACCCACGCGGCGGTGCGGGTGGTGCCGCCCTGCTTGGCGTCGTAGTACTTCTGCTTGCTGCCGACCACCTCGGTGACCGGCCGCAGCATGGTCACGTAGGAGGTGGTGGCCCCGTTGCGCTCGGCCGCGGCGCGCCACAGGCCCAGGAACCAGGCGGCGCGGGGGTCCTTGAGCACCAGCTCGTCGGCGCCCCCGGACGCGGTGTCCAGCTGCTCGGCCAGCCACCCGGTGACCCGCTCGCGGACGGCGTGGTCGGCGCTCACCTGACCGGCGTCGAGCCAGGCACGGGGCCGGGCGTCGGAGACCTGCACCCCCGAGCGGCGCAGCAGCTCGTCGTGGAGGTCGACGAGCCACTGGGGCTCCCCGAACCCCTTGGGGTTGGTGGTGTCGGCGGCCACCTCGGGCTGCGGCACGTGCAGGCCCAGGGTGCGCAGCGTGCCGGCCATCGTGCTGGTGCCGCTGCGCCCCGACCCGACGACGTAGACGACACGACGGGGGCTGCTGGGCGCACTCGGCTCGGCACTCATGCGGGTCAGCGTAGTGGCCTGGCCGCCAGGCTCCGCGTCACCGGTCGGCGGGCTGCGAGGCGATCATGTCGGCGTACCAGCGGAAGGAGCGCTTCGGCGTGCGCCGCTGGGTCTCGAAGTCGACGTGCACCAGCCCGAAGCGGCGCTCCAGCCCCTTGGCCCACTCGAAGCAGTCCAGCAGCGACCAGGCGTAGAACGCGCGGACGTCGACGCCGCGGTTGACCGCCTCGGAGACGGCACGCAGGTGCGAGTCGTAGAAGTCGATCCGCGCCTGGTCGTCGACCACGCCGTCGGCGTCCGGGCCCGTGTCGTAGGCGCAGCCCGCCTCGGTGATGAAGATCGGCGGCAGCGCGGCCCGGTAGCGGGCCCGGAAGATGATCAGCCACTCGCGCAGCGCGTCGGGCACCACCGGGGAGCCGGCGTCGGTCTGCGGGTAGCCGACCACGTCGACGAACTCGAACGGGTTCTCCTGCTCCTCGGGAGCCGCCGCGATGCGCAGCGGGTAGTAGTAGTTGACGCCGTAGAAGTCGAGGGGCTGGCGGATGGTGGCCATGTCGCCGGGCTCGACGACGTCGTCCATCATCGGGGCCAGGTCGACCGGGTAGCGGCCGAGCAGCATCGGCTCCAGGAAGAGCCCGTTCCACATCTGGTCGAAGATCTTGCTCATCCCGGTGTCGGCCACGTCCTCGCTGGCCGGCCAGATGGGTGCGTGGTTGTTGGCGCACCCCACGCTCCGGGCGCCCGCGGCCCGCAGCGCGGAGGCGGCCCGGCCGTGGGCCAGCAGCTGGTGGTGGGCGGTGGGCAGCGAGTCGAAGAGGAGCCCCTTGCCGGGGGCGTGCCGGGTCTCGGCGTAGCCGAGCATGGTGACCACGTTGGGGTCGTTGATCGGCACCCAGTGGGTGACCCGGTCGGCGAGCCGCCCGGCCACCACGGCCGCGTAGTCGGCGAACCGGCCGGCGGTGGCCCGGTTGAGCCAGCCGCCGTCGTCCTCGAGCCCCTGGGGCAGGTCGTAGTGGTAGAGCGTCGCCATCGGCGAGAGGCCCTGCTCCAGCAGGCTGTCGACGAGCCGGTCGTAGAAGTCCAGGCCGGCGGCGTTGACCGGGCCGGAGCCGGTGGGCAGCACCCGGGACCAGGAGACGGAGAAGCGGTAGCCCGGGGCTCCCAGCTCGCCGAGCAGCGCGGCGTCCTCGGCGACCCGGTGGTAGTGGTCGGCCGCCCGGTCGCCGGTGCTGCCGTCGGCCACGTGGCCCGCCTCGTGGGTCCAGGTGTCCCAGACGCTCGGCCCGCGGCCGTCCTCGGCGACGGCGCCCTCGTGCTGGTAGGCGGCGGTGGCTGTCCCGAAGTGGAACCCGGCGGGCAGCAGGGGGAAGTCCCCCGACCCCCGGTTTTGGTTGGGACTGGTCACCCAGAGACGATATCTGGATGCAGATCAGCGTGTACGCCGGTTCGGAAAGGTTCGCCTCACGGCAGCCGGACCGCGTCACCCACCACTCGTTCTCGTTCGGGGAGTTCTACGACCCCGACAACGTCGCCTTCGGCCCGCTGATCGCCCACAACGACCACCACCTCGCCTGGGGGGCCGGCTACCCCGACCACCGCCACTTCGACGTCGAGCTGGTCACCTGGGTGCTGCACGGCGCGCTGGTCCACACCGACTCGCTGGGCACCACCTCCACCCTGCCGGCCGGGACCGTGCAGGTGCAGTCGGCCGGCTCCGGCATCACCCACGCGGAGATGGCCGCCACCGGCGCACAGCCGACCCGGTTCGTGCAGTCGTGGCTGCGGCCCGACGAGCCCGGGGAGCCGCCCGCCCGGTTCACCGCCGCCGGCCTGGCCGGCCCGGGCCTGGTCGCGGTGGCCGGCGAGGGTGGGCAGCTGCCGATCGGCACCCGCGGCGCCACCCTGTGGATCGGCAAGCTGGCCGCCGGCACCGACCACGGGCTCCCCACCAGCCCCCGCCACCACCTCTTCGTGGCCACGGGCACGGCGCGGCTGCTGCTGCCGGCCGGCGAGCCGACCCTGCTGGAGCCCGGCGACGCGGTCCGGCTGTGGGAGGCCGGCGACGAGCGCGACCTGGCGGTGGAGGCGGTCACCGACGCCGAGATCCTGCTCTGGACGTTGCCGGACTGAGGCCGACCCGGGGCCGCCGGGGCCAGGGTTCAGTGGATCAGGGCCAGCGCCTGGGGCTTGAGCTCGATCCGCAGCAGCTCGGCGTGGTCGGGGGCCAGCGTGCCGAGCGGCTCGCCGTCGCCGCCGAGCAGCACCCCGCCCGGACAGTGCGCGGAGAGCTCCACCCGGACCCCGCGCAGCCGGGTGACCTCGGGCAGCCGCACGTGGCCGCCGTCGTAGACCCGCGGCAGCGACCGGATCAGCTGCCAGCGCGAGGCGGCCTCGATCACCACCACGTCGAGCAGGCCGTCGTCGACCACGGAGTCGGGCGAGATCATCATCCCGTTGCCGTAGTAGCGGGAGTTGGCCACCACCACCGTGGCGGCCCGGAACTCGTGCTGCTCCCCGTCGACCCGGATCCGGTGGTGGACCGGGGTGTAGGCGGCCAGCGCCCGGACGGCGGCCAGGGGGTACTGCGCGCGCCGCGGGACGCGCCGCATCGCGGCCACGTGGGCGGCCGCCTGGGCGTCGACCCCGGCATAGACCGAGCCGGCGACGACCCGTCTCCCCTGGGGGCCGGAGACCTCGAGCAGGTCGACCCGGGCCGCCGGGGCGTGCAGCAGGACGTCGGCGACCCCGGCCGGGTCGGAGGGGAGCCCGACCATCCGGGCGAAGTCGTTGCCCCGCCCGACCGGGACGATCCCCAGGGTGCCGCCGGAGTCGGCGACCGGGCCGACCACGCACGAGAGCATCCCGTCGCCGCCGACGGCCACCACCACGTCGCCGCGGGCCACGGCGGCCACGACCAGGTCGCCCGTCGCGGCCGGTCCGGGCGAGTAGGTGATCTCCACCCGGGCCCCGGCCTCCCGGAGCAGCCCGGCGACCGGCAGCACCGCGGCGGGCGCGGCACCGCCGCCGGCAGCGGGGTTGACCAGCAGGCTGAAGCCCCGCGGCGCGTCGTCGTTCACGGGATCAGTATCCCGGGGTTGAGGATGCCCGCCGGATCGAGGCAGTCCTTGACGGCCCGCAGCGCCCGCACCCCCACCGCGCCGACCTCGTCGCCCAGCCAGGGTCGGTGGTCGGTGCCGACGGCGTGGTGGTGGGTGATGGTCGCGCCGGCCGCCACCATCGCGTCGGTGGCCCGCTCCTTGGCCGCCTGCCACTGGGACAGCGGGTCGGGGCCCTGCCGGACGGCGACGGTGAAGTAGAGCGAGGCGCCGGTCTCGTAGACGTGCGAGACGTGGCAGAGCACCAGGGCGCCCTCTCCCAGCGCCCCGGTCAGGGCGCTGCGGACGGCCTCGTGGACCGCGCCGATCCGCGACCAGTAGGTGGCGGTCTCCAGCGTCTCGACGAGCACGCCGGCGTCGAGCAGCGAGTCGCGCAGGTAGGGCGCGTCGAAGCGACCACCGGCCCACCGCTCGCCCGGCTCGGACCCGGCGGGCGCCCCGCCGAGCTCGTCGGCCAGGCCGGAGAGCAGCGCGGTGAGAGCGGTACGCCGGGCGGCGACGGCCTCGGTGCTGCCCTCCTGGCCGACGATCATCAGGCAGCCCGCCCCGTCCCCGCCCCCGACGGCGGCGGGGTCGGCGAGGTTGATCGCGGTCTCGGTCTCGTCGGAGAGGCGCAGCACCGTGGGGAGCAGCCCGGCCTGCACCACCCGGCGCACCGCCTCGGTGCCGGCCGCGAACGAGGGCCACCGCCACCCCTCGTACTCCTTGACCTCGGGCACCGGGCGGACCCGGACGGTGACCGAGGTGATCACGCCCAGCGTGCCCTCGGAGCCCAGCAGCAGCTGGCGCAGGTCGGGTCCCGCGGCGCTGGCCGGAGCCACCCCGAGGTCGAGCGGACCCACGGGGGTGACCGCGGTCAGCCCGGTGACCAGGGAGTCGAAGCGGCCGTAGCCCGCCGACGACTGCCCCGAGGAGCGGGTGGCGGCGAACCCGCCGATCGAGCCGTGCTCGAAGCTCTGCGGGAAGTGGCCCAGCGTCAGCCCGTGCTCGGCCAGCAGCGCCTCGGCCTCGGGGCCGCGCAGCCCGGGCTCCAGGGTGGCGGTCCGCGAGACCGGGTCGACGGCGAGCAGGCGCTTCATCCGGACCAGGTCGAGCGAGACGGCGGCGGTCAGCGGGGCGCCCCGGCCGGCCCCGAGGTCGGCGACCAGACCCCCGGTCACGCAGGTGCCGCCGCCGAAGGGCACCACGGCGACCCGGTGCTCGCCGGCCCAGGCCAGGACCGCGGCCACCTGGTCGGCGTCGGCGGGGCGGACGACGGCGTCCGGGGCCTCCTCGAAGCGGCCGAGCCGGGCCTTGAGCAGGTCGGGGGTCGACTTGCCGCGAGTGCGGAGCCGGCGGGTCTCGTCGTCGACCAGGACGTGCCCGGGCCCGACGAGTGTCCGCAGTTCGTGCAGGCGCGCGGGGTCCAGGCGGATCGGTGGCAGGATCGCCCCGGAGGCGTCGGGGTCGGCGCTGGCCCGGTCCTGGTGACCGAAGGCCAGCTCGACGAGCCCGCGGGCGGATTCCGGCAGGGCTGCGGCACGATCGGGATCGCCCCACCGTGTGGGATGCATCTCATTGAGCCCTACGGGCGGGGTGGTCATGTGACACAATGTGACACATGACGTCACTCCGTCACAATGGTCGGCTGGAGGCCTCGCTGGCCCGCGCCGCCGGGCTCGACCCGCGGCTGGACCCCTACCTCGACGCCGCCCGCGCCTGCATCCTCGACGTCGGGTGGCGGCGTACCACGCTCACCGAGGTCGCCCGCCGTGCCGGGGTGAGCCGGATGACGATCTATCGGGCGTGGCCCGACATGCGGGCGCTGATGGCCGACCTGATGACCCGCGAGTGGGGAGCCGTGGTGGCCGCTGGGGTGGCCACCGGCACCATCGCCGACGGCGTCATCGCCGTCGTGCAGCAGCTGCGCGACAACGAGTTCTTCGCCCGGATCGTCGAGCTCGACCCCGACCTGCTGCTGCCCTACCTGCTCGACCGCCGGGGTCGCAGCCAGCAGGCGATCCTGGAGTCGCTGAGCGCCCGGATCGCCAGGCACCAGGCCACCGGGGAGGTCCGCGCGGGCGACCCCGAGGCGATGGCCCGCGCGCTGCTGCTGATGGGCCACGGGTTCGTGCTGAGCCTGCACACCATGGTCGACGACGACGGCACCGCCGAGGCGGGGATCCTGGCCGAGCTCCACACCATGGTCACCCGGTTCCTGGCACCGTGATCCGGATGCCGGCGCGATGACCCCCGGCGGCCGGCTCGGCCACGGCACCGAAGGCCTGCCCGAGCGGGTCGACGTGCTGGTGGTCGGCCTCGGGGTCACCGGCGCCGGCTGCGCCCTGGACGCCGCCTCCCGCGGGCTGGAGGTGCTCGCCGTCGACGCCCACGACGTCGCCTTCGGCACCTCCCGCTGGTCCTCCAAGCTGGTCCACGGCGGGCTGCGCTACCTGGCCCGGGGGCAGCTCGGCGTCGCCCACGAGAGCGCGGTCGAGCGCGGCATCCTGATGGAGACCACCGCGCCGCACCTGACCCACCCGCAGCCGATGCTGATCCCCCTGACCACGGCCACCCCCCGGCTCCAGGAGCGGCTGACCCGCCTCGGCCTGGCCGGGGGCGACCTGCTGCGCCGGGGCGCCCGCACCGGCCGCGAGACGCTGCCCCCGCCGCGGCGGCTGACGGCGACCGAGACCGCGGCGATGGCGCCCGGCCTGCGCGCCGACGGCCTCCGCGGCGGGCTGCTCTCCTGGGACGGCCGGCTCGAGGACGACGCCCGCCTGGTCCTCACCCTCGCCCGGACCGCCGCGCAGCAGGGCGCCGTGGTGCGCAGCCGGGCGCGGGTCCTCGAGCTCGCCGGCGGTCAGGGGCCGGTCGCGGCCCGGCTGCTCGACACGCTCACCGGCCGTCGCCGGACGGTGCACGCCGCCGCCGTGGTCAACGCCACCGGCGTGTGGGCCGACACCCTGGCCCCCGAGGTCCGGCTCCGCCCCAGCCGCGGCAGCCACCTGGTGCTCCGCGGCGAGACGCTGCCCGGCCTCGGCGCCGCGGTCACCGTGCCGGTGCCCGGCAGCCTCAACCGCTTCGTGCTGGTGCTGCCCCAGCCCGACGGCACCTTCTACGTCGGGCTCACCGACGAGCCGGTCGAGGGCCCGGTGCCCGACGTGCCTGAGCCGACCGAGGCCGAGATCGGCTTCCTGCTCGACGTGGTCTCGGCCGCCTTCGCCCGGCCGCTGCGGCGCGAGGACGTGGTCGGCTCCTTCGCCGGGCTGCGCCCGCTGCTCGAGGTCGACCAGGCGGGGGGCCGGGTCACCGCCGACCTCTCCCGGCGGCACGCGGTGCTGACCGGCGCCGGGCCTTGCGGCCGGGTGGTGACGGTGGTCGGCGGCAAGCTCACCACCTACCGGCGGATGGCCGAGGACGCCGTGGACGCCGCCGTCCGCGCCGGCGGGCTGGAGGCGGCTCCGTGCCGCACCCGGACGCTCCCTCTCACCGGGGCGGCGCCGCGGGCCGCGCTGGCCCGCCTGGAGGCACCGGCCCGGCTGGTACGCCGCTTCGGCACCGACGCCGCGCTGGTGCTGGCCACCGCGCGCGAGGTCACCGGCCTGGACGAGGAGGAGCTGCTCGCCCCGGTCTCCGCCGCGGTGCCGACGACCCTGGCCGAGCTGGTCTTCGGGGTCACCCACGAGGGTGCGCTCGACGTCGACGACCTGCTCGACCGGCGTACCCGGGTGGGGCTGGTGCCCGCCGACCGGGCCGCCGCGGTGCCGCTGGCCGAGCGCGCCCTGGCGCTGGTGGCCGCGGCCGGGGACCGGTAGGTCGGGGAGCGCGGTCAGCGCGGGATGGCCACGTAGGTGGTGTCGAGGTACTCCTCGATCCCCTCGAAGCCGCCCTCGCGGCCGAACCCGCTGGACTTCACGCCCCCGAAGGGGGCCGCGGCGTTGGAGACGATCCCGGTGTTGAGCCCGACCATCCCGAAGGCCAGCGCCTCGCTGACCCGCAGCGAGCGGTCCAGGTCGCGGGTCCAGACGTAGGCGACCAGCCCGTACTCGCTGGAGTTCGCCGCCGTCAGCGCCTCCTCCTCGGTGGTGAACCGGCTGACGGGGGCGACCGGGCCGAAGATCTCCTGCCGGTTGATCTCGGCCTCCGCCGGGACGTCGACCAGCACCGTCGGGGGGTAGAACCAGCCGGGCCCGGCCAGCGGGCTGCCGCCGGTGAGCACCTTGGCGCCGTCGTGGACCGCGTCGGTGACCAGCTGCGCGACCGACTCCACGGCGTCCTGGTCGATCAGCGGCCCGACGTCGACGCCTTCGTCCTGACCCCGGCCCACGGTCAGCGCACCCATCCGGGCCGCCAGCCGCTCGGCGAACTCGTCGGCGACGGAGTCGTGGACCAGGAAGCGGTTCGCGGCGGTGCAGGCCTCCCCCATGTTGCGCATCTTGGCCACCATCGCGCCGTCGACCGCCGCGTCGAGGTCGGCGTCCTCGAAGACGAGGAAGGGGGCGTTGCCGCCCAGCTCCATCGAGACCCGCTGGAGGTGTTCGGCCGACTGCCCGACCAGGCCGCGGCCCACTGGGGTGGAGCCGGTGAAGCTGACCTTGCGGAGGCGCTCGTCGCCCATCAGCGCCGCGCCCACCTCGCGGGAGGAGGTCGTGGTGACGATGTTGACCACGCCCGGCGGGACGCCGACCTCGGTGAGCACCTGGGCCAGCATCAGCATGGTCAGCGGGGTCTGGCTGGCCGGCTTGACCACGCAGGTGCAGCCGGCGGCGAGGGCGGCGCCGATCTTGCGGGTGCCCATCGCCAGCGGGAAGTTCCAGGGGGTGATCATCAGGCAGGGGCCGACCGGCTTCTTCATGGTCAGCATCCGGCTGCCGCCAGCCGGGTTGTCCATCCAGCGGCCGTGGACCCGGACGGCCTCCTCGGAGAACCAGCGCAGGAACTCGTTGCCGTAGGCGACCTCGCCGCGCGCCTCGGTCAGCGGCTTGCCCATCTCCAGGCTCATCACCCGGGCGAAGTCGTCGGCGCGCGCGGCGACCAGCTCGAAGGCCGCGCGCAGCAGCTCGCCGCGCTCGCGCGAGGGGGTGGCCGCCCAGGCGGCCTGCGCGCCGGCGGCCGCGTCGAGGGCCTCGAGGGCCTCACCCGTCCCCGCGTCCGCGACCCGCGCCAGCACCGACCCGTCGGCCGGGTCCAGCACCTCGAAGGTGGCGCCGTCGTCGGCCTCGCGCCACGTCCCGTCGATGAGCAGACGGGTCTCCACGCCCTTCAGGTCGTCGGTGCGCTCGGGCTGCTGGTGCGACATCTTGATCTCCTGGTCCGGACACGTCGGTAAAACCTTGCGTACCACCACAACGGGCGGGGAGCCCGCGGGTAGGGTCCTCCCAGACCCCGTGCTGACCCCATGCAGCACGGGGTCTTCCCATCCTTGCGCGGCTCTCCGGGCAGCCTAGGCGGCGCCGCGCCCGAGGTCGTCGGGCGCAGCGCACAAGGCTGGTGCCCGGGTCGTCGGCAGGCCTCACTCGACGGTGACCGACTTGGCCAGGTTGCGGGGCTTGTCGATGTCGTGGCCCAGCGTCGTGGCCGCGTGGTAGGCCAGCAGCTGGAGCGGGACGGTGAGCAGCAGCGGGTCGAGCTCGGGCTCGGTGCGCGGGACGTCGATGCGGGTGACCTCCAGGTCGCCCAGGTCGACCTCCGCGTGGGTGACGACCACCAGCGGGCCGCCGCGGGCCGCCACCTCGTGGAGGGCGGCCACGTTGCGCTCGGTCAGCTCGTCGTGGGGGACGATCGCCACCGTCGGCAGGGTCGGACTGATCAGCGCCAACGGGCCGTGCTTGAGCTCCGAGGTCTGGTAGGCCTCCGCGTGCCGGTAGCTGATCTCCTTGAACTTCTGCGCCCCCTCCCGGGCCACCGGGAACCCGCGCACCCGCCCGATGAAGAAGAGCGACTCGGCGGTGGCCAGCTCGGCGGCCACCTCGGCGATCCACGGCTCCAGCGCGAGCACCTCCCCGATCTGCTCGGGCAGCCGCTCCAGGGCCTGGACCAACCTGCGGCCGTCGGCGACTGAGAGGTCGCGGACCCGGCCGAGCTGGAGGGCGAGCAGGGCGAAGCCGAGGAACATGTTGGTCAGCGCCTTGGTGCTGGCGACCGCGACCTCGGGGCCGGCGTGCAGGTAGATGCCGCCGTCGCACTCCCGGGCGATCGCGCTGCCGACCACGTTGACCAGGCCGATCACCCGGCCGCCCTTGCGCCGGATCTCCTGCACGGCGAGCAGGGTGTCGATCGTCTCCCCCGACTGGCTCACGGCGATGTAGAGGGTGTCGGGCTCGATGATCGGGTTGCGGTAGCGGAACTCGCTGGCCGGCTCGGCGTCGGCGGGGATCCGGGCCAGCTCCTCGATCAGCCCGGCCCCCATCTGGCCCACGTAGTAGGCGGAGCCGCAGCCGAGGATCTTGACCCGGCGCACGGCCCGGGTCTCCCGGGCGTCCATGTTGAGCCCGCCGAGGTGGGCGGTGCCGAAGCGCGTGTCGAGGCGCCCCTGCAGCATCCGGGCGGCGGTCTGCGGCTGCTCCAGCATCTCCTTCTGCATGAACGAGTCGTGCTCACCGGCCTCGTAGGACTCCGGGTCGATGTCGATGTGGGAGGCCACCTTGCCGGTGGTGGTGGTGAAGCCGGTGGCGGTCACCGAGGCCATCTCGCCGTCGTCGAGCATCACCACCGAGGTGGTGTGGCGGATCAGGGCGGCCAGGTCGGAGGCGACGTACATCTCGCCGTGGCCGACGCCGAGGATCAGCGGGCTGCCGTTGCGCGCCACCACGATCTCGCCGGGGTGGTCGACGTGCAGGACGGCCAGGCCCCAGGTGCCGGAGACCTGGGCGAGCGCCTCGCCGACCTTGTCCTCCAGGGTCTTCGCGGTGGAGCGGGCGACGAGGTGGGCGATGACCTCGGTGTCGGTGTCGCTGGCCAGCTCGACCCCCTCGTCGGCCAGCCGAGCGCGCAGGTCGTGGGCGTTGTCGAGGATCCCGTTGTGGACCACCGCGACCAGCCCCTTGCCGTCGGTGTGCGGGTGGGCGTTGACGTCGTTGGGCGGGCCGTGGGTGGCCCAGCGGGTGTGACCGATGCCGGTGTGCCCGGTGAACCGCTTGGGCAGCGTGGCGGCCAGGTCGCGGACCCGCCCCGCCCGCTTCTCGACGCGCAGCGTGCCGCGGTCGCTGATCACGGCCAGTCCGGCCGAGTCGTAGCCGCGGTGCTCGAGCCGGGCCAGGCCCTCGACGAGCAGCGGCGTGGCGTCCTGCGGTCCCACGTAGCCGACGATTCCGCACATGGTGGTTCTCCTGGGGTTGGACGGCGTTCAGCCGTAGACGATCCGGCGCAGCTGGCGCTCGGTGAGCCGAGGTGCGGCCACCACGCGGGTGGCCAGCTCGGCGGCGATGAGGGGGAAGATCTCGGCGTTCTTGGCGCCGTACGTCTTGAGCTGGGCATGACGGCGACGCACGAGGTCTTCGACGGGCTCGTCGAAGAAGGCGAGCACGTCGCCGACCACCCGACGTACCTGCGACTCGGGGAGTCCGGTGGTCGCCCGTAGGTGACGGACCAGAGCCTCGTCGTGGTTCCCCGGCGTCCGCACCTGACCAGATTCCCTCGCCCACTCGTCCAGGGCAACTTCCTGCCCGAAATCGGGCAGGAATCTCTCGTGATCCAGGTCACATCACGCGACGGAATGTTGCGCGGGCGCATTCGCTTCTAATAGTTGAAGACTTAATCAACTCCAGGCTCGCCGCCTGGCCACCGATCCCAGGGAGTCCCGCATGAGCATCTTCAGCCGCAAGGCCGACAAGTCCGAGTCCTTCGACGCCCCCACCACCGTCCTCGACGACGTGACCGGCGACTACACGATCGACGCGAGCCACTCGCGCCTCGGGTTCTCCGCCCGCCACGCCATGGTCACCACGGTCCGCGGCGCCTTCAAGGAGTTCGAGGGCACCGCCCACGTCGACACCGCCGACCCGGCCGCCTCGTCGGTCAAGGTCACCATCAAGACCGCCAGCATCGACACCGGCTCCGAGGACCGCGACGGCCACCTGCGCTCGGCCGACTTCTTCGACGCCGAGGCCAACCCCGAGATCACCTTCGTCTCCACCCGGGTCGCGCGCGACGGCGCCGACTGGTCCGTCACCGGCGACCTCACCATCAAGGGCGTCACCAAGCCGGTCACCATCGAGTTCGAGGAGACCGGCTCCGCGCAGGACCCCTTCGGCAACACCCGGATCGGCTTCGAGGGCGGCACCACCCTCAACCGCAAGGAGTGGGACCTGACCTGGAACGCCGCGCTGGAGACCGGCGGCGTGCTCGTCTCGGAGAAGATCAAGCTCGAGTTCGACATCTCGGCGATCAAGACCGCCTGAGCCCCGCGCCACCAGGCGCCACCGAGGCGCCACCGAGGCGCACCAAAGAAGAAACTGGTGGGTTGGTGCGCCGGAGGACCCCTCCGGCGACACCTTCCCACCAGTTTCTTGTGTCAGTCCTTGTGCCGCGGCTTCTTCCGCTTGTCGAACCCGCCGTCGCGCTTCTCGTAGCCTCCCTCGCGGGGGGCCGACGAGCGCCGGGGACCGTTGTCCTTGGCCAGCTCGATCAGCTTGCCGGAGATCCGGGTCTCCTTGAGCGCCTCCCAGGTGCCCGGGGGCAGGGTGGCGGGGAGGTCGACCAGCGAGAAGTCGGGCCGGATGTCGATCTTGCCGAAGTCGTTGCGGCCCAGGCCGCCCTCGTTGGCCAGGGCGCCGACGATCTGCCGCGGCTCGACCTTGTGCCGCTTGCCCACCGAGATCCGGTACGTCGCCAGGTCGGCGTCCGAGCCCGCCCGGCGGGGGCCCTTGCCCTCGCGGCTCGGACGCGCGCCACGGTCGCTGCGACCGCCCCGGTCGTCGTGCTCCTTGGGGGCGTGCAGCACCTCGGCCTTGGGGTCGAGCAGCAGCGGCTGGGCGCCGTACATCACCGCGGCGAGGGCGGCGGCGACGTCGACCTCGGGCACGTCGTACTCGTTGACGTAGTGGTTGACCACGTCGCGGAAGAAGTCGATCCGCTCGGTGTCGGCCAGCGCCTGCGTGATCTGGTCGTCGAACCGGGAGAGCCGGGTGGAGTTGACGTCCTCGACGCTCGGCAGCTGCATCTGGGTCAGCGGCTGGCGGGTGGCCTTCTCGATCGCCCGCAGCAGGTGGCGCTCGCGCGGGGTGACGAAGGCGATCGAGTCGCCCTTGCGGCCGGCGCGGCCGGTGCGGCCGATCCGGTGCACGTAGGACTCGGTGTCGGTGGGGATGTCGAAGTTGACGACGTGGCTGATCCGCTCGACGTCGAGACCGCGGGCCGCCACGTCGGTGGCGACCAGGATGTCGAGCTTGGCGTCGCGCAGCTGGTTGATGGTGCGCTCGCGCACCGGCTGGGAGACGTCGCCGTTGATCGCCTGGGCGGAGAAGCCGCGGGCGCGCAGCTTCTCGGCGAGCGCCTCGGTGACCTGCTTGGTCCGGACGAAGACGATCATCCCCTCGAAGTTCTCGACCTCGAGGATGCGGGTCAGCGCGTCGACCTTCTGCGGGTAGCTGACCATCAGGTAGCGCTGGGTGATGTTGGCCGAGGTGGTCGTCTTGTTCTTGACCGTGACCTCGACGGGGTCGTTGAGGTGCTTCTTGGAGATGCGGCGGATCTGCGCCGGCATCGTCGCGGAGAAGAGCGCGACCTGCTTGGTCGCCGGGGTGTCGGCGAGGATCGTCTCGACGTCCTCGGCGAAGCCCATCTTGAGCATCTCGTCGGCCTCGTCGAGCACCAGGAAGCGCAGCTCGGAGAGGTCGAGGGTGCCCTTCTCGAGGTGGTCCATGATCCGGCCGGGGGTGCCCACGACCACGTGGACGCCGCGGCGCAGCGCGGAGAGCTGCACGCCGTAGCCCTGGCCGCCGTAGACCGGGAGCACCCGGACGTTCTTCTGGTGGGCGGCGTAGCGCTCGAACGCCTCGGAGACCTGGAGCGCGAGCTCACGGGTCGGCGCGAGCACCAGGGCCTGCGGCGTCTTCTGCGCGGGGTCGAGGTTGGAGAGGATCGGCAGCGCGAAGGCCGCCGTCTTGCCGGTCCCGGTCTGGGCCAGGCCGACGACGTCGCGGCCCGCCAGCAGCGGCGGGATGGTCGCGGCCTGGATCGGCGAGGGGCGCTCGTAGCCGACCTCGCGGAGGGTCTTCAGGACCGACGGGTCGAGCCCCAGCTCCTCGAACGTGGGTACTTCCGGGCTCGCCTGATCTGCCGGCACTTCGTCACTCATGGTTGACACGGTAGTCGCACGCGTGCCTGAGTGAGGATTTCGGGTCCGCGCGACCTCGGTCACCACGCGGCGGAAAGGCACGCGACAGCACCTCGGGCGCGGTGGCCCGTACCCGGATGGCGGCCCAGGAGCTGGCTGACCTGGGCCGGGTGGTGCGCCCATGACCCTGCCCATGACGAAGGCCTCTGGCCGGGCCATGTCTCCCGGCCTACCGTCGGCCTGACCGGACGCCGTCCTGCCTCGGGAGACCTGCCATGGGAAATGGTGACGCCGCGGGGAGCGACGCCGCCACGAAGCGCCCCGGCGGCAGCCCGGTGCTGATCGTGCTGATGCTCCTCGTGGTCGTCCCGGCCGTCCTGCTCTCCGACGCGTGGGGGGCCGGGCCGGCGGCTGTGGTGGGCGGCCTGACCGGCCTCTTCGCGCTGGTGGCCTTCATGGGCGGGCCGCTGCGGGCCGACCTGCGCGTCGCCGCCGTGCTGGGTCCGCTGCTGGTCTTCGGCGCCGTCGTCCCCCGGACGGTGGCCGAGGCCTGGCGCCCCGCGGGGATCGCCCTGGTGGTGCTGCTCGGCTTCGTGGCGGCGCTGCTCCCGCTGCTGGGGCCCCGCTTCGCCAACGCCGGCCTGGGGCTCGGCATGACCACGGTCTACGGCTACGCCTACGCGATCAGGGGGTCCGCGGACCTCCAGCAGCTGGTCGCGGCCACCCTCGCGGGCGTCGCGGTGGCGCTGGCGCTGCGCCTGCTGCTGGGCGTCTCGGACCCGTCGAAGCCGACCCGCGAGCAGGTGGCCGAGGTGCTCGTCGCCGACGACCCCGGCGCGGCCACCACCACCGCCTTCGGCACCTGGCTCAGCGACGGCAGGCAGCGCTGGCTGGCCGACGCCCTGGATGCGGCGTCGCGCTACCGCCTCGCCCTGCGCTCCCTGGAGCTCTCCGGCGCGGCCGGCGATCAGGCGGACGAGGTCGCCGGGCTGCGCCGGCGCGCCGACGAGCTCGCCGACCGGTTGCGGGCCAAGCCCGTCCGCGACGGGTCTGCCGGCACCGCGAGCGCGGCCTCCCCGAGCCGCGTCCCCGACGCCGCGACGGCGGCGCAGCAGGCCGCGGCCGCGCTGGAGGCCGTCGAGCACGCGATCACCGAGCACGACACCAGCGCCGTGGAGCTCGACCGGGACGGGCGGCGCCGCTTCAAGGACGCGGTGCTGCACCCGTCGGCCCGGCTGCGGTCGGTCCAGGTCCGCCACGCGCTGCGCACGGCGTTCGGGCTGCTGGTGATGCTGCTGGTCACCGCACCGCTGGGCTCCGGCGACCCGCTGGTGGCCACCGTGCTGCTCACCACCTTCTCGATCCTCCAGGCCAGCTGGCGCGACACCTTCGTGAAGGCCCGCGCCAAGGTCGTCGGCGTCTCGGCCGGCTCGCTCGCGGTCGCGCTGATCCTGCTGCTGGTGCCGTCACGGCACCTGGTCGAGGTCGCGGCCGTGGCCCTGTGCCTGGGGCTCTGGTTCATCGTCACCCGCCCGGCGCTGGGGGCGGCGTTCATGGTGATGGTCAGCGTCGGGCTCAACGCCGTGACCCGCGACCTCGACCCGGTCACCCTGCTGGTGCAGTACGTCGCGCTGACCGCCTGCGCGGTGGCGGTGGGGCTCGTCGGGGGCTTCGTCGTGATCCCGGCGTTCCGCCCGCCGCCCCTGCGCCGGCGCATCGAGGAGGCCACCGAGGCGACGACCGCCGCACTCCGGGCCGCCACCGGAGAGCGGAGGCCGCTCTCGGAGACGGTGGCGCTCCACCTGGACGCCGCGCAGAAGCAGGACGAGCTGGTCCCCGACCACGACGACCTCGACGCCCGCCAGCTCGACGAGCTCGACCGGCTGCGGACCGGGCTGCAGGACCTGACGACGCTGGTCGACGCGCGGCGACCCGACCCGGTGGCGCTGGGCCAGGTCGTCCGGGCGCTGGAGTCCGGCGACCCACCCGCGGCCGATGGGCTGCCCGGCTCGGCCTCCTCCACTCTCTGGGACCTCGCCATGCAGGCCGGGGACGCGCGGCGCGACCTGCTGCGGACGCTGCCCGCGGCCTGACCGGCATCCCTCAGAGGACCGTGACCGGGTGGGAGGCGACCGCGCCGAAGAGGTAGCCCTGCTCGTTGAACGGCACGCTGTCGGGCTGGACGTTGCCCCGGTCGTCGCGGGCGCGGATCCGGATCCGGTGCTCGCCGGGCCTGGCGTGCCACAGGAAGCTCCACTGCCGCCACGCCTTCTCGTCGTTGCGCCACGACAGCTGCGCCGGGCGCCACGGGCCGTCGTCCACCGAGACGTCGACCCCGACGATCCGGCCCAGGCCGGACCAGGAGCGGCCGCTGAGGAGCCGGAGGCCCCGGCCCACGGTGGCGGGGAACGGCAACTCCAGGGCGCTCTTGACCACCTGGGTGGTCACCAGCGGGGTGTCGGGGTAGTCGGGGCCGAAGAGGCGGTAGCTGGTGGTGTTCCACTGGGAGAGCAGCGGCGTGGTGGAGACCTCGATCTCGCCGACCCACTTCACGTGGGAGATGCCGACCCAGCCCGGCACGAGCAGCCGCACCGGGTAGCCGTGGTCGGGCGGCAGGGTGCGCCCGTTCATCCCGATCACCAGCAGGGTGTCGGAGGCGAGCGCCTTCTCCACCGGGATCGGGCGGCGGACGGCCATCGAGTCGAGCCCGACGGGCATGACGTCGAGGGCGGCGCGGTCGAGGCCGGCCCGGTCGAGGACGTCGGAGAGCCGGACGCCGGTCCAGGTCGCCACCCCGATCGCGCCGAGGCCCCAGGTGGTGCCGGCGGCCGGCGTGCCCTGCTGGCTGCCGAAGAGGTTGCGGGCGTTGCCGGCGCACTCCACCGCTCGGGTGACGGTGACCCGGGGCAGGCGCAGCAGGTCGTCGTAGGAGAGCGAGACCTCGCGGCGTACGCCGCTGCCGTGGATCCGCAGCCGCCAGGTGGCCACGTCGATCCGCGGGGTGGTGGTGTGGTTGCGGACGAAGAACCGGTCGGCCGGCGTCAGGTAGCCCTGGCCGCGCATCGCCTCCCAGCGCATCTCGGCGTTGGTGCCGCGCGGGGTGAAGAGCTCGGCCGGGAGCGGCTTCACGATCCCCGGCACGGGCGAGGGGGTGGGCGTGGGTGTCGGGGTCGGCAGCGCGGGATGCGCCCACGCCGGCGACGGTCCGAACACCCCGCCCACCTGGGCGGCGGCCACTCCCCCCGAAGCCGCCGCCGCCCAGCTCAGGAGACGGCGTCGGCTGAGACCTGCCCGCTCCGCGCGCTCGGCGTCGTACTCGCCCTCGCGCATCAGACCACGTTCCATGCCGCCACCCCGTCCCAAAGTCATGTAATGAAGTCAAGAATAGGGAGATTCTCGGTCCTGGCAAGAGTGGACGGCTACCCAACCGTCGCGCGGGCGTAATGCTCGACGCACCGTCCTGAGGGCGTGCGGGACGCGCAGACGGCCTTCCCACCCCGCGTGCGCTGGGTGAGAATCCCGGACATGACCGACTCGACGGACGACCCGACCCCGGAGGCCGACGGCCCCGACGCACCTGACGAGCCCGGGGCACAGGGGCCCGACCGGAACAGGCGGATGGCGCTGGGGGTGGTGCTGGGCCTGTTGCTCGGGGTCGCACTCTCGGTGGTGTTCGAGAGCTGGGCGTACCTCGGCTTCGGCATCGCCCTGGGTGTGGCGTTCGGGGTGACCCCACAGGGGGCGGGGGACGCGAAGGGCGAAACCGAGGAGTAGGGACCGCGAGCCGCACCGCTTGAGGCGCCGTGATCGCTGCGCATCCTGATCAGGATCCTTGCCCGAGGGATCGCCCCGTGGCACCGTCGCGGACATGACTGACGAGCAGAGCCACCCTGCCGACGGCGAGAAGAGCAAGGACGACGAGAAGGCGACGAGGGTCGCGATGGGGGTCTCCCTCGGGCTCGCGTTCGGTGTCGCCCTCTCCCTGATCTTCGACAGCTGGGCGCTGCTCGGCGTCGGCCTCGTGCTGGGGCTCGCCTTCGCCGCGGCCCCCTGGAGCGGTAGCTGGAGCGGAAAGAAGTAGCCCTGCTTCTAGTTGACTGGGCCTCATGACGACCCGGCTCCTCCTCCTGGCCGACACCCACCTGCCCAAGCGCGCCCGCGACCTGCCCGCGCAGGTGTGGGCGGCCGTCAACGAGGCCGACGTGGTGCTGCACGCGGGCGACTGGGTCGACGTATCCCTCCTCGACGAGCTCGAGGCGCGCTCGCGCCGGCTGGTCGGCTGCTACGGCAACAACGACCACGGCGTGCTGCGCGAGCGGCTGCCGGAGGTGGCGCGGGTCGAGCTGGACGGCGTCCGGCTCGGGGTGGTCCACGAGACCGGGCAGGCGAAGGGGCGCGAGGAGCGGTGCGCCGCGGCGTACGACGACCTGGACGTGCTGGTCTTCGGCCACAGCCACATCCCCTGGGACACCACCGCCGCGACCGGGCTGCGGCTGCTCAACCCGGGCTCGCCGACCGACCGGCGACGTCAGCCGTTCTGCACCTACATGACCGCGGTCGCCGAGGCCGGCGAGCTGCGCGACGTGGCGCTGCACAGGCTTCCCCCGCGCCACCACGATCCCTCATAGTCGGGACATGAAGGTCCTGGTGCTGGGAGGGACGAGGTTCGTCGGGCGCGCCCTCGTCGAGGAGGCGGTGCGTCGCGGCGACGAGGTGACCGTGGTCAACCGCGGGAGCGCCGGCCCGCCCGACGGGGTGCGGGCACTGCGAGCCGACCGGCGGGTCCCCGGCTCGCTCGCCGCCGCCCTCGACGAGGCCACCGGCGACGGGTGGGACGCCGTCCTCGACACCTGGTCGGCGGAGCCCACGGCGGTCCGCGACGCCGTCCGCCTGCTGCGCGACCGGGTCGGCCACTACGGCTACGTCTCCAGCCGCTCGGTCTACCGCTGGCCGCTGCCGGTCGGTCTCGACGAGGCCGCGCCGGTGGTCGACGGCGACCCTGCCGGCACCGACCAGGCCGACTACGCCGCCGCCAAGCGCGGCGGCGAGCTCGCGGTGCTGGAGGGCTTCGACGACCGCTCCCTGCTGGCCCGCGCCGGCCTCATCCTCGGGCCCCACGAGGACGTCGGCCGGCTGCCGTGGTGGCTCGACCGGATCGCCCGCGGCGGCCGGGTGCCCGCGCCCGGCCCGGCCGAGCGGCCCCTGCAGTACGTCGACGCGCGCGACCTCGCCCGGTGGATGCTCGACGCCGCCGAGCGCGGGGTGACGGGCGCGTTCAACACGGTGAGCCGGCCCGGTCACGCCACCATGGGCAGCCTGCTCGAGGCGTGCCGCGCGGCCATCAGCGCCGACCGGCCGGAGCGCGCCGCGGGCGAGCTGGTGTGGCTCTCCCCCGAGGCGGTCGCGGCGGCGGGGGCGACCGGGTGGAACGACCTGCCGATCTGGGTGCCGCCCACCGGGGAGCTGGCGGGGCTGCACGACGGCGACGTCTCCGCGGCGTACGCCGCCGGGCTCACGTGCCGCCCGGTCGAGGAGACCGTCGCCGACACCTGGCTCTGGCTGCGCACCCTGGGCGGGCTGCCGACGCGCACCGACCGGTCGCCGCTGGGGCTCAGCCCCGAGGTGGAGGCGGCGCTGGTCGCGGCGGCAGGCGGCTCCTGAGCCGAGGAGCCTCCGGACTCAGCCGGCGCGGTGGGTAGGGCTCCCGCACCACGCGGTGAGCGCGTCGCGCAGCGCCGGGAGCGCGGTGGCGTCGGGCTCGCCGGTGGGCACGGCGGCGACGACGACGCCGTCCGGGCGGAGCAGCAACGCGTCGGCCGGCGGCCGGTCGACCCGGATCCCGACCACCCGCGCCCGGCCCGCCCATCCGGCCGCGGCCGCGCGCAGGGCGGGCCGGTCGGCCAGGTCCAGCAGCACGGGGCCGGCGGCGAGCAGGCCGCGGGTGCGCTCGTCGTCCTGCGGCAGGCCGAGCAGCCGGTCGGTGAGGAAGTCGCCGACGAGCGGACGGTCGGGCGCGGCGGGGACGCCGACGTCGGTGCCGGCCATCAGGGCGCCGAGGCGCAGCAGCGGCTGCTCGTCGCAGGCGAGCTCGGCGACCAGCGACCGCAGCGCGTCGCCGTCCGGGCCGTGGATCCGCCGCAGCGCGACCTGGGCGCGGGTGTGCAGCAGGGTCCGCTCCGCGGCGGCGCGCCGCTCCTCGGTGTAGGTGTCGAGCAGCCCGGCCGGCGCCCACCCCTGGAGGTCCGCAACGAGCTTCCAGGCGAGGTTGGCCGCGTCGAGCATCCCGGCGTTGACCGCCACCCCGCCCGCGGGGAAGAGGTGGGCGGCGTCGCCGGCGACCAGCACCCGGCCGGCGCGATAGCGGTCGGCCTGCCGCGCGGAGTAGCCGAAGCGGGTCATCCGCAGCGGCTCACCCAGTGGCAGGTCGACGCCCGTCACCCGCCGGATGCTGGCGGCCAGCTCGTCGACGCTCATCGGCGTCGCGTCGTCGTACCGGGTCTCCTCCACCTCCGCGGTGTAGACCCCGAGCGTGTCGCCGACCGCGTAGCAGGCGAAGACGCCGCGCTCGGTCGCGGTGTAGCCGAAGGGAAGCGTGCCGACGCCCTCGACCTCGACCGCCCCGTCGTCCCGGGCCCGCACCCCGGCCGGGAGGGTGGTGGAGGCGAGCCGCTCCACCTCGGGGAGGGTGTCGCCGGCGAAGTGGATGCCGGCGAGCTCGCGGACGCGGCTGCGGCCGCCGTCGCAGCCGACGACGTACCGGGCACGGACCCGCGCGGGCCCGGCGGGGCCGCGCACCTCGACGGTGACGGCGTCGGCCTCCTGGCTCAGCCCGACCACCTCGTGGCCGCGCCTCAGCTCGGCGTCGCGCCTGCCCGCGCGCTCGGCGAGCGCCGCCTCGAGCTGCGGCTGCGGCAGCACCAGGGCGCGCATCGGTGACGCGGTCAGCCGGGTGAAGTCCAGGTGCAGGCCCCCGAACGGGAAGCGCGGCGCCGGCTCGGGGGCGGGGCTCAGGGCTTGGAGCGGCTCGAGCTCGCCGCGGTGGTGGAGCAGCTGGATCACCTGCCCGGCCAGCCCCCCGGCCCGGGCCACCTGGGAGGGCTCGGCGCGGCGCTCCAGCAGCAGCGTCCGGACGCCGGCGCTGGCCAGCTCGCCGGCCAGCATCAGGCCGGTCGGACCGGCCCCCACTACGACGACGTCCACGTCGTCCACGTTGCTCCCGACCATCGTCGTCCCCTTCTGGATGGGAGCCCCGGACGGCTCCGAGCGCCGAGTGTGAGGGGTCACCGGGGCCTTGCCGCAAGCCCCCGGTGCGCGTATACCTTGAAGAGGGAGAGGTCGACCGCGGCGTGTGAGGTGTGGCGCGCTCGGGTAGGGAGTGCCCGATGGCTACTCCTGAACCTGACGGCTGCGTCCGCGTCCGCGGCGCCCGTGAGCACAACCTCCGCGACGTCGACGTCGACCTGCCCCGCGACGCGATCGTCGCCTTCACCGGCGTCTCTGGGTCCGGCAAGTCGTCGCTGGCCTTCGGCACCTTGTACGCCGAGGCGCAGCGCCGCTACTTCGAGTCGGTCGCTCCCTATGCCCGGCGCCTGCTCCAGCAGGTCGGCGTCCCGCACGTGGAGGAGATCACCGGGCTGCCCCCGGCGGTGGCCCTCCAGCAGCGCCGCGGCGCGGCCAGCTCGCGCTCCACGGTCGGCACCATCACCACGCTCTCGAACCTGCTGCGCATCCTCTACTCCCGCGCCGGCTGCTACCCCGAGGGTGCTGAGCACCTGGCCGCCGAGGCGTTCTCCCCCAACACCGCGGCGGGTGCCTGCCCGACCTGCCACGGCCTCGGGGTGGTGCACGACGTCGCCGAGGAGCTGCTGGTCCCGGACCCCTCGCTGAGCATCCGCGAGGGCGCGATTGCCGCGTGGCCGGGCGCCTGGCAGGCGCACAACCTGCGGCGGATCGTGAAGAACCTCGGCATCGACATCGACCGCCCCTGGCGCGATTTGAACCGGCGTGACCAGGAGTGGCTGCTCTTCACCGACGAGCAGCCACGGGTGCTGATCCGCCCGCAGGACAAGGACGGCGGCGGGGGCCGCGACTACATGGGCACCTTCCGCAGCGCCCGGCGGCACGTGCGCCAGGTGCTGACCGGATCGGGCAGCGAGAAGATGCGCGCCGACATGCAGCGGTTCGTGCGCAGCACGCCGTGCCACGACTGCTTCGGCAGCGGGATCCGGCCCGACGCCCTGCGGGTGATGTTTGCCGGCATGTCGATCGCGGAGGCCAACGCGCTGCCGCTGACCGAGCTGGTGGAGCGGCTGCGGCCGGCCGCCGCGGGCCACGAGGACGACGCCGCCACCCGGCTGGGCGGCGACCTGGTCGCCCGGATCGAGGTGCTGCTCGGGCTGGGGCTGGGCTACCTGGCGCTGGGGCGCAGCTCGACCACGCTGTCGCCGGGTGAGGGGCAGCGGCTGCGGATCGCCACCCAGCTGCGCTCGGGGCTCTTCGGGGTCGTCTACGTGCTCGACGAGCCGTCGGCGGGGCTGCACCCGGCCGACGCCGAACCGCTGCTCGCGCTGCTCGACGACCTCAAGGCCGCGGGCAACACGCTGTTCGTGGTGGAGCACGACATGGACGTCGTACGCCGTGCCGACTGGGTTGTCGACATCGGCCCGGGTGCCGGGGAGAAGGGCGGTCAGGTGCTCTACTCCGGTCCGGTCGCCGGGCTGGAGGCGGTGGCCGAGTCGGCCACCTCGGAGTACCTCTTCGGGCGGGCGCCTCGGCTCGCGCGGGAGCCTCGCGAGCCGTCGGGGTGGCTGCACCTGGTCGGGGTCTCCCGGCACAACCTGCGCGACGTCTCCCTGGACCTGCCGCTGGGCGCGATGACCGCCGTCACCGGGGTGTCGGGCTCGGGCAAGTCGACACTCGCCGTGCAGGTGCTCGGCGAGGTCGTACGCCGTCACCTGGGGCTGGCTCCGCTCTCGGTCTCGTCTGGAGAGGACGACGAGGAGGAGGTCTTCACCGGGGAGGTCGACGTGCGCGAGGCCCGCGGGGTCGACGCCTTCGACCGGCTGGTGGTGGTGGACCAGAAGCCGATCGGCCGGACGCCGCGGTCCAACCTGGCGACGTACACCGGGCTCTTCGACGCGGTGCGCAAGGTCTTCGCGGCGACGCCGCTGGCGAAGGAGCGCGGGTACGGCGCCGGCCGGTTCTCCTTCAACGTCGCTGAGGGGCGGTGCGAGAAGTGCCAGGGCGAGGGGTTCGTCTCTGTCGAGCTGGTCTTCTTGCCCAGCACCTACGCGCCGTGCCCGGAGTGCGGCGGGGCGCGCTACAACCCCGAGACGCTCGAGGTCACCTACCGGGACCGGAGCATCGCCGACGTGCTCGGGATGCCGGTCGACGAGGCTGCTGCCTTCCTCGCCGACGTGCCGGCGGCGGCGCGCGGACTGGCCGCGCTGCAGTCGGTGGGGCTCGGCTACTTGCGGCTCGGGCAGCCGGCGACCGAGCTGAGTGGCGGGGAGGCGCAGCGGATCAAGCTCGCCACCGAGCTGCAGCGGGCCAACCGCGGCCACACCCTCTACCTGCTCGACGAGCCCACGTCAGGCCTGCACCCCTCCGACACCGCGCTGCTGGTGCGGCAGCTGCACCGGCTCGTGGACGCCGGGAACACCGTGGTGCTGGTGGAGCACGACCTGGACACGATCGCGTCCGCGGACTGGGTGGTGGACCTGGGGCCGGGTGGTGGGGACGCCGGTGGGCAGGTGGTGGCGACGGGGACGCCGGCGGAGGTGGCTGCGGCGGGGGCCGGGGTCACGGCGAAGTACCTCGCCTCGCGGTCCGCCGGGTGACGCCGGACGGGTGGCCCCTTCCACCCAGACAGACGCAGATGGGACGCCGACTGGCCATGATCGCGGCCAAGCTCTATCACGTCGTCCTTGCCCGGTCGGCCCTGCCGCTGACTGGGGCAGCGGAGCCTCAGTGCCCGGTCGAACCCCCAAGGCGACTGGGGCTGCAGATGCTGCCAATCATTCGTAACGAACTCGCCTGGCAATCTGAAGAGCGCAGAGGGCTAGTGGGGTTTCCCGACGACGTCGGTGTACTTGGTGCTGCGGCTGGCGAACGCCTCCCGGGTTCCCTCCAGGACGTCAATTGTCGATTGTCCGATCTGCAATTCGGCTAGGGACCCAGAACGATAACTGAACTGCCCATCGAAGCTGGCGACGACAATCTGGTCCGCATCACCGACGACAGCAAAGTTTGGATTGTGGGTGACTGCGATTATCTGTCGGCGTCGAACCGCCTCTTGAAGCGCCGGAACAAGGACGTTGCGGACGGTTTGATTGTCCAAGTTCTCTTCCGGCTGGTCGAGCAGGAGAGGGCGCTCTGACTTGTCCACGAGCAGGTAGAACAGTAGGAGAACCAGCCCGCGTTGCCCAGGTGAGAGTTCGGACAACTCGGCCCCGTCCGCGCGGATAATGTATTGACTCTGGAGCCATTCCAGCCCGTAGATGGCAGTCAACAACTCCGCGGGCGCGTGGCCGCTTCGCATAATGACATCTAGGGAGCGAGAGGCACCGTCGAGCCGCCCCCCGTCTCGACCTAGTCGGTCGACTAGCCCGTCCAACGCCTTCAGGACCTTGTCAGCGTCGTCGAGGTCGACGTCTCCCAGGAGCGTGGCATCGCGGTCGGGCGCTGTCATGTCGGGGAATTGGCCGAGTCTCTGGCGATTGACCATGTCCGCCCAGCGATTCGCGAAGTCGCGTACGCGGAACTCGACGTCGAACGCCAAGCGCGCATCCATCGCTAGTTTGTTGGACTCTACGAACTGCGTAGCGGGTTGGTACGCGGCACGTTGAAGTTCCTTAATCGACGACAGTGCTGCGTGAACCTCGTTGAAGGCCGCTCGCAACGCCGTTGTGGCCGACTCAATCGCGTCAGGGATGCTTGCGAGTTCGGACTCTAGCGCTGCAACGCCACGGACGCTTTCCGGTTCTCCGGGCTCACCTAGCAGGCCTTCCTGCTGTGCACGAAGGTCAGACTGCTGAATCAGTAGCGCTTGCGCCTCGTCGTTCAACGATTGCAGTGCGGCTTGTTTCTCGGACACAACTCTCGTGACGACTGCAAGTTGGTCCTCTAGCCCTCCGGACTGCGCCTGTGCCCCTTGTAGAGCGGTCATCTCTTCCGATCGGGCAGTGATCCAGGACGTGATAGCTGAGTCCTCGAAGCCGATTTCGAGCAGAGTGTCCACCGCGACACCGATCCGCGTCCCAACGTCAACGGCGATGGAACGCGCTGTGTCGATGGCTCCTTGCAGACGCTTGTGGAGATCGCCAACCTCCTCGACACTGGTCGAGATGGCCTCGCGGCGAAGGCGTAAGTCCTCGACAGCATCGAGGAGTTTCTGTTGCTCCTCCCGCACAGAGCGAAGCTCCGCCGCTTGCACTTGCTGCTCGACCGACCCACTAGACTCAATTTCAAGCGACACCGCTTCAAGAGACGCGGACACCTCCGTCAACCGCGCGTCTAGGGCCGCCCTCCGCGTCGATAGGTCCAGCAGTTCGAGTTCCACTCGTCGGTGTTGCAGCGTGGACAAAGCTTCGGCGCTTGTGGCGATCTCGGCGCGCGATTCTTTGAGCGTCGCCTGGTGCGCGACACCCTGCGCATGAAGTAGTTGATTCAGGCTTGTTGCTGACCCGCGGTCCGCGTCATCAATGTGGCGGAAAACGACCCGCTCAATTTCCCTCTCGAAGTCTTGCTTCGTCGCGCTGTTCGGGTCCGCGGAGCACACCTTCTCGATCAAAGACTGCGGCAGATAGTCGACGCGGATGGCTGATGCGGGATCGAAGCCATCGTTAAGGCGGGCAGTCGACGTCGACCCGTCAGCCCACTTCACCTCGGCGCGATAGGCGCTCGCGACCCCGCGTTGAGCTCTGAAGCGCTTAGCGTTTAGGAAGGAGAAATCGTCGTGACGGTCGCTGTTCGCCGCTAATGCAATGCTGTCAAGTAGTGCGGACTTGCCCTGTCCCTTGTTTCCGATGACTACGATGAAGCCCGGGTTCAGCGGGATATGAGAATGAAACAGCGGATCGGCGATCTCACCGTCCACTGGGGCGATACAGACATTGGTAATCGAGGATCGGGGCGCGTGCGCTACTCGGGTCAGCACGTCGGGACGTTCCGCCGTGCTGACGCGATGATCGTATTCCTGAAGGGCTTGGCGAAGTCCCTTGAAGGTTGGGTCTGCGTTGATCCAGGTGAAGCAGTACCCGAGTCGCGTGTGCGAATCCGAGTTGGCCCAGGTGTGGGCATCGCTGCAGTCGAGAAGATGGTGTCGAACCTGGGCGCTCCGTAAGGAGGCAAGCGACTTATCGAACGCCTCTCGCGTCTTCGCGGCGGTGAATACGGCGTGCACGCTGTTCACGAAGGTCTTCTTGTGCGCGATCGATCCAGCGTTCCACTTGATGGTGTCCCACTCGACCTTACCGAGGGCGAGGATGACGTGTTGGCGTAAGTAGGAGTTGTCGGCAATGCCCTTTCGGAGGGCTTCGAAACTTACGTTGAGATTGTTGAAGCCGATTTCCAGTTCGGACTTGTGAGCGAACTCGCCTCGTTTCTCGGGCGGAGTGGACTCGATGATCTTCTTACCGAGACGTGCCATAGATGCGCGCGTGGGCACCTCTGTCCAATCAACGGGCTCTAAGCTCGGGGTCAACTGGTACCGACCGCGCAGAAGTGCAGAAAGTTGCTGCATTAGATCATCCACGGGCTCCGCGGGATCGAGGATCAGGTGGAGATTGAGGCGCTTGAGACTGCTCTCACTCCCACTGAAAGTGTCGCAACGAACTTCGATGACCGGGAACACCTCATCGATATTGGCTAGCCGTCCCGACTCCTTGGCTTGTCGAACCTTCGTGTAGCCGTCTAGAAACCAGTAGTCGTTGATGCCCAAGACCCGTACGTCACTGGGCAGTCCTTCCAGTTCGTCCAGGAATCGGGGCCATCGTTCGGCCTCCGCGCCCTTGTAATCCTGGATGATGGAGTCGGGCGTGTGCACATGCAGGTCCCACATCCGCCATTCGGAGCCTCGTTCATACGCGGTCATTCTTGGCATCCCTTCCCCGATGTGACGGCCGCTCCGAAGACTAGAGGTAGACGCCCTCCTTCGCAGAGTGAATCGAACACGGGAGGCGCGGTGGCAAGCCACGAGCGGTGGGGCTAAACACTTCACACTCGGTTCAGGCCAACATCCCTCCAATCATTCGCGCCCACCTCCCTAGCGAGAACGCTCGTTGGGGAGGGCCGATGCCCACGTTTGAGCAACCGCCGTCCGACACCGAGGAAGCACGGCGCGCTCTGCGCGGCCCAGCGCACGCGTCGCTAACGAATCTGGACCCGGCCCAGATCTATCCGATACTCGGTGCGCTTTCGGCAGCCGCGGACTCAAGGAGCCAGTCGCTGCGTCAGCTCGCGGCCTTGGGTCTGCTGCACGGACAGTTGACATTGCGGTGCGTCCCTTCGCCGCCTGCCGGCATCGCGACCTGCGGGACGCGTTGCTCGACGCGAACGGAGCAAAACGGGGATCAGGTTATGCAGGCTGCCAGCGGTCGAAACAGCGGCGGGTCTCTGTGTGCCAAGGGGTCTTGCCGGCGCGAAACCCGGGTCCGGGCTCACCGGACTTCTCGTTGACGACCAAGACTGCAAGAGAAGGTTCCTTGCGATCCATGCAGTCCTGGCTGAGCCGATCCAGCACTCGACGAATGTGGTGGGAGAGCGGGACGTTGGGGTCGAGGTCGATGGCGCGGGCGAGCTCGCCGTACGTCATCGTGGAGCGGCGCATCGAAGCGGTGATGAGCGCGGGCCTGGCCTTAGCCGCCAAGTGGTCGTAATCCATGCCGGGCAGCCTGCCAGACGCAGCGTCAGCCCGGATCCGCTACGGCGGGCGCCAGAGTGGCCCATACCGCCGCGAATGTGACACAGAGTTTCCATCGCTCGCTGGAGTTCATCCGTGCCTCTGACAAGCGAGTCAATGCATCAACGACAGGACGACGATCTCTGGCCGTCCCGCACGGCGCGGTCGCACGCATCCACCGCTTCGCTTCTCCACTGCGCACGTATGTCTAGTTGTCGCACCTTCCTCCGTTCTCGGATCGCTGACAGTGACAAGACTCCGCGGGAGCGTGAAGCGACCGACAAGCAATGCACAGCGCTCGGTTTGGTTCACGCGCCGGCGTCGGCACGGACATGGGCTCGGGAGCTCGGATACTCGTCCGATCTCGCTCTTCGAGCTTGGCCTCCCGTAAGAGGCGGATAGCATCCTTCTGGATTCTCTTTAGTTGTTGAGGACCGGCGTATGTAGCGGATGCGGGCGCACTCTCCCCCTCCTGCCTCGCCACTCGAAGCCACAACTGGGGATCCAGGAATCCTCGAGCGCTGATCACTCGCCTAGCCGTCGTGCGCCAACACCCTTCAGGAAGCTGGGACAGGCGCCGCAGAGCCTGCAGGTCTGCTGGTCGGTCAGATTCAGGCATCGGATGACCAAGGGCCTGCTCCGCCACCCGTAGGAGTCTGGCGAGTAACTCGTAATTCCCCGCGGGGTCCCACATTGCCATCCAACGATGATCGTCGGAAGCGGGGTCACCCGCGCAGCATATTCAGAAGGCGCGGCCTCTTAGTGTGGCTCCGCGGAACTCATCGGACGTCGATGTGTGACCGGACCGAGCTGTCTCCGCTGACACTTGCGGCGGGTTCAGGGACGTATCCTTCCCTAGGTTCTCTGGCCCGGGGATGGGTGTAGATATCCCGCAACTAGGGGGCAGTCGGAGCCCAGATACTGCAGTACCTCAGCCAAGCCCTCGGCTGCTTGCGTGGCTGGAGCGTGGACCTTGAGCATCTTCTCCAGAGCCAGCAATGTGGGAAAGAGGCTGTTGGCCGACCACCTCGGTAGGCGCTTGCGATCCGTGTTCTTGCCGGTGAACGGGCAAGGGAGCTTGTTGTAGCGATGCCAGAGCTGAGCGTGGTGAGCGCAACTGTTGCGAAGGTAGCGCAAGGAGTTGATGACGCTCGGGAATTCCTTGCGCTTGAATCCGAGGGTCTCCGCGACTGAGTGGGCCGCGGTTTCATCGACGAGACACTCAATCAGCTGGGCTACGGTTCCGAACGAGGCATCTTCGATCGCGACCCAGATCGGGACAGCAGAGCAGTCCCCGTCCTGGATGTAGTGCCGCACCGCCGGATGCTTCGATGCCAACAGAGACTGTGTCCAGTCATCCGGAATACGTTGTGCACGTGCAAGATTGGCTTTGTAGGCCTGCTTCTGGAGGTAGAAGGCTCCGCTGCCGTGCGTCTGGGAGAGGTTATGAGCCAGTGGGCCGCGGATCAACCGCTCGGCCGCGAGTAGGGCCGGAAGCGTCTTGGCGCGAACCCAGTCGTCGCGCTCCATCGCGCCAGTGACATCCTCGAAAGTCACGCCATTTTGGAAGTCGTTCATGCCCGAGGTGGGGCGGATCTGAAACTCTCGCGCGTATCCGGACAGGCGGTAGTAGTTGTCGCGCCGGAGGTACGCCTCGGCTGCGGCCTTGTCAGAAACCTTCAGCTTGCGCTGCACCAGCAGCTGCACCTGTTGGGCGACGCTCAGGTGCGGCTTCGACGTGGAGAAAGCTGCGGGGGGTTTAAAAGACATTGGCCCTGCCGATTTGAGGGTTTCCGCTAACGCTGTGCGCCATCTAAGCGCGGAGGTGCGAACGGAACTTTAACCTTGGCAGGGCACTGATGGACGTAAGTTAGCACGAAGGGCCCGTCGTAGGGAAAGCCTTGACAGGATCCCGCGGCCACCCGCGTGGACACCTGGCTGTGTCCAGCTGGATCGGGACTGCCGTGACGGCTTCGGTCACGGCGAGGTTGAGGTAGGTGGCCCTTCCAGGGCACGCAGGATCGAACAGTGAGGCCACGACAGCCCGCAACTGGGCTGGCGGCGCCCATCATCAACGCCTTGTTGTCCGCTGACGCCGATGCGGTGGTCGGCGCCGAGTACGGCCGCCCGGATCCTGCGCGGACCGCGCAACGCAACGGCTATCGTCACCGTCCGCTGGACACCCGCGTGGGCACGATCGACGTGGCGATCCCAAAGCTGCGCAAGGGCACCTACTTCCCCGAGTGGCTCCTCGAGCGCCAAGCGCTCGAAGGCCGCGCTGATCACGGTGGTGGCTGATTGCAGATCGGACGAGTAGGGCTGCATCCGTGGCCGGAGTGGGACGAGCTCGAGCTCGGCTGGGTCCTGGCCCGGCGGAGCCAAGGTCGTGGACTGGCCCAGGAGGCTGCCCAGGCCTGGCTCACGTGGGCATCGGTCGCGCGCCCGGCGCCGTACCTCACGGCCGTCATCCACCCGGACAACCACGCGAGCATCCGGCTGGCCGAGCGGCTCTCCTTCACCTTCTTGCGGCCCGACGTGACGCCGTGGAGCGACGCCGTGATCTATCGCCATGACTTCTCCGCGAGGCCGGGCGCCACCTGATCAGCGGCGGCTACGCCGTCGGATCGATGCAGGCCTCCTCAGCGTCCCGGCCGCGTCAAGCCTTCCTCCTCGTCAGGCTCCGCCGAGCCGAACGCGTCCGCCGTGATGACGGCGATCATCACGATCCCGGCGACCACAGCCGCGGCCGACGCCGCGGCATCGGCGTACACCCAGCCGGCACCCAGGCCGATCGCACCGATCCCCGCCATGACCGCCCCCAGCCTGGTGAACATGGGCGTGGCGAAGGCCGCGGCGAAGGGCAGGAAATGCAGGCCCACGGCCACGACGATGAGGGCGGGGCGCAGCTCGTCGCGACCCGCCTCGTCCAGGAGCGCACTGCCGAGGCCGATCAGGAGCAGCATCCCGACGACGCTGCCCACGTAGACCAGGCCGGCGTACCTGCCGATTGGAGCAGGCGCCTCGAACCACCGGGGGGCGACGAGCACGAACCACAGGTAGGCGGCGAAGGCCACCAGCCAGACCAGGGCCGCGACGGTCGTCCACGGGTCGCCGAGCTCGCCGCGGTTGACCATCACGAAGACGGTGCCGCCGGCAGCTCCGATGGTCGTGCCCCACACCCGCGGGTCCCACAGCCGCTGCGCTCCGCGTTGCCGCGTGGGACGAGAGGTCTCCTGCGGGGTGGCTCTGCGCATCCGCAGACACTGGCACGTCGACTCCGAAGCCGCCAGCCTGAACGATGTCAGAGCGAGGTTGCCAGCCACGTCGCGGCTGCGGCGAGGACGATCAGTGCCACGTTCATCCCCGACTCCCGCTGCTCCCCGCGGCGCAGGTGCACGCCCATCGCCATCACCTGGAGGACGGTCAACCCGAGAGCGGCCGCCATGGCAAGCTCCACCGCCACGCCAGTCAGTGGAGGCAACACGAGACCGAGGGCGCCGAGCACCTCGACGGTGCCGATGAACCTCACCACCGGCATCGGCACGTCGGTCCCGGCCCAGGCCATCATGGGCTGCAGCTGCTCCTGACTACGAAGGATCTTCAGTGCCCCGGCGTAGGCATAGAACGCAGCGAGCAAGGCGGCGATGATCCAGTAGGCGATCTGCATGATGGGCTCCTTGGTTATCGTTAGTAACGGACCCCATCATGGGTAACCTGATCGAGGCCTACAAAAGGCACATCGGTGTCAGTGACGAACAGGGAAGTCCGTGTCGAAGTACGAGAAGTCATGCCTGATCCGCGGCGACGGTGGTCGCGCGATCCGCGGGATCCTCGACCGGATCGGCGACAAGTGGACCCTGCTGGTCGTAGCGACCTTGGACGGACCGCCGCTGCGGTTCTCCGAGCTGCAGACTCGGATCCCCGGCATCTCGCAACGGATGCTGACCCGGACGGTGCGCAACCTGGAGCGCGACGGCCTGGTGTCCCGGACGGTCTACGCCGAGGTCCCGCCGCGCGTCGAGTACGAGCTGACCGCGACCGGGCGGACCCTGATCGAGCCCGCAGTGGCGCTCGCCGAATGGGCCGTCGACCACAACCCGGAGATCGAGCAGAACCAATCTGCCTACGATGCGCGCAGCGAATAGGTCGCCGGCCCACGCAACCTGCGGTCAGGCCAGAAGGACGGCGTCAGTTCTCGGCGAAGTACCGCCGCAACCGGCGCTGGCGGTGCCGGAAGAACGCGTCGACCACCCACGCGAGCAGAGCGGCGAGACCCGGGACCGGCAGTCGCGGCTGCAGGGTCACCCGGTCGTGCACCCGCGTCCCGCCTGCGACGGGGGTCAAGGTGCGCTCGTGCTCCCAGCGCCGCATGCTCACCATGGTGGAGCTCTCCCGGAACCGCACGCCGGGCTCGACCTCGACCAGGGTGAGGTGGTCGAAGTCGAACGGGACGAGGCCGAAGAGCCGCAGCCAGGCCCGGCCGACCGGTCGTCCCAGCGGGATCGTCTCGATGGTCAGCCCCGACGCCTGGCGCGGCATGGTCATCGTCATCCAGGGGCGCATCTCGTGGTTGATGCCGTCGGGGTGGACGACTCGTTCCCACACCCGTGCGGGCTCAGCCGGCACGTCGACCTGCTGCTCGATGACTCTGTGCTGCACGCCGCCCCCTTGGCTCATGAAGTGATCGCGCAGTTTCGTCCAGACCTGTGCAGCCCGACCGGAGCTCGGGCCAAGACGGTGCGTCCGCTCACGTAGCCCGAGGACGAGCCCCCAGCACGTGAAGCACGGACCGAAGTGTGCCCTAGCTGTCGGTCCAGACCCGCGGCTCTCCCGGTGTGACGCTCATGTCCCTGAAGGTCGGGACCCTCTTCCGCGTTGCGGGCTTGTAGGGCACCCACACGACGATTGCGATGCCGTCACGATGCTCGAGCTCGACCTGGACTGCGTCGGACCCGTCGATGAGGACGTCGGAGACGAAGGCAACTGCGCGGTTCTCACGCGCGGTCGCACGTGCTCCGTCGTACACGCTGGCCAGGACCTGGTCCGGCTGCGGGTGTTCTCCCAACCTCTCGGCGGACGCGGTGAGCGACGCCTCCCCGTCAGTCGACACCGTGGCGCCGAAGGGGTAGAACTGCCCGTTCTTGCCGAGGAGCTCCTGGGCCAGCGGCAGCACGAGGTTGAGGAGACCGTCGAGGTCTTCCTGAGCCGCAGCGGATGCTGTGTCGCGCCAAGAGGTCATGATGAAACTCTGGCACACCGCCCGCCGCACCGACCCCGCCGGCATGGGCCTCGGTGGTGACGCCGGCCTAGTTCTGCGCCAGGACCAGGTCCAGCATGTGCGGCACGATGCCGTAGGTGGGCGTCCGAGGAGGACGCGTGGAGCCTGCACCCACGAGTCCGGGGACGCGCTCCACGCGCGCGGGATCGGCGACGAGCGGTCCTGATCAGGACCGCTGGTTGAGGAACCAGCGGTGGCCGAAGGGATCGCGGAAGACGGCCACGCGGCCGGCCGGCGGACTGTCCTCGGGTCCGCGGTCGAGGGTCACACCCGAGCCCGTCACCCGCTGGCACAGCGCGTCGACGTCGTTCACCTCGAGGTGCAGCGAGACGGCAGCGCCGCGGGACGTGTCGGGCGCCGCGACGCCGGCCGAGTCGAACTCGTCCGACATCATCCAGCGACCGTCATCGACGGCGAGCTCGACGTGGCCGACCCGCCCGTCCTCCATGAGGATCGGCTCGAAGACAACCTGAGCACCCAGCACGTCGACGTACCACTGGATGGCGCGGCCTGCGTCGGCGACGCAGATGTACGGCGTCAACTCACCCATGCCTCACTGCACCATGCGGGCGGACGCCTGTCCACCCATGGCGCGCCCGCAGACGAGGCTCGACCTGATCCAGGGCTGCCGCCCCCGGCGTCACGCCTCGGCCGTCGACGTCTCCTGCTCGATCTCCTCGTACCGCTGGCGCAGCCGGTCGCGGACCTGCTCGGGCGTGTACGACTGCCGCTTCCGCTCTCCGCGGGTGACCACGACACCGGTCGCCACCACCCCGGCCATGCCGGCCAGCCCGAGAACCTTCCACCACGTCGCCGCGCGCATACGGGCGACCCTAGCCGCCATGCGGCACGATGCCTCGCGTGAGTGACACACGCGCCGAGGGCATCTCCGTCGAGGAGGCCGCCGGCCTGACCCGCACCGGCGACCTCTGGCTGTTCCGGGGCCGCACCACCGCCGACCGCGCCATCCGCACCCTCACCAACGCCCCCGTCAACCACGTCGGCATGGCCGTGGTCCTCGACGACCTGCCGCCGCTGCTGTGGCACGCCGAGATGGGCAAGGCGCTCGTCGACCACTGGTCCGGCGACTTCCACCGGGGCGTGCAGCTACACGACCTCGGCGACGCGGTGACCCGGTGGCGCGAGACCTACGGCCAAGCGGCGTGGATGCGCCAGCTCACCCCGGAGGCGGGTCGGGAGCAGGAGGACGGCGCCCTGCGCGCGGTCGCCCGCCTCGACGGGGTCTCGTTCCCCAGCACCGCCCGCCTCGCCGCCCGATGGCTGCGCGGGCGCGACGCCCACCAGCCGCGCCGCAAGCGCGGGCAGCGGGCTCGTCCCGAGGCGGCGTTCTGCGCGGAGGCCGTGGCGCTGACCCTCCAGGAGATGGGGATCGTCGAGGACGGCTGGAAGCCGACGTGGTTCGACCCCGGCACCTTCTGGAGCGGTGAGTTCCTGCCGTTGCTCCCCGGGTGGTCCTACGGCGAGGAGATCCAGGTCGGCCCGCTCCCGCCCAGGACCGCGAAGGTCCCGAGCGGCCGGCGGCGCTGGCGCTCGTGACATGGCCCGAGGGAACGTGGTGCAATCGGCCATGTCCGACTTGATGGCACTTCCCCCCGGCCTCTACCGCGGAACGGTGAGCGGCCAGGAGAGCGGTGACTGCCAGTGCCGGATCGAAGTCCGCCGCTTGACCGAGCACGCACTGAGCCTCGACTACGAGGCCGTCGGCCTGGACGGTCTCCAGCACGTCGAGCACACCATCGTGACCCCCACGGCTCTGCACGTGGCCACAAGCGAGTTCCCTGACGTCGCCATCCTGCGGGCGACAGCAACCGGACACTACGTCGCTGAGGACGCCTTGTTCCCCATGGAGATCCGTGCGGGGTGGGACGGCAGCACCCTGACCTGGGCGTGGCACTGGGCGCTTCCCGGTGAGACCTTGCGGGAACAGTCCCGCGCGACCGCGCAGCCGGTGCGCTGATCGCCCAACGCCGTGAACTGCCTGCGGATCGGGGGTCGGCGACGTCGGCGACGTCGGCGGCAGAGCTCCTCGTCGCCCCGCACGGCGGGGTCGACAGCCATCCGCAGCAGTCCGTCGGGTCCATCCAGCAGTCCGAGCGCGAGGATCCTCACGCGAGCTCTGGCCAAGGTCATGGCGACTCCGCCATCTTGACACCATGCCGCATCAGCGCAGACGAGACCATCGCCACGTCGTCCCATCCGAGAGCTCGGGCTCGCACACGCGCTGGCGACCTCACGAGGAGCTGCGCTCCATCGCTGGTCCGTGTCTCGTGCTCGGTCTCACGGCCACTGCGATCTTCGGGGGCCTGTGTCTCTACTACCTGCCACGCGCGTACGAGTGGAATCGGGTCGGTCTATGGATCGCCCAGGTGGGACTGCTGGCATCGGTCTTATGGGCGCTGCCGCACGCATCAGCACTCTGGTGGCTGCGCGGCGGTGGAGGCGGGCGCTACTTGACCTTCATCGGGTCCGGGCTCGCAAGCGCGATCGGCATCGCAGCGATCGTGTGGGGCGTGACCTCACACGTCGTGGGAGCGATCGCCGGTCTCGTCGTCGGGGGCTGGGTGTTCGTCGTTGAGCTTCGAGTGGGGGCTACACCTTCAAGCGGTCGACGGTCCGGGTGATGCTCTCGCCGTCCTTCTCCAGGAACACGATCTCCCCGAACTCCAGCGTCGACCAGTCGTCGGTGTCCTCACTGAGCGGCTCGGAGGCGAAGATGGCGGACGTCGCGTCCTCGACGTGGCAGTCCTCGAAGCCGTACGTCGAGTCGTTGTGGAAGTTCTTCCCCATCAGCAGGTACATCGGCTCCAGGAGCATCCCGAGGGCGAAGTCGTCGGTGCCCGGCTCGGCCTTGAGCAGCTCCCGCCAGTCGCCCTCCGGCTCGGTCTCGCCCTGGTGGCCGGTGCCGACGTTGACCCCGATGATCCGGTCCGGGGAGACCAGGGCCATCTTCAGCTTGGTCAGGGCCGGCAGGTCGAGGTCCTTCATCGCCTGCACGAGCAGCCTCATCAGCTCCTCGAACGCGCGCTTCACGTCCTCGTCGCTGTCGCTCTCGAGCAGGGACAGCAGGAGCACGTAGAGGAACTCGGTGTCGGTGTTGCCCCGCATCTGCTTCAGGTACTCGTCCTTGCAGTGCTTCAGCAGCTCGCGCTGCAACAGCTGCCAGTTCGGCACGTCACCGTTCTGCGCGACGATCCACGGGGTGCCGGTGTAGGAGAAGGGGTGGCAGTTCTCGTCGGCCAGCACGGTCTTCGCGTTGTAGTCCGCCGCCCGCACGTGAGCAAGCATCGTGCTGACCTGGAGGCTCGGCACGATGCCGGCGACGTTGTCGTCGTAGAAGGCAGCCATCGGGCGGTGGTAGAGGAACGGCTCCTCCTGCTTGAGCAGGTGCTCGCCCCACGCTCCGAATCCCCACCCGGCCAGCTGGAGCTGCGGGTGACGCTCCGGGTCGAGGGTCTGGTTGACCAGGCTGTTCTCCGGCTTGAGCAGCAGGTTCTCCAGGGGGATCTCCGACCCGATGTAGGCGAGGACTCGGCACATAGGTTTCCTTCACTGAGCTCGGTGCGGCCCGCGGCAGGCGGGCGAGGTCGGCGTAGCAGTACCCGTCGGCGGCTGGAGTAGCCCTGTGAGTCCGGCGACCCGAGCGTCTGCAGCCCCACGCCGCTAGGCCGCGGCGCCGCCCGACTCGGCGTACCGGTCCAGCGCGGAGGCCCACATCCGGGAGACGATCCGGCCCATCGGGCCGCGATGGATCAGGGTCAGCAGCGCCTTCTGCCAGAGGGTGGCGGCGCCGGTGTTCTCCCACTCCACGAGCAGGTGGCTGCCGCCGTCCTCCCGCGGCACGATGCGGAACGCCCCGTCGCCCGCCCCGCCATAACTGCTCTCCTGGACCGACAACCGGATCACCTCCGGGTCCGACCAGTCGTAGCGGGCGATCACCCAGAACGGCGAGCCGGGCGTGGCCTCCCGCGCCACCGCCCACGTCTCACCCTGGTCGAAGACCTCGTAACGCTTCGGGTCCAGCGTCCTGTTCCAGATCTGGAGGCGACGGCTCGAGAAGTCGGTCAAGGCCTGCCGCACCAGCTCCGGGGACGCCACGGTGTCGACCTCGAACTGCACCCCTCCAGTGCAGCACCGGGACGAGGCAGCGTCCAGAGTGGCGGTCTGCGCGTCTGCGCTGTGACTCAGGGCTTCCAGGTGAAGAAGGAGTTGTCGCTCGCCCCGAGCGGATCGTACGAACCGTCCCCGGTCCCTTGCGGGGTGGGGACGTAGGTGCCGGCCCTCCACTTCACCACCTTGGTGCCCTTCATGACCTGCTTGCGCTTCAGCACCACGCGCAAGGTCTTCTCGTCGACGTGCGAGAGCTTCACCGGCTTGCAGCCCGTGCGGTCCGTCACCACGCCGTTCTTGTCCAGGCGGTAGGTGCAGAAGACGGACTCGAACGCCCCGTCACGCGCGCCGAGCTGCACGGCGCGACCCGTTCGCGTGCCCACGCTGAAGTCCACCGTCAGGAGGCTCCCCGGCACGGCGAAGTCGTCGACCGTCAGCGGGTTGTGCAGGCGCACGGTGATCTCGATCTTCTGCTTCCCCTTCGTCCGCAGGGTGCCTCCTGCCAGGTCGAGCGTCGACGGATCGCCGATGTGGTCCCCGGCCGGGTCCTTCTTGCTCGTCGACGACGCCTGGGCCGGGGCGGCGACGAGCGCCACCGCCATCCCCAGGGCCAACGGCGCGGTCGTCAGCGCCAGCGCGCGACTCCTGATGCGGTTCATGAGATCTCCCCCTCGCGTGTGGTGTCCGGGCGCCTCCTACCCGTCCCGGGCTCTACCCAACCACCCGAGCGGGGCACTCGTCGCCGGTGTTCACGTCTGCCCACGGCGCATCCCGTGTGCCACGATCCCTCCGTGGCCACTCGGATCGTCGTCGGCGAAGCCGACGCCTCGCTCGACGAGGGCGGCTACCGCGAGATCTTCCGCTGGGACGACGTGCCCGTCGAGGGACAGGCGGACGTGCACTTCCGCAAGGACCTGCTCGAGCAGAGACGAGACTGAGCCCATGTGGGTCCAGGACTTCGCAGGGCCGGCAGGCACGCCGCCCGATCCGCGGGTCTGGACGCACGACCTCGGTGGCGGAGGCTGGGGTGATCGGCAGCGGCAGGTCTACACCGACGACCCGGCGAACGCCGCCCTCGACGGCGCCGGACACCTCCAGATCACTGCCCGGCGTGAGGCCGACGGCACCATCACCTCGGCGCGCCTGACGACGCGGGCCGGCTTCGCCGCCAGCTACGGCCGGGTGGAGGCACGCCTCAAGGTCCCCGGTGGCCGCGGCACCTGGCCCGCCTTCTGGATGCTCGGCGCCGACCTCGACGAGGTCGGCTGGCCGGCCTGCGGCGAGATCGACGTGATGGAGCACGTCGGGACGGATCCCCGACGCTGCCACGGGACGATCCACGGTCCCGGGTACGCCGGCCTCGGTGGCGGCGTCGGCAGGGCCATCGACGCGGGCGCGGACCTGGCGGCCGACTTCCACGAGTACGCCGTCGCCTGGGACGACTCCGGGATCACCTGGCTCCTCGACGGCCAGGAGCACCACCGACTCACACCGTCCGACGTGCCGGGGCCGTGGCCCTTCGACCATCCGTTCTTCCTGGTCGTCAACCTGGCGATCGGGGGTGACTGGCCGGGCCAGGCCACTGACGACCCCGACCTCCCGGCTGTGCTGCTGGTGGATCGGATCCGCGTGGACCCACCCGGGACGGCCACGCCGTAGCCAGGACCCGGGTGGGTCTCGATGCGACCGCGCCGCGGCTCAGAGCTTCCAGGTGAAGGGCTTCTTGACCGACCCCAACGGGTCCAGGGACGTCCCAGCTGCCTGGAAGGCGGACGCCGTCCACTTCAGCACCTTCGCGCCCTTCTTTACCTGGTTCCGCTTCAGCTCGACCCGGAAGGTCTTCGCGTCGACCTGGGTGAGCGCGAGTGGGCTGCACTTCGTCGCCGGCGGGAGCTCCTCCTTGCGGGTGTCGTAGGTGCAGACGTTGCTCTCGATCACTCCGTCACGGGCAAAGACCTGCACGGCCCGCACGATCTTCTTCTCGACGGTGAAATTGACACCCATCGCGCCAGGAAGGGCGAGGTGCTCAGCGGTGGTGTCGTTGTGCAGTGCGAAGGTGATCTGGATCTTCTGCTTGCCCTTGGTCCGCATCGAGACCTTCGCCAGGTCGAGGGTGCCCCCCGAACCCATGACGTGGTCCCCGGCCGGGTCGCTCTTGCTCGTCGACGACGCCTGGGCCGGGGCGGCGACGAGCGCCACCGCCATCCCCAGCGCCACCGGTGCCGTCGTCAGCGCCAGCGCGCGACTCTTGATCCGGTTCATGAGATCTCCCCTCGTGTGTGGTGTCCGGGCGCCTCCTACCCGTCCCGGGCGCTACCCAACCACGCGGCTTCCGCCGATGACCCGGGCGCTCAGATTCACGTCGACTACCCGAAATCAGCGACTCGCTCCTGTCCCGCGCGGCCCTACCCTCGATCGAGACGTCCGACGCAGCCGAGAAGACGCAGTCGAGGAGGAGCAACGATGGGGCGCACGATCACAGTGACCCGACCGTCTCTGGTGAGCTCCTCGCTCCGGCTCGTCGACGACAGCGGCCACCAGGGGACCATCACGTTCCACGGCGTCCTCACGCGGTCGGCCCACCTGAGCCTGGGGCCCGATCGGCTGACCTTCTCCACGTCGGGCCTGCTCGGCCGCACCGTGCTCGCCGAGACCGCGGAGGGAAAGGCGGTCGGTGAGTTCCGTGAGACCGGCCTGCTGGGCCGAGGTGATGCCGAGGTGGGCGGCCGTCGTTACCGACTCAGGATCAGTGGGGTGTTCGCACGGCAGCTCTCCTGGGAGGACGTCGACGGCGCCCAGGCGATGTCGCTGAAGCTCGGCGGCCTGCTGCGGACCAGTGGCACCATCGAGGTCTCCGCCACGGCCGTCCCCGAGGATGTCGCCATCCTGATCGGTCTGGGAGTGATGGCGCACCGCGCCGCGGAGCGGGACTCCTCTGCCGGGGCGGCCGCGGTCTGAGGCGGCACGCCCGCGACGTATCCCGCGCACGATGCCCTGCCTCCCCCTAGGCTGGAGCGCACCGACCGGGAGGAGCGGCCATGACGCAGCAGGCACTGTCGCAGCGAGTCCTGCGGCAGCGGGAGCTGCTCCCTGCCCTGTACGCCGCCTTCGACCCCGAGCACCTGCCCGAGCGCCTCGCGCTGGGGCTCGACGATCCCAACGACCTGGACGACGTCGAGGGCGCGGACCGCGCCGAGCTGCTCGCCGACACCGAGCTGATGGACCTGATGGTGACCGCCACCCGGTTGGGGGACGCCGTCGCCGACGCCTACGCCATGCTCCTGCCGGAGCACGGGATGCGGGGCCTGATCACCATGCTCCAGACGGCGTGCCGCGAGGGCGTCGACGCCGTGCCCGACGCCCCGCCGCAGCTGCGCGCGCTGATGGCCGCGATGGAGGAGCGACCCGCGTGGATCGACCCCACCCTCCTCGAGGAGGGCGCCCGCTGGGAGCGGATCGACGCCGCCCTGGTGACGCCCTTCGTGATCCGCGGCGCGTTCCTGGCCACCTTCCTCAACGCCTACGCCGCGCTGCCGATGGCGCTGACCGGCGCGCTGACCGGCGAGACCTCGGCACGCCGGGTGAAGGAGACCGCGTCGTTCTTCGCCGCGACCGTGCTGCCCGGCGGGACCGACCGCCGCGGCCCCGGCTTCGAGGCGGCCGCCATGGTGCGGCTCATGCACTCCACCGTCCGCGTGCACGCGCTGCGGTCGGGCAAGTGGAACCACGCCACCCACGGCACCCCCATCCCCCAGGTCGACCAGATGCCGGCGGGGCTGATCAGCAGCTTCCTCATCTCCGTCAAGGCGGTGAAGGCCGGCCGGGATGAGTTCGACACGCGCGAGCGGGCGATGATCGAGCTGGCGCGCTACCGCTGCTTCCTGCTCGGCCTGCCCGCCGAGCTGCTGCCCGAGGACCCGAAAGGGGTCATCCGGGTCTTCAAGGCGCGCGCCGCGACCCTGCGCAGCTCCTTCGACGACGAGACCTGCGGGGCGCTGGTCCGCTCCACCCTGGCCGCCCGGCTCCACCCCGACGCGGGCCGCTGGGGCCGGATCGTCGAGCAGTTCGAGCGCAGCTTCGCGACCATCACCTTCGTGAAGGCCTTCCTCCAGGGCGACTTCGACCGGGCCGCCCGGATGGGCGTCCACGTGACCCGGGCCGACCAGCTCCGGGCCTCGGTGATGCTGCCGTTCCTGATCGGCCGGGTGCTGCTGGTCCGCCGGATCTCCGGCGTCCGGGTCCTCTCCAAGGTCACCGACCGCTACGTGGTGGCGACGCTGCGTCGCCGGCTCCGCGGCTACGGGCACCCGGAGTACACCGCACAGGTCCCCGCCTGACACCGCCCGCTCAGAGCCCTGCCAACGGCACCGGCGACTAGCGGCTCAGCGGCGGGGCGTCCACCGCGTCGGGGCCGTGGCCACGGCGGGCCACCTCGGCCTGCGCCCGGTCGATGCCGCCGTGCTCGAGCGCGGCGAGCTGGGACTCGCCCTGCCAGACCAGGCGCCCCCGACGTCGTACCGAGACCCGCATGCTCGCCCCGAGGTGCTCGATGGCGCCGGCGATGTTGCGTCGCTCGGCCGGCAGCGGGACCGGGAGCACGTGTGCCTGGGCCAGGCTGCCGATCCCCTCGATCTCGACCGCCCACTGGGCGCTGCGCCCGCGCAGCAGCCAGCGCTCGTCGGTGACCTCCGCGCGGACCGGGGAGACCACCGGGTCGCCCAGCCGGAGGAGCCGCCCGTCGGGGAGGAGGACCACGACCGCCGTCACCGTGGTGCGCAGCGGTCCGGCGCTCACCTCTCCGCCCGCGAAGGCCACGCAGACCGACGGCTCGGCGAAGCCCTGCGCCTGCCCCCACCACCACGAGTCGGGGAAGCCGCCCTTCCCCCAGTTCTTCTCCGCGTAGACCGACCAGCCGTCGAGCTCCCAGGTCTCGTCCCCGACGACCGCCTTGCCGTGCGCGGTGCCGCCGAGGAGCCACGGGTGCCAGTACTGGTTGAGCCCCGGCACGGCCTGGAAGACGCTCGACCCGCCGAAGCTGCGCCGGGGCCACGGGGTGGCGTCACTGACGGTCACCTCGAGCTGAGCCTGCGGTCCGAGGTCGACGCGGACGCCGTCGGGGGTCCCGTGGAACGCCTCCCCGGAGAAGACGCCCAGCGCGTCCACACCGGCTGCGCCGGTCGGGTGAGCCACCGTCCGCAGGAAGCCGTGGGGGTGCGCCGCGAGACCGATCGTCGACCAGACCCCGTCGGCGGCCCGGTTCACCCCGTTGAGGGTGATCAGGACCCGCCCCGAGTCCGGGTCGGTGAACCGCCAGAAGTAGCCCTCCATCGCCACGTCGTGCGCGGGCAGCGGGTCGCCGAAGGGCCGGTCGGCCCCGCTCGCCCGATAGGCCCGCCGTACCGCCGCCACTGGTCCTGAGATCCGCATCCCCGCACTATGGCAGCCCCGGCGGACTGCAGCCCGGGATCCTTGCCGGGCCCGCGCGGGTGTGGTCGGATGTGGAGCCGCCGTACGACGGGGACGACGGCTCGACACGAAGCACCGCGGGGGTCCTGAGTGATGCGTGCACGTCTTGTCTGGTCCGCGACGGTCGCACTGGCGACCGTCGTCCCCGGTCTCGCTCTCGCGGGGGCGCACGCGCCGGCCGCCGCGAGCGCCGCGACGACCTGCCAGGGCAAGGCGGTGACGATCGTCGCCACGACGGAGGTCACCACCGGCACCGAGGGCGACGACGTGGTGGCGATGACGCCCGGGGCGTGGGAGACGTTCGACGCCCCGGGCGGCGACGACACCATCTGCCTGGCCGTCGGCCGCTCCCGGGAGGGGTCGGGCTCGTTCGGCCTGGTGAACGCCGGGCCCGGCGACGACGTGGTGGTCAACGAGTCGCGCGCCGACCCGTCCGACCCCATGATGACGGTCTACCTCGGCGAGGGCGACGACACGTTCACCGGCGCCCCGATGGTCGAGGAGGTCTTCGCAGACTCCGACGAGTCGGGGGACGCCGTCACGGCACCGGCGGGCAGCCAGCGCGACGTGATCGACATGGGGGGCGCCCCCCGGCGGGCGGCGGCGGGCGAGGACACGGTCTGGTCCGTCCCACCCGTCGACGGGCTGAACGCCGACGACCTCACCTTCGGGCCCGGCGGCGCGAGGGTCGAATACCGCGGCGCGATGGCCCCGTCGGGGCGCCTGGACGTCTCCGCGGCCACCTCGACCCGGCTGGTCCTCCCGGCCGTCCCGGCCGCGTCGACCCCGGGCAGCGACAGCGAGCTCGTGATCGACGCCGTCGCCGGACGCGCCACCCTGAACGGCGTCCAGGTGCTGGCGTGGACGGGTCCGGTCCGCTCGTGGGATCTCGGCGAGCAGCGAGCCGCGTCGTGGCAGAGCGCCGTCTCCTTCGTGGGCTCCGACGCCGACGAGCACCTCTGGCTGACCTCCGGCGGCTACCGCGACGTGCGGCTGGGAGGCGGCGACGACAGCGTGGCGGGCGGGTCCCGCGCCTGGTACCGGGTGCGCTCCCTCGACGGCGGTCCCGGCCGGGACCGCCTCTACTTCCGGCGGGGGTGCGGGCACCTCACGGTCCGCGTCGCGACCCGGATGACGTGCGACGAGGGCACCATCGCGTTCACCGGTTTCGACGACGTCTACGTCAGCAACATGGCGAAGAACGGCGTCCTGGTCGTTGTCGGGACCGACGCCGACGACCACGTCGTCGCCACCGCGGAGCGGGTGACGTTCCGCGGACGGGACGGGGCCGACCGGGCGTTCGCCGGGGGCCGGACCGTCCGGGTCGAGGGAGGTCCGGGAGCCGACATCCTCGGCGCCCGCGGCGTGAACGTCGTGCTGCGGGGGCAGGGCGGCGCCGACCGCCTCAGGCTCGAGTCCGGCGCGAGCATGAAACGCCTTCCCGCCTCGTCGTTCCGCCGGGTCGCCCTGGGCGGTCCTGGCCCGGACGAGCTGCGCGGGGCGACCGACGAGCACGGCGACCGACTGGTCGGCGGCGCCGGGCGTGACAGTGCCGACGGACGCGAAGGCGCCCGCGACCACTGCGACGCCGAGGTCACCCGACGCTGCGAGCGCGGCTGACCAGCGGCCGCGCGCCCCTAGTCGTGGGGCAGCGCCCGCGTCTCCAGGATCTGCTCGGCCACCTTGCGCAGCTTCACGTTCCGCTGCTGCGACATCCGGGTGAGGGCGCCGAACGCTCGGTCCGCGGTCAGGTCGAAGCGCTCCATCAGGATGCCGGTGGCCTGGCCGATGATCGTCCGGCTCACGAGCGCCTTCTCCAGGTTCTCGACCTCCTGCGCGCCGGCCAGGGCGACCCCGACGTGCGCGGCCAGCGCGATGCCGTCGTTGATGTCGTCGCTGCTGAAGGCTGACTTCTCCGTGCCGTAGAGGTTCAGCGCGCCGAGGCTGTTGCCCGTGGAGAACAGGCGGTAGCTGACGATGCTGAGGTATCCGGACTCCTCGGCGACGCGAGTCCCCCATCGGGGCCACCGCGCGTCGGTGGCGAGGTTGTCGCTGACCACCGTGTCGTGCTCCTGCAACGCGTCGATGCACGGACCCTCCGCCAGCTCGTGCTGCAGCGCGTCGACCCGGCGAAGCGCGTCGGTGCTCGTGGCGTGGGTGTCGACCCGCTCGCCGCGGTGGACGACGCAGACGCCTGCGGCCTCGCAACCGGGCAGGATCTCGGTGGCGATCGTCACCGCCCGCTCCATCGCCTGCTGGCTGCTGTCCTCGCCTTGCATGCCGCGCGCAGCGGCAGCCAGCTCCCGGTTGAAGTCGTCGTCGTCGGCCATGGTCGCATCATGACTGCCGCCGGAGCGCGGGCGCAAAATTGCCTCCGCTCCAGGTGTGACGCCCCGCGGCACGCCTGCGCTCACACCACGACGGACACCTCGGACACATCCTCCGCGTGAGCGGGGCGAGACGCCGAGTGCGACCTGCCGCGAGGGCCGGTCAGCGTCGCGACGAGGAGGACCAGGAAGTCGGCCACCGACCGGGGGTAGAGGCTCATCGACGCCCCTTGACGGGGTGGTGGCTGGTGCAGGCGGGCATGTGCTGACTCCTCGAGGTGGGATCCACGATGTGCCCGCTGGCTCGAGGCGCGCGGCTGCGTACCCCCGCGGCCGGGGGCGCATGCCGAACGTGCGCAGAATGCGCGTCACCGGCCTCCTGACCCGGAGCCCGACCGCTAGCCTCTCGCCATGACGGGGACCCTGAACGACCTGGCCGAGCGTGTCCTCCTCCCGGCGGTCGCGCTCGCGGCCGCCGTCCCCATGCTCGCGCTCGGCGCGGCGCTCGCCCCGGCCGGTGCGACGGTGGCCTCGACCTGCCTGGGCAAGCCGGTGACGATCGTCGCCACGACCGAGGTCACCAAGGGAACCGAGGGCGACGACGTGGTCGCCATGACCCCCGAGAGCTGGAACGGCTTCGACGCGCTGGGCGGGAACGACACCCTCTGCCTGGCCCTCCCCCGCGCCGTGAACGGCCGGGACCCGATCGGCCGGGTCGGGTACGTCCACGGCGGCGCCGGCGACGACGTCGTCGTCAACGAGGCCGTGACAGGCGAGGGCCGGGTGACGGTCTTCCTGGGCACCGGGAACGACACGTTCACCGGCGGCGCCGCGATGGTCGAGGTCGTGTACGCCGACGGCGACGAGGAGGACGACCTCGGGCGGCCGCCGGCGGGCGGGCAGCGGGACGTGATCTCCATGGGCGGAGGGCGCACGACACCCCCCGAGGAACTCGAGCTCTCCTCCGGCGACCTCCCGCTCGACACCGTCCACTCCGCAGCACCCCTCGGCGAGCTCAACGGCGACGAGATCACCTTCGGCCCCGGGTCGGCGGTCGTGCACTACCGGGGCGCGATGGCTCCCGAGGGTCGCCTCGACTTCTCCGCCGCCTCCACGGCCGCGCTCTACCTGCCCTACCCGGGCGAGGGCGACCCGTTGCCGTGCGGGGAACTGCTGATCGACAACGCCGCCCGCCGCGCCACCGTCGGCGACGCGCAGGTGATGACCTGGACGGGGCACGTCCGCACGTTCGAGCTGGGACTGGACGAGGACGTGCCGGGAGGGGACAGCGTGCCGCAGTGGCCCTACCCGGTGTCGTTCGTCGGCTCGGACGCCGACGAGGTGGTGGCGTTCCCCAACGGCCGCTTCGGCGACGTCCGGCTGGGCGGCGGCGAGGACCGGCTGGGACGGCGGAGTCCCTACCGCGACGAGGAGCTGGTGCAGGTCCGCTCCGCGGACGGAGGGCCGGGCACCGACACCTTCGCCGCCCGGGTCTCGTGCCGGACCCTGACCATCCGGATGGCGAGTCGGTCGACCTGCGACGGCACGACCACGCCGTTCGAGGGGTTCGAGGATCTGCTGGTGGACAACCAGGCGCGGAGCGACCGCGTGCTGGTGCTCGGCACGCCCGGAGCCGACACCGTGGGAGTGGCGGGCGACCGGGTGACCTTCCGCGGGCGGGGCGGCGCCGACGCCGCCTGGGGCAGGGGGCGGGTCGTGCGGCTCGACGGCGGCCCCGGACCCGACCGGCTGACCGGCGTGGGCCACGACGTGGTGGTGCGCGGGGGCAGCGGCGCTGACCGGATCCGGCTCGACGGACCCCGCCGCTCACCGCGCCGGCTCGTGGGCTTGGGTGGTCCCGGGCGGGACGTGCTGCGTGGCTCCGACCACGATCGCGGCGACCGGCTCGTCGGCGGCCCCGGCCGCGACCGCGCCGACGGGGGTGGCGGCGGGCGGGACCACTGCGACGCCGAGGTCACCCGGCGCTGCAAGCAGGGCTGAGCCACCCTCCAAGCCGACGGGGACGGCCCGTCAGGCGCTGGCCGGCCCAGCCCGACGTGCCCCCGGACTCGCACCAGCTGACGGAGACCTGGACCCGGCCGACGACCGGCCGCCCCGGCCGGAACCTCATCACGAGCCGGGTGAAGACCGTCGTGTCCGACCCCATGTAGTCCGTCCACGTCCCCTCGACCCTGCCCTTCTTGATCTTGAGGCTCGCGAGTCCTGGGTTTGCGCGGCCTCAGGGTCACGGGGTGACCTCCAGCCCGCACAAACCCTTGACAAGAAATCTTGTCAGGGCCACGCTGGAGACATGCAGGACATCGAGGTCATCGAGGCACCCGAGGCGGCGTCCGTCGCGCTCGACCCGGTGCGAGCCCGGTTGCTCGCCGAGTTGGCCGAGCCCGCCTCGGCGGCCGGGCTGGCCGCCCGGGTGGGCATCGCACGCCAGAAGGTCAACTACCACCTCAAGGCGCTGGAGGCCCACGGGCTGGTCGAGCTGGCCGAGGAGCGGCGCCACGGCGGCATCACCGAGCGGGTGCTGCGCGCCTCCGCCGCGTCGTACGTCGTCTCGCCGGCGGCGGTCAGCGCCTCGGCCGCCGACCCGGACGCCAACGGCGACCACCTCTCCGCCGGCTACCTCGTCGCGCTGGCGGGTCGGCTGGTCCGCGAGGTCGGCGCACTGGCCCGCCGGGCCGGCGCCTCCGGCAAGCGGCTGCCGACGCTGACCATCGACACCCGGATCGGCTTCCGCTCCGCCGAGGACCGGGCCACCTTCGCCGACGAGCTCACCGCCGCGGTGCTCGACCTGGCCGCGCGCTACCACCACGACGACGGGCGCCCCCACCGGCTCATCGTCGCCGCCCACCCCCTGCCCGAGAGCACCGAGAACACCACAGAGACCAGCACCCAGGAGAAGCCATGACCGCCACCCCCGACGTCCCCTACCGCCTCGAGTTCAGCATCGAGGTGCCCGGCACTCCCGAGCAGGTCTGGGAGGCCGTCGCCACCGCCAAGGGCATCAGCGCCTGGTTCCTGCCCACCGAGCTGGAGGAGCGCGAGGGCGGTGCGGTGCACTTCACCATGGGCCCCGAGATGGGCTCCGACGGCCACGTCACCGCCTGGGAGCCGCCCCACCGCCTCGTCTACGACGAGGACTGGGCGGCGCTGATGGGCAAGAAGCCCGACGAGCTCAGCCCGATGACCTCGGAGTTCCTGGTCGAGGCCCGCTCCGGCGGCACCTGCGTGGTCCGGGTGACCACCAGCGGGTTCGGCACCGGAGCCGACTGGGAGTCGGAGTTCTGGGACGACATGGGGCTCAACTGGAAGCCCTTCTTCGACAACCTGCGGCTCTACCTGACCCACTTCCCCGGCCAGGAGGCGACCCAGCTGGAGGTCGGCGTCGAGCTGCCCGGCGACGCCGACGCCCTCTGGGCCCGGCTGCACGACGAGCTGGGGCTGGGCCCCGTGGGTGCGGCCGTCGACGTGCGCGGCGTGCCCGGCGTCGTCGAGCGGCTCGGGGTGCGGATGGCGATGCTCCGGCTCACCGGCTCGGTTCCGGGGCTGCTCAGCGTCTACGTCTTCGACTACGCCGAGGCCGCCGGCTCGGCGACCGCCGGCGTGCGCGCCTACCTGTTCTCCGACGAGGCGGCCGACTACACCAAGCGCGAGGAGCCGGCCTGGCGGGAGTGGCTGGAGGGGCTGGCGGTCAGCTCGTCCTGACCCCAGCGGCCCCGGCCGACTGCTCGGCGAGCTTCGCCAGGTCGCGGCGGACGTAGCGCAGGTGCGCCCACTCCTCCTCCAGGATCACCCGGACGCAGTCGCCGACGGTGGGGTGCCAGTCGTCGCTACCCCACGGGTCGTCGCGCTCCTCGGCGAGCTGCTCGGGCGTGACCGTCGCCAGGAAGTCGGTGACGCGCTGCTGCCGCTCGCCGCGCACGGCCAGGACCTCGTCGTAGGAGGGCGGGTCGGCGCGGAAGACGGAGGTGTCGAAGCCCATCCGCTCGGCTCCGGTGAAGACCAGGCCGATCTCGTGGAAGGGCTGGTCGACCCGTTGGATCCCGCCGCCCAGCCAGGCGTCGGTCGCCAGGACCAGGTGGCGCAGCGTCTGCACGAGGGACCACTCGTCCTCCACGTGGGCGTCGACCAGCTCCGGCGGCGTACCGGCCACCGTCTCCGCCCAGGCGGCCTGTACGGCGACCCAGCCCTCACGCAGTCCCTCGGGGGTCTGGGCCTTCTGCAGCTCGCGGCCGGGGAACCGCCGGTTCAGCTCGGCCTCGACGAACGGCACCACGTCGACGCCGTTGACCAACAGGCTGCCGAAGAAGAGGTCGTGGCTGTCGATGTCGAGGCCGTCCACGTCGACACCGCGCATGGTCACGCCGCTGACGTCGGAGAAGCGCAGGGTGGCTCCCTTGAGGCTGGCGCGCAGGAAGGTCGCGCCGGCGAACTCGTCCGTGCCTGAGTACGTCGTCATCGCCCCATCATGGCGCCGACGCCCGTCGCCGCGTCCGGGAAAGCCCTGGCCCACCTGTTGATCTTTGATCAAGATCATCAATTTGAGGCACACCCTGGGCGGCCCTCGCGCTCGTAGAGTCGGAAGGCGGCCGACCGCTCGGCACGGCGCCGAACCCGTTCGTCGGCTGCTCCCAGGAGAAGCCCATGAACACAGCGTCCAAGCTGGTGGCGGCAGGCGCGACCGGCGTCCTGCTCGCCGGGGTGACCGTGTCGTCCGGAACTGCCACCGCAGGTCCCGACCGGCCCCAGGTCAGTGCCTCCAAGGCGTCGAAGCACGGCGTCACTCCCCGCGACCCGTCGGCGAGAAGGTTCGTGCGCGGGGTCTCCTTGTCGGAGATCACCGAGCACCAGATCGCGCTCCAGCGGATCGCGTCGCTAAACGACGACACCCGCGAGGTGTTCTCCCCCGGCTACCAGGAGTCGATCGACTACGTGGTCGACACGCTCCGCGACGCGGGTCTGCGGGTGCGCATCGACCAGTTCAACTACCCGATCTGGGAGGAGACGCAGCCGCCGGTGCTCAACCAGGTCTCCCCGACCCCGACGACGTACACCCCGGGTGACGCCGAGGACGACAACTCGCCGTCGGTCGACTTCATCACGATGGCCAACTCCCCCACGGTCGAGCTCACGGGCGCGCCGGTCTTCCCGGTCGGCGGCATCCTCGACCCGCCCACCGGCGGCTCGACCAGCGGCTGCGCGGCCGCGGACTACGCCGGGGTGGAGGGCAAGGTCGCGCTCGTCCAGCGCGGCACCTGCGCGTTCGTCGACAAGTGGGCGCTGGCCCAGGCGGCCGGCGCCACCGGGGTGATCATCTACAACGAGGGCAACACCCCGGAGCGGCAGAACCCGGTCTTCGTCGACAACCTGCCCGACGTCCCCGCGACGATCGCGGCGGTGGTCTCGAGCTACAGGGTGGGCAACGAGCTGCTCCAGGCCTACAAGGCGGGCGAGAACCCGACGGTCGACCTCAAGGTCTACGGCACCTTCACCGACCGCTTCCTGCCCCAGGTGATCGCCGAGACCCGCGGCGGCGACCCGAACCACGTGGTCGTGGTCGGTGCGCACCTCGACTCCGTGCCCGCGGGGCCGGGCATCAACGACGACGGCTCGGGGGTGGCGACGCTGCTCGCCCAGGCCGAGGAGCTCAGTGAGGGCCGGCACCGGCTGCGCAACAAGATCCGCTTCGGCTTCTGGGGAGCCGAGGAGAACGGCCTGGTCGGGTCGATCGAGTACGCGTTCGGCCTCAGCGACGCCGAGGTGGACAAGATCGACGTGATGCTCGACTACGACATGCTCGCCTCGTCGAACTACGTCCGGTTCGTCTACGACGGTGACGGCAACGCCGCCCCCGGCAACCCGGCCGGGCCCGAGGGCTCGGGCAAGGTCGAGCAGGTGCACGACGACTGGTTCCGCTCCCAGGGGCTGACCAGCGACCGGGTGCCGTTCGACGGCCGTTCGGACTACGTGGGCTTCACCCTCCGCGGGATCCCCGCGGGCGGTGTCTTCGCCGGCGCCGAGGGCATCAAGACGCCCGAGCAGGCCCAGGAGTACGGCGGCGCGGCCGGCTCCTGGTACGACCCCTGCTACCACCAGCTCTGCGACAACCTGAACACGTTGTTCACCGGGGTGCCGCCGCTGGACGCCGAGGGTCTGGCGCCCGAGGGTGACGACGCCGCCAAGCGCGCCGCCCAGCGGCAGCTGGCCGGCGGGGCGCTGCAGGGCCTGGACGAGATGTCGGACGCGGCCAGCTATGCCGTGTACTACTTCGGCGCCTCGAAGGACCCGTTCGGCACCCGCGGTGGTCACCACAGCGGCAAGTCGAAGAGCAAGGCGAGGGCCGGGGCCAGCTACCCGTGGCGAGGACACCAGCGCATACGCCGCTGAGCGAGACCGGACGCCCCTGCACCCGACGCGCATCGGGTGCAGGGGCGTCCTTCGTCAGGGGGTCTCCGCCGACCACGTGCCGGGCGCGGTCACGTCGAGCACCCAGCTCGGCGGAGGCGGAGGCCACCTGCCCCCACATCACCTGGTCGGCCTCGGCCGGGTCGGTGACGGCCCCCGCGTCGCGGTAGGTGACGGCCGTGAGGGCGCCGCCGACTGACGCGGGTCGGCCTGCTTGTTCGGTCTCGCGCGAGCCCTCCGGCTAACCTCACGGGCAGGCGACACTGGGGGGAGCAGGATGAGCACGCACGCTGCCGGGTGGTACCCGGATCCGGTCGACAGATCCAAGCAGCGCTACTGGGACGGGACGGCCTGGACGGCGCAGCGCGCCGCCCCTGCGCTCCTTCCTCCGCCGCCTCCGGCGCCGGCTGCCCCGGCCAAGGGAGGGCGCGGGTGGTGGTACTTCGTCCTCACGATCGCCTCCGCCGGCCTGTTCTCGGCGGTGCCGTTCTTCCACGCGGCCTCCCGGTTGGACCGGCCCCACCTGCGCAAGGTCGGCGCGGCCTTCGCCGCGGCAGGTCTCGTGTCCTTCATCCTGCTGGGCACCTCGCCCGAGGACGCCGAGGGCACACCGACCGGCTGGGCCGCCGACGCGGGCGGAATGATGGCGCTCGCGGTGATGCTCGTCGCGACGATCCTGCTCATCGGCCTCCGCCGCGAGGTCTACCTCCCGCGGGTCGTCTCGGCCCCGCCGGTCGGCAACGCCGGCGCGATGGCAGCCGTCGAGGAGGCCCGTCGCCGGAGGGCCGAGGCGCGCCAGCTCGCCGCGCGGGACCCGCTGATGGCACGCGAGCTCGGGATCGGCCGCCCGGAGTCACGGCACGGCTACGACGACGGCGGCCTGATCGACCTCAACGAGGTCAGCGCCCAGCAGCTGAGTGCCGTCTGCGGACTGCCCCCGGACGTCGCCGCCCAGGTCATCGAGTCGCGCGAGGCGCTGGGCCGTTTCACGCAGGTGGAGGACGCGATCGTCTTCGGGCAGGTCAGCGAGGTGCACGCCCCGGTGCTTCGGGAGCGCGCCATCGTGATCACCGACCCGGTCGGCTGACGAGGCCCCTCAGCCGGAAGTCACCGGCGCCTCGAGCGCCCCGGCCGCACAGGTCACCACCTCGAGCACCCAGCGCCAGGTCTCCGGGTCCGTCCCCACGGTCTCGGCAGCGGGAAGCGACCGCGCCCGGTCGGTGTGCGGGGGTGCGCACCGCAGCCCAGGCGGCGGGACCCGGCGCCCGTGGCGTGTCGGTGGGCACTGCGATGCTGACGCCGTGAGCACCCAGATCCGTCCCAGCTATCCGGTGGTCCTGCTCGTCGGGCGGGAGGACTTCACCCCGCCCACCACGTTCGGCGACGCCAACGTCGTGGCCACCCGCGACTGCCTCGCGGTCGGCCTGCGCGACACCCAGCTCGGGGCGGTCCAGGTGCAGGTCGTGCCCTCGACCGAGTCCGCGATCGTCGACCGGCACGACCTCGACCACCTGGGCGACTTCGAGCTGGAGTCCGAGGGCCAGCTGGCCGTCCGCGACGTCCACGGGCGTGAGTACGACGCCATCGGCGTCGAGCCCGGCACCCACCGGGTGACCGTGCTCGGCACCGACCCGGCCGAGCCGGACGACGTGGTCTTCGTGGTCGCCGTCGGCTAGGAGCGGCGCCGTCGTCGTCGGAAGTGCTACGCACCCGGGCCGTCGGGATGGGTGAGGTCGTAGGCGCGAGACAGCTTCTGCGGCACGACCATCCGCCACGCGTCGACCACGAGCTCCCTCGCCTCGCCCGGGTCCAGTGCCGCCAGGTCGGCCTCGACCCAGTTGAACCACAGGTCGCCCTGCGAGGGCATCCGGAACTTCTTCGGGTCGCTCGCGACGAGCGCCGGCCGTTCCTCCCGGGGGAACGCGAACCCGATCACCGTCTCGTCCAGGGAGAAGGCGACGTAGACGAGCTGGCCGACCCGGAACTTCAGCCGCCGGTGCACGTAGACCTCGTACGAGCGCTCGAGCTCGGAGCCGAGATGCCGTACGTCGTCGACCACCGCCATGTCGTCTCAGGCTCTGAAGTAGTCCGAGAGCACGGCCGTGACCCAGTCCGGCTGCTGGGCGTTGTCTGGCAAGAACTGGGCGATCACCGGCTTGAGGTCGATCACCGGTGTGCCGTCGACGGCGTCCAGCCCCACGACGGTGAGCTCGCGGCCGCGGGCCGACTCGATCCGGCAGACGCTCACGCCGATCCGGTTGGGCCGTCGAGGCCCGCGCCCGGCGAAGACGCCCATCGGCGGGAGGTGGACGATTCCCCGGTAGGGACGCGGCTCCTGGTGGCCGTCGACCTCGGGGATCCGGTCGAAGACGAAGAGCACCTCGGCGTGGGAGAAGCCGTCCAGGCCCTGAAGGCACGCGTCACCGAACCGCTCGTCGACGACGATCGTGCTGCGGACCTTGCCCCAGTGGTCGGAGTCCTGGATGTCGGTGCGGGAGTTCTGGACCGTGCCGATCGCGGTGATCTCGAAGGTGGGCATGGTCGGGCCCTCTCGTCCGGTGGCACGGTCTGCGTGCGCTCTAGACCCACGTTGTCCTCGCACGAACGCCTCGTCAAGCCGCTATCTCCCGCCGGTCTCGCGCCCGCACTCGCCCAAGCCCTCGCGTCGGCTGACAGACCACGACGGACGGCGGCACATCACCACGATTCGGGAGGGCGCTCGGCCCTTCCCTCGTGCCACGATGAGCAGCCCGGTCCGGTCGAGAAGCTCGAGGTCCCCATGGCGCGCTACGCGGTCAACGAAGCAGCGGTCGCGAAGGCGCGCGACCTGATCGCCGCCCGGCAGTACGTCCTCGACAGCGATTGGGGCGACGTGCAACCCGACGCGGACGCCGGCAACGCCTTCCTCGAGCGGCACGGCTGGGGCGACTACGCCGCCTGGCACCTCGGGCTCAGGGTGGGCGTGAAGGACGGGACGAAGGGGCGCTGCGCGTTCGTCTACGGCGACTTCCGTCGCGTCCACCGCAGCGGCCTGATCGCCTGCATCTACCGGGCCGCGGAGTGGCGGCACAAGCAGGCCGAGACCGCCGCCCACGACCTGCTCCAGGAGCTCGACAGGGCCGCGGGCATCGAGTAGCGCGACCCGGACGGAAGCGCCGGCCCCGCTCAGCGCGTGCCGCCCGGCACCACCTCGTCGCCGACGCTGATCGACCCCGGCGCCGCGACGTCGGCGTACATCGCCAGCGACATGTCCCGCTCCTGGGCCAGCGGCTTGAGCCACCGGCCGTCCGCGGCCGCGCCGTCCTGGGCGACGTCGATCATCCGGCAGCGCGGGATGCGCTCGACGACGCGGAGCGCCGCGTCGCCGACGGTGATCGTGGTGCCCGCCCACTGCTCCTCGATGAACGGCTCGGTCGAGGAGAACACGATGTTCACCCGAAGCCGGCGGGGGTCGGGGTCGATGCCCCAGCGGGCGGCGCACCAGTCGAGGGTGGCCGTGCCGACCAGCGACACCGCACCGTCGTCCTGGTGCGGGACGCCTCCCTCGGGCAGGACCCGGACATCGGCCCCCATGGCCCGGCTCAGCTCGCCGTCGAGCGCCCGGTCGCCGACCATCCACCTGCCCGACCCGCCGGTCACCAGCACCTCGCCGGAGTCAGCCGTGCTGCTCGCGTAGTCGAAGACCTCGTCGTGCCGGCGGAAGCGTCGGCTGTCCTTGCCCGACGCGAGGTGGCCGTCCGCGTCCACGACGGCGTACCAGCGGTCACCCGCCAGCCCCCGGGGGTCGAGCGTCACGGCAGGGAGCGACTCGCCACCCATCGACTTGACCGGGTAGCGGCGAAGGGAGACCACCCTCATCTGCACCCCTCGACCCTAGCCGGACCCGGAGGGCGCCGCCCGCGCCCGCGTGAGCGACTCCTCGGCGACGTGGGCGTGGCACCCCGCCAGTGACGCCGCTCACCCCGGCGTTGCAAGATGACGCCCTGCGTCCGCTCGGGCGCTCGCTCACCACTCGGAAGGATCCCCCATGGCCCCTCGGCCCATGCGGCGCATGCCTGCGCTCGCCCTCGCCACCTCCGGAGTTCTCGCCGCGGCGCTCGTCGCGGTCTCCGGTGCCAACCTCGGCGCCAGCGCCGCCCCCACCGCCGCCGACCAGCCCGTCTCGACGCCGGTGCCGATCGCCACCCCCGACGGGGTGCTGTCCAGCTACGTGCTCAACGCCCGCAACGCCAACCCGGGCCACACCAAGCAGCTCGAGCGCGCGGTCGAGAAGGCCGGCGGGGTCGTCGTCCAGAGCTGGCCGCAGATCGGCGTCGTCGTCGCGCACGCCGCCGTCGCCTCCTTCCGCGACGACGTCCGCAAGGCCGCGGGCAACAAGCTGGAGTCGGTGGGCGCCACCCGCACCGTCCCGGTCTCCGAGGGCACCCCGTCCGAGCTGGGCGTGAGCTGGGGCCCGGGCGCGTCCGGCTACAAGAAGGGGGGGAAGAAGCCCGCCAACGGCGACATCGGCGCCGAGGCGACCGTGGCCACGGTCGCCGACCCGCGTGAGAACGAGCAGTGGGACCTGCAGATGATCAAGGCCGACCAGGCCCACCGGATCACCGAGGGCAACCGCAACGTGCTCGTCGGCGTCCTCGACTCCGGCATCGACGCCGACCACCCCGACCTCGTCGCCAACCTCGACGTCTCCGAGTCGGTCAACTGCGCCGACGCCGGCCGGCCCGACCAGTCGCCCGAGGCGTGGGCGCCCACCACCAGCGACCACGGCACCCACGTGGCCGGCACCATCGCCGCCGCCCGCAACGGCGTCGGCATCGTCGGCGTCGCCCCCAACGTGCGGATGGCCTCGGTCAAGGTCGTCAACGACGACGGCTACATCTACCCGGAGTACGCCGTCTGCGGCTTCGTGTGGGCCGGTCAGCGCAACATGGACGTCACGAACAACAGCTACTACGTCGACCCGTTCCAGTTCTGGTGCGGCGACCAGCCCGACCAGTACGCCGCGATGGAGGCGGTCCGCCGCGCCGTCGCCTGGTCGACCGACCGGGGCGTCGTGCACGCCGCCGCCGCCGGCAACTCCTCCTACGACCTGGCCAACAAGACCGTCGACACCAGCGCACCCAACGACAGCACCCCGATCACCCGGACCCTCAACGACACCTGCAAGAAGGTGCCGGGCGAGTTCGACGGCGTCGTCACCGTCTCCTCGGTGCAGCGGTTCCCGGCCGGCACCATGGACAGCCGGCTGTCCAGCTTCTCCAACCGCGGCCTCGGCTCCATCGACGTGGCCGCCCCGGGCTCGACCATCCTCTCCACGATCGTGCGCGACAACGGCTACGGCACCAAGAGCGGCACCTCGATGGCCTCCCCGCACGTCGCCGGGGTGCTGGCCCTGATGAAGTCCGCCCACCCCGGGCTCACGCCGGCTCAGATGATCGAGCGGCTGCGCGCGCAGGCCGACGACAAGCCGTGCGGCACCACCACCGCGGGCGCGCCGTGCGTCGGCACGGACGCGGACAACAGCTACTTCGGTGAGGGCATGGTCGACGCCCTCGACGCGGTGAGCTGACGCGGCATCCCCTGCACGCCGACCGGCGTCGATCCCTTCGGGGGTCGGCGCCGGTCGTGCGTTCCGGGCTCCGGCTACTTCTTCTTCTCGACGACCAGGTAGCGCAGGTCCAGGGTGAAGGTGGCGACGTCGAAGGCGTCGTCCCCCTCGGTCCAGAACTCCCACCAGGCGCCGGGAGGCAGACGCTTCGTGCGGCTGCTCCACCCCTGGCCGTCGCCGAAGACCGGGTCCTCGTCCCACTGGGTCTGCGCCGCGCTGCTGGAGGACACCACGGTGGCGTCCGTCCGGGAGGAGTGGACGGTCAGATGTGCGCGGTCGGTCTCGCCGGGATTGGTCGGCTCCCCGGCGAAGGCGACCCGGACGGCATCCACCCCGCGCACCGCCTTTGGCACCGGGACGAAGTAGCTGGACTCCGCCGCCCCGAAGACGTCGTCGTCGGGGTCGGCCCGGTGGGTCAGCCCGCCGGGGAACCGGACGCTGGGCGTCACCTCGCCCTGCGGGAGGTATGCCCAGCACTCCGGCCACGTGCTGCCGAAGCAACCCGGAGCCCAGGCCTCCTGCGCGGCCATCGTCCGCGTCTCCTCCCGCCACACCAGCGCGTCTTGGGAGACCCACAGCTTCAGTGGCTTGGTGGCACCCCGGTTGCCGACCCTGTCCGTGCCCGACAGGGTGGCGACGTAGCGCCCCGGCGGCAGCGGGACCCCGCGGGCGTCACGCCCCTCCCACGCCACGTCGGTGTGCCACTTCGGTCGGAAACGGACCTCGCGTCGCAGCACGACCCTGCCGGCGTCGTCGCGGAAGGTCACGACCCCGCGCTTCATGCCGTCGGTCCACCCGCCGGCGCCCAGCAGCACCCGGTCGCGGACGTCGACCGAGCGCGGGTAGACCTTGGGCACCACGTCCTTCTTCGCGCCGTACCGCTCCTGGACGCCGAGGTAGCCCTCGAACTTCAGATCGGCTGAGGCGGAAGCGTCGTCGCGACCCTGCGGCGTGATGACCTCGACGCGGTAGTACCCGTGAGGCACCAGCCTGCCCTGCGGGGTGCGACCGTTCCAGGTCCAGGTGTGGCGGCCTGCCGGCTTCCGCCCGAGCACGCGGGTGAACGGCGCGATCTTCTCGTCGAAAGGGGCCACCCGGATCCGCACCGTCGTGGCGACGGGCAGCTCGAACCGGACGGCGAGCCGGTCGCGGACCCCGTCGCCGTTCGGCGAGAACGTCATGCCGCGCTCGGCGAGCACCTGTGGCTCCTGACCCGGCGGAGCCGCGGCCTCGGAGGAGGTCGCCGCGGCGACCGGTCCCCCCAGCGCAGTCGTCACCAGCACCGTCGTCACCAGCGCCGCGGACAGCGCCGCCGCCTGCAGTCCCATCCCCCGTGCGTACATGCACGAAGCGTAGGGGTAGATCGCCCGGACGTGCGTCGACCGGCGGGACGTCTCAGTGACGAGCACGGCACACCGCACCCCTTGCCCGCGCCACCCGGGCGTGGTCGGATGTGACGCCGTCGCACGAGCAGCCGACGGCAAGACACGTACGACGGGGGTCCTTGTGAAGCGTCCGCACCTTGCCCTGCTCCCAGCCGTCGCTCTGGCGAGCGTCGCGTCCGCGCTGCCCCTGGCGCCACCGCCGGCCGGCGCCCAGGCCGCCGCGACCTGCCTGGGCAAGCCGGTCACCATCGTCGCTTCGTTAGACGTCCTGACCGGGACGGAGGGGGACGACGTGGTCGCCATGGAGCCGGAAAACTGGGCCAGGTTCGACGCCCTGGGCGGGGACGACACGATCTGCCTGACCCTGCCCTACTGGACCGTCAACTCCCGCGACTCCCAGCTGCCCTTCGGCTGGCTCGACGCCGGGCCGGGCGACGACGTCGTGGTCAACGAGGCGACCACCTACAGGCACCAGTCCATGTGGGTGGAGCTCGGCACCGGCAACGACACCTTCCAGGGCAACGCGACTCCCGAGACGGTCCACGCGGAGGAGGAGGGGAAGCGGCAGCCCGCCGGTGTCCCCCACCGCGACGTCATCGACACCGGCGACGGGAGGGACACCGTGTCCTCGTTCGTACCCGGCGGGGAGCTCAACGCCGACCGGATCACGCTCGGACGTGGCGGTCTGGCGGTCTCCTACGGCGGCCCGATGGCACCCGACGGGCTGATCGACGTCTCGGCGGCCGCCGACGCCACGCTGTGGCTGGACGCACCGCAGCCGCCGATGACCGGCGAGTTCGTGCTCGACAACACCGCTCGCCGCGGCACCGTGGACGGCGAGCAGGTGCTCACCTGGACCGGCACGGTGCGCCGGTTCCGTTTCTGGTACGCCGCCGCCCCCTCGCCGACGATCTCGTTCATCGGCTCGGCGGACCGCGAGGTCGTCGAGATCGACCGGCCCACGATCGGAGACGTGCGACTCGGCGGCGGCAACGACCGGCTCGTGCTGAACGTGAACACCGGCACGAGCCGCGCCGGCCTCCGGCTCCGCTCCCTGGACGGCGGGCCGGGCACCGACGGGATCACCCTGACCACCGAGTGCCGCGACGCGGTCGTCCGGATGGGTCGCGACCTGCGCTGCGCCACCAGCACGGCGTCCCTGTTCGACTTCGAGCGGCTCCGGGTCAAGAGCCTCCGGCCGGGCGGCACCCTCAGGCTGGTCGGCACCCGGGGCCCCGACCGCTTGAGCGCCACCGGCGACTCGGTGACCGTCCACGCCCGCGGCGGGGCGGACGACGTCCAGGTCGTGGCCAGCAGGCGGGTCCTGGTGACCGGCGGCGCCGGCACCGACCGGATCTTCACCCGGGCCCACGCCGCCGCCGTCCACGGTCAGGCGGGCGCCGACAGCATCACCATGGCCACCCTGAGCGAGAAGGTCTTCGACCACCCGCCGCCCACCCGCACGCGACAGGTCGCCGACGGCGGCCAGGGCCGGGACACCTGCCGTGCCTCGGTGCGTCGCAGCTGCGAGCGAGGGTCAGCGCCGGCGCGCGATCAAGGCCGCGACGCCCAGTAGCCCGGTCAGCGCCGCCCCGCCGCCGACGACCAGCAGCACCAGCCCGACGGCCCACAGGCCGGAGTCGTCGGAGGAGGCGGCCTCGGCCGCCCAGGGCACCGCGAAGCCGAAGACGGCAGCAGGCGAGAGCGCCACGGCCGCCGCGGCTCCTCCGCCCCGCCTGTCCGGTCCGGCCGCTCGCACCCACAGCAGGGCCAGCACCGAGGCGACCGCGATCGAGGCACCGCACCCGATCACCTGCCACGGACGGTAGGGGCCCTGCCGCTCGCCGTCGACCAGGTAGTACTCCTGGTCCCAGCCGAGCCAGGCGAACCACATCCCCGCCGCGACCAGGGCGAGCACCAGCGCCGCCACGCCCAGGCGGGCGGCGTACGAGGAGGTCCTGGTGGGGGTGCTCGTCTGCGGGGAGGTCATGGCACGCAGTCTCCCCGCCCGGGCGAAATCCGGGCGAAACACGGGTCGGGCACGATCGCGCCGTGCAGATCCGGCCAGCAGACTTCGACGACCCCGTGCTCGGGACTTTCCTCCAGCAACACCTGGACGACATGGCGCCCACCGCTCCGGCCGAGAGCCGGCACGCGCTCGCCCTCGACAGCCTCCGGGCGCCTGGGGTCCGGCTCCGGGTGGCGTACGACGACTCCGGCTCGATCGTGGCGACCGGCGCCCTTGCGGCACTGGCACCGGACCACGAGGAGCTCAAGAGCATGCGCACCGATCCTCGGCTCCGGGGTCAGGGGATCGCCGGCCAGGTGCTTGCGCACCTGCTTGCCGATGCTCGAGCACGCGGGGTCGCGCAGGTGTCCCTGGAGACGGGCAGCATGGACTTCTTCGCCCCCGCGCGGGCGCTGTACCGCAAGGCCGGGTTCGTGCCGTGCGGTCCCTTCGGAAGCTACCGGGAGGACCCGCACAGCGTCTTTCTGACGCTGCTCCTGTAGCCGGCGAAGAAGGTCCGGAGCCGATGTCGGATCCCTCCGTGCCCGTTCGACGTCCTGCTGAGAGGTGCGCAAGCACCACCAGCCGAGAGACGAGAGAAGGACACGACGATGCGCTACATGGGATTCGTACAGATGGACCCGTCCAAGGACGTCGACCCGCCCGAGGCCCTGATGAAGGCCATGGAGGAGCACATCTCCCAGGCGGTCGCCGCCGGGGTCTTCCTCGACGGCGGCGGGCTCGACGGCGGCCAGCAGTGCACGGGGGTGCGCCTGGCCGACGGCAAGGTCACCACCACCGACGGGCCGTACGCCGAGGCGAAGGAGATCGTCGGCGGCTACTCCGTCCTGGAGTTCCGGGACCACGCGGAGGCGGTCGAGGAGGCGCGCCGCCTGGTCGAGCTGCACCAGCAGCACTGGCCCGGGTGGCAGGGCTCGGTCGTCGTGCGCCGGATCTGGGACGCCCCGCCCCCGCAGGCCTGATCCTGAGTGGGCTCCGCGTCGCTCCCCTACGCTGCCTGGATGGGGAGCGACGCGGACCCGGTCGTCCACGCGCGCGTCACCGCTGTCTGGCGGCGGGAGTCGACGCAGCTGGTCGCCGCGCTCGTGCGGGTCACCCGCGACCTCGACCTGGTCGAGGACCTCGCCCAGGACGCCCTGGTCGCTGCCCTCGAGCAGTGGCCGGACGCCGGGATCCCGGCGAACCCAGGGGCCTGGCTGATGACGGTGGCCAAGCGCCGCGCGGTCGACACCTTCCGCCGCAACGCCGCGCTGCGCACGAAGACCGCCGAGCTGGGCCACGCGATGCCCGAGGGGAGCCGGACCGCGCTGACCCTGCGGCTGGTCGCCGGCCTGACCACCGCCGAGATCGCCCGCGCCCGGCCCGACCTGTGCCACGAGGGGATCCGGCTGTCCGGTGCTGCTCGAGGCCCAGGACCGGACCCGGTGGGACCAACTGCTGCGGCGACGCGGCCTGGCCGCCCTCGACCGGGCGCTGGCGGTGGCCCGCGAGCGCAGCCTGCCGATCGGGCCGGTCACGGTGCAGGCCCAGATCGCGGCCTGTCACGCCCGGGCGCGGACCGCCGAGGAGACCGACTGGCCCCGGATCGCCGGCTGGTACGACGCCCTCGCGGCGTCTGCTCCCGGACCTGTGGTCGAGGTCAACCGGGCGGTGGCGCACGGACGGGCCTTCGGCCCGGAGGCCGGGATGGCCGTGCTCGACGCGGTCGACCCGGCCGCCCTGCCGGGCTCACACCTGCTCCCCAGCGTTCGCGGCGACCTGCTGGCCCGCGCGGGCCGGCACCGGGCGGCGCGACGAGTGCCTGCGCGCTGCCCGTGATGGGTGATGACCGATGTCCCTGGACGACACCGCGCAGCGCGAGGCACGCTGGAAGACGCCGCCGCGTTCCTGGCGCCGTCCACCAGCGACGGCCACATGACAAGGGGACGACCACCTGAAAGGTGAGTGGCCAGATGGACCTCAAGACCCGGATCACCGAGCTGATGCCCCAGGCGCGTGCCGAGCTGGCCGAGCTGGTCTCGATCCCGTCGGTGTTCGACCCACGACAGTTCCCGGTCGAGGAGTGCACGCGGGCTGCGGAGTGGGTCCGCGACGCGTTCGCCGCGGTCGGGTTCGAGGACGCGCGGCTCGAGGAGACGCCGGACGGAAGCATGGCGGTGGTGGGCTCGCGGCCAGGTCCCGGCCCCGCTGCGCCGACGGTGCTGCTCTACAGCCACTACGACGTGCAGCCACCGCTCGACGACGCCGCGTGGCGGACGCCTCCGTTCGAGCTGACCGAGGTGGACGGGCGCTGGTACGGACGCGGCGCCGCAGACTGCAAGGGCAACATCGTCAGTCACCTGGCGGCGCTGCGGGCCCTAGGCGACGACGTGCCGGTCAACCTCAAGCTGGTCGTGGAGGGGTCCGAGGAGCTGGGCGACGGCGGGCTGGAGCGGTACGTGCCCGAGCACGCGGACCTGCTCCGCGCCGACGCCATCCTGGTCTGCGACACCGGCAACGCGGCGGTCGGGCAGCCGGCGATCACCGCCAGCCTGCGGGGCCTGGTCGAGATGGTGGTGCGGGTGGACGCGCTGCCGACCGAGCTGCACTCGGGGGTGTTCGGGGGAGCCGCCCCCGACGCCCTGGCCGCGTTGGTCGCCATGCTGGCCTCGCTGCGCAACGCGGCCGGGGACACCACGGTCGCCGGCCTGCCCCACGACGAGGTCTGGGACGGGGCGCCGTACTCGGAGGAGGCGTTCCGCAGCGACATCGGGATCGGGGACGAGGAGTCCCTGCTGGGGTCCGGGAGCGTGTCGGACATGCTGTGGGCCCGACCGGCGCTCACCGTCGTGGGGATCGACTGCCCGCCCGTGGTGGGGTCCAGCGCCTCCATCACCCCCACGGCGAGCGCCCGCCTGAACCTCCGCATCCCGCCGGGCACCGACCCCGACCAGGCCGAGCGTGCCCTGGCCAACCACCTGCGCGCGGCCGCTCCGTGGGGTGTCTCGGTCGAGTGCATCACCGAGTTCACCGGGGCGCCGTTCCGGGCCCGCACCGACGGGCCCGCCTACCGGACGATGCGCGCCGCGATGAGCCAGGCCTACGGGCGGGATCCCGTCCTCCTCGGGCAGGGTGGATCGATCCCGCTGTGCAACGTGTTCGAGGAGACCTACCCCGACGCCGAACAGGTGCTGATGGGCGTCGAGGAGCCGCAGACGCTGATCCACGCCCCCAACGAGAGCGTCGATCCCTCCGAGATCGAGCGGATGGCGCTGGTCCTGGCGCTCTTCCTGCAGGACTACACCGGTTCCTAGCCGTCGCCGAGGGCGGTCAGCGGGTCACCCCGCCAGCTCCATCACCTGCGCGACCATCTCGAAGGAGCGCAGCGTCGCCTCGGTGCTGCGCGCCATCGAGGCCACGATCAGCTCGTCGGCGTCGGCGTGCACGGTGAACTTGTCGAGGTAGTCGCGCACCTCCGCGGGGTCGCCCACCGCGGTGTAGTGGCTCATCTGCTTGATCTGCTGCCCCGACGGGGAGTCGAGGACGGCGTCGGCCTCGGCGTCGCTGAAGGTGCGGCCCCGGCCGACGAGCTGGCTGACCCGCAGCCGCTGGGACTCACGCAGCAGCGCGTGCGCCTCCTCGCTGGAGTCGCACGCGACCACGTTGACCCCGGCGATCACGTAGGGCTCGGCCAGCTGCTCCGACGGCTGGAAGCTGCGACGGTAGGTCGCCACCGCCTGGGTCAGCGCCTGGGGGGCGAAGTGCGAGGCGAACGCGTAGGGCAGGCCCAGGGCGGCGGCCAGCTGCGCCCCGAACAGCGACGAACCGAGGATGTAGAGGGGCACGTCCGTCCCCTTGCCGGGGATGGCGTCCACGCCCGGGATCTTCGAGTGGCCCGTCAGGTAGCCCTGGAGCTCCTGCACGTCGGTGGGGAAGGAGTCGGCCGACCTCGGGTCCCGGCGCAGGGCGCGCATCGTGTTCTGGTCGCTGCCGGGCGCGCGACCCAGGCCCAGGTCGATCCGGTCGGGGTGCAGCGTGGCCAGGGTGCCGAACTGCTCGGCGATCACCAGCGGGGAGTGGTTGGGCAGCATCACCCCGCCGGCGCCGAGCCGGATCGTCGAGGTGTGGGCGGCGACGTGGGCGATCAGGACGGCGGTCGCCGAGGAGGCGATGGTCGGCATGTTGTGGTGCTCGGCGTACCAGACGCGGCGATAGCCGGTGCGCTCCGCGAGCCGAGCGATCTCGACGCTGGCGCGGAAGCTGTCCGCCGCGGTGTCTCCGGCTCCTACTTGGGCAAGGTCGAGGATCGAGATCGGGGTGGCGGTCATGACGGGGCAACGGTCCGGCGCGGGGGGACTATTCCGGTCCGCCCCGGCGAGTGCGTCCGACGCACCGCGCCGGCCCGTGCGGTGCAGCGCGTCGGAGGCCCGCATTGGTCGCATCTGGCTAGCGTGGGTCGTGTGAGCGAACTCACCTCCCTCTCGGTCCGAACCCCCGTGCCGGGTCCGGTCGCCGTCATCGTCCTGGACGTCGCGGCCAAGGTGATGCTGGTGGGTCTGCTGATCACCGCGCTCCGCTACCCCGAGCTCGGCCACCTCGAGGGCAAGGGCTCCACCGCCCGGGCGGTCGGCTACCCGCTGGCGGCGTTCGTCGTCCCGGCCCTCTGGTTCCTGCGCTGGCGCCACTGGGTGACGTTCCCGTGGGTCGTGGACCTGATGGTCACGCTGACCTGCTTCACCGACACCCTCGGCAACCGGATGGACCTCTACGACACGGTGCGTTGGTTCGACGACCTGATGCACTTCGTCAACACCGGCGTGCTGACCGCCGCCTTCATCCTCCTCACCCTGCCGCCGCGGGCGACCCGCGGCCAGGTGCTCGAGCGCTCCCTCGCCTTCGGCGTCACCGCGGCGCTCGGCTGGGAGATCGCCGAGTACTACGCCTTCCTCAGCACCTCGGGCGCCGTCGACAGGTACGCCGACACGCTGGGCGACCTCGCGCTCGGCTCGCTCGGCTCGGTGACCGCCGGTCTGCTCGTGCACTGGGCCTGGCGGCACCACCACCTCCTGACGGCCGGGCCCCAGCCCCTGCTGCCCGGCGTGCACCCGCCGGGCTGGCGACCGCGGCGGTGACCCGGAAGCCCTACGCTCGCCGGGTGACCCTGCGACTGATCGGCGCCGGCCTGCCGCGCACCGGCACCTCGTCGCTCCGCGAGGCGCTGCGGCACCTGCTGGGCGCACCCGTGCACCACATGAGCGAGGTCTTCGCCCACCCGGAGCAGGCGCCCGTCTGGGTCGCGGCGATCGCGGGCCGGCCGCCGGTCTGGGACGACTTCCTCGCGGGGTACGCCGCCGCCGTCGACTTCCCGGCGTCGAGCTGCTGGCGCGACCTGGCCGCTGCCTTCCCGGACGCACCCGTGCTGCTCTCCACCCGCAGCAGCGCGGAGGCCTGGCACCGCAGCATGGCGGCCACCGTCGTCCCGCGGACCCGGGAGATCCTCGGCCGGCCGGAGACCGACCCGATGGTGCCGCTCTTCCGCGCGATCTTCCGCGACCTGCTCCCCGACGCCGGCGCCCCGGGCGACGTGGTGGCCGGCTACGACCGGTGGAACGCCGAGGTCCGCGCGGAGGTGCCGCCCGAGCGGCTGGTCGAGTGGCAGCCGGGCGACGGCTGGGAGCCGCTCAGCCGCGCGCTCGGCGTCCCCGTCCCGGACCTGCCGTTCCCCCACGAGAACAGCACCGCGGCGTACCGGTCGCGCGCCGGGCTGCGCACCCGGCGCGACGAGGCACGGACCCCGTCCGGCTGACGCGCGGCCTCGGTTCCAGGCGACCGGTGGCTCAGACCTCGGGTCCGTCCGTCAGCCGCTTCGCGGGGCGTGCGGCCCGCCACGCAGGTTGTGCTGCGCCCGCCCGTGCAGGAGCGCCCGCTCGCGCTCGTTCTGGGTGAGTGCGGCAGCCCGGGTGAACGCCGCGGCCGCCTCGGCGTGGCGCCCCGCCCGCTCCAGCAGGTCGCCGCGGACGCTCGGGATGAGGGCGGAGCCGCCGAGCGCGTCGTCGCCCAACCGCCCGACCACGGCCAGGCCGGCGTCGGGGCCGAAGGCGCGACCGTGCGCGACGGCGCGGTTCACCTCCACGACCGGGCCGGGGGCGGCGTCGGCCAGCACGTCGTAGAGGGCGGCGATGCGCCGCCAGTCGGTCTCCTGCGCCCGCTCCGCGCGGGCGTGCTGCACGGCGATCGAGGCCTGCAGGAAGTACTTCCCGACCGGTCTGCCGCCCGCGGCCAGGCGCTCGGCCCGGCGCAGGGCCTCGCTCCCGCTCCGGATCAGCGACTGGTCCCAGCGGGCCCGGTCCTGCGCCTCCAGCAGCACCGGGGCGCCGGAGTCGTCGACCCGGGCGGCCGCCCGCGAGGCCTGCAGCTCCAGCAGCGCCTGCAGCCCCAGCACCTCCGGGTCGTCCGGGGTCAGCGCCGCCAGCATCCGCGCCAGCCGGATCGCCTCGTGGGAGAGGTCGGGCCGCATCCAGTCCTCGCCGGCGGTGGCGGTGTAGCCCTCGTTGAAGATCAGGTAGATCACGGTCATCACGTCGTCGAGGCGCTTGGCCCGCTCCGCTCCGGTGGGCAGGTCGAACTCGGCGCGCACCTCGGCGAGGGTCCTCTTGGCCCGCGAGATCCGCTGTCCCATCGCCTTCTCCGACGCCAGGAACCCTCGCGCGACCTCGGCGGTGGTGAGCCCTCCCACCAGCCGGAGCGTCAGCGCCGCGCGCGACTCGGCCGTGAGCACGGGGTGGCAGGTGAGGAAGACCAGCCGCAGGACGTCGTCCTCGACGTGGTCGATCTGGGAGTCGAGATCGGGCATCGCCTCCTCCTCCCCCACGCCGGCGCGCCCGAGCTCGGCGACCCGTCGGCGCAGCACCTCGGCGCGCCGGAAGTGGTCGATGCCCCGTCGCTTCGCGGCCGTCATCAACCAGGCGCCCGGGTTGTCGGGCACGCCGCTCTCGGGCCACTGCTCGAGCGCGGCGACGAGCGCGTCCTGGGCGAGATCCTCCGCGAGGTCGACGTCGCGGGTCATCCGGGTCAGCGCGCCGACGAGGCGGGCCGACTCGGCCCGCCACGCGGCGACGACGGCCTGCTGGGGGTCGTCGGTCTGCTCTGCCGGCACCTGTGCAGCGTAGTGAACCCCCGTCGCGACCACCCGCTGCTCAGTCGCCCGGCGCCTCCGAGACCTGGCGCAGCGTCGCGACCACGGTCATCTCCGGCCAGTGCTTGGCGTGCAGGTCGGCGAAGAGCTGCTGGTCGGCGACGGCCTCCTCGAGGGTGTCGTACTGCAGGAGGGACCACCCGCCGACGACCTCCTTGGCCTCGGCGTACGGCCCGTCGACCCGGCTGACCTCGCCCTGGCGGACCACGAAGTTGACGGCGTCCTCGGTGCCGTAGAGCCCGCCACCGTCGAGGAACACCCCCTTCGCGGCGCGCTCACCGATGTATCCCTCCATCGCGGTGAACAGCGACTGCGGGGGCGGCGTGCTGACGCCCTCCTCCATCCTCACGAACCCCATGAAACGCGGCATCTCGATCACTCCTACTGGTTGCTGGAAGATGCTTCTCGCACACACGTCGAACGACCGGGCGCTCCTTCGACAACGAACCTCGAGTTTTTTCCCACCGCGTCCACGGCGAGGGGCCGGCCCTCGCCCGCGCCGCTGTCCGACCTATCCGCCGACGCGCTGGGCGATCGTCGGGATGAGGATCGGGAGGTTGAGACACAGGTGCAGCAGCATGCAGGCCGGCAGGTTCCGCGTCCGCGCGTAGAGGACGTAGAGCGCAAGGGTTCCGACGCCGCTCGTCCAGAGCCATGCGGGACCGAAGAACGCCACGTGCGGGGCGATGAAGAGCGGCATCGTGAGCGCGAAGGCGACCCAGCGACGTCCGGTCAGCTCGGTGAGGCGTTCGATCGGATAGCCGCGATAGACGATCTCCTCGCAGACGGCCGCGGAGACGATCATTGCCAGGACGGCGATGATCGGCAGCGAGGTGATCGATGCCGTGCCGGAGTCCTCCTCCGGAGGCCAGAAGGTCAGGACGACCCACTGCCACGTCATGGCGAAGCCGAACAGGTAGAGCGCCCACTCGACCTCCTTCCCCTGCGGACGCCGCAGGCCGATCGAGGCGAGGGGACGACGCTCGACGAGCAGCACGTAGGCGAGCAGGCACGCGACCGCCAGCACGTTCCACGGGATCGACGACGCGGGACCGGGTAGCGGTGGCTCGACGCCGACCGCCCGGCTCAGCCGCGGCAGCCACATCGGCGAGTAGGCGATGACGAGGCCCACCACCCCGACCAGCCAGGGCAGCCACCCCCGCCGGCCAGCCGTGCGGCCAGGCGGTGCGGAGGACGGGATGGTCCGCGGCGAGCGATTCATAGAGTGGCCACTCTAGAGTAGTCACTCGCCTGATGCACGCAAGGTGCTCGACGGCCTATTCGCAGGCCACGCCGTCGCCGTCGCCGTCCAGGTGCGGGCCGTAGCCGGGGTCGCCGCGGCGGACCGGCGCGAGCCCGGCCGCTCGCGCCGCGGTGCAGTTCTCCAGGTGGAGGGCGCCCCCGGGGGCGGGCGGGGCCGGGGCGCCCGGGTCGGTGAGGTCGTGGTCGACGCGCACCGGCGCCCCCGAGTCAGGAGTGGCAGGCTGCTCCGGACAGCCGGTCAGCACCCGCTCGATCGCCGCGCGCTCGGCCGGGGTGACCCACAGCTCGTACTTCGCCTTCACACTCACCTGACGGGCCACGTAGTCGCAGCGGACTGCTCGGCGCGGCGGCAGCCAGGTGGCGGCGTCGCCGTCCCGCTTCTGGCGGTTGGCCCCCGCGTCGACGGGCAGCAGGTTGAGCGGGTCGTTGGCCAGCGCCGCCCGCTTCCGGACGTCCCAGTCGAAGGCGCCGGTGGCCCAGGCGTTGCCGAGCGCCACCACGTGGTCGACGTCGACCAGGGCACCGTGGCCGAGGACGAAGTCGATCCGGCTCCCGGTGTAGGGATCCGCGAGCGTCCCGGAGGTGACAACGCAGTCGCGGGTCCCGGGCTCGAAGGCGAGGTCGACCAGGTGCGCGGCGAGCACGTCGTTGCGGGTGTCGCACCCGTTGCGGTCGGCGTCGAGCCAGGCCGGGCCGAACCGGGCCCGGTCGTATCCGGTCATCGGCGCCCGGCCCTTGGTCTCCAGGGTCGCCAGCAGCGCGGACGCCGTGCCGTGCGGTGCCACCGACGCGGCGGGCAGGGGCGGCGCCTGGGTGGCCCTCGTGGGCTCCGCCGTCGAGGGACCGGGCTCGACGAGGGTGCAGCCGCCCAGCGCGACCAGTGCGACTGCCGCCTGCGCCGCGCGTCTCGTCAGCCCCCTCGTCATGGCGTGACCATAAGCCGAGGACCGGCCCGGTCGTGGGCGTTGCGACGGGTCGACGCTGTCTGGGCCCACGTCGAGCGTGCTGACATGGAGTCAGGCCGAGCCGGCGACCGGGCCCGGCGCAGACGCCGCCGAGGATCCCCTGGCCGACCCCTGACCGGAGATCCTGAGTGCTGACATCTATCTAGATATGCTGCATACTTAGATACGTGACCGACACCCCTCGCTGGCCGATGCCCTGGATCCGGGCCGGGCTGGATCTGGCCGTGCTGGGCAGCCTGACCGGGGGGCCCCGGCACGGGTATGCCATCGCCCAGGAGCTGGCGGCGCACGGCCTCGGGGTGCTCAAGGGCGGCTCCCTCTACCCGGTCCTCAACCGGCTGGAGGAGGCCGGCAGCGTCGAGGCCGCCTGGGTCGAGGGCACGGGGGGCCCGGGGAAGCGGGAGTACCACCTGACCGCGGCCGGTCGCGCCCGACTCCACGAGGAGCTCACCTTGTGGCGCGAGCTCGCGGAGACGTTGAGCGCCATGGCCGGCGACGGCACCGGATCGACCACGACGGGGGAGACACGATGAACGAGACCGACGAGCGATCCGCGGACCTGGAGCACTGGCTCGACGAAGCCCGGCTCGGACTGGTGCTCGCACACGTGGCGGCACCGGTGCGCGACGAGATCCTCCAGGAGGCCCGCGTGCTGATCGACCAGACCGGCGACTCCCCCGTCGAGCTCTTCGGCGAGCCTCGTGAGTGGGTGGACGGGCAGCTCGCCGAGCGCCGGAGCCAGGGCCTGCCCTCCGTCATCCCCGAACCGAGCAGCAGGTGGCGCGACGTCGCCGTGATCGGCATGTACCTGGCCGCCGGGCTCGCCGTCACCTTCCTCGTCGTGGGGGTGGCCCAGGAGGGCTGGGGGCTCGACTACGAACTCGGACTCCTCGGCTTCCCCGTCCTCGGCGGGCTGGTGATGGTCAGCGCCCTCACCGCCTGGGAGAAGACGCTGGCCCGACGTCCGGTCGGCGTCGCGATCGCCGTCGGTGGGACGGTCATGGTGGGCGGGAGCCTCCTCACCGCCCTGCTGATCTGGTGGAGCAGGGAGCACCCCATCGGGCAGGCCGGCGCCTGGCAGCTCGTCCTGCTGGCACTGGCGTGCGCGCTGGCGGGCCGGGTCCTGGACAGCCTGCTCCCGGGCAAGGAGCCCGCCACCTGGCGCGCGCCGCGGGACGACGAGGAGTGGCTGCGGGTGCTGGCCGGCGTCCTGCGTCTGCGCGCCGACATGCCCGAGTCGCGGGTGCGCACCCTGGTGGCCGAGGCACAGGCCCACGCCCTCGAGGCCGGCACCACGCTGCAGGAGGAGTTCGGACGCCCCGAGGACTACGCGGCGCACTTCCCCGTGGACCGGGCCAACCGCACCCGGCGCAAGGCGTGGCTCCACTCGGGGCTGGCCGTGCTCGCCGGCTCCCTCGCCCTTCCGCCCGACGGCAGCTGGAGCAGCCGGGTCCTGACCGTGCTGTGGGCCTCCCTGGCCGCCTGGGAGTGGCGGCGGGTCCGGCGCTCCGCGGGATCGCCCGCCACCGGGGGCCGATGAGGGTCCGCGGTGTCAGGATGGCGGTATGCCCACGCCCCGCGTCGTCGCTGTCAGCCGCGACGAGACCCACCGCTTCAGCAAGGTGCCGGCTGAGTCGATCACCGTGACCCTGCCCGAGGGCCCCCACCGCCCGCTGGCGCCGGTGTAGGTCATGACCCGGCCCCACGAAGCGCCCCGCCGCACGGTCTACCTGGATCACAACGCCACGACGCCGGTCGATCCGGCGGTGACCGAGGCGGCCCTGCCCTACCTCCAGGACCACTTCGGCAACCCGTCGAGCTCGCACGAATTCGGGGCCGAGCCGCAGCGGGCCGTGGCACGGGCCCGCGCGGAGGTGGCCGCGCTGATCGGCGCCCGAGAGCGGGGAGGGACGGTGGTGTTCACCGGCTCCGGCTCCGAGGCGAACCTGCTGGCCCTGCGCGGCAGCGTGCTCTCCGCGTCGGCACCGCGGACCCACGTCATCACCCAGGCCACCGAGCACCCGTCGGTCCTCAGCACCTGCGAGGCGCTCGCACGACACCACCGCACCCGGGTCTCGCTCCTGCCGGTCGCCGACGACGGCGTCGTGGAGCCGGCCCTGCTGGCCCGGCTGCTGGAGCAGCCCTCTTCCGGGGCGAGGGCCGGCGAGCGGACGCTGGTCTCGGTGATGGCCGCCAACAACGAGACCGGTGCCCTGCAGCCGATCGCGGAGCTGGCGGCGATCGCCCACGAGCACGGCGCGCTCCTCCACTGCGACGCGGCCCAGGCGGCCGGGAAGATCCCGCTGGACGTGGAAGGGCTGGACGTGGACCTGCTCACCGTCGTCGGACACAAGATGTACGCCCCCAAGGGGATCGCGGCGCTCTACGTGCGTGCCGGGATCGACCTCGAGCCGGTGGTCTACGGCGGTGGGCAGGAGGCGGGACTCCGAGCGGGGACCGAGAGCGTGGCCCTCATCGTCGCCCTGGGGACGGCGGCACGGCTGGCCGCCGAGGACCTGGCCTCAGGCTCCGAGCAGCGACTCGCGGCGCTGCGCGACCGGCTGCACCACGCACTCGAGCACGGGCTGCCGGGCCGGGTCCGGCTCAACGGACCCGAGCGCGAGCGGCTGCCGAACACGCTCAACGTCAGCGTGAGCGGCGTGCTGGGCCACGAGCTGCTCGACTCGGCGCCGACGGTGGCGGCCTCGACCGGGTCGGCGTGCCACAGCGGTGAGCACACTCCGTCGCCGGTGCTGACCGCGATGGGAGCCGACCGGGACCGTGCCCTGGGCGCGCTGCGGCTCTCGCTGGGGCGCTGGACCACGACGGAGGAGATCGACCTCGCCGCGGCGGAGCTGGTGCGCGCGGCCTCCCGAGCGTGACCGACCCCTGGCGCGTCGCAACGGCGCAGCGTCAGGAGGTCAGCACCGAGTTCCCCGGCACCGCCGAGCGCGAGGAGCCGGCCTGGCGGGCCTGGCTGGAGGAGCTCGCCGTCACCTCGCCGGAGACGCAGACCGCGTGGCAAGGTGGACCGATGGGACCGGACCGCCCCCGCTTCACGGTCAGCACCGCCCGCGAGGCCCAGAGTGCGCGCCTGCGGCGGCGCCGGCGCTGGTACCTCGCACTGATGGGCACCTGCCTCGTGCTGATCCTGCTGGCGTGGAACCTGGTCCGGCTCTGGTCCACGTCCGCGGCCGTCGCCATGTCCGTGGTCGCCGCGGTGCTGCCGCCGGTGGCGGTGCTGGTCGCCAACTGGGGCGAGGACCACTGAGGGCGGTACGGCGGCAGACCCGCTCCCGGTCGCCTCGTACCCTGCCCGACGGGCCTGTCCGCCCTGTCCTCGAAACGGAGCCACGTGAGCACCACCCTCTCCCCCGCCGCCGACGTCACCGTCCGCACCGCCCTGCGCTCCCCACGCCTGCTGCGCACCGAGGCGCTGGGCGGGCTGGTCGTGGCGCTGGCGCTGATCCCCGAGGCGATCTCCTTCTCGATCATCGCCGGCGTCGACCCGCGGGTGGGGCTCTTCGCCTCGGTCACCATGGCGATCTCGATCTCGTTCCTGGGCGGGCGGCCGGCGATGATCTCCGCGGCCACCGGGGCGGTGGCGCTGGTGATCGCGCCGGTGATGCGCGACCACGGCCTGGACCACCTGATCGCCACCGTGCTGCTCGGCGGCGTGCTGCAGATCGCCTTCGCCGTGGCCGGGGTGGCGAAGCTGATGCGGTTCATCCCGCGCCAGGTGATGGTCGGCTTCGTCAACGCCCTGGCGATCCTGATCCTGGTGGCGCAGCTGCCCCACCTGGTCGACGTGCCGTGGCCGGTCTACCCGATGGTCGCCGTCGGCCTGGCCGTGATCGTCGGCCTGCCCCGGCTCACCACGGCCGTTCCCGCGCCGCTGGTCGCCATCGCGCTGCTCACCGCCTTCACCGTGCTGGCCGCGGTCGACGTCCCGGACGTCGGCGACGAGGGCGAGCTGCCCGACAGCCTGCCGTCGCTCTTCCTGCCCGACGTCCCGTTCACCTTCGAGACGCTGCAGCTCATCGCGCCGTACGCGCTGGCGATGGCCCTGGTCGGCCTGCTGGAGTCGCTGCTCACCGCCAAGCTGGTCGACGACGTCACCGACACCGGCTCCGACAAGACCCGGGAGGCGTGGGGCCAGGGCGGCGCCAACCTGATCACCGGGCTCTTCGGCGGCATGGGCGGCTGCGCGATGATCGGCCAGACGATGATCAACGTGAAGGTCTCCGGGGCTCGCACCCGGATCTCCACCTTCCTCGCGGGCTTCTTCCTGCTGGTGCTGGTCGTCGGGTTCGGCGACCTCGTCGCCCTGATCCCGATGGCCGCGCTGGTGGCGGTGATGATCATGGTCGCCGTCGGCTCCTTCGACTGGCACAGCGTCGCGCCGGCGACGCTGCGCCGGATGCCGCTCTCGGAGACCCTGGTGATGGTCGCCACGGTGGTGGTCACCGTGTGGACCCACAACCTGGCGATCGGCGTCGGGGTCGGCGTCCTGGTGGCGATGACCCTCTTCGCCCGGCGGGTGGCGCACCTGACCGAGACCCACCGCACCCTCGACGAGGGCGGCGCCGTCGCCGTCTACCGGGTCACCGGCGAGCTCTTCTTCGCCTCCAGCAACGACCTTTACACCCAGTTCGACTACGCCGGCGACCCGGCGCGGGTGGTGATCGACCTCTCCGCCGCGCACGTCTGGGACGCCTCCACCGTCGCCGCGCTCGACGCCATCACCACCAAGTACGAGCGGCGTGGCAAGGCGGTGGAGATCATCGGCCTCGACGAGGCCAGCGCCGCCCGGCACGGCCGGCTCACCGGCCGGCTGTAGCCCTCCCGGCCTCAGGGGGTGGCGCCGCCGGCCGCGGGGCCCCTAGCGTCTCTTCATGGGCATCGTGACCGCGGACATGGCCGTCTCCCTCGACCTGGTCGGGGCCGGCCGAGACCAGTCGCTGGAGCACCCCTTCGGACCGCACGTGGGCCACCGGCTGCACACCTGGATGTTCGAGCACCACGACGAGAGCGCCGCGGAGATCGAGGCGATCGTGCAGGCCCGCGCCTACGTGATGGGCCGGCACATGTTCGGGCCCGACCGCGGCGAGTGGGACCTGGGGTGGACGGGCTGGTGGGGCGACGAGCCGCCGTACCACGCCCCGGTCTTCGTGCTCTCCTCCCGGCCGCGGGAGCCGGTGCGGATGAAGGGCGGCACCACCTTCCACTTCGTCACCGACGGCTACGACGCCGCGCTCGCGCTGGCCCGCGAGGCCGCCGGGGAGGGCGATGTGTCCATCGCCGGCGGGGTGAGCACGCTCAACGCCTACCTGGCCGCCGGCGACGTCGACGAGCTGCGCCTGCACGTCGTGCCGTTCACGGTCGGCGCCGGCCTGCGGGTCCTCGACGGGGTCGACGACCTGGCGATGACGCCGGTCTCGGCCCGGACGACGCCGCACGTCACTCACCTGGTCTACCGGCACGACCCGCTGGACTGAGACGTCCGGTCAGGACGTCGCCGGGTCGACCTGCGGCCACCCCAGCACCAGCGCGTCCAGCTGGGCGAGGGTGAGGAACGACGGGTTGCTGCCGGCGGGCATCCGGATCACCTCGGCGCCGCGGAGCGCGGGGTGCGCGAGCAGCTCGTCGCGGCCCACCGGCCGGGGCAGGGCCCGGAGGGTGACCGGCATGACGAGCCCGCCCTCGTCGTCGAGCGTCGCCGGCCCCGTGGTGCGGCCCTGGGCGTAGAGGCCGGCGCGATGGCGCCGGTCGCCGCCGCTGACCCACAGCAGCACCGCCTGCCCGGGGGCGATCAGGTCGGTCCGGTAGCTGCGGCGTACGCACCTGGTGGCGACGGCGGCGAACCCGCTCGCCAGCAGGTCGTCGACGGGGGTCACCCGCGGGTCGGTCTTGAGCAGCCAGGCGCCCAGCGACCCGGCGTGGATCGCGCGCGGACTCGCCGGGCTCATCGGGCTCGCTGCTCTCCGCCGGTCCTCACCGACCACATGGTGGCGGGTGTCGCGGACGACCGCCAGGTGGGGGGCGCGCCCTGGACAGCACGCCCCCGGATCCGCCACAGTCAGGAGGATGGAAGCCACCCCCGCACAGAGCACGGTGCGGGCCGAGTCCGGCCTGAGCGACGACGACTTCGCGCCGGGCTGGGCCGACGACGACCGGCCCCGGATCCCTCGGGTCGCCGGTGAGCGGGAGGCGCTGACCGCCTACCTGGAGTACTACCGCGCCACGATCGAGCTGAAGTGCCGGGGCGTGAGCGACGAGGACGCACGGTCCCGTCCGATGCCGCCCTCCACCCTGTCGTTGCACGGGATCGTGCGACACCTGGCCGACTGCGAGCGCTGGTGGTTCCAGCAGAACTTCGAGCGCCGCGACGTCTCGCTCCTCTTCCCCGTCACCGACGGTGTCGAGCTCGACTTCGAGCCGCCTCCCGACGCCGACCTGGAGACCGACCTCGCCCGCTGGCGCGCGGAGTGCGACGTCTCCCGCGAGATCCTCGCCGCCCACGACCTCGACGACCGCGCCCGGCCGCTGGACTGGGACGAGGAGGTCGACCTGCGCTGGCTGGTGCTGCGGATGGTCACCGAGTATGCCCGGCACTGCGGCCACGTCGACCTGCTGCGCGAGGGCATCGACGGCCGCATCGGCGCGTGAGCGCCGCGCCGAGCTGACCGGCGACCCGGCCGGGACCCCGGCTACGCCTCCGGTCGGGACTCCAGGGTGCTCGCCAGCCAGCCGTTGCGCGAGGCCACCAGGCGGCGCAGGTAGCGCCCCAGGACCAGCGCGTCGACCGCCCGGCCGACCGGCCCCAGGGGGGAGCGGAAGCAGATCTCGTCGGTCATCGTCGTCCCGCCGCGCCCGTCCGGCTCGAAACGATGACGGTGACGCCACACCGCGAACGGCCCCCGGACCTGGACGTCGACGAACTCCTCGGGCCGTCGGTGCTCGACGACTCGCACCGTCATGCGGAACGGCAGTCCGAAGTGCCGCGCCTGCCACGTCACCCACTCCCCCGGACCCAGGAGACCCTCCGTCCGGCCGGCCACGGCACGCTCGCCCGAGCGGCCCATCGAGGCGGTGTGGGCGTCCACGGAGAGCGACAGGTCGAAGCACCGGGACGGCGGAGCCGCGACGTGGGTCGTCAGGCGGAAGCAGGGCACGCGACGATGCTAGGGCCGGGGACTACCCTGAACCCGCTGCAGTGGCGCGTCGAGTGACGAACGGACCGCAGCCCGTCGAGAGGACGCGCGCATGTCCGGGAGCCTCGCCCCGCGCTCGGTGGGGTTGACCGTCTCGACGGTCTTCTCGCTGGCCTCCACCGCCCCGGCCTACTCCCTGGCCGTCACGGTCGGGCTGCTCGCCGCGATGGTCGGCGACGCGGCCCCGCTGCTGCTCGCCCTCGCCGCGCTCCCGGTGGTGCTCGTCATCCTCGCCTTCGCCGAGCTCAACGCCGTCGAGCCCGACTGCGGCACCTGCTACGCCTGGACCTCCAAGCCGTTCGGGCGGCGGGCCGGCGTCCTGGCCGGCTGGATGGTGATCGCCGCCTGCGTGCTGGTGATGAGCAACCTGATGCAGGCGGCGGCGATCTACGGCTACACGGTGGTCGGGCTCGACGGCCTGGCCGACTCCCGCCTCGCCCAGGCGGGCGCCGGGATCGTGCTGCTGGTCGCGATGGCGGCGCTGGCCGCGCGCGGCATCACCCTGGCCGCGCGCACCCAGCTGACCCTCTTCACCGTGGAGGCGCTGCTGCTGGTCGTCTTCGCCGTCCGGGCCGCGCTGGCGACACCGCTGCCGCCCACGGCCGGGGTGGCGAACCCCGACCTGAGCGCCTCGGGCGTGGTCGCCGCCTTCCTGGTCGCGGTCTTCCTCTACTGGGGGTGGGACTCCTCCTTCTCGGTCAACGAGGAGTCCGAGGACCCGGTGGCCACCCCGGTCCGCGCCGCCCTGACCGCGATGGGGCTCCTGGTCGTCCTCTACGCCGGGTTCGCCTGGGCGATCACCTCCTACGCCGGGGTCGACCGGCTGGCCGCGGTCGGCGAGGGGGACGTGCTGGCCGAGTTCGGCAGCCGGCTGATGGGCTCGACCGGCGGCACGATCCTGGCCGGCGCCGTCCTCGTCTCGGCCCTGGCCAGCGCCCAGACCACGATCCTCCCGTCGGCCCGGGCGATGTTCTCGATGTCGCGGCGCGGCGACCTGCCCGCCGTGCTCTCCCGGGTCACCTCGACCGGCTCCCCGGCGACCGCGACGTGGGTCTTCACCGGGCTCGCCGCTGCCACCTACGCCGTCCTGGTCGTCACCAGCGACGCGGTCCTGGCCGACTCGGTCGCGGCCACCGCGCTGCTCGTCTCGGCGTACTACGCCCTGACCTGCGCCGCCGTCCCGTTCTACTTCGGCCGACGCGACAGCGCCGAGCGGCCGGTACGCCGCATCGTTCTTCCCACAGCCGCAGCGGGTACGTTCATCTCAGCCCTGGTCCTCAGCGCGCGGGACAGCTCCACGACCTCCCTGGTCGCCGCCGCCCTGGTCCTCGGCACCGGGCTCGCCTACCCCAGCCTGACCCGTCACTCCCAGCAGAGGCAGGACCGATGACCACCACGCCACGTCGACGCATGCGCTCCGCCTCGGTCGCGCTCGGCGTCACTGCCCTGGCGGCGTCCGGACTGACCGGCTGCGCCACCACCTCCGCCGACTACGCCGCGGTCTGCGTCGACCCCGACACCCAGGAGCGGGTCGACGACGACCAGTGCGACACCAGCCGCGACTACAGCGGCGTCGGTACCGGCTTCTTCTGGTACTACCTCGGCGCCAGCTCGCGGGTCCCGCCCGTGGGCGGCCTGGCCACCGGAGGTACCTGGCGCGGCAGCGGCCTCAACGGCAGCGTGCAGCGCGGCGGGCTGCCGGCCACCGGCGGCTCCAGCGTGAAGTCCACGACCACCAAGGGCGGGTTCGGGGTCTCCAACCGCGGCTTCTCGTCCTGACCTGCCCATCCCCGACCAGGAGAACCCGTGACCGACCTGCTCAACGCCGTCTTCCACGCCATCGTCTACGCGCTGGTGTCGGGGGTGATCCTCATCGTCGCCTACTACGTCCTCGACCTGGTGACCCCCGGCCACCTGGGCAGCCACCTGCACGGCACCGACGAGTCCGGCAAGGCCTCGGTCCACCTGCAGTCGCGCTCGGCCGGACTGGTCGCCTCGGCGTGGATGATCTCCAACGCGCTGGTGCTCTTCACCGCGATCTGGGTCAACGGGGCGACCGACCTGGGGTGGCCGCTGGCCTGGACGGTCTCCTTCGCCATCCTCGGCGTCGCGCTCAACGCGGCGATGCTCTTCGCCATCGACGCGGTGACGCCCGGCAACCTGCGCCAGATCGTCACCGAGCCGGGGCCGGTCCGCCCGCTGGCCTGGCTGGCCGCCGCCTCCGCACTCTCGGTGGCCGCCATCGTCTGCGCCAGCATCGCCTGATGTGGCGCCATGAGATCAAGCCGCGCCCCGACTGGCAGCGGATCGTCACCGAGCAGGGCCTCGTCTTCCCGGTCACCGAGCTGCCCGACGGCACCACGCGGCCCTACTGGAACGAGTCCGCCTGGTACGAGGTGACCGGCGACGAGGTCGACGCCCTCGAGGCGGCCACCGAGGAGCTCTGGGCGATGTGCGTCGACGCCGCCGGGCACATGGCCGCGACGATGTCGGATGAGCGGCTCGGGCTGCCGCCGGGCACCATGGAGGTCGTACGCCGCTCGATCGCGCGGCAGGACCCGTCGCTCTACTCCCGGTTCGACCTCGTCTACGGCGCCGACGCCTCGATCAAGATGCTGGAGATCAACGGCGACACCCCCACCGGGCTGGTGGAGACCGGCGTCGCCCAGTGGCGCTGGCTCGAGGACCGGATGCCCGAGCTCGACCAGTGGAACAGCGTCCACGAGCGGCTCGTCGGCGGGTGGCAGCGGCTGCGCACCTCCGGCGCCACCGACGGCGACGAGCTGCACTTCTTCTACGACCTCGGGGAGGGCGAGAACTACGACGACGGCGAGATGGAGATGACCGCCCACTACCTGATGGACACCGCCGTCCAGGCCGGCTTCGCCACCCTCGCCCACCCGATGGCCGAGATCGGGTGGAACCCGGACGCCCGCGAGTTCCGCGACGCCCACGACTACCGCGTCCGCAACGCCTTCAAGCTCTACGCCTGGGAGCAGATGCTGGCCGAGCCGTTCGGGCGCCACATCGTCGAGGAGCGCGAGGCCCGTCCGGTCAACTGGTTCGAGCCCGCCTGGAAGGCGATGCTCTCCACCAAGGCGCTGCTGCCGGTGCTGTGGGAGCGCAACCCGGGCCACCGGCTGCTGCTCCCCGCCTACTTCGACGACCCGGGCGACCTGGAGGACTGGGTCGCCAAGCCGCTGCACGGCCGGGAGGGCGACAACATCCGCATCCACCTCGCCGACGCGCTCGAGGACATCGAGATGCCCGGCTCCTACGGCGCCGAGGGCTACGTCTACCAGGCCTACACCGACGTGCCGGTCTTCGACGGCAACTACGTGGTGATCGGCTCGTGGGTGATCGACGGCGAGGCGGCCGGGATGCTGGTGCGCGAGTCCGACGGCCCGATCACCGACTACTTCGGGCGGGTCTGCCCGCACGTCATCTCCGACGCCCTCTCCCCGGACGACGCGCAGCGGCAGGCGTGGCTGGCCGAGCGGGTGGGACCGAGCGCGCCGACGCTGCGCTGAGCCTTCTACGACTTTTTTCGAACTGGTGTTCGCACTCTGAGACGGGGCCTGCGGCAGGGGTGGAAGTGTCGGTGGCGACTGGTTGGGTTGACTCATGTCGACCACCCGCCCCGCCACTGCGGCACCCGGTGCCGCCGGTGCCCCCGGTGGGTTCGGTGGGTTCGGGGTGCCCTCGCGGGTCGGGGCCCTGGTCGCCGCCGCCCGGGAGGCGGTCCGCTCCGCCGGCACCCTCGACACCTCCACCGTCCCGCTCACCGAGCTCGGTGAGGTGATCCAGACCGTCGCCGAGCTCGAGTCCGCAGCCACGGCCCTGCGGCTGGCACTCTCCGCCGAGGCCGACGCCCGCCAGATCGCCGACGACCCCGACGTCGGTGGCGCCGCCACCGGCACCGACGCCTGGCTCGCCGGGCTGCTGGGCTCCACCCGCGCCTCCCAAGCCGCCGGCGTGCGGTTGGGAGAGCTGCTGAAGACCACATACACCGCGACCCGCGAGGCGTTCGCCGCCGGACGGCTCCGCGCCGACCAGGTCCGCGTCATCGTCGAGGCCGCCGAACAGGCCCCCGACACCGCCACCCCCGAGCAGGTCGCCGAAGCCGAGGAGCACCTGGTCGCCAAAGCCACCGGCGACGCCACCCGCTCCGGCCGGCCGATGAACGCCAAAAGGCTCCGCCAAGCCGCCCGCCGCATGTTCGACCCCGTCGACCGCGACCTCGCCGACGCCCACGAACACAAGATGCTCACCCGCGAGAAGCACGGCGCCGACCAAGAAACCTTCTTGTCGCTGCACGACAACGGCGACGGCACCTGGAGCGGGAAGTTCCGCATCCCCGAGCTCCACGGCCACCTCCTCGACACCGTCCTGGGCCACCTCACCTCCCCCCGCCGGCTCGCCGCCAAGCGCGCCGCCGACGGGACCCGTCAGAGCGTGATCGACGAGTCCGCCCCGTCGTCGCAGTCCTACCTCCTCACCCAGGGCCAGGCCCTGTGCGAGCTCATCGAGCACCTCCCCACCACCGGCCTGGCCACCTCCCAGGCCACCGTCCTGGTCACTCTCAGTCTCGACGCCCTCCTGACCGGGATCGGCGCCGCCAAGCTCGACACCGGCACCACCATCACCGCCGGCGAGGCCCGCCGCCTGGCGTGTGGGGCCGGGCTGGTCCCGGCCGTGCTGGGGAGCCGCTCCGAACCCCTCGACCTGGGCCGACTGACCCGACTCCACACCGCCACCCAGCGCCGCGCGCTCTCCCTGGTCTACGACAGCTGCGCCGTCAGCGGCTGTGAACGCCCCTTCGCCTGGTGCGAGATGGTCTTCCCCCGGTCTCGTGGACACCGTCACAGTGGTCGAAAGACCACGGAGAGGTGTCTAGATGACGACCTATTC
>NZ_JBZAJA010000005.1:0-321895 GCF_058215795.1 Nocardioides sp. Z40_12
GAATAGGTCGTCATCTAGACACCTCTCCGTGGTCTTTCGACCACTGTGACGGTGTCCACGAGACCGGGGGAAGACCACCTCGCACCAGGTGGCGGGAACGGTGCATCCCTCGGTGCCGCAGGTGTGTTGGGTGAGCATCGTGGCTTCGCGTTGCCAGTGCTTGAAGAACCGGGACTCCGCCCCCATGTCGAGGGGGACGGAGTCCGAGCCGAGCACCACGGGGACCAGACCCGCCTGGCAGGCCAGGCGGCGGACCTGGTGGGCACTGATCCGGGTGAGCTCGTCGCCGTTGGTCAGGATCGTCCCGACCCCGCCACCGCTGCTGCCCATCCCGCTGCTCGCCACCCCGCTGCTCCCCGTCCCGCTGCTGCCGCCGGGGTGGTCGCAGTCGCCGTGCCCGCTGAGCTGGTCGCGGAGCGCGGCCAGGGGGATGGTGATGAGGATCTTGGTGGCCGAGCCGCCGTGGGCGGGGATCCGCGTGGGGTCGGCGGCTTCGAGGAACGCGCAGAAGGCCTGTCCGCGGAGCCTCTCCTGCGGCAGCCGCACCCCGGTGGCGGCGTCGGTGTGGGGGAAGGCGCCCAGCCTGGTGGCGGCGCCGTGCTCGTTGCCGGAGTCCTGCTTGGGAGAGGTCCAGGCCTCCAGCACGGTCTTGAGCCGGGCGGCGACCGCGTCGGGGATCCGGGCGGTGAGGTCGGTGGCGCCGTCGCCGCGCCTGCGCAGCACGAGCCGGGTGGCGGCCTGGGCCCGTCGTTCGGCGCGTTCGAGGATCTTGCGTTCGTGCTCGTCGGCGGTCTCGGGCGCGACCTTCTCGAGGATCGCGGCACCGAGGGTCTCCAGGTGGGCGGGCCCGAACGTGGCGGCCGCGGCGATCAAGTGGGCCTCGGCCCGGTGCAGGACCTGGGCGGGGACCTCTTCGCCGGGGAGGGGGTCGGTGACGAGCGCGTCGAGGGCTCTCACGATGACCTTGGCCTGCGGGAGGTTCACCCGCCCGTCCTCCAGGGCCGCGGCGACCTGGCGCCACCTGGAGGCCAGCGCGACCGCGAGCTTCTCCGCGCCCCTCGGGGCGCCGTACCCGGTGCGGGTGCGCGCGTTGAGCCACGCCGCGGCACTCTTCGCCCCGTCGGCCTCCACCACCCCACCGGGCTGGATCGCGGCCTCGATGACCCGCATCCGCAGCGACTCCACCCGGTCGCCCAACCTCGTCAGGTCCAGCAGGGCCTGCCGGTGCGCGGCCGAGGTCAGGTAGAGCGGGTCGACCTCGACGAGGGAGTCCAGCGCCGACGCCATGGTCGCGCAGGCACGGGTGATCGGATGCGTCCCGGCCTGTCCGCCACCGTCCTCGAGGCACATCGCACGACCCCCGTCGCCTGGGCGCCGGGACCGCCGAACCGGCCCCGTTCACTGGTAGGAGTCAACCAGGGAGCGCCGACAGAACAGGCGCAGATCAGGGAGCTGGTGCCACGATGCGGACACCCCTCGTTCGTGGGGATCGTGTCCACCGGATCGAGGTGCGAGACCGCGTCGAAACGAGAAGAAGAGCCACGAGAAGAGAGGCCAACGACGAGGCTCAGTACCGCAGGCCTCCCCGGAGCGTCAGCGCCCGGGTCTTGCCATCACTGAACTACTCCTGCTCGTCTTGCCGCAGCATCCGACGAAGCCGTACCGCACTGATCACGAACATGCCGACAGGCAAGGGCAGGAATATGTACAGGAACGTCGGGTCCTCGGGTCGCAGAACGAACAGCACGAACAGGACGACGACGAAGATGCCAGCGAAGAACCACAGAGCCACCTTCTCCGTACGCACGGCAAAGGGGCCTACGAGACCATTCGAGTACTGCTTGTCAGCCGGCGTCATGCCCAGAATGTTCCACATGGCTCTTAACCGTTAACCGTTCAAGCGCCCTGCGGTCCCCGTTCGAGAGGATCGGAGGAGCGCTGCGGGGCGCTCTGACCCGACCCTCAGGCCTGAGCGAGCAGCCGGTCCACCGCGAGCCTCGCCGAGGCGATCACCGCCGGGATCCCGACGCCGTCGTACGCCGCCCCGGCGACCGCCACCCCGTCGGGCAGGCCCGCCCGGGCCCGGGCGACCAGGTCGAGGTGACCCACGGCGTACTGCGGCAGCCCGCCGCCCCAGCGCTGCACGTGGGTGTCGACCGGGACCGCCCGCAGGCCGGTGGCCTCCTCGAGGTCGCGCAGCGACCAGTCGACCAGCTCGTCGTCGCTTGCCTGGAGCGCGGTCTCCTCGCCGTGCCGCCCCAGGGAGGTGCGGAGGTGGACCACGCCCTGCTCGGCACCGGCCGCCCGGACCCAGCCCCACTTGGCGAAGGAGAAGGTGGAGGCCTTGATCCGGTGCCCGTCGACCGGGGGGACCAGGAAGCCCGACGAGCCCGACGCCTCCAGCTGTGCGACGTCCTCGGTCCGGAAGGCGAAGGTGACGACCGCCATCGAGGCGTACTCGATCCCGGCCAGCTCCGCGGCGGTCGCGGGAGCCACCTCACGGAGCAGGCGGGCGGTCGGGGCGGCGGGCGTGGCCAGCAGCACCGCCGAGGCCTCGACCCGCTCCGGCGCCGTGGTGGGCCCGACGGTGAGGGCGAAACCCTCCGGTGTGCGGACCAGCTCGCGCGCGGTGTGGCCGGTCCGGACGTCGAGCCCGGCGGCGAGCGCCTCGGGGAGCCGGCCCATCCCACCGGGGATGCCGGCGAAGACGGGGCGGTCGTAGGTGGTGGGGATGGCCGCGCCCTGCTCCAGCAGGGAGCCCCGCTCGGCGAAGGCGACCAGCTGCGGCACCGACGCGCGGGCCGAGAGCCGGCGCGCATGACCGGCGTAGACCCCGCCGAGCAGCGGCTCGACGAGCCGGTCGACCACCTCGTCACCGAAGCGGGCGGCCACCAGGTCGCCCACCGAGATGTCGCCGTCCACCGGGGTCGGCGGCAGGGAGGGCTCCCGGCGCACCCGGGCGACCCCCTCGTCGGAGAGGACGCCGGAGGCGACCAGCGCGTCGAGGTCCAGCGGCACGCCCATCAGCGAGCGCGGCAGCGGCCGGAGCCCTCCTCGGGTCCAGATCCGGGAGGAGGCCACGGTGGGGTGCTCCACGGGCAGGCCGACCTCGGCCGCCAGGTCGACGCCCTCGGGACGCCGGTTCAGCATCGCCTCGGCGCCGACGTCGACCTGGATGCCGGCGACCTCGTCACGCCGCAGCTTCCCGCCGACCTGGGGTGAGCCCTCCAGGACCATGACCTCGCGCCCCGCCCCGGCCAGGAGCCGGGCGGCGGCCAGGCCGGCCACACCGGCGCCCACCACCACGACGGGTCCGCCACGCGGCACAGCCTGTTGCATGCTCCCAATCTCTCAGACCTCCACGGGCTCCCGGTCGCCGGGGACCCGGGGCCGGTCGGCCCGAGGGGCGTCGTCCGCTCCCCCGTCCAGGGTGTCCAGGTCGCGCCCCAGCGTCTCGGGGAGGAACCGCGCACAGGTCAGCGAGATCACCGCGACCGCCACGTTGTAGGTGGCCACCCACCACAGCGTCCCGTCGCCGCGCGTCACCAGCCACGCGGCGATCAGGGGGGTGAGGCCCGAGGCCACGATCCCCGAGACCTGGTAGAGGGTGCTCAGCGCGGTGTAGCGGTAGCGGGTCTCGAAGAGCTCGGACCAGAAGGCCGCCAGCGGGCCGTAGACCACGCCGTAGATCAGGCCGAGCCCGCCGACGAAGGTGAGGAAGATCAGCCCACGGTGGCCGGACTGGACCATCGCCGCCGCCGGGAAGGCGAAGAGCAGCCCGATCCAGGCGCCGATCCGGTAGACCGGCTTGCGGCCGAACCGGTCGGACCAGGCACCGGCGAGCGGCACCAGCAGCACGCCGAGCCCGGCGCCGACCACGATGCCCTGGAGCGCCCAGTCGCGGGGCAGGCCCATGTTGGTGACGACGTAGGCGAGCAGGTAGACCGAGAAGAGGTTGAAGGTGAACCCCTCGATGAAGCGGGTCCCCATGCCGAGCAGCAGCGGACGCGGCTGGCTGAGCACCAGGTCCTTGAGCGGGAGCCGAGAGACCTCCTTGGCCTCCTGGACCTTGGCGAAGGCGGGCGTCTCCATCACCGACAGGCGGATCCAGGTGCCGACGGCGAGCAGCAGGATGCTGACCACGAAGCAGGCGCGCCAGCCCCAGGCCAGGAACTGGTCCTCGGGGAGCAGCCCGGCGATGGAGAAGGCGATGGCGGCGAGGAACATCCCACCGGGCACCCCGATGTGGGCGAAGCTGCCGAAGAAGCCGCGCCGGCCGGGCGGTGCGTACTCGACCGCCATCAGCACCGCACCGCCGTACTCCCCGCCGACGCCGATCCCCTGCAGCACCCGCAGCACCACCAGCGCGATCGGGGCCCAGACCCCGATCTGGTCGTAGGTGGGGAGCAGGCCGATGGCCGCGGTGCCGACCCCCATGATCAGCAGGGTGAGCAGCAGCATCTGCTTGCGGCCGATGCGGTCACCGAAGTGACCGAAGATGATCCCGCCGACCGGACGCGCCAGGAAGCCGACCGCGAAGGTGCCGAAGGCGGCGAACTGCGCCGCGGGCCCGCTGAGGCCGTTGAAGTAGAGCTTGTCGAAGACCACCGCCGCCGCGGTGCCGTAGAGGAAGAAGTCGTACCACTCGATCGTCGCGCCGACGGCCGAGGCGACCGCGACCTTGCGGGGGCGGGCGGTGGCCGAGTCGACCGCGGCCTTCACGCCGCGTCCTCCGCGCCGGAGCCGCCCGCGTCGCCCGCCTCGCCCGCGTCGCGGACGGGCTCGCCGTTGATCCGCCCGTGCAGGGTGGCGGGGTCGAGGTCGTCGCGGTGCAGCCGCTTGAAGCCGCTCTCGTGGAAGACCAGGGGCGAGCGGTCGCCCTCGGCGCGGACGCCGTGCACCCGCAGCAGCACCAGGGAGTGGTCGCCCGCGTCGACCTCCTGGTGGATCGTGCAGGTGAAGGAGGCCACGGCCTCGTCGAGCAGCACCGCGCCGCCCGGCGTGGTGCGCACGGCCAGGTCGTCGAAGCGCTGGTCGGCCGGACCGGCCAGCTGGCGGCAGAGCTGGTCGTGGTGGTCGGCCAGCACGCTGACCCCCAGCTGACCGGCCTCCCGCAGGGCCGGCCAGGTGTTGCTGGTCCGCGCGATGGAGAAGGAGACCAGCGGCGGGTCGATGCTCACCGACGTGAAGGAGCTGGCGGCGAGGCCGACCAGCCGGCCCCCCACCCGGCCGGCGACGGCGACCACCCCGCTGGGGAAGGTGCCGAAGACGTCACGCAGCACCCGCGGGTCGAGGTCGTGCTCGGCGGTCTCGGGGACGACGGTCATGAGAGGGCTCCTGTCAGGTGGGGCGAGGCGGACCCCGGCGGCGCCAGGTCGAGCAGGGCGGCGACCACCGGGCGGGCGGCGGCGAGCCACGGCTCGTACGCCGCGGGGTCGTCGTGCCGGCTGTCGAGCAGGTAGAGGCTGCGCACCGGCGTGGAGGCCCCGATCTCGGCCAGCACCGGGCGCAGGGTGAACTCCGGCGCCAGCGCGTGCGCCGGGCCGGCGCCGAGCATCAGCGGGACGGCGATCCCGCGCAGGGTGCCGGGGGCGAAGCGGTCCAGGAAGAGCTTGAGCAGCCCGGAGACCGATGCCTTGTAGGTGGGGCTGGCGAAGACCACCAGGTCGGCCTCCCCCACCTGCGCCACCAGCGACGCGACGTGCTCGTCGGACCAGTCGAGGATCGAGGGACCGAGGGTGGCCAGGTCGACCACCAGGTCGGGCTCGGAGCCGGTGAGCTCACGGGCCAGGTGGGTGGCCGCCGCCAGCGTCCGGCTCGCGGGCTTGGGGTTGCCGACGACGACGGCCACCCGTGGTCGGGCGCCGGTCACGAGGCGGCCCGGCCGACGGTGGCGAAGGGGACGGCGGCGGTGCTCGCCCGAGCCGTGGGGCGGGGGTCGTCCCACAGGCCGCGCTCGGCCAGGATCGGCAGCACGCCCTCACCGAAGGTGTAGGCGCCCTCGAGGTGCGGGTAGGCGGAGAGGACGAACTCCTCGATGCCGAGCGCGGCGTACTCGGCGATCCGGTCGGCCACCTCCTCGTGGCTGCCGACCAGGGCGGTGCCGGCCCCGCCGCGGACCAGGCCCACGCCGGCCCACAGGTTGGGGTAGACCTCGAGGTTGTCGCGCGAGCCGCCGTGCAGGGCGAGCATCCGCTTCTGGCCCTCGGACTCGCTCTTGGCGAGCCCGGACTGGACGTTGGCCAGCGTCTGCTCGTCGATCCCGGCGAGCAGACGGTCCGCCTCGGCCCACGCCTCCTCGGAGGTGTCGCGGGTGATGGTGTGGAGCCGGATGCCGAAGCGCATCGGGCGCCCGTTGCGGGTCGGCTCGGCGTCGGCGACCGAGCGGATCCACTCGATCTTCTCCTTGACCTGCGCCGGCGGCTCCCCCCAGGTCAGGTAGACGTCGGCGTGCCTGGCGGCCACGGTGCCGGCCGCGGGGGAGGAGCCGCCGAAGTAGATCTCCGGGATGGGGTCGGGCAGCTGGTTGAGGCTGGCCGCCTCGACCGAGAGGTGCTCGCCGGAGAAGTCGACGGTCTCGCCCTCCCACAGCCGCCGCACGATGGTGAGGAACTCGTCGGCGCGGGCGTACCGCGCGTCCTTGTCGAGGAAGTCGCCGAACATCCGCTGCTCGTGCGGCTCGCCGCCGGTGACCACGTTCAGCAGCAGCCGCCCGCCGGTCATGTTCTGGAAGGTGCCGGCCATCTGGGCGGCCAGGAACGGCGCGACCAGGCCGGGACGGAAGGCGACCAGGAAGCGGAGCCGGTCGGAGACCTGGCTGAGCATCGCGGTGGAGAGCCAGGCGTCGTCGCACCACGCGCCGGTCGGCGTGAGCGCGGCGTCGAAGCCGGACTGCTCGGCGGCCCGGGCGACCTGTCCCAGGTAGGGGACGTCGGAGGGGCGCCCCGCGGCGCCCGGGTTGACCCCGTGGCCGCCGCCGACGACGTGGCGGCCGTCACCGCCGTTGGTGGGCAGGAACCAGTGGAACTTCAGGGACATGACTTCCTCTCGGGCTGGGGTGGCCGGGGTGGCCGGGGGTGGTGGGTGGCGGGTACGCCGTCAGAGCTGGCCGTGGTTGGGGGGCAGCACGCCCTCGAGCGCCCAGCGGCCCAGGTGCTGGACCTTCCAGCCGGCGGGGTCGTGCAGGGTGTGGGTGCGGGCGTTGCGCCAGTGGCGGTGGAGGTTGAGGGAGTCGAGCGCCGCGCGGGTGCCGGCGACCTCGAAGAGCCGCGAGGAGACCGAGACCGACGCCTCGGTGGTGGCGGCGCGGGCCGCCGCGACGGCGAGGCTGGCGGCGCCGGCCGACTCCTCGGTGAGGTCTGCGTCGGCCTCGTCGACCGCCCGCGCCGCGGCCGCCAGCAGCAGCTCGCAGCCGCGCACGGCGACCTCCATCTGGCCGAAGGCCTGGACGACCAGCGGGTCCTCCACGGCGCGGGCGACCCCGGCGTCGGGGTAGGGGCGGCTCCTGGTGCCGACGAACTCGGCCGCCTCGAGGAGGGCGGTGCGTGCGATGCCGGCGTCCAGGGCCGCGTGGAGCACCTGGGCGAAGGCGCCGTAGGTCTGCGGACCGGTGAACGTCTCGGCGTATCCGGTGACCAGGTCGTCGGGGACGGCGACGTCGCGCAACGAGACGGTGCCGCTGGCCGTGGTGCGCTGGCCCATGCCGTCCCAGTCGTCGACCACCTCGACGCCCTCGGCGTCGCGGGGCACCCAGGCCACCACCTTCGGGCCCAGGGGCCCGCGGTGGGCGAGCACCGGGATCCAGTCGGCGAAGAGGGCCCCGGTGCAGTAGCCCTTCTCCCCGGTGAGCCGCCAGCCGCCGCGCCCGTCCTCCACCAGGGTGGTGCGGTGGTCCCGCACGTGCTTGCTGCCGATCTCGGACTGGGCGTTGCCGAAGGAGGCCCCGGCGAGCACGTCGGCGAAGAGCCTGGCCTGCTGCTGCTCGGTGCCCTGGTGCCGCAGGAGGTTGACGTAGACGAAGTGGCTGTGCGGGATCTGGGCGATGCTCGGGTCGCCGGTGGCGAGCAGGCGGAAGACCTCGGTCAGGGTGGCCACCGAGACGTCGGGGCCGCCGTGCTCGGCCGGCACCGTGAGGGCCAGCAGGCCGGACGCCTTGAGGGCCGCCACCTCCTCGTAGGGGGTGGCGCGCTCGGCGTCGCGCTGGGCCGCGCCCTTGGCGAAGAGGGAGCCGAGCTGCGCGGCCACCTCCAGGGCGGAGGTCTCGTCCAGCACCGGGGGTCGGCTCGTGGTGGGCACCCCCTCGCTCGTGCGTCCCATGCGGCACCCCTCCTGGTTGCTGGTCCTGGTCCCTCGGCGGCCACCCGGCCCCGAATAAGGTCAATCTGTATTGACTTGCTCGACTTTAGGGGTCACAGCCCCTCGCGGCCAAGGCGGATCGCCCGGCAGCGCGTCTCATTTCTCCGAGGGGGTGGACGGGAAAACCTATTAAGTCACCTGATTCGGTAGTCTTCTGCCATGCGTGTCGAACAGCTCGAGTGCCTGCTGGCCGTGACCCGTCACGGATCCCTGCGGCGCGCCAGCGAGCACCTCCATCTCTCCCAGCCCGCCCTGAGCGAGTCGATCACCCGCCTCGAGCGCGAGCTGGGGGTCGCACTGCTCGACCGTCGGCGCTCGGGAGCGCGGATCTCGCGCGACGGGCTCGAGCTGCTCCCGCACGTGGAGGCCGTCCTGGAGTCGGTGGCCCGGCTCCGCAGCGCCGCCGGCGACCGGTCGGTCGGCGAGCGGCTGCTCCGGGTCGGCACCGTCAGCGCCGCGACCTCCACCCTGCTCACCCCGGCCCTGCGGGCCTTCACCGCCGAGCAGCCCGGGAGCCGCGTCGAGGTGGTCAACGCTCGCCAGGTCGCGATCGACGCCGGCCTGCTCGACGGCAGCCTCGACCTCGGCCTGGTCAACGTGCTGGCCGGCGACGACCCGCCCGCCGGGCTGCTCGACACACCCCTGCTCAGCGGGCCGGTCGTCGCGGTCCTCCCGCACGACCACCGGCTCGCCGCGCAGCACTCCGTCGGCGTCGACGACCTGCGCCAGGAGCCCTTCGTGGCGATGCGCGAGGGCTACCTGATGCACCGGCTCTGCGTCCGGCTCTTCGGCGACGCCTGGCCACGGGCACTGACCAGCACCGACGGGGCCGAGCTGGGCAAGGCACTGGTCGCCGACGGCGCGGGACTGACCCTGCTCCCCCGGTTCAGCGTCGAGGGCGACCCGCTGCACCGGGCCGGGGCGCTGGTGTGCCGCCCGGTCCACGGGCTGGAGACCGCGGTCGCGCTGGTGCTGCGCCTGCGCCGTAGCACCAGGGCCGCCCCGCCGGAGCGTCACCTCCGCGACGCGCTGCTGGCCCAGGCGGGCCGGGTCGAGGCCCTCCGCGTCGTCGACGAGGCCCCGGCCGGCTGAGCGCCGGGGCCTCGTCGGCGACGCCGGCCTCAGGCCGTCACGGAGTCGGGCTCGACCTGCGGCCACGAGACCGGCCCGGCGCCGAAGGCGCCGCGGAGAGTCCCACCGGCGCTGGCGGCGGCGGGGCTGAGGAGACCCGTCGGGGAACCGTCGGGGAACCGTCGGGGAACCGTCGGGGATCCGCCGGCGTCCCAACGCCATGACGAGACGACACGCGGCACGGGGCCCGGCGTACGCCGCCCTGCTGATCACAGCCCTGCTCCTCACCGGCTGCGGGGGCGGTTCGTCGCAGGACGACGCCTCGTCCTCGGTCGGGGCACCCGCGGACGACGGCGCGGCGGCACCCGGCACGGACTCCGTCGCCCCGGGCCGCGACGGCAGCTCCCAGGACACCTCCGGGTCCGACGCCGAGGCCCCGGCGACCGGCAGCCGGGCGGCCCCGGCCGTGGCCCGGCGCGCGGTGATCGCCACCGCCACCGTCTCCCTCGACTCCCCCGACGTCGCCGTGGCCCGCCAGGAGGTGCAGCGGATCGCCGACGTGCTGAAGGGCGAGGTCAGCGACGAGCAGGCGAGGACCGACGAGGGGGAGCTGGCCTGGACCCGGATCGTGCTGCGGGTGCCGACGTCGCGCTACGGGGAGGCCATCGAGCGGATCGAGGCGACCGGGCGTCTGCTCGAGACCGAGCGCAGCACCGAGGACGTCACCACCCAGGTGATCGACAACGAGGTCCGGATCCGGGCCCAGGAGCGGAGCCTGCGGCGGGTGGAGGTGCTGCTGGACCGGGCCGACCGGCTCGCCGACGTGGTCAGCGTCGAGGCGGAGCTGACCCGACGCCAGGCCGAGCTGGACTCCCTCAAGCAGCAGCAGGCCTACCTGGCCGACCAGACGTCGATGGCCACCGTGACCGTCCACATCTCGCAGCGCGCCGCCGACGAGGAGCCGGTCGTCGAGGACGAGGAGACCGGCTTCCTGCACGGGCTCGCGACCGGGTGGAGCGGCCTCAGGGGCGCGGCGGTCGCGCTCGCCACCGTGGCCGGGGTGCTGCTGCCCTGGCTCCTCGTCCTCGTCCTGCTGGGCGCGCTCGCCCGGTGGGCCCTGCGCCGGCTCCCCCGTCGGGGCCGCGGCTCCGTCCGACCGGGTCAGGTCAGCGGGTAGGACTGCACGAACTCCGTCAGCCGGGCCAGCTGGTCGGGGTCGGTCGAGGGGATGACGCCGTGCCCGAGGTTGAAGACGTGGCCGCGCGCGGCCCGGCCGGCCTCGATCACCTGCGCGGCACGATCGGTCATCACCTCGGTGGGGGCGAAGACCAGGGTGGGGTCGAGGTTGCCCTGCACGGCACGGTCGCCGACCAGCTCGATCCCGCGCTCCAGCGGCGTGCGCCAGTCGATGCCCACCACGTCGGCCCCGGCCTCGCCCATCAGGCCCAGCAGGTTGGTGGTGCCGACGCCGAAGTGGATCCGGGGCACGCCGAGCTCGCCCGCGGCCGCCAGCACCCGGGCCGAGTGCGGCATCACGTGCTCGCGGTAGTCCTGCGGCGTGAGCGCCCCGGCCCAGGAGTCGAAGAGCTGCACGGCCGACGCCCCGGCCTCCACCTGCACCCGCAGGTAGTCGGCGGCGATGCCGGCGATCTTGCGCATCAGCGCGTCCCACACCTCGGGGGCGCCGAACATCATCGCCTTCGTCTTGGCGTGCTCCTTGGACGGGCCACCCTCGACCAGGTAGGAGGCGACGGTGAAGGGGGCGCCGGCGAAGCCGATCAGCGGGGTCGCCCCGAGCTCGGAGACGAGCCCCTGCACGGCCTGGGTGATGAAGGGGACGTGCTCGGGGGTCAGGTCGGGGATCGCCTCGACGTCGGCCAGGGTGCGCACCGGCGACGCCACCACCGGCCCGATCCCGGGCACGATGTCGAGGTCGACCCCGACCGCCTTGAGCGGCAGCACGATGTCGGAGAAGAAGATGGCCGCGTCCACGCCGTAGCGCCGGACGGGCTGCATGGTGATCTCCACGACCAGGTCGGGGTCCATGCAGGACTCCAGCATCCCGACGCCCTCGCGGACGCGCAGGTACTCCGGCAGCGAGCGGCCCGCCTGCCGCATGAACCACACCGGCGTGTGCGGCACCGGCTCACCCCGGACGGCCTTGAGGAACGCACTGTCACGGAGGGAGGGAGTCGAGGTCACACCTGCGATCATCGCAGGTCAGGCGGCGTGTTGGCACATCGCAGCACCAGCCCCGACGTAGGTTGGCGCCATGGTCGTCCACTCCGAGCCACACCCCGGCACGGGGCCGGCTGAGGCACCCGCGTCGTTCCGGACCGCTGTCGCGCAGCTGCGCGCCGCCACGCTGCGCCCGGAGGTCTTCTGCGAGGAGATGCCCGCGCCGCAGCGCATCGCCCCCTGGGCCTCGGCGCTGAGCGCCGACGTCACCGTGGGCGACCTCGAGGTCGGCACCGGGCGGCTCATCCTGCTCCACGACCCGGACGGCAACGACGCCTGGAACGGCACCTTCCGGTTCGTCGCCTACGCCCGCGCCGAGATCGACCCCGACCTGGTCACCGACCCCATGCTGGGCGCCGTCGGCTGGAGCTGGCTGGTCGAGGCGCTCTCGGCCCACGGGGCCCGGTGGGGCTCCGAGTCCGGCACCGTCACCCGGGTCGCCTCCGAGAGCTTCGGCGGCATGTCCCACGAGGACGGCACCGCCCAGCTGGAGGTCCGCGCCTCCTGGACCCCCCTCGAGGGTGACGACGACCTCGACCTGGCGCCGCACGTCGAGGCCTGGGGCGAGCTGCTGTGCACCGCCGCCGGCCTCCCGCCGGTGCCCGAGGGCGTGACCGCCATGCCCAGCCGCCGCGGACAGCGGGGTCCGGACGCCTGATGAGCCCCGATCCGCAGGAGAGGTCCGTGCCGGACCCCTCCCAGGCCAGCCCGGACGAGCCCCGCGAGACGGCCGGCCCCGACGACCAGCCCGAGGCCCCGCCGGCCCCGCTGCTCACCCTGCGTGACGGCGTACCCGACGTGGTCGAGACCCCCGAGGCGCTCGCCCGTGCCTGCGCGGCGCTGGCGGCGGCCACGGGACCGGTCGCCCTCGACGCCGAGCGGGCCTCCGGCTACCGCTACTCCAACCGCGCCTACCTGATCCAGCTGCGCCGCGGCGACTCCGGCACCTGGCTGATCGACCCCATCCCCTTCGGCTCCCGCCTCCCCCAGCTGGCCGACGCGCTGGGCGACGAGGAGTGGATCCTGCACGCGGCCACCCAGGACATCCCCTGCCTGCGCGAGGTCGGCCTGGAGCCGGTCAACCTCTTCGACACCGAGCTGGCGGGGCGCCTCCTCGGCTACCCACGCGTCGGGCTGGCCACCCTGGTGGAGCAGATCCTCGGGCTGAGGATGCGCAAGGAGCACTCCTCGGCCGACTGGTCGACCCGGCCGCTGCCCCGGTCCTGGCTCGAGTACGCCGCGCTCGACGTCGAGGTGCTCGTCGAGCTGCGCGACCACATGGCCGCCGAGCTCGTCGCCCAGGGCAAGGACGAGTGGGCGCGCCAGGAGTTCGCGCACCTCACCGGCTTCCAGCCGGCCGTCCGGGTCGAGGCCTGGCGCCGGGTCTCGGGGCTCAACAAGCTGCGCGGGCGCCGCGCACTGGGGGCCGCCCGGGCGCTGTGGGAGGCCCGCGACGAGATCGCGCGCCAGCGCGACGTCACCCCGAGCCGGATCATCCCGGACTCCGCCCTGGTCGCCGCCGCCGCCGCCATGCCCACCGACCGGCGGGCCCTGCTCCAGACGCCCGGGTTCCACGGCCGCGGCGCCGACCGCTACGCCAACCGGTGGATCGCGGTGCTCGACCAGGTGCGGACGATGCCGGAGTCGGAGCTGCCCACCCGCACGGCGCGCAGCGACGGTCCCCCGCACCCCCGCGCCTGGGCCGACCGCGACCCGGCCGCCGACCGGCGCTTCAAGGCCGCCCGGGAGGCGACCAAGGCGCTCGCGGACCGGCTCGGGCTCCCCGTGGAGAACCTGATCAGCCCCGACCCGGTGCGCCGTGCCATGTGGTCTCCCCCGGCCACCCGCGAGCCGGGAGCGCTGGCCGCCACGCTGGCCGACCAGCTCGCCGGGCTGGGGGTCCGCCCCTGGCAGGTCGACCTGGTGCTCGACCCCCTGGTCGAGGCCGTGCTCGCCGGCGACGTCGAGCCGGAGCCGGAGGAGCAGGGAGCGGAGCCGGCCTGAGCCGGTCCCGCCGCCCGGGTCACTCCTCGTCGTCGCCGCCCGGCTCCTCGGTCTCGGCCGCCTCGGCGGAGAGGACCACGCGCGAGGTCTCGTCGATCTCCTCGGTCACCGCCTCCAGGTCGAGGTCACCGGGCTCGGTGAGCAACGTCTGCAGCAGCGGTGCGACCGCCTGCTCCAGGTCGGGCCACGACTCCAGGAGCGGCTCGATGGCCATCCCGCGCACCGCGGTGTTGAAGACCCGGCTGCGCGAGGGCTGCCGGCCGGGCTGGAGGAAGTCGTCGGAGGCGGCCACGGCCAGGTTGGCGGGCACGATCGCCCCGGCGCGCGTCACCCGGGCCATCGCGCTCTCGCCGACGGCGTAGGCGACCAGGTCGGCAGCGGCCCCGGGGCTCTTGGTCCGCGCCGAGATGCACAGTCCGGTGACCTCGCCGACGGTGCTCGCGGTCTCGAGCGTCGGCATCGCCATGACGTTGAAGTTGAGACCCTTCACCTCCCGCAGCTCGGGGACCAGGTCGCGGTAGCCGGCGATCATGCCGAGCTTGCCGCGGCGGAACCAGTCCAGCGCGGAGCGCTTCTCCAGCTGCTCGTCGGTCAGCGTCAGGCTCGCGTCGCGGAGCACGGCCAACGCCTGCTCCAGCGCCGCCCGGCTGTCGTCGTCGGCGAAGCTCAGCGAGGTCGGGTCCTGGTCGTCGTCGAAGACCGAGCCGCCGCCGGACTGGATGAAGGGGGCGAGCCCGCGGATGGTGGCGTCGATGTGGAAGCCGCTGGTCCCCCGGCCCGGCCGCGCCGCGAAGTCGGCGGCGGCCTCGAACTCCGCCAGCGTCCACCGGTCCCAGCGGTAGGGGACGTCGAGCTCGCGCCGTTCCATCTTGTCGAAGTCGATCAGGTCGGTGTTGAGGAACATCACCATCGGCGAGATGGAGTAGGCCATGCACTGCAGCTCGCCGTCGAGGCTGAAGGACTCGACCGCGTCGCGGGAGAAGTCGTCACCGAAGTCGACCCCGCGCTCGTCGAGCAGCTCGCTGACGGGACGGGTCAGCCCCTCGCCGATCAGCTGGTCGAGGTCCTGGCGATCGACCATGAAGACGTCGGGGACCTCGCCCCCGGCGATCGCCTCCACCGCGGAGTCGTGGTCCTTCCACTCCACCAGGGTCGTGTCGCTGCCGTAGCCGGCGTTGAACTCGTCGGTCACCGTCGACCAGGCCGCCAGTTCCGCCTCGCTGCCGTAGACGCCCAGCGAGAGGGGCGTGGGCGCGCGGGGCGGCTCGGGCGTGGTCGGCGAGGCGGACGCGGAGGGACCGGGCGGGGCCGGCTCGTCGTCGGAGCAGCCGGCCGCGACCAGCGCCAGGGACAGCAGGGTGGCGGTCACCAGGGCGGGACGGCGGAACGGCATCGACGGGTCTCCTGAGGGGCGAGGAGGGCGGCCGGGGGTGAGCCACCCGCGCCGGTGGCGCGCGGCCACCTTATCGAGCGGCCGGTGGGCGCCTCAGAGCACGTCGTGGAACTTGCGCGCCTGCGCCACGACCGCCTCGAAGACCGACCTGTCCACGGCCGCCCCCTCCCGGCGGATGGCGGTCTCGTCGAGGCGGAGCAGCCGGTCCAGACGCACCTCGCTGGAGCGTCGCTGCCGGTCCCAGCCGCCGGCCCCGACGTCCATCCAGTGGCGCCCCCACCTGGCCTCGTCCTCGGCGTCCAGGTCGTGGTCCTTGCTGCTGAGCATCAGCCCCAGCCAGTCGCCCTCGTGGTGGGCCAGCAGCAGCACCGGGCGGTCCTTGCCCTGGGACGGGTCGTCCTCGTAGGGGACCCAGCCCCACACCACCTCGCCCGGGTCGGGCGCCCCGTCGGCCCGGGCGGCGTACTCCACGACCGGACGGTCGGTGGCGGGACGGCGGGGGACGGCCGGCCGGGTGGCGGGCCGGCGGGTGGCGGGCCGCGACGAGAGCACGCCGAGCGCGCGACGGAGGAGTCCCATGCGGCTCATGCTAGGCGGGGTGCGCCGGACCGGGAGCGCCTCACGGCGCGTGGCCGCTCGTAGCGGCTTATTTTGGGACCCGGGGCTGCCACGATCCGGCGCACCACCACGTCCCATTGTAGTCGCAGGACCAGGGCGGCCGCGCCGCTCAGGCCAGCTCGCCGCGCATCTCCAGGTGGGCCGCCGCCTCGAGCTGCTCGGCCAGGGTCAGCATCCGCGCGGCCGCGTCGTGCCGCGCCTCGGGCTCGGCCAGGGTCGCCCGGCCCACCGCCACCACGTGGGCGAAGGCCGCCGCCCGGTGCAGGACGTCGGCGAAGTCGCCACCGGAGATCCCGCGCAGCACCTGGTCGACCATCGCCTTGAGCTGCTCCACCCCCGGCGGGTCGGCCACCCCGGCCACCACCCGCGCGAACGGCGCCGCCGCGCGGCCCGCCTCGAACTGCTCCGCCACCTCCCGCGGCGCGGCGTGCACCCACGAGCGGAGGAGGTAGAGGCGCCACAGTGCCCCGGCCAGCGAGTCGACCGGCGAGCCCGACCACAGCTCGGCCAGCACCTCCAGCCCTTCGGTGTCGGCCAGGTGGACCACCCGCTCGGCGACCGAGGCGTCGCCGGAGGCGCGGGCACCCCGCACCAGCAGCGCGGCGGCGCGGTCCGCGGCCTCCTGCATGAGCAGCGGGTCCGCCCCCGCCTCGATCTCGGCGAAGAGCTTGTCCCCCGGCATCATCGGACGGTGGTGGGGTCGCTCGGCCATGCCCGTCAGCGTACGTCCGTGGCGGTGGCCGGACCGATCCCCGCCCGGGCGGACTCAGGTGGCGGCGAGCGCCTTGCGCAGGCGCTGGTCGGAGACCGGCTGGGCGGTGCCGAGCTGCTGGGCCCACAGCGAGACCCGGTACTCCTCGAGCAGCCAGCGCACCTTCCGCAGCGCCTCGCCCGGGGGGCGTCCGGGGGGCAGGGCGTCGACCTGGTGCAGGTAGGCGGCCTGCACGTGCGCGACCTGCTCCATCAGCTGCCGGTCGCGGGCGACCTGGCCGGCCAGCTTGTCGCGGCGGTGCTCGAGCGCGGCCAGGTAGCGGGGGTAGTGACGCAGCTGGCGCATCCCGGCCTCGCCCAGGAAGCCGCGGTGGACCAGGCGCTCAAGCTGGCCCCGCATGTCGGTCAGCGCCGGCAGCGTGTGCAGGTCGGCGCGGCCGGAGAGCGCCTTGTCGCAGGCGCGCCAGGCCGCCAGCACCTTGATCACGTCGTGGATCCCGGCGCGGACCGCCGACTCCAGGTCGCGGCCGGCCGCGGCGAGCAGCGCCTCGAACGCGGCGCGGTCGCGCACCGGCGGGTGGGCGTCGACGACGTCGGTCAGCACGGCGGCGCGCAGGTCCTCCAGCAGCTCGGCGACGCTCGGGTACGGCGAGGCCGCGAGACCGAGCTTCTCGGTGTTGGAGAGCCCCTCGAGCGCCGCCGCGGAGCCCGGCAGGGCGAGCAGCAGGAGCCGGCGTACGCCGAGCCGGTGCCGCGCCGCCGCCTCGTCGGCCGACCCGTAGACGCCGAGCCCGACGCTGGTCCCCTCGTCGTCGAGCGCCGGGAAGCCCCGTACCTCGTGGCCGGCCCGGCGCTGGCTGAAGGACTCCTCCAGGGTGCCGAAGGTCCAGTCGGTCTGCCCGGTCGCCGTCATCCCGGTGTCCTGGGCAACCTCGGCCACCGCCGCCGCGAAGGCCGGGCGCAGCGGGGCCTTGAGGGCCTCCAGGTCCTTGCCTCGGGCGGCCTCGACGCCGTCCTCGGTGACGACCCGGAAGGTGGGCCGCAGGTGCGCCGGCACCTTCTCCCAGTCCCACGCCTCGCGCGGCACGTGCACCCCGGTGGCCGCGCGCAGGTAGCGCTCCAGGGCGTCGAGCAGCGGCTCCTCCCCCGGCGGCACCGCGGCGAGGAAGTCCCGGGCGGTGTTGGGGGCGGGCACGAAGGAGACCCGCAGGTTCTTGGGCAGGCTGCGGATCAGGTGGGTGACCAGCTCCTCGCGCAGCCCCGGCACCAGCCAGGAGAAGTCGTCGACGTCGACCTGGTTGAGGGTCGCCACCGGCACGTCGATGGTGAGGCCGTCGTCGGCGGCGCCCGGCTCGAAGTGGTAGCTGATCGGGAAGGTCAGGTGGTCGCCCTCCCACTGCGTCGGGAAGTCGGCGGCCTCCACCTCGGCCACGGTGTCGTGGGTGAGCATGTCGAGGTCGAAGGTGAGCAGGTCGGGCCGCTCGCGTCGCTCCTTCTTCCACCACTGGGCGAAGTGCGCGCCGCTGACCACGTCGGCCGGAACGCGGGCGTCGTAGAAGTCGAAGAGGGTGTGCTCGTCGACCACCAGGTCGCGGCGGCGGGCGCGGTGCTCGAGCTCCTCGGCCTCCGCGAGCAGCTCCATGTTGTGGGTGTAGAAGCGGTACCGCCCGGAGGTGAGCTCGGCCCACTCCCCCTGGACCAGGGCGTGGCGGATGAAGAGCTCGCGGGAGACAGCCGGGTCGATCCGGCCGTAGTTGACCGGCCGGTCGGCGACCAGCGGGACCCCGTAGAGCGTCACCTTCTCCAGCGCCGTCACCGCCGCGCGCTTCTTGGACCAGTGCGGCTCGCTGTAGGACCGCTTGACCAGGTGGGCCCCCAGCCGCTCGGCCCACTCCGGCTTGATCGCGGCGTTCTGCCGCGCCCACAGGCGGCTGGTCTCGACCAGCTCCCCGGCCATCAGGAAGGCCGGGCTGCTGCCCTTGAGCACCGAGCCGGGGAAGATCGCGAACCGGGCGCCGCGGGCCCCGACGTACTCGCGCATGGGACGGCGGCCCGACGCTCCGGGGCGCGGCTTCTCCCGCTCCTCCAGGGCGCCGATGTGGGAGAGCAGGCCGGAGAGGAGTGCCTGGTGGATGCCGTCGGCGTCGGGGGTGTCGGCGGGCTGGCCGACGTCGATCTTCATCTCCTTGCAGACCTGGCGCAGCTGCGACTCGAAGTCCTGCCACTCCCGGACCCGCAGGTAGTTGAGGAACTCCCGGCGGCACATCCGGCGGAAGGCGCTGGAGGAGAGCTCGCGCTGCTGCTCCTTGAGGTGGCGCCACAGGTTGAGCCAGGTCAGGAAGTCCGACGACTTGTCCTTGAAGCGGGCGTGCAGCTGGTCGGCCTGGGCCTGCTTGTCGGCCGGCCGCTCGCGCGGGTCCTGCAGCGAGAGCGCGGCGGCGATCACGATGACCTCCCGCACGCACCCCAGACGCTCGGCCTCCAGCACCATCCGCCCCAGGCGCGGGTCGATCGGCAGCCGGGCGAGCCGCTGACCGAGCTTGGTCAGCCGTGGGCCGGACTGCTCCCCGCCCCGCCTCCTGCGGGACGTCATCGCGGCCGGCTTCGCCGGCGACCGCTCGCGATGACGTTGCGCGTCGGCGGGGGGCTGCGCACCCTCGGACGACCCGAGCGCGCCCAGCTCCTCCAGCAGCTGGATCCCGGCGGTGATGTTGCGCTGGTCCGGCGGGTCCACGAAGGGGAACCGAGCCAGGTCGCCCAGGCCCAGCGAGGTCATCTGCAGGATCACCGAGGCGAGGTTGGTGCGCAGGATCTCGGCGTCGGTGAACTCCGGACGGGACTCGAAGTCCTCCTCGGAGTAGAGCCGGATCGCGATCCCCTCCGCGACCCGACCGCACCGGCCCGAGCGCTGGTTGGCCGACGCCTGGCTGATCGGCTCGATCGGCAGGCGCTGCACCTTGGTCCGCGCCGAGTAGCGCGAGATCCGGGCGACGCCGGTGTCCACCACGTAGCGGATGCCGGGGACGGTCAGCGAGGTCTCGGCGACGTTGGTGGCCAGCACGACCCGGCGCACGGTCGAGGGGTGGCTGGAGAAGACCCGGTGCTGCTCGGCGGCGGAGAGCCGCGAGTAGAGCGGGACGATCTCGAGCCGGTCGGAGCCCAGCGCCTCCAGCGCCTCGGCGGTGTCGCGGATCTCGCGCTCGCCGGGCAGGAAGACCAGCACGTCGCCCGGGCCCTCCCGGGAGAGCTCGCGGACGGCGTCGAGGATCGCCTCGGTCTGGTCGCGGGTGACCGGCTCCCCCTCCTCGTCGGCCTCGGGCAGCTCGCGCAGGGCGCGGTAGCGGACCTCGACCGGCCAGGTCCGCCCCGAGACCTCGATCACCGGCGCCGGCCGGCCCCGGGAGTCGGCGAAGTGCTCGGCGAACCGGTCCACGTCGATGGTGGCCGAGGTGACGATCACCTTCAGGTCGGGACGGCGGGGCAGCAGCCGCTTGAGGTAGCCGAGCAGGAAGTCGATGTTGAGGCTGCGCTCGTGGGCCTCGTCGATGATGATCGTGTCGTAGCGGCGCAGCATCCGGTCGCGCTGGAGCTCGGCGAGCAGGATCCCGTCGGTCATCAGCTTGACCCGCGAGGACGCCGAGGTCCGGGCGGTGAACCGCACCTGGTAGCCGACCAGGTCGCCCAGCTCGGTGCCCAGCTCCTCCGCGATCCGCTCCGCCACCGAGCGGGCCGCGATCCGCCTGGGCTGGGTGTGGCCGATCAGGCCGCCGCGGCCGTCCTCGTCGCGCCGGCCCCGACCCAGCTCGAGACAGATCTTGGGCAGCTGGGTGGTCTTGCCCGAGCCGGTCTCGCCGGCCACGATCACCACCTGGTGGTCCCGGATCGCCTCGGCGATGTCGTCGCGGCGCTGCGAGACCGGGAGCTCGGCGGGGTAGGTGATCATCAGGTCACCGGGGCCGGGCTCCGCGTCGGGCCGGTCCCCGGGTCCGCTGACGGGATCGCTGCTGGGCATGGTGGGCACCATTGTGCCCGGCAGGTGTGCCGGGCACGCGCCAGCGGTCCGGGTGCGCCGCTCAGGGCGCGGGCGCCGGGACGCCGTCCAGCGTCAGCCTCGGGTCGGAGGCCGCGGCCAGGAGCGCCCCGGTCGGCGGCGGCTCGGTGCGAACCGGCACCTGCGAGCTGTTGCCGAAGAGCGGCTCGTAGGTGACCACCACCGTGCTCCCGTCCTGGTGGACCGCCATCACCGCCCGCCCGGTCACGCCGGGCGCGAGCAGCGCCTCCTGGGCCGCGCGCAGTCCGGGAGCCCGGAGCGAACGACAGACCGTCTCCTCCGGGACCACGTCGCAGGGCCAGACCACGTCCTCCCGGCTCAGCGCCACCTCCACCTGGAGCATCCCCAGACCGGACTGCCCCTCGACCCGCCAGTCGAACTTCGAGCCCAGCGAACGGAGCTCGCCGGCGGCCCCGGTGCTGGTCTGGAGGTTGGGGTGCGGCCCGGCGCCCGTCCCCAGGTGTGCCCGCTCCGGGTCCAGGTGCTCGGCGAGCACCGCGTGCCACGCCTGCAGGGTCGGGGCGAAGTCGCCGGGGGCGCCGGATCCCTCCCCCGACTCCGGTTCCGCAGTCGCGGTCTCGGTCGGAGTCCCTGGGGTCGGCGCGGCCGAGGGCTCGGTCGCGACGCTGGGGCTCCGGGCAGGATCGGGGTCGGCGGGGCCCCAGACGCCCGCCAGGGCCGGGACCGAGACCGCGACGGCCAGCACCGCCGCGGCCGAGCCCGCGGTGAGGGCCAGACGGCGACGGCGCAGCCGGCGACGACCGCGTGCCAGGTCGCCCGCGGCCGCCACCGCCGCCGGCAGCGAAGGCTCGGCCCGCTGCGCCAGCCGGTCCAGCTCGCGCTCCATGAGGGCGTGCTCGTCCATCAGTGCTCTCCGTTCGCGGCAGGGGCGAGCGCCACGCGCAGGTGCGCGAGGGCCGCCGAGGTCTGGCTCTTGACTGTGCCGACGCCGACCCCGAGGTCGCGTGCCGTCTCCTCCACCGAGAGCCCCCAGTAGTGACGCAGCACGACCACCCTGCGCTGGCCCGGGGCCAGCGCGCGCAGGGCCCGCCAGAGCGCGTCGTCCTCCTCCACCCGGTGCGGGCGGGCGGCACGGTCGGAGCGGGCGGCACGGTCGGAGCCGTCGAGCTCGGCGTCGGGCGAGGGCCGCTCGCGTCGCCAGGGACGCCTGGTCTCGTCGAGGTGGGCGTTGACCACGGTGCGACGGGCGTAGGCCTCCGGCGACTCCATCCGCGACACCCGCGGCCAGGCGACGTAGAGCTTGGCGAGCGCCACCTGCACGAGGTCTTCGGCCCGGTGGGCGTCCCCGCAGAGCAGGTACGCCGTGCGGTGCAGGCGGGCACGCTGGGCCACCACGAAGTCGGTGAACTCCTGGTCCCGCAGCTCGCCCATGGTCCTCCTGTCGCCTGCCTGTCACCTTCCTAACGGGGCGCAGGGGCGAGGGGTTGGCCCGGCGCGCCGATCACCCCGGATCCCCCGAGGGCGGCGCGGGCGGGCGGGGCGCGGCGGATCGGCCGTCGCCAGGCGGCGCTCAGGCGCCGGGCACGTCCGCGACCGTCGGGTGCGACCAGTCCTCGGCCCCGACCCTGCGCCCCGTCACGTCCTGGGCGGTGATGCTCAGCAGCAGCGAACGGTTGCCTCCGGCCCACGGCGCGGGAAGGTGCGCAGGCGGGTCGAAGACGGCGGCCGAGGGGTCCAGCACCCGCTCGCAGAGCCCCAGCACGACGACGCTCCACCCGCTCCGCATCTCGCGGTCGAGGTGGTCGATCTCGAACGCCACGGTGGCGCCGGGGCCGTGGGTGGCCAGCTCGGAGTAGGAGGTGGTGCGGATCTCCAGCACCCCGTCGTTCACGGTGTAGTTGACCGGCACGATCCGCGGCCCGTGCGGCGTGGTGAACGCGACCCGCCCGACCACGTCGGCGCGCAGCAGCGCACGGCACTCGTCGAGCGAGAGCTCGGCCACCTCGTCCATGCCCCCATGGTGGCACGGCTCGTTCCCCGCGGCGAGAGGTCCCGCACCGCTACGCTCGCCGCCATGAGGACACTGGACGCCAAGGTCGTCGCCATCACCGGAGCCGCGTCGGGGATCGGACGGGCGCTCGCCCTGGAGGCGGCGGGGCGCGGCGCCCTGCTCGCCCTCTCCGACGTGGACGAGACCGGGCTGGCCGAGACGGCCGAGCGTGCCCGGGCCGCCGGGGCACGGGAGGTCAGGGTCGACCGGCTCGACGTCGCCGACCGTGCCGCGTTCGCGACGTACGCCGACGAGGTCGCCGCATACTTCGGCCGGGTCAACATGATCGTCAACAACGCCGGAGTCGCGCTGGCCGGGGACTTCACCGACCTGGAGCCCACCGACATGGAGTGGATCATGGGGATCAACTTCTGGGGCGTCGTCCACGGGACCAAGGCCTTCCTGCCCCACCTGATCGCCTCGGGCGACGGGCACGTGGTCAACCTCTCCTCGCTCTTCGGCCTCGTCTCGATGCCGGGCCAGAGCATGTACTGCGCCTCGAAGTACGCGGTGCGGGGCATGTCCGAGGCGCTGCGCGAGGAGATGATCGTCGCCGGGCACCCGGTCGGCGTGACCGTCGTCCACCCCGGCGGGATCAGGACCGCGATCGCCCGCAACGCCCGGGTCGCCGACCCCGACGACAAGCAGCGCACCGCCGACTTCTTCGACAAGCAGCTGGCGCGCACCGAGCCCGAGGAGGCGGCGCGGGTGATCGTCAAGGGCGTGCTGGCCGGCAAGGCCCGGGTGCTGGTCGGGGCCGACGCGCACGCGCTGCACCACCTGGCCAAGACCACCGGCGCGCGCTACCAGGACCTGGTGGCCCGGGTCGCGCGGCGGGCGCTGCCGGCCCGCACCAAGGTCGTCTGACGACCGGGCTCGCCACCCGGGGGGCTCAGCGCTTCGAGCGGGCCCTGAAGACACCCACCAGCCGCGGACCGGCGAGCCGCTGCTCGAGCTTGCGCGCCTCCCGCTTCACCGGCTGGGCGACGTACTCCCCGAGGATCACCCCGGAGGCCAGCGCGATCGCCACCGAGGCTGCGGTGACCATCGCGAGCAGGCCCTGCGAGATCGCGTCGCCGCCCTCGGCCAGCAGCGAGAGCCCGCGATAGATCGAGAGCCCGGGCAGCAGCGGGACGATCGCGGAGACCACCACCACCAGCGGCGGCACCCGGACCCGGCCCGCCACCGCGTAGGCGACGAGGCCGATCGCGAACGCCGCCGTGGCCGCCGCCCAGGTGCGCCCGAGCCCGGCGTCGTCGATCACCCGGAAGATGGCCGCGGCAGCGCCGGCGACCACCGCGATCGGCAGCAGGATCCGCTTCGGCGAGTAGGCCGAGTAGGCGAAGGAGGCCGCGCAGAGTGCCGCCCCCACCGCCAGCACCCCGATGTCCTGCCAGCCGGAGCGTCCGGGCTCCAGCTGGCCCACGTCGACGCCGAGCAGCTCACCGAGGGTCAGTCCGCCGCTGACCCCCGCGATGATCCCCGCGGTGGCCAGGAGCGCCTCGATGATCCGTGCGCCCGCGGTGACGTAGAAGCCGGAGAGCGCGTCCTGCAGCGCACCCATGAAGCCGATCCCGGCGAGCAGCATGATGATGTTGGCCGTGACGACCAGCGAGGGGTCGACGTCGAAGCCGGAGGCGGCAGCCCCCACGGCGAAGAGGGTGGCCACCACCCCGCCGGCCACCTGGAGGTAGAAGGTCGGCAGCCGCCGGCGGCTCAGGAAGAGCTGCACCCGGTCGATGCAGGACGCCGCCACGAAGGCGATCGCGACCACCGCCGGGCCACCGCCGAGGAAGAGCGCGACCGAGGCGCACATCACCCCGGTGGCCAGCGTGACCGCCCAGCGCGGGCGGTTGTGGCCGACCGAGACGATCGTCGCCATCCGGTTGCGCGCCAGGTAGAGGTCGAGCTTGCCCGAGAGCAGGTCGCGGACCAGGTGGTCGACCTGGGTGAGGTCCTCGTAGTCGATGTCGCGCTGCTTGACCTGCCGCAGCATCACCAGCGACGGCATCGCCGCGTCGTACTGGTGGCCCATCGAGACCTGGGTGAAGGTCACGTCGATGTCGGTGTGCCGCAGTCCGAGGTGGTGGGCGACCGCGCCCATCGTCGCGGTCACGTCCGCGGCCCCGGCCCCGTTGGCGAGCAGCATCTCGCCGATCCGCAGGCACAGGTCGATCGTCAGGTTGAGCTCCTTGACGTCAACCTCGTTGTTCTGGTCAGGCACGGTCGTCATGCTGTCACGCGGCACTCGCGACGCCCCGGGCACCCGCCCCCTAGGCTGACGCCGTGCGCATCGACTTCCACGCCTCCCCGGCCCCCACGTTGGGGGTGGAGTGGGAGCTGGCCCTGGTCGACACGGAGTCGCGGGACCTCGTCAGCGCCGCCGCCGACCTCTTCGAGCTGGCGGTGCCCCGTCTGCCCCACCCGGAGCGGCTGCACCAGGAGCTGCTCCGCAACACCGTGGAGGCCGTCACCGGGATCTGCCACGACGTCCCGGAGGCGATGGGGCAGCTGCGCGAGACCCTCGGGGTGGTCGCCAAGGCGGGCGACGAGCTGGGTGTCGACCTCTTCGGCGCCGGGGCACACCCCTTCGCGAGCTGGTCGGCCCAGCAGATCACCGAGGGCCACCGCTACGAGGAGCTGATCAACCGCACCCAGTGGTGGGGCCGGCAGATGCTGATCTGGGGCGTCCACGTGCACGTCGGGCTCCCCGAGCGGGATCGGGTGATGCCGGTGCTCACCGGGCTCCTCAACTCCTACCCCCACCTGCTGGCCCTCTCGGCCTCCTCGCCGGTCTGGGCGGGCCAGGACACCGGCTACGCCTCGAACCGGGCCCTGATGTTCCAGCAGCTCCCCACCGCCGGGCTGCCCTTCCAGTTCCAGCGCTGGGAGGAGTTCGAGGCGTTCGCCCACGACCAGCTGACCACCGGGGTCATCTCCGAGCTCGACGAGGTGCGCTGGGACATCCGCCCGGCCCCCAAGCTCGGCACCCTGGAGAACCGGGTCTGCGACGGGGTCTCCACCCTCGACGAGCTCGGCGCCCTCACCGCCCTCATGCACTGCCTGGTGGTCGACCTCGACACCCGGATCGCCGCGGGCGAGCAGGTCAGCACGATGCCGCCGTGGCACGTGCAGGAGAACAAGTGGCGCGCGGCCCGCTACGGCCTCGACGCGATCATCATCCTCGACGGCGACTCCCGCGAGCGCCTGGTCACCGACGACCTGGCCGACCTGCTGGAGCGCCTCGAGCCGGTCGCCCGACGGCTCGGCTGCTCCGACGAGCTGCGGCGGGTCGCCGACATCCCCACCCGCGGCGCCTCCTACCAGCGCCAACGCGCGGTGGCCCACGAGTCGGGCGGCGACCTGGTGGCGGTCGTCGACTCGGTGGTCGGCGAGCTGCGCAACTCGCTCGCCTGACCGGGTCGCCGGCTTGGCCGGATCCCTGGACGCGGCACCCTCGGCCTGCCATCCTCGGGCCGTGGCCACACTCCCGGACCCCACGTCCCTCGGATTCCTGATGGTGGAGAGCCGTCAGATGCCGATGCACGTCGGTGGGCTCCACCTCTTCGCCCGTCCCGAGGACGCCGACGACGGCTACGAACGCGAGCTGGTGACCCAGCTGCGCACCGTCCCCGAGATGTCGCCGCTCTACCTGCGCCACCCGCACCGCTCCGTGCGGACGGGGGGCCAGCTGGTCTGGGAGACCGACGGGGCCTTCGACATCGAGCACCACGTGCGGCACAGCGCCCTGCCCCGCCCGGGCGGGGGCCGGGAGCTGCTCGAGCTGGTGAGCCGCCTGCACTCCACGCGGCTGCCCTGGGAGCGGCCGCTGTGGGAGTCGCACGTGATCGAGGGCCTGAACGACGGCCGGGTGGCGATCTACCACAAGATCCACCACGCGCTGATGGACGGCGTCTCCGCGATCCGGCTGCTCAACGTGGTGCTCAGCGACGACCCCGAGGAGCGCGGGATGCTCGCTCCCTGGGCGCTCCACCCGGCGCTGGTCGACGGGGCCTCCCGGGGCGCGGTCGACGGGGCCTCCCGGAGCCCGGTCGGCGGCGCAGACCTCGCACACGTGCCCGTCACCGCCGTGCGCTCGGCGCTCGGCCTGCTCGCCGAGGCGGCCGGGATGCCCGGCGCGCTGGTCCGCACCCTGTCCCGGTCGGTGCGGGACCAGCCCTCCACGCTCTCGCTCCACTCCCCCCGGACGATGCTCGACCGGGAGTTCACCGGAGCCCGGCGCTTCGCGGCCCAGGACTGGCCGGTGGAGCGGCTGCACGCGGTCGCCCGGTCCAGCGGGACCACGATCAACGACGTGGTGGTCGCGATGACCTCGGGCACGCTGCGCCGCTACCTGCTCCAGCACGACGAGCTGCCGCGGCAGAGCCTGGTGGCCATGGTCCCGGTCGGGCTCAAGGCGAAGGAGTCACACCGCCCGTCCGCCGACGGGGGGAACGCCGTCGGCGCGGTGATGGTCCGGATGGGCACGGAGATCGCCGACCCCGCCGGCCGGCTCCGCGCGGTCCACGAGTCGATGAAGGCGGGCAAGGCGGCGCTGGCCTCGATGACGCCGCTGCAGATCGTGGCGATGAGCGGGCTGGGCCAGCTCCAGGCGATGCTCCCGGCGATCTGGGGAGCCAGCGGGCTCACGCGTCCGCCGTACAACGTGATCGTGAGCAACGTGCCCGGCCCCCGGCAGGCCAAGTACTTCAACGGCGCCCGGCTGCTGGGCAACTACCCGGCCTCCATCCCGATCCCGGGCGCTTCGCTCAACATCACCTGCACCTCCTACGACGGCAAGATGTGCTTCGGCCTCACCGGCTGCCGGCGCGCGGTGCCGCGCCTGCAGCAGATGCTGCCGTTCCTGGACGATGAGCTGGCGCTGCTCGAGGAGGCCGTCGGCCTCTGAGCCGCCCTACCGCTCCTCGAGGCCGCCGCCGAGCTGCTCGGCGACTGCGCGCAGGCGGGCCCGGGTGATGTCGGCGACCGTCCCGAAGCCGGCCAGGTCGGCGTTGGAGCCCGGCCGGGTGGGCTCGGCGGAGTTGACCGAGAGGCACTGCCGGGTGCCCCCGTCCTCCAGGTTGGCCAGCGCGACCGCGTGGCCGGTGGTGCCGCTGCCCGCGAAGGGGTCGAGCACCCGGGCGTCGGCCGGCATCGTGTGCAGGATCCGGCGCAGCAGGCCGGTCGGCTTCGGCGACTCGAAGACGTGGCCCACCAGCGCCTTGAGCTCGGCGACCGCGGAGTCGGTGGAGCCGACCTCCTCGGCGTGCCAGATGGTGCGCAGCTTCTTGCGGCGCCCCCCGGGCCGCTCCAGCCAGTCGCGCTGGAAGACGTCGACCCGCGGACCCCGCTGGCCCTTGATCCGCCGGCAGACCAGGTCGTCGGGCCGCGACCCGATCAACGGCCGCGACCAGCGCCAGACCGCGGCCGTGCCGTCGCCGAAGACCGGGTGCACCTCCACGGCTCCCGGGAAGGGCTCCAGCGCCACCCGCCCGCCCTCGGGGTCGCCGTAGACCGGGAAGTGCAGCGTCGGGGCCGTCAGCGGGTTGAACTTCTTGTTGGTGTTGCGCAGCGGCAGGTGCCGGAAGCGGCGGCCGTCCTCGGCGACCTCGGGGAAGTCGGCGGCGACCACGCTGTGGGAGGTCGAGGCGTCCAGCCGGCAGGCACGGGCGTCGCGGGCGAAGACCAGCAGGTACTCGTGGTCGGTGGCGAAGCCGCCCCCCAGCTGTCGTCCCTTGGGGTTGAGGTTGACCACCACCTGGGCCAGGAAGTTCTGCTCGCCGAAGACGTCGTCCATCAGCAGCCGCAGCCTGGCCGCCTCGTTGTCGTCGATGCTGACGAAGACGGCGCCACCGGGGTCGAGCACGCGGCGTACCTCCTCCAGGCGGGGCCGCATCATCGCCAGCCACGCCTCGTGGCGCCCGGCGCGGCCGCCGTCGGCGGTCCGGAAGCGGTCCGCGTAGGCGAAGTCGTTGCCGGTGTTGTACGGCGGGTCGGCGTAGACGAGATCGATCGAGCCGGTGCCGAGCGAGGCCAGCACCTCGAGGTTGTCCCCCTCGACGAACGCGTTCCAGGTCGCCACGTCCGCCACATTAGTGCTCATCCGTCCTACTCTGGAGAGCATGCCCTCCTTCACACGACCGCCTGCCCCCGCTCGCCGTGCCGCCTCGGCGGCCGTCGCCGGCCTCGCCACCGGCGCCTGCGTACTGGCCCTCACCGCGCCGACCGCCGCCACCCCGACCCCCGCCGCAGCCCCGGGCGGCGACCGCGCCCCGGGGACCGGCACCGACCACCAGCCGCGCCACGCCAGCGACGGCAAGGCCGGCTGGGTGGCCGAGCCGCTGCCGGCCGGTCGCCGCGCCCCGGCCACCGTGATCTCCGAGACCGGCTGGAGCATGGCTCCCGGCATCGACTACCGCACCTGGGACCAGCTCGAGCCCCGCGGGGCGAACATCCCCCAGACCGTGCGCTTCCAGCTGCTCACCATCGACATCGCCAACCCGGGCAACACCTTCGACCTGGTCTCCACCGACAAGGTCGCCGACGGCACGTCGGTGGAGTGGATGGCCAAGCAGTCGGGTGCCGTGGCCGCCATCAACGGCGACTTCTTCGACATCGGCGACACCGGCGCCCCGCTGGGTGTGGGCAAGGCCCGCAAGGGCGGCCTGCGCCACGCCCCCGCCTCGGGGTGGAACAGCAGCTTCTGGGTGGACAAGGCCGGCCGGCCCCGGGTGGGCGACCTGCCGTTCGTCGGGAAGTTCCGCAACGGCAAGCGACCCAACATCACCTTCTCGGGCTTCAACTCCCCCCTCGTGCCCAAGGGCGGCATCGGCCTCTACACCCCCAAGTGGGGCAAGACCAGCGGCTACTCGGTCACCGACGGGCAGAAGCGGGCCCGCCAGGTGATCATCAAGAACGGCCGGGTCGTCTCCAACCGCTACGGCCTGACCCGCGGGAAGAAGATCCAGGGCAAGCTGCTGGTCGGGCGCGGCAAGGGCGCCGCGCTGCTCAAGAAGCTCAAGCGCGGCGAGCGTCTGGGCCTGAAGTGGCGGGTCAAGGGCTCGCCGACAGTCGCCATCTCGGGTGACCGGCCGCTGCTGCTCGACAACCAGCGCGTGGTCATCAACGACCAGCTGATGCACCCCCGCACCGCGGTCGGCATCGACGAGGACGGCCACAAGGTCTTCTTCCTCACCGTCGACGGCCGGCAGGCGCACAGCCGCGGGTACACGATGGTCGAGCTGGCCAACATGATGCAGGCCCTGGGCGCCGAGAACGCACTCAACCTCGACGGCGGCGGCTCCACCACCATGGTCGGCCACACCGACCTGGGACAGCTCGCCGTGCTCAACACGCCCTCGGACGGCACCCAGCGCAAGGTCCCCAACGGCCTGGCGGTCTTCTCCACCCCCTTCAGCTGAGGGCGGGCCGGCCCCTCAGACGGGGCCGGCCACCCCTCGCGCCTGTTCCCCGTCGACGGCGAGCAGCGCGACCGTCGTCATCGGCACCAGGCACTGCACGGTCTGCTTGGGCATCCGGACCCGGACGCGCAGCTCGCCGTCCTCGCGTCGCAGGGACCAGCGCTCCGGCGCCTCGCAACCGACCGCCAGCACGGCGCCCAGCAGCGCCTCCCCGGCGCGCAGCTCCTGCCGCGCCTCCTCCAGCGCCCGGTCGAGGTCGTCGCGGAACCGCGCCGAGGTGAACTGCACCAGCCACGCCTCCTGCGCTGCCACGTCGGGCAGGAGCACCAGGGAGCCGCTGCCGGGGCCGCTGCCGGTGTCGCTCCCGGTGACCTCCACGAGGGGCCGGTACGCCACCGCACCCTCCGGGGCGCCGCCCCCGGTCGTCGGCGTGGCAGTCGGCGTCGGCGTGGGCGTGGCCGTCGGCGTCGGCGTGGCGGCGGGGGACGACGGGTCGGCGCCGCCCTCGCGGCCGTCCGTGTCACCGCCGCACCCGGCCACGAGCATGAGCACGCCCGCCGCGACGAGGCCGGACAGGACGCGGACGGCCGCCGTACTCGCTCGCACCTGTGGCACCCGTGACACCTCCTGCCCGGGCGGCGGCCGCGGGCCCGGGGCCGCCACGTACCCGTTACGCGCCCTGGCTACCCTGCGGGACATGGCTCGATTCACCCGCGCGGAGCTCGAGGCGTTCCGCGACACCGAGGTGCCCGACCTGCTCGGGCCCGACGTCCGCCTGCTCTTCGTCGGCATCAACCCGGGCCTGTGGACCGCGGCGACGCAGACCCACTTCGCCCACCCGGCCAACCGGTTCTACCCTGCCCTGTACCTGTCGGGCATCCTCGAGCGGCGCATCGACCCGGCCGCCGGGATGACCGACGACGACCGGGACCACCTGCGCGCCCGCGGCCTCGGCATCACCAACCTGGTGCCGCGGGCGACGGCGCGGGCCGACGAGCTGACCCCGGCCGAGCTGGCCGCCGGAGGCGCCCGGCTGGAGCAGCTGGTGGCCCGGGTGCGGCCCCGCGTCGTGGCCGTCCTCGGCATCACCGCCTACCGGCAGGCCTTCGGCGACCGCAAGGCGGTCACCGGCCGCCAGCCGGAGCCCTTCGCCGGGTCCGAGCTCTGGGTGCTGCCCAACCCGTCGGGCCTCAACGCGCACCAGACCGTGAGCACCCTCGCCGAGGCGTACGCCGCCCCCGCCCGCGCCGCCGGCCTGCTCCCACCCGGCGCGGACACGGGCCCCTGACCGGCCCTGCCGCACCCGCGGGGCCCCCGGACGTCATCACCAACGGCGCCCCGAACGACCACTCGCGATGACGTCCCCCCGGGGCCTGCCGGACGTCATCACCAACGGCGCCCCGAACGACCGCTCGCGATGACCTCCCAAGGGGGCTCCGGACGTCATCACCAACGGCGCCCCGAACGACCACTGACGATGACGTCCCCGGGGGCCTGCCGGACGTCATCACCAACGGCGCCCCGAACGACCACAGACGATGACGTCCCCCGGGGGCTGTCGGACGTCATCACCAACGGCGCCCCGAACGACCGCTCGCGATGACGTCCCAAGGAGACCTGCCGGACGGCTGCCGGACGTCATCGTGGGTGGTGCCTCGGACGACCGCTCGTGATGACGTCCGGGGGCGGGGCGGGGGGCAGGGGTGCGCTCAGCCCTTGGGGCCGACGTCGTCGATCGTGGTCACCACGTCGGTCAGCACCGGACGCCGGGGCGCCGAGCTGAACCCGAAGCGGCACGGCGGGTCCAGGGCGGTCAGCGACCCCAGGCGTACGCCGTCGAAGCGCCCGGCGGCCGAGTCGAGCGCGTGCACGTCGGTTGCCCCGTAGTACTCGCGGCGGCCCCGGCCGGCGGTCCCGCGGGTCCGTACGCCGGGCAGCAGCAACCGGGCGAGCGGGTCGGTGACCCGCGACCAGCCGGGCGCGGTGGCCAGCGGCCTCGGCACCAGGCGCAGCGCGTGCCCCAGCACGGTCCGCCGGCCGATGCCGCAGACGAGCTCCAACGACGGCGTCCGCACCTGCCAGCGCTCCCGCCCGGCGGGCATCCCGAAGCCGCTCGCCACCCGCCCCGCCTCGACCTCGACCGGCTCCACCCGGACCTCGTCGAAGAGGTAGGTGCCGGCGACCAGGTCGGCGACCTCGCGGGTGGGAGCCAGCAGGACCCGGTGGCCCTCGGCCGTCTCCACCATCACGTCGGCGAAGGCCCCCAGCGGCGACTCCCGCCATCGGCCGACGACGGCACGCAGCCCGCTGGTGGTGCCGACCCCGGCGATCTGTCCGACGAAACGTGCGCGCGCCATGGGTTCGACGGTAGTGGTGCCGGGGTCATCGGGGCCCCCACGCGATCGTGCCAGGTCCGTACGGCCGGGCCCGTCCGGGTCAGTACGGCCAGCCGAAGGGCGGGACGTCGACGACGGTCACCGACTCGCAGTCCTTGCCGTCGTACTTGTTGACCAGCCCGATCTTGTCGCGGGGGTCGATCGACCCGATGTAGATCACCTGGTCGTAGCCCTCCTGGCAGTAGATCTGGTCGTAGTCGCCGTCGTTGAGGACGTAGAAGATGTCGTCGCCCTCCTCGGAGTAGAACTCGTCCGAGCCGCTGCCGAGGAAGATGATGTCGTTGCCCTCGTCGGCGGTGCCCCGGTCGTCGCCCGCGCCGTCGATGAGGACGTCGTTGCCGTCGCCGCCGTCCAGCTCGTCGTTGCCGGCGCCACCGTCGAGGAAGTCGTTGCCCACGGCCCCGGAGACGTGGTCGTTGCCGTCGTCGCCGTAGACCTTGTCGTCGCCCTGGGCGCCCATCAGTCCGCCCACGCGGGTGCCGCGACGGAGGTTGTCGTCGCCGGGCCCGCCGTAGATGACGTCGTTGTCGGGACCGCCGGAGATGCTGTCGCGGCCGTCCCCGCCGTCGAGGGTGTCGTTGCCGACCATGCCGTCGACGACGTCGTCCCCGGCCTCACCCCAGGCCGAGTCGTCGCCGTTGTGCATCAGGATCGTGTCGTTCCCGAGCCCACCCCACGCCTGGTCGTTGCCGGCGTGACCGTTGAGCCGGTCGACGCCCCCCTCCCCGTGGAGGAGGTCGTCCCCGGCGTTGCCGTCGAGCTGGTCCTTGCCGGGGCCGCCGAAGATGGTGTCGTTGCCCGGGTGTCCGTAGAGGCGGTCGGCGCCGCCTCGGCCCTTGATGATGTCGTCCCCGGCGAGCGCCTTGATGACGTTGGGCTTGCGGTTGCCGGTGAGCAAGTCATCACCCTTGGTCGCCTTCTTGGCCGCGACAGCGGGGGCGGCGAGGCCGAGGATCAGCAGAAGGAGCGGAAGGAAGACGAAAGAGCGTCGGATGGTGGGCCTCCTGTGTCTCGAAGCGGACCGCGCGGGAACTGGACCGGCGGCGTGCGCGTCAATTATTCCAAAAGGGGGTGAGGGAAACTGAGGAACACCCGATCCACCACCTCTTCCGCCCCCGTCCCGTCCCATGACTGGCAGGCTTCTCCCATGTCCGACCTTCCCCCTCCCGCCGACGACCCGCCGGGCACCCCCGCGGCCCCAGCGCCTCCTGAGGCACCGGTCCGGGAGGCGGTGCGCCGTTATGCCGCCATGCAACCCGGTCTGCTGGGTCCGACGCAGCGCTTCGTCGAGCTGGTCACCTCCCTGCTCGACGAGGCCGGGATCAACTACCTCTCGGTGGACGGGCGGACCAAGAGCGTGGCCTCCTTCGCGGCCAAGGCGGCGCGACAGGTCGACGGGCAGCCGGAGTACGCCGACCCGCTGAGCGAGATCACCGACCAGGTCGGCGTCCGCGTCATCACCTACGTGCACAGCGACGTGGCGGCGGTCGCCGACGTCTTCGACGACCAGCTGGTCGTGGTCGACGACCGTGACCTGGGTCTGGAGACCGCCCGGGAGGGCCGGTTCGGCTACTCCAGCCGCCACCTCCTGGTCGCGGTCGGCGAGCCCGGCCCGGAGAGCTTCACCGACCTGGCGGGACTGCGCGCCAGCATCCAGGTCCGCACGGTGCTCCAGCACGCCTGGGCCGAGTTCGAGCACGACATCCGCTACAAGGGCACCGTGCCGGAGGAGCACGCCCCCGACCTCGACCGCCGTTTCACCCTGGCGGCGGGCCTGCTGGAGCTGGCCGACCAGGAGTTCTCGGCGATCCGCGCCAGGCTGCAGGGCTCCGGGCAGACCCGGCTCGCCGACGCCGACCCCAGCGACCCCCGGATCAGCGGGCAGGAGCTGGCCGCCTTCCTGGCCGGCCAGTACGCCGACGCCGGGTGGTCCCACACCGACCACTACGGGTGGATCGCGGGACTGCTGCTGGAGCTGGGGGTGACCTCGCTCGACGAGCTCGCGGCGCTGCTGACGTCCGTCGACCCGGAGGCGGTGATCCGCCGGATGGGCTACCGCTACCCCGCGGGAGCCGTGCGCCGCCTCGACGACGCGCTGCTGGCCATCTTCGGCGAGCGGTACGTCGCCCTCACCGGCAACGCGCACCGGGTGCCGCAGCTGCGAGCCCGGCTGGCGAAGCTGGTCGACCAGGAGGAGCCCGGACGCTGAGCTGCCGGGTGCGGCTCACGAGGGAGCCGCACCCGGCAGGCGTCGCCTTCCGGCGCGGGTCGGGCCTTCGCTCAGGCGTCGGAGAGCGGCAGCTGGTCGGCCGGGCTGGCCGGGGTCTTCTCAGTCGGTGTCTTGGCGGCCGGGGTCTTCTTCGCCGGGACCTTCTTCGCCGACGCCTTCTTGGCCGGGGCCTGCTTCGCCGACGCCTTCTTGGCCGGGGCCGTCGCGGCGGACGCCTTCTCGGCCGTGGTGGCGCTCGCGGTCCCCGACGCGGGCGTCGTGGCGGCCGGCTCGGCGGCGACCGGCACGCTGGTGTCCACGTCGGAGGCGGCGGCCACCTGGGCGATGGCCGCCGGCGCCGGGGTGCCCTCGGCGACCTTCCGCTCCGCGGCCTTGCGGCTCGGGAGCTTGGCGCCGGGGCCGGCGGTCTTGGCCGCCGGCGCCTTCTTCGCCGCCGGGACCTTCTCGGCGGGAGCCTTCGCCGCCGGCGCCTTCTTCGCGGCCGGAGCCTTCTTCGCCGCCGGGACCTTCTCGGCGGGAGCCTTCGCCGCGGGCGCCTTCTTGGCGGCGGGCTTGGCGGCAGGCTCAGCGGCAGGCGTGGCGGCCGGCGCCTTCTTGGCGGCGGGCTTGGCGGCGGGCTCAGCGGCAGGCGTGGCGGCCGGCGCCTTCCTGGCAGCCGGCTTGGCGGCGGGCGCCTTCTTGGCCGGCTTGGCCTTCACCGGCGCGTAGGCCTCGCGGGGGGCGAGCGGGTCACCGTGCGGCGCGGCCGTCTCGGTCTGCTTCACGGGTGCTTTGGCGGGCGCCTCGTCGGGCGCCGCCGACGGCGGCTCGCTGGGCGTGACGCGCGGCGAGTCCACGGGCCAGCTCACGCCGCCCTGCGCGTCCCCACGCTCCAGCAGCTGGCCGGCGCGGGCGACTGCGCCCCCCACGACCTGACCGGCCAGGCCGACGCCGGTCCCGACGACGTCCTTGACGTCGTCGACGATCTCCTGGACGGTCTCCTGCGGGCGGGTGACGAGGCCAGTCGTGCGCCGGGCCACCTGGGCGAGTGCTTTGCGTGGGTCCATGGTGTCTCCTATACCCCGTTGTGCTCCTCGGCATGGGTGAGGAACACGCCACATGATCCCCTACCCCGCGCCGGCGCCCCGTCCGCGCCGCCGGACGTGGACGGCACCCTCAGGGTGCGGGCGACACGGGACCGTCCGAGGTGCGGCCGAGCTCCTCGTAGGGGCCCACCAGGAAGCGGCCGTCGGTGCGCACCCGCACCCACTGGATCCCCACGGGGACGCCCTCGTCGTCGTAGGTGATCAGGGTCATCTCCGCGTCGCGGCGGGGCTTGCTGCCGATCGCGAGGGCGTACGCCGCCCCGCCGGTGGTCCCGTTGGTCCAGCTGTAGCCGACCTCGCCGTCGGGGCCGACCACCTCGGTCGGCCCGTTCTGGACGTGCAGGTGGCCGCCGACCGCGAGATCGGCGCAGCCGCGCTCCAGCGCCTCCTGGGCCAGCTTGACGTCGTGCACGAGCAGGGTGTTGATCCGCTCCTCGGAGTCGCAGGCGGTGTCGGCGAGCCGCTCACCCACCTCCTCGAAGCTCAGGCCGGTCTCGTCGCGCCAGCTGCCCAGCCCGCTGCTGCGGGGGTCGTCGACCCCGAGGATGCGGCCCCCGCCGGGCCCCTCCTCCACCTCTCCGACCAGACGGGTCCAGCCCAGGTCGTCGAGGTAGTCGCCGACGAAGCCGCCGTGGTCGTGGTTCCCGGTGACCGCCCAGCGGTCGAGGTCCTCGAAGGAGGCCTGGAGGGAGTCCAGGGAGAACGCCTCCCACGGCTTCCCGGTCGAGGTGTCGTCCCCCGCCCCGAGGATCGCGGTGGCGCCCGCGCGGTCGGCGACGGCCCGGGCGACCCGGTCCATGCCGACGTTGTCGTGCCGGTCCGAGACCAGCAGCGCCACGGTCTGGTCCTCCTCCGGCTCGTGCACCTCGATGTCGGCGGCCGCCTCCGCGGCGGCGTCGTACCACTCGCGGCTCTTGGCGTAGGTGTCGACGGCGCTGGCGATCAGTCGCTTGGTCTGGGTGCCGGTGACGTCCGCCCGCACCTCCAGCCCGGCTGCCTCCTCCGGCACCGGCACCTGGTCGCCCAGGAACTCGGGCAGCGGGATCCAGCTCCGGGTCTGGTCCAGCGGCGCCTGCTCGCGGTGCCAGGGCTGCCAGAGCGCCACCGCCAGGACGACGACCAGCGAGGCCACCAGCAGCGGTCTGGGCCGCAGGGTGCGCAGGTCCCGGAGCAGGTCGCGGCGGCGGACCGGGCCGAGCAGGAGGTAGGCGAGCACCGGGAGCGCGCCGATGGCCGCGCCCCGCAGGCCGGAGGCGATCGCCATGTCCACGACGAGCCCCTGCACCTTCGCGATCTGCGCCTCGGGGTTGGAGGCGATCAGCGTGTAGCGCTCGAAGAGCTCCTCGGTGGAGGCCGCGTCGCTCTTGCCGAGGGCGATCCGCACCCCCAGCCCGCCCGGGACGTCGAGGCGGACGTCGGGGAGCACCGGCCCCGTCGCCAGCACGGCGTACCCGTCGAGGGTGGGGGTGACCACCGCGTCGTGGCCGGCCAGCACCGTGGTGCGGCTGCTGTTGAGGAAGAGCGCGGACCCCACGGCGACCGCGGTGACCACCCAGACCGCGGCCGTCAGGACCCACCGCAGCACGGAGGCGGCATCGGGACGGAACGACATCGACCTCACCGTAGCCAACGGCCGACGCCGGCCGACGACCCAGGTCGGGTCAGGCGCGGGCCTGGGAGATGGCGTAGAGCGCCACGGAGGCCGCCACCCCCGCGTTGAGCGACTCCAGGTTGTTGGCCATCGGGATCGAGACCAGCTGGTCGCAGGTCTCGGCGACCAGGCGGGACAGGCCCTTGCCCTCGGAGCCCACCACCAGGACCAGCGGACCCTCGGCCAGCCCGCCCTCGGCGGCCAGCTCGGGCAGCGACATGGTGCCCTCGGCGTCGAGGCCCACCACCATGCAGCCGGCGTCCTGGTAGGCCTTCAGCTGACGGACCAGGTTGACCGCCTGGGCCACCGGGGTCCGGGCCGCGGCGCCGGCAGAGGTCTTCCAGGCCGAGGCGGTCATCCCGGCCGCCCGGCGCTCGGGGATCAGCACGCCGTGCGCGCCGAAGCCGGAGGCGGAGCGGACGACGGCCCCGAGGTTGCGCGGGTCGGTGACCGAGTCGAGGGCCACGACGAGCGGCGGCTCCTTGGCCTCGGCGGCCCGGTCGAGCAGGTCGTCGCCGTGGGCGTACTCGTAGGACGGGATGCGCGCGGCCAGGCCCTGGTGGACCGCGCCGGCGGTCATCCGGTCCATCTCGTTGCGTGTGACCTCCATCATCGACAGGCCCTGCTCGGCGGCGAGCTTGAAGGCCTCCCGCAGGCGGCCGTCCCGCTCGGCGCCCTCGGCGACGTAGACGCCGGTGATCGGCACGCCGGCACGCAGCACCTCGACCACGCTGTTGCGGCCGGCCACCCACTCGGCGTCGCTGCTCTTCGTGTTGCGGTGCCGCGGCTTGGCCGTCGCCTCGCGCTCCGAGCGCGCCTTGGCCTTGTGCGCCTTGTGGTAGGGCCGGTCCTCAGCCTTGGGCGTCGGTCCCCTGCCCTCCAGCCCGCGCTTGACGCGGCCTCCGGAGCCGATGGTGGCGCCCTTCTTCGACTTGCGGATGGATCCCTTGCGCTGGGAGTTGCCTGCCATGTCAGTCCTTCCCCTGCGCCTGGGCCAGCGACCAGCGCGGCCCCGACGGGGTGTCCTCGATCTCGATGCCGGCCGCCTTGAGGCGGTCGCGGAGGGCGTCCGCGGTGGCGAACTCCCGTGCTGCACGTGCGGCGGCGCGCTCCTCCAGGAGCGCTCCGACCAGGACGTCGACCGCGTCGGTGAGCAGCGCGGTCTCGGTGTCGTCGCCGCCCGACCAGGCCGGGTCGGCGGGGTGGAGGCCGAGCACGTCGAGCATCGCCAGCACCTGCGCGCCGGCCCGCCCGGCGTCGCCGCCCTCGGCGAGCAGCCGGTTGCCCTCGCGGACCGTCTCGTGCACCACCGCCACCGCGGCGGGGGTGCCGAGGTCGTCGTCCATCGCGACCACGAAGGCCTCGGGCAGCTGCTCGAGCCGCACCTGGCCGGCCTCGCCCGGGACGCCGGCGCGCTCCAGGAACGCCTCGACGCGGCGGAAGCCGGTGGCGGCCTCGTCGAGGGCCTCGAAGGAGAACTCGACGTGGCTGCGGTAGTGGGCGGCGACCAGGTAGTAGCGCAGCTCGACGCCGCGGTAGCGCTGTAGGACGGCCGGGATGGTCAGGCTGTTGCCGAGCGACTTGCTCATCTTCTCGCCCGCGGTGGTGATCCAGGCGTTGTGCATCCAGTAGGCCGCGAAGGGGTGGCCGGCGGCGCGCGACTGGGCCTGCTCGTTCTCGTGGTGCGGGAAGCGCAGGTCCATGCCGCCGCCGTGGATGTCGAAGGCGGTGCCGAGGTACTTGCCGGCCATCGCCGAGCACTCGATGTGCCAGCCGGGGCGCCCGCGGCCCCAGGGCGAGGGCCACGACGCGGTGGCCGGCTCGCTCCCGGACTTCCAGCCCTTCCACAGGGCGAAGTCGCGGGGGTCGCGCTTGCCGCGCGGGTCGGCGTCCTCGGCGGCCTCCATGTCGTCGATCCGCTGCCGGGTGAGCTCGCCGTAGGTCGGCCACGAGCGGACGTCGAAGTAGACGTCGCCCGAGCCGTCGTCGGCGGCGTAGGCGTGGCCGCGCTTGATCAGGGAGGCGATCATCTCGATCATCTCGGGCACGTGGCCGGTGGCCGCCGGCTCGTAGGTCGGCGGGGCGACGTTGAGGGCGTCGTAGGCGCGGTCCAGCTCGCGCTTCATGGCGTAGGCGAGGTTGTACCAGGGGCGGCCCTGCTCGGCGGCCTTGGCCAGGATCTTGTCGTCGATGTCGGTGGTGTTGCGGATGAAGGTGACCTCGTAGCCGCGCACCCGGAGCCAGCGCTGCAGGACGTCGAAGTTGACCCCGGAGCGGACGTGGCCGACGTGCGGCTCAGACTGAACGGTGAGCCCACAGACGTAGAGACCGACCTTCCCCTCCTCGAGGGGGACGAAGTCGCGGACTTCGCGAGACGCGGTGTCATGGAGCCTGAGAGTCACCCGCTCAGTCTAGGGGCGGGCGAGGCCGGGATTCGCATCCCCGAACTCGGTGACGGGTGGGGCTGGTGTGACGTATCGTCCCGAGGATGAATCGCCTGCCCCACGCGCCCTCCTCCCGCCCCCTGCCCCGGCTGGTGGCCGGAGCGGCCGCGCTGGTCCTGCCGGCGACCCTCCTCGGCGTGCTCGCCGCCCCCGCCGTGGCCGAGCGGGAGCCCGCGCCGCGTCGCTCGGCGACGCAGATCTCCGACACCTCCTTCGACGCGGGTCACGAGCTGCGCCCGGGTGCACGGGTCGGCACCAGGATCGCCAAGGGGTCGGTGCGGCTCAAGCGGCCCACCCGCGCCCGGACCGTCGAGGGCCTCCGCTACGACATGGGCATCTGGACCTCGCCGTGGGTCACCGAGGCCTTCGGCTTCACCGAGCTCATCCCCTCCTGGCAGGCGACCACCCCGCGGGACAGCTGGATCGAGGTCAAGGCCCGGCTGCGCGCCCCGGACGGCACCGTCGGGTCGTGGGACACCATGGCCCGCTGGACCTCCGGCAACCGCTGGCTGCGGCGCACCACCCTGGGCAGCCAGGACGACGACCTGGCCCGGGTGGCGACCGACACGCTCAAGGTGCACGACGCCGCGGGCGCGGTCGGCTGGCAGCTCAAGGTCCAGCTGATGCGGCGCCAGGGGACCAAGGCGGCGCCCTCCCTGGACCGGGTCGGCGCGATGGCCAGCCGGGTCGCCCCCCGGGGCGCGACCTCGGCGCCGGGCCCGGCCGTGGGCACGGTCCTCGACGTGCCGGCGTACTCCCAGATGACGCACCGGGGCCACTACCCCCAGTGGGGCAACGGCGGTGAGGCGTGGTGCTCGCCGACCTCGCTGGCCATGGTGCTCGACCACTACGGCGTGCTGCCCGACGCGGCCCGCGCCTTCGGCGGTGGCGCCCACACCGACCCGGTGGTGGACCACACCGCCCAGCAGGTCTACGACCACGGCTACCGCGGCACCGGCAACTGGGCCTTCAACACCGCCTACGCGGGCACCCTGCTGCCCCACACCCGGGTCACCCGGCTGGCCGACCTGCGGGCGGCCGAGGAGCACGTGAGCGCCGGCACCCCGCTGATCGTCTCGGTCGCCTTCGGCGCCGGCGAGCTGGACGGCGCCCCGATCACCGCCACCGCCGGTCACCTGATGGTGCTGGTGGGCTTCACCCCCGCCGGCGAAGTGGTGGTCAACGACCCGGCGGCGCCGAGCAACTCCTCCGTCCGGCGCACCTACGACCGGGCCCAGTTCGAGAAGGTCTGGCTCGACGGGTCCGGCGGGCTCACCTACCTGCTCGAGGACTAGGGCGTGTCTCCTAAGCCCGGATCCACCTAGCTGATCGGTGGATCCGAGGCTATGGCACTCGGAGGATGCGTACCGGGTCTTGTGCTGCGGCGATGGTTGCAGGCGGGACTGCGGCCAGGAGGGCGGTGAGCAGCGTCAGGGTGGGGACCCCGAGGATGAACGGGATTCCTGGGACGGTGCCTTGGGTGGCGTTCACCATGGCCACCCCGAACCCGGTGCCCAGCGTGACGCCTGCGAGGGCGCCGAGCCCGGTAGGGAGCAGCACCAGTACGACTAGAGCGGACCGGGTCGCTCCGAGCGCGCGGCGGCGGCCGAAGTCGCGTTTGCGCGCTGCGGTCGCGCCGTAGAGGCTGACCGCGATGAGGACCAGGCCGCTGGCCAAGGCAAGGAGCATGAGCTGTCGGCCACTGTCGCCGAGCTCGCCGCGGAGCACCTCCTGGAGGTCGACGAGCACCGCGGGAGAGTCGATGCGCAGCTGGCTGGGGTCGGTCATGTGGAGCATGGTGGGGATCGCCCGTTCGAGGGTGCGTACGTCAGCGACGGTCTCAGCAACGACGTAGACCTCTCGCATCAGGCGGTCGTCGCTTGGGACGGTGCGGATCAGGACGCTCTGCTGGAGCTCTGTCACCGGGGAAGCCGCGTCGAAGGTGCCGACGACGGGGCCGTCGAAAAGTGGGCCGCGCACACCGCCGGTCCGATCGGCCAGACCGAGGGCGATCATGGCCTCGGTGCCCGCGATCGCCTCCTCGAGGCGAGGCGCGCGGCCCGCGGTGAGCCGGACCGAGGGTGGAAGCTCGCTGAAGAGCGCTGCGCTGGGAACGGGTCGGCCGACCTGTGGCATGGCGCTGTTGCGCACGTCGACGGTGTCCCCGATGGCCAGCATCCAGTCGACGCCGGGAAGCTCGGCAACGTGCTGCACACCCATGGCGGTCAGACCCGCCTCCCCGGACGGATCAGAGAACCGGATCGTGCGGGCGCCGGCTCCGTCGACTTGACTGACCACGGCGGCCTCGGCAGCGGCGGCACGGCCGGCGGTGACGAAGACCGAGAGGCAGACCGCGGCTGTGATGAATGCGGTGACGACCGAGACCAGGGGTTGGGCACGGAAGATCTGCCACCCCTCCCCGAGCAGCGCGCGGGTGCCTGGCCGGCCAGGCGGCACGTCGGCTCCCCTCATGCGCCGACCGTCAGTCGTGCGTCGGCGCGTTCCGCGAGCGCATCATCGTGCGTGGCGACGATGACGGTCGCGCCCTCCGCAGCAGCGTCGATGAAGGCCTGCCAGACGACGACGGTGGTGTCCGCGTCGAGGTTGCCGGTCGGCTCGTCCCCGATGATGACGGGCGGCTGCTTGACCAGGGCCCGGCAGACCGCGACGCGCTGCGCCTGGCCTCCGGAGATCTCGCCGGGCCGGTGATCGGCGCGATGACTGACCTCCAGACGCTCAAGGAGCCCGTAGGCCCGTGCGGCGGCGTCCGTGCGGGTGATGCCGGCGTACAGGGCTCCTTCAAGCACGTTGTCCAGCACCGACCGGGACAGATCGAGCATCGCGTCCTGGAACACGAATCCCACACTCGCGCTCCGGACCTGGGTGCGGGCAGCGTCAGACAGAGAGGTCACTTCCCGATCGCCGTAAAAGACCGCACCCTCCCGGGCACGCAGCATCAACGCGATGAGGTAGAGCAACGTCGACTTCCCCCCGCCGGAGGGCCCGGTCACCGCCGTGATCGCTCCGGACGGAAACGAGTGCGTCAGCCCCTCGAACACCCGATCGCCTCCGGCGCGGTAGGCGAAGCTCAGCTCCTCGACGCGGATCATCCGCCCTGCGCCTCGGCCTGGCCGAACAGCAGGATCTCTGTACCGATCTCCACGCCATCCACGATTGCCTGACCGCCGTCCGCGGCCAGCACCTCCACGGGTCGCTGTTCCCCGGAGGTGTCGGTCACGAAGAGCCCACCGCTCACGTCGGACTGGATCGCCGCCGCGGGAACCATCGGACCGGACGTGCGGGGCACGACCACCACGGTCGCGCGCAACCGCTGCGGTCCGTCGGTGCCGACGTACCGATCACACCGGGCACCGCACACCTCGCCTCCTCGGGCGCCTCGTAGCACCAGGGTGGTTTCACCCGGCTCACCGGCTTGGAGCGAGGCAACCTGGGCCTTCCACGTTTGACCGCCGGTGCTGACGCGCACCCGCGCGTTCGGCGGCACGGAGTCCAGCTGTTCATCTGACAGGGTCATGGTGAAGCGCGGGGAGGCGGCGAGCACGTGCACTGCCTCGGTGCCAGGGGAAACCTGCGCACCCACGGTGATCGATTCCGCCAGTCTCACGCGGGAAGGCAGCCGATCAACGAAGAGGAGATCGCCTCGCGGGACCACACCCGTCTCGCGGACCCCACTGGATCGTTGCCACGCTCGCACCGCCGACTCAGTGGCCGTGCCGAACGTCCCCGATGGAGTCGAACTGAGGTACCCACGATCGGAAAGCAGTTGCTGAAGCTGACGGACATCCTGCCCCACGTCCCCCGCGGACAAGTCCCGGTACTGCGGCACAGCACCTGAAGCCACGAACACCGGCCGCTCGTCGACGCGATAGAGGACGTCCCCGCTCCGCACGCTGCTCCCCGGCCTGACGAGGACGCCCGTGACGGTTCCGCTAGCGGCGTTGGTCGCCCTCCTCACCACCTGCCACTCGGCGGTGGCGCCGAAGTCGAAACCTCGCTCCACCCTGCCCTTGTCAACCGTGTACGTCACCGCCTCGGCATCGGGTAGATCCACCGCTGGCGGAGCAAGCGTTGCTCGACCAGCTCCCCAGCCCAGGGCAGCCACCATTGCGGCCCCGGCCGCCCAGAGCACGATCGTCCTCACACGGCCCACATGTACCCCCGCCCCGTCCTCTCCGTCCAAGCGCGTGCGCGTTCTCAACCCTTGACGGCCGCCCCCGCCGCACGCATGCTCATAGTCCACTACATCAACGGGGAAAATCATGCACCGACGAAAGATCATCGTTGCTGGAGCAACAATAGGGCTAGTGGCTCTTGCAGCCGTGCCAGCCAATGCGGTGTCCTCGACCGGCAATCGATCCTGCAACCCTACGAACGGCTACGGCTGGGTCGAGGCCCAGCACAAGGGATCCGCCGAGCAGCGGCCTCCTGGCGGGATTAACCAGTTGCTCGGCTCTTCTTCCGGGTGGAGCACCTACAAGACATTCGCAAGCGTTCCCGGAGGAGGATCTTGGCGGGCATACGGCAGCGTCGGCTTGCAGAACGTCAGCACCGGCTGTGTAGGCGGATGACCGCTAAATCTCTCCAGTCCCGTCAGCACCTAGCCCGCCTTGCGGCTCTGACGCTCATCGCAGTCGCTCCTCTCACCGCTGGGTGCACTGGGGAGCAGACCGGCGCTGACCTCGAAGCGCTCCCGTCTTCGCCTCCGGCTTCTACCTCCCCATCGCCCCAAGAAGAGAGCCGCTCTATCTTCGACGGGACCCAAAGGGAATGGCTCTACGCCTACGCAGGCTGCATGGAGGACGGCGGCTTCGCGGTCAAGGTCAACGAGGAACAGGGCAACTTCGACTCCGTCGACCTGCCACCGGAGCAGTACGACGCATGGAACTCGCACATGGAGAAGTGCGGCCAAAAGGTCGGTGACCCCAAGATCGACGAACTCACCGATGCCCAAGTGCGGGATCACTTCGATGATTACCTCGCCACCGCGAACTGTCTCGAGGAACTGGGCTACGAAATCAGTGAGCCCCCGTCTCGGGAGTCCTGGGTGAAGTCCTGGGACACAGCACTCAATTGGATGCCACATGGAGAAGTCAGCGACGTCATCGACGACCCGTCTGAGTGGGAGCGAGTGAACCAGGAGTGCCCGCAACCGCAACCCCTGACCTAAGTTGCCAGCCAGATGGTGATGGCGCGTAGGACGACGGCTCCTCGGTAGACGGTGGCGAGTTTGTCGTAGCGGGTGGCGATGCCGCGCCATTGCTTGTGGTCGTTGAAGGACCGTTCCACGACGTTGCGGCCCTTGTAGACCGCGGCGTCGAAGGCGGGCGGTCGTCCGCCCGCAGAGCCACGCCGCTTGCGGTGCGCGATCTGGTCGGAGGGTTGAGGGATCACCGCGGTGATGCCGCGGTCGCGGAGCATGGTGCGGGTGCCGCGGGAGGAGTAGGCCTTGTCCGCGAGCACGGCGTCGGGTCGGGTCCGTGGCCGGCCTGACCCGAGTCGGGCGACGGCGAGCTGGGCCAGGAGCGGCTTGAGCATCGTGGAGTCACCGGCCTGGCCCGCGGTCAGGGCGATAACCAGAGGCCGCCCGCGGCCGTCGACGAGCTGGTGGATCTTGGTCGACAAGCCCCCACGAGAGCGACCGATGGCGTGATCGGGTGGCTCGATCCAGGGGTTCTTGTAACTCGACTCAGCCCCCTGTGCGGGCCGCGGCTCGTGCCTCGCGTGCTGCTCGGGAGTCCCCGGTGGGTTGCTCGACCCGGGTGGTGTTGGTGGCGTGTTGATGAGCGCGGTTGATCGTGGAGTCGACGCTGACCATCCAGTCCAGCTTGCCGGCGGCGTCGGCCTCGGCGAGGAGACGGGCGTGGATCTTGTCCCAGGTGCCATCGGTGGAGAACCGGTGGTGTCGCTTCCACACGGTCTGCCAGGGTCCGAACGAGGAAGGCAGATCGCGCCAGGCGATGCCGGTGCGGAACCGGTAGATCACGCCCTCGACCACCTGCCGATGCTCACGGAACGGCCGCGACTTCACACCATCCGAGGACGGCATCAGCGGCGCGATCTGCTCCCACTGAGCATCGGTCAGGACCCGTTCGCGAGACATGACCGCAGCAAATCAGGCCGCCACGCCCGGACTAGGGAGACACGCCCTAGCCGGCCCCGGGGCCGACCCCGCTAGGCGTCGTCGGCGGCCGTGAACGAGATCTCGTGCCACCCGGTGGCGCCGTCGGGCACCACGTCGCGGCGAACCCCGGTCTGCACCTCGCCGCGCTTGTCGCGCGCCCTGACCCGCAGCAGGTGCTCCCCCGGCTCGACGTCGAGGGTGGCCGCCCACTGCACCCAGGTGTCGTTGGTGCGGGGCAGGGCCACCTCCGCCTCCTGCCAGTCGCCGCCGTCGAGCGCGACCTGCACCGCGGAGATCCCCACGTGCTGGTGCCAGGCCATGCCGCCGACCCGGAGCCGTCCGGCCGGGACGGTGTCGCCCGACGACGGGACGTCGATCCGTGAGGAGAGCCGCACCGGCCCCTGCTCCGACCAGCCCCGCTGGGTCCAGAAGGCGTCGACGTCGACGAACCGGGTCACCTCCCAGTCGACCACCCACTTGCAGGCCGAGACGTAGCCGTAGAGGCCGGGCACCACGGTGCGCGCCGGGAAGCCGTGCTCGAGCGGCAGCGGCTCGCCGTTCATCGCCACCGCGACCATCGAGTCGCGGACGTCGGTGAGCGCGCTGAGCGGGGTGCTGCACGTCCACCCGTCGTCGGAGGTCTGCAGCACCGCGTCGGCACCGGGGCGCACGCCCGCCCGCTCCAGCAGGGTCGCGGTGCGCACCCCGCTCCACCAGGCGTTGCCGACCAGCGGGCCGGCGACGGGGTTGGAGACACAGCTCAGGGTGATCCACGCCTCGCTGAGCTCCATGGCGATGAGGTCGCGGTAGGTCAGCACGACCTCGCGCTCGACCATGCCGTGGATGCGCAGCCGCCACTGAGAGGGATTGATGGTGGGCACCGCCAGGGTGGTGTCGATCCGGTAGAACTCCGCGTTCGGCGTCTGCCAGCTCGTCACCCCGGCCAGGTCGACCCGGGCCCGCGGCGGAGCCTCCCGGTCGGTGACGCCGGGGATGCGCAGCAGGCGCCGGCTCTCCTGGACCGCCCGCTTGCGATTGCCCACGACCCGGCCCAGGGTGCCGGCGGAGACCGCCACCAGGCCGGCCACGCCGAGGCCGGCCAGCAGGCCCCGGCGACCGGACGCCCACCCGCCGTCCGACTCGCGTCCGGCGAGCAGCCCCAGCAGGCCGGTGGCGAGCACCGAGGTCACCAGGCCCACCCCGATCGGGACCGCGTCGACCACCGTCGCGCCCGGCTGCAGCATCACCGCCACCAGGCCGGCGCCGGCCAGCAGCACCCACACCAGCACCGAGCGCCACCAGCCGCGGCCCCAGGCCCACCCGGCCAGCGAGAAGCCGGCCAGGAGCACCAGGACCACCAGCAGCATCAGCACCGGCTTGTCGGCCCGGCCGAGGGTCTCGATCGCCCACTCGACCACCGGGCCCGGGGTGAACCGGACCACCAGCTCGGCGGCGGCGACCAGCGGAGGGTCCCGGATGGTCAGCGACTTGGCCGCCAGGTAGCTCGTGGCGAGCCCGGTGGCCCCGGCGACGACACCGATGAGGGCCCACGGGCGAGTCGACTGCATGGGAGTGATTGTGGCTCAGGCATCATCGTGCGCGTGAGCCCCCGTCCCACTCGGTCCGAGACGCCCCTGCCCCGCGTCGGCGTGGGCACCGATGTGCACCGCCTCGTCGAGGGGGTGCCGATGCACCTCGCCGGGCTGGCGTGGCCCGAGGAGACGCACGGCCTGGAGGGGCACTCCGACGCCGACGTGGCCGCCCATGCCGCCTGCGACGCCCTGCTCTCCGCGGCCGGGCTCGGCGACCTGGGCAGCAACTTCGGCACCGCCGAGCCGCAGTGGGCCGGGGCGTCCGGCGCCACGCTCCTGCGCGAGACCGCGGCCCGGGTCCGGGCCGCGGGCTTCGAGATCGGCAACGTCGCGGTGCAGGTGATCGGCAACCGCCCCCGGCTCGGCCCGCGGCGGGCCGAGGCCCAGCTGGCCCTGGGCGACGCCGTCGGGGCGCCGGTCTCGCTCTCCGCGACCACCACCGACGGCCTCGGCCTCACCGGGCGGGGCGAGGGCGTGGCGGCGGTCGCGACCGCGGTGGTGATCGGATGAGGACCTTCGACGGGCTCCAGCTCCACGTCCGCGTCCACGGTCCGGCCGCGGACGCTGGGCCGGGCACGGGCTTAGGCACCGGCGGGCGGCCCGAGCCGATCACCGTGGTGCTGGCCCACTGCTGGACCGCCGACACCGACGACTGGCACTACCAGGTCCTCGACCTGCTCTCCCGCTTCGGTCACGACGTGCGCATCCTGACCTGGGACCACCGGGGCCACGGCCGCTCCGACCCCGCACCGGAGGCGAGCTGCACGGTGGCCAACCTGGCCCGCGACATGGGCGACCTGATCGACCTGCACGCGCCCCGCGGCCCCCTGGTGCTGGCCGGTCACTCCATCGGCGGGATGACGTTGATGGCGCTGGCCGAGCAGCGCCCGGACCTGGCCGCCCGGACGGCCGGGGCCGTCTTCGTCTCCACCTCGGCCGGCGACCTGGACACCATCACCCTCGGCATGCCCGAGCTCGGCCCGCGCGCCAGGGCGCAGCTCCCCCAGCTCCTGGCGCGGCGCGCGCGCACCCTCAGCCGCCGGGCCCGGCGGCGTACGCCGACCATCGAACGCGCCGTGGTCAACCGGTTCCTCTTCGGGGAGCCGCTACGCCCCCGCGACGCCGGCCTGGTGGTCGACCAGCTCATCAACTGCTCCCCCGCGACGATGCGTGGCTTCTACAACGACATGCAGGGCCACGACCGGGCGGCGGCCCTGGCGGCCTTCGACCACGCCCCCACCCGGGTGCTGGTCGGCAGCCGGGACCTGCTCACCCCGGTCGACCACGCCCGGCGGATCGCCCGGCACCTGCGTCGCTCCCGGCTGGTCGTCGCCCCGGGCGCGGGCCACATGCTCACCCTGGAGCGCAGCGACCTGGTGACCGAGCACCTCGTCGACCTGGTCCTCGGGGCCAGGGACGCACAGGTGGCGGAGCCGGGGGCCGGGGCGGACGGACCGGCTCAGCCCAGCGCCAGCCGGTAGCCCCGCTTGACCACCGTCTGCACCGCGGCGCTGCCGATGGTCCGGCGCAGCCGGGCGACCGCCATCTCGACCGCGTGCTCGGAGCCGGCAGTCCCCGAGGGCAGGGCGGCGAGCAGCTCGGCGCGGCCCACGACGTGTCCGGGGCGGGCCGTCAGCGCTCGCAGCACCGCCAGCGGCGCCGGGGTGAGCCGCACCTCGCTGCCGTCGAGCAGCACCGTGTCGCCGTGCAGCCGCAGCAGGCGCCCGTCGGCGACGTCGAAGCTCAGCCCGCTGCGCCGCCTCGGCAGCTCCGTCGCGAGCATGGTGACCATCGCCGCCACGCGGGAGCGGGTCGGCCAGATGGTCGGCACCCCCAGCGGCTGGAGCGCGGCGGCGGTGACCGGGCCCACGCTCGCCGCGAGGACGTCGCTGCGGAAGGCGTCCAGCGCCGCCTCGTGACGGCCGGCCGCCTCGGCGGCGTCCAGGAAGGCCCGCACGGTGAGGGCTCCGGTGAAGGTGACGGCGTCGAGCTCGCGCTCCGCGACCAGGTCGACGAGGTGGCAGGTGGCCACGCGCAGGGCCTCGTCCTCGGCCTGCAGCACCGCGGCCCAGGTCACCTCGGCGCCGCGGCGCTCCAGCAGGGCGATCTGCTCCTCGGCCTTGCGGGAGGCGGTGACGCCGACCCGGAAGCCGGTCAGCGGCGCCCCGATCGGGAGCCCCTCAGGCGCTGGCACGTCTGTCCTGACGGGGGCCCACCTCGACCATGCCCCCCTCGATGCGTACCTCGTAGCTGGCGACCGAGACGTGCTCGTCGTCCAGGCACCGCCCGGTGCGCAGGTCGAAGGCGTGCTTGTGCATGGGCGAGGCCACGAAGTCCACGTCGCCGCGGGTGCCGACGATGCCGCGGGCCAGCACCGAGGCCCGGCTGAACGGGTCGTGGTTGGCCAGCGCGTAGACCTGGTCGTCGTGGGTGCGGAAGAGCGCGACCGCCTGGCCGTGCACCAGGGCGGCGGCCCCGCGCTCCACCTCGAGGTCCTCCAGGCGACAGACGGGCTCCCACTCCTGCCCGGCGCGGGGGGTCATCGCGCCTCCTCACGCAGCCCGATGGTCGCGCCGACGAGCGGCTCGGGCACGCCCCCGTCGGGGGCCCCCGGCTGGAGTCGGCCGCGCGCGGTGGTGAACGAGGTCGACGGGTCGGGGGTGTGGTAGCCGACCTCCTCACCGTCGGAGCGGGTGAGGGTCCGGGCGGCGGCGACGACGACGACGTCGACGACCGCGGTGCCCGGACGCAACCTGCGCTGGCGGGTGCGGGGCGCTCGATCCGTCATGCCCGAAACGTAGGTCGGCGATGTTGTCCCCGATGTTTCCCCATGTTTCGGCCAGGAAAACCCTGACTCACGACCTCCCGGCCGGGTGCCGGTCGCGAGGCCCCGGCCGGCAGCCGGAGCGGGCCGCCGGCCCCGCGTATCCTGCGGGGCGTGCCTGCCTCCGCCTTCGTCGTCCTCGCCGCCGGTGCCGGCACCCGGGTGGGCGCGGTCGTCGACGGGGTCGCGACCAACAAGGTGCTCCTCCCGCTGGCCGGCCTCCCGGTGCTGGCCCACTCGGTGCTGACCGGGCTCGCCGTGCCCGGCGTGCGCCGGGTGGTGGTGGTCGCCAGGCCCGGGGAGGAGACCGAGGTCGGCGAGGCGCTGGCGCCGCACCTGGGCGAGCACGAGGTGCTGCTGGTGACCGGAGGCGCCACCCGGCACGCCTCCGAGCTGGCCGCGCTGCGGGTCCTCCGCCCGGAGGTGGAGTCCGGCGCGATCGAGGTGGTGGCGATCCACGACGGGGCACGTCCCCTGCTCTCGCCGGACCTGCTCGAGCACCTGCTGACGGCCGCCACCGAGCACGGGGGCGCCGTGCCGGTCGCCGCCGCTCCCCCGATGGTCCGCACCGACGGGTCGGTGGCCCCGGCCGGGCTGGGCACGGTGCAGACCCCCCAGGCCTTCCGCGCCCGGGCCCTGGTCGCCGCCTACGACGCCGCGGAGCGGGACGGCTTCGCCGGCACCGACACGGCCTCCTGCGTGGAGCGCTGCGCCGACCCGCTCCCGGGCGGGCCGGTGCGGATCCGGGCGGTCCCCTCGTCGGGGCGCAACCTCAAGATCACCTTCCCCGAGGACGTCGCGCTGGCCGAGGCCCTGCTCGAGGGTGCTGCTGCTCAGGGGCGATGAGGGCGCGGCGACGACCCGCTGGTGAGCTCCTCGAGGAGCCGCACGTCGTCGGCGTCCTGCACCCGCCGGGCCTCCGGCGGGGCGTCTACCAGCTCAAGCCAGCGCGATCGCTCCTGGCCCAGCGGCAGCACCAGCGCGTCCAGGACGGCGGCCAGGTCGGTGGCCGGCAGGGCGGGCAGGCGGCGCACCACCTCCGCGGGCAGCACCACCGGGGAGCAGATCGCGCGCAGCCCCTCCCGGTCGACGGTGCCGCCGACCATCCCCTCGACGACCTCCTTGACGGTGTCGGTCACCGGCCGGACGCCGACCACCACCCGGCCGGTCTCCCGGGCCCGCTCCGCACAGTCGGCGAGGAAGGCGGACGGGGTCATCGGGCACAGGGAGTCGTGCAGCACCAGCGGCCCGCCGGCCGCCTGCACCTCCGCCCACTCGGTGCCGTGGTCGAGCAGCCGGACCCCCGCCTCGCCCAGGGCCCAGGCCGCGCAGGCGACCAGCGCCTCCCCGTGGATGAGGAGGTAGGGCAGCCGGCCACGGTCCTCGTCGAGCACCCGGCCGAGCGGACGCGGCGGCTCGTCGTCGTCGTAGACGTCGTAGGGGTCTGCAGTCATGGCGCGACCAGCCTAGGGGCAGCCGGCCCGCGCCGGGCAGGCGACGAGCGAAGAGGCCACTGAGCAGCCACTGGGCAGCCACTGGGCAGCCACTGGGCGGAGGGAGGCCAGACCAGCGGCAGACACACGACAGGGCCCCGACGACCGGCTCGGTCGTCGGGGCCCTGTCACGAGCGGGGTCTGCGCCTCAGGAGGCGAGCACCTCGTCGAGGATGGCCTCGGCCTTGTCCTCGTTGGTGCGCTCGGCGAGCGCGAGCTCGGAGACCAGGATCTGCCGGGCCTTGGCCAGCATCCGCTTCTCGCCCGCGGAGAGACCGCGGTCGCGCTCGCGGCGCCACAGGTCGCGCACGACCTCGGAGACCTTCATGACGTCGCCCGAGTGGAGCTTCTCGAGGTTGGCCTTGTAGCGTCGCGACCAGTTGGTCGGCTCCTCGACGTGTGCCGCACGCAGCACGTCGAAGACCCGGTCGAGACCGGCCTTGTCGACGACGTCGCGGACACCGACCAGGTCGAGGTTGCACGCAGGCACCCTGACGACGAGGTCCTGCTGGGCCACGATGCGGAGGACGAGGTATTCACGATCCTCGCCCTTGATCTTCCGCATCTCGATGTCCTCGATGATCGCGGCCCCGTGATTCGGGTAGACAACCGTTTCGCCCACGGTGAAAGTCATATGGTGAGTTCCCCTTTCAAGGAGACCCAGTCTAGCACGCCACTTATACACCTCAGACCTTCGTTTCCGCAGGTCAGAGGCTTGCGACGCCTTGACAGAACCACGGCGGCTGTGGTGCGGGGTGATCGGCACCACTTCACGGCGCGGCCCCCCGAGGTCGGTCGCGGCCGGTCGACGCTACGCTCTGCACCATGCACACGCCCCACCGTCGTACGACCGCGCTGGCCGGCCTCGCGCTCGTCCTCACCCCCGTGCTGAGCTCCTGCGGCTTCGACTACGCCACCGACCGGGACTACACCCCCGCCGTCGGCACCAACCACCGTGAGGGCCAGGTCAACGTGCTGGGCGCCACCGTGGTGACCGCCGACTCGGGCGAGGCCGTCTTCATCGCCTCGATGACCAACCTCGGCGACGCGGAGTCGACCCTCGAGGGCATCAGCAGCCTCGACGGGCTCACGTTCTCCGGGGTCGAGGACGTCACCGTCCCCCCCGGCGGCCTGGTCAACCTCGCCGCCTCCGACGACCCCGTCACCGTCGAGGGCGAGATCGAGCCGGGCTCCTTCGTCGACATGTCCCTGGAGTTCTCCCACGGTGACACCGTGACCCTCAAGGTCCCGGTACGGCCCAACTGCGGCGACTACGCCAACGTCCCGGGCGTCCCCCCGGGCGACCCGGTGTGCGAGGTCTCCACCGGCGACGATCACTGACGAGGACTGAGGGGTCGACGATGACGTACACGCTTGTTCTGCTCCGCCACGGCGAGAGCGAGTGGAACGCCAAGAACCTCTTCACCGGCTGGGTCGACGTGGCCCTCACCGAGAAGGGCCGGGCCGAGGCGGTCCGGGGCGGCGAGCTGATGCGCAGCGAAGGCGTGCTGCCCGACGTCGTGCACACCTCCCTCCAGCGGCGCGCCATCAACACCGCGGCCATGGCCCTCGACGCCGCCGACCGGCACTGGATCCCGGTGAAGCGCTCGTGGCGGCTCAACGAGCGCCACTACGGCGCCCTGCAGGGCAAGGACAAGAAGCAGACCCTCGAGGAGTACGGCGAGGAGCAGTTCATGCTCTGGCGCCGCAGCTTCGACACCCCGCCGCCGCCGATCGACGACGCGGACGAGTTCTCCCAGTCCGGCGACCCGCGCTACGCCGACCTCGGCGACGAGATGCCCCGCACCGAGTGCCTCAAGGACGTGATCGCCCGCTTCCTGCCCTACTGGGAGTCGGAGATCGTGCCGGACCTCCGGGCCGGCCGGACCGTGCTGGTCGCGGCCCACGGCAACAGCCTGCGCGCCCTGGTCAAGCATCTCGACCAGATCAGCGACGCAGACATCGCCGGGCTCAACATCCCGACCGGGATGCCGCTGGTCTACGAGCTCGACGAGGAGCTCCGCCCGGTGACCGCCGGCGGGCGCTACCTCGACCCGGAGGCCGCCGCCGCGGCTGCCGCCGCGGTCGCCAACCAGGGCCGCTGAGCCCCGCTCCGGGCAGTCGCCCGGGGCCTCACTGCGACAACGCAGGGCGGCCGGTGACCACGAAGACCACCCGGGTCGCCACCGAGACCGCGTGGTCGGCGATCCGCTCGTAGTAGCGCCCCAGCAGCGCCACGTCGACTGCCGCCTCGACGCCGTGCTCCCAGTCGTCGGAGAGCAGCGTGACGAAGCTGGAGCTGCGCAGCAGGTCCATCTCCTCGTCGTCGCGCGCCAGCGAGTGCGCCGCCTCGACGTCGCGGTCGGCCACGATCCGGGTCACCTGCGCGACCATGTCCTCGGCCACCTCGGCCATCCTGGTCACCGTCGGACGCATCGCCTCGGGGACGGCCACCGCCGGCGCCCGCAGGCGCGCCACCTTGGCGACGTGCACCGACAGGTCGCCCATCCGCTCCAGCTCGGTGACCATCCGCAGGGCCGCCACGATCAGCCGCAGGTCGCCCGCGACGGGCGCCTGGAGGCTCAGCAGCGCGAACGCCTTGTCCTCGACCCGCTCGCGGGCCACGTCGATCTCGGCGTCGGCGGAGATGACCTGTTCGGCCAGGGCGGCGTCGCCGTGCAGCAGCGCACCAGTGGCCCGGTGCACCGCGGTCCTGACCAGGCGACAGATGTCGACCAGGTCGTCGAAGACGGAATCGAGCTGTTCGTGGAAGACCTCGCGCATGCCGGTCACCGTAGAGCGGCGAGGTGACCGGCGGGCGACGTGAGTTGAACGCCGGGTGAACACTCCCCGACGGCGAGCTCCGCGGGCGGGAGGGCCGAGGCCCCTGGCCTACGATCGACCTGTGGATCCGACGACCCAGGCCGCCCTGGCCGCCCTCCTGGGGCTGGTCGTCGGCGTGGTCGGCGTGCTGGCCTGGCACATCAGCGACCGGCAGCAGCGCACCGGGCACCCGGCCCCCGAGCCGGAGGTGCCCCCCGGTGTCGACACGGTGCTGTCGGTGCTGCGCAGCAGCGCGGTCGTCGTGGACGAGGACGACCGGGTGCTCAAGGCCTCCGCGCCTGCCTACGCCTTCGGCCTGGTCCGCGAGCAGCAGCTGGTCCCGGCGGAGCTGGCCGACCTGGTCGCGCAGGTGCGCCGCGACGGCGAGATCCGGGAGACCGAGCTGAGCCTGCGCCGGGAGCGCTCGGCTCCCCTGGTGGTGAGCGCCCGGGTGGCGCCCCTGGGTGCCAGGCTGGTCCTGGTCCTGGCCGAGGACCGCACCCGGGAGCGACGGGTGGAGGAGGTGCGCCGCGACTTCGTGGCCAACGTGAGCCACGAGCTGAAGACCCCGGTGGGCGCCATCGGGCTGCTGGCCGAAGCGGTCGCCGAGGCCGCCGACGACGCCGAGGCGGTGGAGCGCTTCGCCGGGCGGATGCGGGTGGAGAGCGAGCGGCTCACCCAGCTGGTCCACCAGGTCATCGAGCTCTCCCGGCTCCAGTCGCTCGACCCGGTCGACGACCGGTCGACGGTCTCGGTCGACGAGGTGATCGCCCGGGCCGTCGACACCTCCGCCACCGACGCGCAGGCCAAGCGGATCGAGCTGGTCACCGACGTCGAGCCCCGCCTGGAGGTGCGCGGCAACGCACGCCAGGTGGTGGCCGCCGTCTCCAACCTGGTCGCGAACGCCGTCGCCTACTCCCGGGAGGGCACCTCGGTGGTGGTCAGCGCCGCCGCGACCGACGAGACGGTCGCCATCTCGGTCATCGACCGCGGGATCGGGATCCCCTCGGCGGAGATCGACCGCATCTTCGAGCGCTTCTACCGCGTCGACCCGGCACGCCACCGCTCCACCGGCGGCACCGGGCTCGGCCTCTCCATCGTCAAGCACGTGGCCGCCACCCACGGCGGCGACGTCTCCGTCTGGTCCGTGGAGGGACAGGGTTCGACCTTCACCCTCTCGCTGCCGCGCCAGACCGCCCGTCAGGAAGGAATCCGATGACCCGCGTGCTAGTCGTCGAGGACGAGGACAGCTACAGCGACGCCCTCGCCTACATGCTCCGCAAGGAGGGTTTCGAGGTCGCCGTCGCGGCCGACGGGACCACAGCCCTGCAGGAGTTCACCCGCCACGGCGCCGACATCGTGCTCCTGGACCTCATGCTGCCCGGTGTGCCCGGCACCGAGGTCTGCCGGCAGATCCGGGCGACCTCCAACGTCCCGGTGATCATGGTCTCCGCCAAGGACGACGAGGTCGACAAGGTGGTCGGCCTCGAGCTGGGCGCCGACGACTACGTCACCAAGCCCTACTCCCCCCGTGAGCTGGTCGCCCGGATCCGGGCGGTGCTGCGTCGCGGCTCCGAGCCGGAGCTGCTCCCCGACACCCTGGAGGCCGGCCCGGTGCGGATGGACGTCGAGCGCCACGTGGTCACCGTCGACGGCGAGGAGCAGCGCCTGCCGCTCAAGGAGTTCGAGCTGCTCGAGATGTTCCTGCGCAACCCCGGCCGGGTGCTGACCCGCGGGCAGCTCATCGACCGGGTCTGGGGCTCGGACTACGTCGGCGACACCAAGACCCTCGACGTGCACGTCAAGCGCCTGCGCGCCAAGCTGGAGCCCGACCCGTCGCAGCCGCGCCGCCTGGTGACGGTCCGCGGACTGGGCTACAAGCTGGACCTGTGAGCCGCCCCGATGCCGCGTCCGAAACCCGCGCGACGGGCGACGGCGGCGCCGAATAGGGTCCCTGTGTGACGACCCCGACGACCCCGACGACACCGCCCGGCCAGGCGCCCCGTGCCGTCTCCGGATGGCTGCCGCTCCTCGCGGTCGCCTTCACGCTGGTCACCTGGGCCTCGGCCTTCGTGGCGATCCGCCACCTCGGCGAGACGGTGCCGCCGGGGTCGCTCAGCCTGGGCCGCCTGGTGGTGGCGGTGGCGGCGCTGGGCGTCATGGTGTGGCTGCAGGGCCGGGGCCGGCGGCGCCGCGGCGGGGCGACCCGCCTACGGGTCCCTCACCGTGCGGAGTGGCCCCTGGTGGTCGTGGGCGGGCTGAGCTGGATCACCGTCTACAACGTCGCGCTCAACGAGGCGGAGCGACGGGTCGACGCCGGCACGGCCGCCCTCCTGGTCCAGCTGGGTCCCATCCTGGTAGCCCTGCTGGCGACCTTCTTCCTCGGAGACCGGCTCACCGGCTGGCTCGTCGCCGGGCTCGCCGTCGGCTTCGGCGGGGTGATCCTGATCGCCCGCGCCTCCTCCGAGAGCGCCGAGGGCGACGTGCTGGGCGTGGCGCTCGGCGTCGTCGCGGCAGTCGGCTTCGCCTTCGGCGTGCTGACGCAGAAGCGGCTGCTGGGCAGCGGCATGACCGCGCTCGACATGACCTTCTGGTACTACGTGGTCGGCATGGTCGGCTGCCTGCCGTGGACGTTCGAGCTCGCCGGGGTGGTCCGGGACGCCAGCACGGCCGACCTGTGGTGGATCGCCTACCTGGGGGTCTTCCCCAGCGCGATCGCCTTCACCACGTGGGCCTACGCCCTCTCCCACGCCGACGCCGGCCGCTTCGCGATGTCGACCTTCCTGGTCCCCTTCATCACCACGCTGCTCGCCTGGGCGCTGCTCGACGAGGTGCCGCCGGCCCTCGCCTTCGCCGGCGGGGTGCTCTGCATCGGCGGCGTGCTGCTCAGCCGGGTGAGCCGTCCGTGGCGGGGTCGGTCCCGGACTCCAGCCAGCCCCTGAACGCCTCGAGGTTGGCGGTCGACTCCCCGCGCGAGGTCCGCCACTCCCACTCCTTGCGGATCGAGCTGGCGAAGCCGAGCTCGAGGATGGTGTTGAAGGACTCGTCCGCGTAGGACAGCACCGAGCCGAGCAGACGGTCGAGCGTCTCTGCGTCCAGCCCGGTCAGGGGCAGCCGGGCATCGAGATAGATGTCTCCGGTGGCGTCGACCGCGAAGGCGACCGCGAAGAGCTTCAGGTTCTTCTCCAGCAGCCATCGGTAGACGCGCTCGTGGTTCTCGTCGGGGTTGCGGCACACGAAGGCGTGGACGCCCAGCGCGTGCGGGCCGACGTCGAGGCGCACCGGGGTCTGGAGCTTCTTCTCCCCCGGCAGGTTGAACGAGAAGACCCCCGGCGAGATCTCGTCGTACGCGATCTCGTTGTCGTCCAGGTGGTCTCGGACCAGCGTCACGACTGCCTCGCTCACACCGGCACCTCCGTCCTCATCAGGGACGCGGCACGCCCGTAGGTCTCCAGGGTCTCGCGGGCGGTCCGCTCCCACGCGAACCGGCCCGCCTGGGCCACCGCCCCGGCGCTGAGCCGGTCGTGGAGCCCGGGCTCGGCCAGCACCCGCCGCAGCGCGTGCGCCCAGTCGGCGGGGCGGTGTCCCTCGACCAGCAGTCCGCTCACCTCGTCGGCGACCGCCGTGGTCAGCCCTCCCACCGCAGCCGCGACGACCGGGGTCCCGCAGGCCTGGGCCTCGACGGCGACCAGGCCGAAGGACTCGTTGTAGGACGGGACCGCCACCAGGGAGGCCGCGGCGTACCAGGTCGAGAGGGTCTCCTGGCCGACTGGCGGCACGAACCGCACCACGTCGTCCAGCCCCAGGTCGTGCGCCAGCTGCGCGAGCGACTCGGGGTGCTCCAGGCCGCTGCCCGAGGGGCCGCCGACCACCGGGACCACCAGGCGGGGCCTCAGCGACGGGTCGAGCTCGAGCAGCGTGGCCACGGCGCGCAGCAGCACGTCGGGCGCCTTCAACGGCTGGATCCGCCCGGCGAAGAGGACGACGTGCGCGTCCACGGGCAGACCGAGCCGGCGCCGGGCGGCGTCGCGGTCCTGCCGCCGGAAGACGCCGAGGTCCACACCCGGGTGGATCACCTGGACCCGGCGCGGTTCCGCGTCGTAGAGGTCGACGAGCTGGCGGGCCTCGTCGTCGGTGTTGGCCACCAGGACGTCGGCGGCCTGGACCACCTGCTCCTCGCCGATCAGCCGGGCCGTCGGCTCGGGCGTGTCCCCGTCGGCGAGGGCGGCGTTCTTGACCTTCGCCATCGTGTGCATCGAGTGGATCAGCGGCACCTGCCAGCGGTCGCGGGCCAGCGCCCCCACCTGTCCGGAGAGCCAGTAGTGGGAGTGGACCACGTCGTAGTGACCTCGCGGGCGCACCGCCTCGGCGCGGAGCACCTCGCGGGCGAAGGCGCAGAGCTGGGCGGGCAGCTCCGCCTTCGAGAGCCCTTCGAAGGGCCCGGCCGCGACGTGGTGGACCAGGACGCCGTCGGCCGCCTCCACGACCGGGGGCAGCGAGGATGCGGTCGCCCGGGTGAAGATGTCGACCGCCACGCCCTGGCCCGCCAGCCTCCTGGCCAGCTCCAGGACGTAGACGTTCATGCCCCCCGCGTCACCCACCCCGGGCTGATCGAGGGGGGAGGTGTGCACGCTGATCATCGCCACCCGGTCCACGCATGAGGCCTTCCGTCGTCCACTCAGTGAGGCGGACGCTTCGTCCCACCCCGGGAGTGCCGGGGCGGCGCGACCGCGCCGAGCACAACACGGAACGCCCCCTGGTTGATTCCCCGCCCGCGGTGGGGCGGGGAACCCAGGAGCGTCGTGCGGCGGCTCGGGTCAGACGTGCGCCTCCTCAGGCTCCTGCACGCGCGGCTTGCCCTTGACGATCAGGCCCATGCCGACCAGCACCCACAGCACGCCCACGATCCCGTGGAAGAGCAGCGCGGGCTCCGCGAGCTCGGCCCGGACCATCTCGTAGACGGCCCAGAAGAGCGCGGGCGCCGCGAACCCGACGACGACGTCGAGCCACAGGGCCTGCCCCTTCACCAGGGTCAGTCCGACGCAGACGAGTCCGAGGAGCATGAGAGCGAGGCCTGCATAGCGCATGACGTCCGCGGGGCCGTCCGCCGGCGCCAACAGCCAGCGAGCGATCCACACGAGTCCGCCGAGGAGGCCGAGCCCGCCACCCAGTTGACGTACTGTCATTGTTCTCCACTTCCTGTGAGGCACGCAGCGAGAGTGCGAGGAGCAGCGCAACCGCGCGCGTGCGCGACACGGCTGCGTCCTGTGTCACATTTTACCTACGTTCGGCCGTCGCGTGGTGAAACCGTTGAACCCAATTTCCTTGTGCGCGCAGCCACCATGAACTGTGCAGTGCCGGCCCGCCGGTGCCGAGGCTCCGGCAGACGAGCAGCACGTGGTCGGGGTCGACCTGCTCGACCGAGACGATGTCGAGGGTCGCCTCCTCTCCCGCCGGCAGGGGCGAGACGTCGTCGAGCAGCTCGTCGCGGCTCCGGGCCCGGCCCGACGGCCCGATCTCCTGCCACCTGGGATGCAGCAGCGCCGCCACCGCCGCCCGGTCGCCGCGCACCTGGTGGGTCAGCAGGTTGCGCGCCAGCTCGACCACCTCCTCCTCGGGCGTCGGGACGTGGTCGGGGAGCTCCGCGAGCCCGGTGAAGAGGTCGGGCTCCTCCTCGACCTGTCCGGGCGCGGCTGCCGGGTGCCGGGTGCTGGACCCCGAGAAGCCGGGCCCGGGATCGGGCTCCGCGCCCTCCTTGAAGGCCAGGGCTGCGCCCGTGGCGAGCCGGTCGGCGTGCTCGTTGAGGACGTGGCCGGTGTGTCCCTTGACCCACTCGAAGGTGACCTTCCGCCCCGACATCGCCGCGTCGATCGCCTTCATCAGCTCGACGTTGAGGACGGGCTTGCCGTCGCCCTTCTTCCAGCCGCGCCGCTTCCAGCCGGCCATCCACTTGGTGACGGAGTTGATGACGTAGGTGCTGTCGCAGATGACGTGCAGGTCCTCGTCGAGGTGCGCGCTCTGCTGGAGCAGGTCGAGGACCGCCATCAGCTCACCCATGTTGTTGGTGCCGGTCGGCCAGCCGCCGCAGGCCCACCGCTCCTGGTCGACGTACCACCCCCAGCCGGCGGGGCCGGGGTTGCCGAGGGCCGAACCGTCTGCCGCTGCGATGATCGTCACGAGCGGCGATCCTGCCATCATGTCTCCCGTGATCCCACCTGCCCTCCCCCGCACCGCAGTCGTCACCGGAGCCAGCAGCGGCATCGGCGCGGCCACCGCCCGAGCGCTGGCCGCCGCCGGCCTCCACGTGGTGTGCGCGGCCCGCCGCGTCGAGCGCCTCGAGGCGCTGGCCGAGGAGATCGGTGGCACCGCCGTGGCCCTCGACGTCACCTCGCCCGACTCGGTGGCCGCCCTGGCCGGCACCGTCTCCAGCCTCACCGGTCCGGACGGCCCCGGTCGTCTCGACGTCCTGGTCAACAACGCCGGCGGCGCGATCGGGATGGACCCGGTGGAGGCCGCGGACCCGGCCGACTGGCAGCGCATGTACGACGTCAACGTGCTGGGGACCCTGCGGGTCACCCAAGCGCTGCTCCCGGCGCTGCGGGCCAGCGGCGACGCCGTCCTGGTCAACGTGGGCTCCACCGCCGGGCGTATCGCCTACGAGGGCGGGGGCGGCTACACGGCGGCCAAGCACGGGCTCCAGGTGATGACCGAGACGCTGCGGCTCGAGCTCGTCGGCGAGCCGATCCGGATCAGCGAGGTCGCCCCCGGCATGGTCGCCACCGAGGAGTTCTCGCTCAACCGGTTCGACGGCGACGCCGAGCGGGCGGCCGGCGTCTACCAGGGCGTGCCCGACCCCCTCGTCGCCGAGGACGTCGCCGACGCGATCGCCTGGATCGTCACCCGCCCGGCCCACGTCAACATCGACGAGATCGTGATCAAGCCCCGGGCGCAGGCCGCCCAGCACAAGGTGCACCGGGTCTGAGCCGGCCCGGCTCGGCCGGCACGCCTCAGGGCAGGCTGATCGGCTCCCCGACCCGGTTCGCCGTGCCGAAGACCGGGAGCCGGCGGGAGCAGCCGTTGCGCGAGCCCACCGTGGCCAGCCCGGCGAGGTCACCGAGCCCGAAGAACTCAGGCGTCGCCGCGGAGAAGGCGGCCGACATGATCTGGTCGGGCGCCCGGGCGTGGTCCAGGCCGACGGCGTGCCCGATCTCGTGGTAGAGCAGCTGGGCCAGGTAGGCCGGGGTCCAGCGACTGGCCGCGGGGTCGAGGGAGTGCAGGAAGACCTGCGCGCTGTCGATCTGCACGTGCCGTCCGGCGGCGTCGAGCGCCCACCACCCCGGATCGGGGCCGCCGCGGCCGGCGTAGCCGCTCATCGGCTGGACGGTGTGCTGCTGGCCGCCGAAGCTGATCAGCAGGTCCGTCGTGCTCGTGTCGATGCCGGGCAGCCCGACCACCGGCCAGGAGTAGGCGTCGGTCGGGCCTCCGTCGACGAACGTGAGCCCGGTGGCGAAGCGCACGTGGCGCAGCGCCTCCTGGATCGAGCCCTGGGCATAGCTGGGCGCGTTGGCGTAGTTGACCCGGTAGCGCACGGGCTGGCACGAGTCGAAGCGGTTGCGGTTGGCGGAGAGCAGGGTGAAGTCCGTCGGGTCCGAGCCCTGCGGGGTGTAGTGCGACGTGACCTCGGTGACCACCGCCGGCTCCGAGACGGCCCCCAGGGCGCTGTCGGTCTCCTCCACCACCACCCGGGTGAAGGTGCTGCGCAGCCAGTCGTTGGGGAGGGCGACCGCGTAGCTGCCGTCGGCGGCACTCACCGTGCTGGCGAGCGGCAGCCAGTCCTCGCCGAGCTGGCCCTGGACGACGACGCTGCGACCCGCCGGCACGCCGGTGACCAGGCCGGAGGCCGTGGTGACGGTGGTGTAGGCCACGGCGCCCGGCACGTCGACGGTCGCGGTCACGCCGGTCGGCGCCTTGGGCGGCTCACTCGGGCGCACCACCCGCACCTTGACGGTGCGACGGAAGGGCTTGAGGCCACGGGTCCGCGGCGCGCTGACGACGAAGGTCCGGGTCCTGCGCTTGCTGCCCGCCCGGACGGAGAAGCTGAACCTCCCCTTCTTGCTCGCCCGGGTCCGGTCGACCCGGCGCAGCTTGCGCCCCTTCTTCTCCTGCAGGGTGACGGTGCGCTTCACCCCCCGACGGGTCGCCACCTTGCCCTTCAGCCGGAAGCGCGAGCCCGCCTCGACCTTCTTCACCCCGGGGCGGCGCGCCGCCGGTGTCGACGTCGACTCCGCGAGCTCGAGCGTGACCTCGGTGGGGACGGCGGCCCCGACCGCGGTCGGCGCGGCCCCCAGCAGCGGGAGGCTGACGACGGCAGCGGCGAGGACGGCCACGACCGGGCGGTGCAGGTGCATCACGGGACCCCTTGGTGTCGGTGGAGGCCGGACAGGCCGGGCACAGCCTGCCGGAGTGGTACGGGCCGCCGGGCGTCGTCCACCGGCTGATCGGGCCGGCCCGCCCGGAGGCCCCGGCCGGCTCAGTCGGACAGGGCCCGATCCAGTGCGGCCTTCACGTGCAGCGTGGTGCAGCCCAGGACCGGAAGCTCGACGTCGGCCTGACGGACGAGCAGCTCGAGCTCGGTGCAGCCGAGGATCACCCCGCCGGCGCCGGCGTCCCAGAGCTCCTCGATGATCTGGACGACCTCGCGGCGCGAGCCGTCCTCGACCCGGCCGTGGACGAGCTCGTCGTAGATGATCCGGTTGAGGGTGGCGTGGTGGCGCTCCTCGGGGACCACGACCTCGAGGCCGTGCGAGGCGATCCGGTCGGTGAAGAAGCTGCGCGACATCGAGAACCTGGTCCCGATCAGGCCGACCGACTCCAGCCGGTGCTCGGCGCAGGCCTCGGCGACGACGTCGGCGAGGTGGAGCAGCGGGATGTCCACCGCCGCCTCGACCTGCTCGGCGACCCGGTGGAAGGCCGTGGTGCAGAGCATGAGGAAGTCGGCGCCGGCCCGCTCCGCGCCGCGGGCGGCCTCGGAGAGGATCTCGGCCACGTCGTCCCAGCGCTCCTGCTCCTGCAGGGCGGTGACCTCGGCGAAGTCGACCGAGACCAGCACGGTCCTGGCCGAGGCGAATCCCCCGACGCGCTCCTCCACCCCCTCGTTGAGGAGCTTGTAGTACACCGCGCTGGATTCCCAGCTCATGCCGCCGACGAGTCCGATGGTCTTCACGCGGAGCAGTCTGCCAGTTGTTGTCCGGCCAGGCTCAACGAACGACACCCTCGTCCCGCGGCGCGCCGGCCCAGGGCGCCGCCACCTCCGCCAACGTGGCGGCCAGGAGACGGGGGTCGCTGACCATCGGCCAGTGCCCGGTCGCGAGGTCCACCAGGCGCAGGTCGGCGGCCCGGGGCAGCTCGGGCACCTCGCCGGCGTCGATCCACGCCCGCGCCTCCTCGGGGGAGTACTCGGGGCAGAGCATGACCGCCGGCACCTCGTACCTCCTCGGGTCCTGCAGCCGGACCACGCCCTGCGCGACCGCCGCCGGGAACGCCACCATCCGTCCGGCGAGGTCGGCGCGCATCGGCTCGTCGAGGTCGGCGATGTCCGGCCCCTCGAAGCGCGCCCACCCGGGGAACGCGATCTTGGAGTCGGAGGCCTCGAACCAGTTCGCGTACTCGTCACCGTCGGCCACCGGCATCCCGCCGATCATCACCACGCCGGCCACCCGGTCGGCGCGTGCGTCCGCCGCCACCCAGGCCAGGGCGCTGGCGGCCGAGTGACCGACCACCGCCACCGGGTCGCCCGAGGCCGCCGCGGCGTCGACCGCGTCGACCACCGCGCGGACCTGGTCCTTGTAGGTGGCGGTCGGGTCGTCGTCCCCCTGGCCCGGGAGGGTCAGCGGGAGCCCCTCGATCCCGAGCTCCGCCAGGACCGGCACGACCTCCTCCCACACCGCTCCGTCGAGCCAGAGCCCCGGGATCAGCAGCATCCTCATGTCGGTTCCCTCCTGCGTCTCTCACGGCCGGGGCGCCCGGCGCGTGGTCCTGCCACCGTAGGAGGCATTCCGGACGTTCTACTTCCTGACCAGGCGACGAGGTCCTAGGGTCGGGAGATGACCGAGCGGCTCAGCCCCACGGCGCGTGCCCTCCGCACCCTCGAGGTGCTGCAGCAGCGGCCCGGGACCACGGCGGCAGAGCTGGCCGAGCGGCTCGGGGTCACCGAGCGGGCGGCCCGGCGCTACGTCGCCATCCTGCGCGAGGCGGGGGTGCCGGTCACGGGCTCCCGTGGCCCCTACGGCGGCTACCGCCTGGGGCGCGGCACCCGGCTGCCCCCGGTCAGCTTCAGCCAGGACGAGGCGCTCGGCCTGGTGATGGCCGTCCTGGACGGGCAGCCGGCCGCCACGGACCCCGACGACCTGGTCGGTGCCGCCCTCGGCAAGGTGATCAGGGCGCTGCCGGAGGCCCTCGGGGCGGAGGCGGCGGCGCTGCGCGAGCACGCGGCCGCCACCCCCGACCGCCGCGCGAGCCGGCCCGACCCGCGGATCACCTCCGACCTGGTGGCGGCGGTCGCGGCGCAGCGGCGGGTGCGCCTGGTCCACGGCGGTGCCGAAGCCGGACAGTGGGACGCGCTCGTGGACCCGTGGGCGGTCGTGGTGCGCCACGGCCGGTGGTACCTGCTGTGCCACTCCCACCGGGCCGACGCGGTCCGCACCTACCGGGTCGACCGGATCCGGGCCGTCACCCCCACCGAGGAGCGGTTCACCCCGCCGGAGGGGCTCGATCCGGTCGCCTCGCTCGCCGAGCACCTGGCCTCCGGCTGGGCGATGCCCACCCGGGTGGTCTTCGGGACGCCGGCCGACGAGGTCGCCCGGTTCGTCGGCCCCCACATGGGCCGTCTCGAGCCGCACCCGGAGGGCTGCGTGCTCGTCGGCTCCACCCAGAACCCGACCATGTACGCCGCGGAGTGGCTGGCGGCGGTGCCCCTGGCTTTCCGGGTCGAGGAGGGCCCCGAGCTGCGCGCCGCGGTCGCCGAGGTCGCCGGCCGGCTCGCCGCTGCCCTGGAAGGCCCACCCTCCCCCGGCCGGGCGTGAGCCGGCAGGGACAAGGTCAGGCCTCGCCACCCAGCTCGACCACGAGGTCGGCGAGGCGGCGCAGGGCGTCGGTCAGCCGCTGCTCCGGCACCCGCAGCGGCTCCAGGCCGGGCACCTCGAAGGTGTAGACGAAGGCGTCGGGGACGTCCCGGCCCTCCCCGGCCCCGGCCCCCTCGACCCGGGCCCGGCGCACCGAGGCGAGCAGCTCGGCGAGCTCCCCCTCGCGCACCTCGTCGGGCACCTGCGTCAGGTCCACCTGGAACGAGGTGGTGCGCCCGGTGAAGCCGCCCGAGCGACGGACGCAGAGGTGACCGCTCGCCGGGACGGGGGCCGCCGGGTCCGGCGCGGACCCCGGCTGCTCCGTGGTCGGGGCGTCAGGCTCAGAGCGCCCCGGCTGCGCACCGGCGACCCTGACGCCCACCTCGGCCCAGGCCTGGGCGACCACCTCGGCGGCCCGGGAGTCCAGCGCCGCGGAGGCGGCCGCGACCGTGGCCTCGGCGAAGCCGGCGAAGTCGCTGCGCGGGCCGACCAGGTCGCCGGTGAGCGCGTCGTACCAGACCCTGCCGGCTCCCTCCCAGACCCGGCCACCCAGCCGGGTGGCCGCCAGGTGGAAGGCGCGGTTGGGGATGCCCGAGTTGAGGTGGACCCCACCGTTGTCGTCTTCGGTGACCACGAAGTCGTCCAGGTGGCCGACCTGCGGGTCCCGGCCCAGCACCGGGTCGTCGTACGCCGTCCCGGGCGCGGCCATGTCGCGCAGGGCGCGGGCCGAGACGCCGGGGAGGAAGAGGCCCTGCCCGATCAGCCAGGTGCCCTCGCCCGCCTCCTGCCCGGCCAGCCACTGGAGCAGGCAGGTGGCCAGCACGTCGGCGACCGACTCGTTGAGGGCCCCGCTCTGGTCGGCGTAGACCAGGCGGGCGGAGCCGTCGACGACCGCGTGCCCGAACTCGTGGGCCAGCACGTCGACCGGCTTGGTGAAGCGGTCGAAGACCTCGCCGTCCCCGTCGCCGAAGACCAGCTGGTGGCCGTCCCAGAAGGCGTTGTCGTAGTCCTCGCGGTAGTGCACGGTGAGCGAGACCTGGGCGCCCTGGTCGTCGTAGGAGTCACGGCCGAAGACCTCGGAGAAGAGCCGCAGGGTCGCCTCGATCCCGTCGGCCGCCTCGTCGACCGCCGGGTCCCCGGTCGGGGCCTCGCCGGGACGCCGGGCCGCCCTGCCCGGCAGCCGCGTGCCGTTCTCCGCGTCGTGCACGGTCCAGGGCACGGCGGAGGCGACGGCACGGGCGCGGGCGCCCAGCTCGGTGGTGTGTACCGAGAACCCCGCACGCGACCCCTCGGTGCGCCGCGCGTCACGGAACCCCTCGTCGACGCGGAGCGTGTCCTGGCTCAGCGCCGCCGCCCGCTGTGCCGAGGACCGGGCGATCCCCCGCAGCAGGTAGGGCGGCACGAATCCGCACCTGCTCATCGTGCGCCTCCCCCCGCGTGTCCCCCGGCCCGCCCGCCCGCGGGTCCGCCCGCGCGTCCGCCCGGCTGCGGGCGGCGGCGCCAGCGGCCGACGGTGACCAGCGCTCCGACCATCATCGCCGCCAGCACCGCGAGGAGGAAGAGGGCCAGGACCGGCCAGAAGACGGCGCTGAGGGCGAGACCCGCCGAGAAGGAGTCCTCGACCGTGGAGACGACCGGGGTCGCCGTGCCGAGCGACCCGGCGTCGATCACCGGCCGGGCGACGCTCTTGCCGCCGTGCACCACCGCGGAGACCACCCCGCCGAGGAGCACCGCCACCCACGGGTTCTCCTGCAGCCACCCGCTGGACCGCTCCAGGTCGTCGGCAGCCTGGGTGGCCGCGAAGACCAGACCCCCGGTGGCTGGCCGGATGACGGTCTGGATCGCGTCGTTGGCCGAGTCGACCACCGGAATCTTGTCCAGCACCATCTCGACCAGCAGCAGGACGGCGCAGATGCCGATCGCCCACCACGACTCGATCCACGCGTAGCCGGCGGGCAGGGTCAGGACGTCGGTGAACCGGGCCACCACCGCCACCACCAGGAACGGGATGTAGGCGTTGAGGCCCGCCGCGGCCGACAGGCCGGCGCCGGTCAGGGCAGCGAGCATGCGGTCCTCCTCGAGCGGTGCGCGTCGCGTGGGGACCAAGGTGGCACGCGCCGCCGACAGCCGCCAGCCCCTCACGGGCGCGGCGGACCCTCAGTCCAGGAGGCCCCACGGGTCGCAGCGCTCCCACAGGTCGGGCATCCGCAGCACCACGCCGTCCCGGTCGGCGAGGTGCCGCAGCCGGGCCACGGAGACGTGGAGGTCGTCCCCGGCGTAGGGCAGGCTCCGCAAGGGCGCAGTCAGCGGGCGGAAGAAGTCGTCCCAGTGGACCAGCACCACGGCCCGGGCGCCGACCTGCCCGACGGTCTCGTCCCAGTACCGGTCGATGTAGGCGTGGTCCATCAGGCCGAGCTGACCGACGCCGAGGTAGACCACCTCGGCGGCGTGGCCGGCGAGGTGGCCCGGCACGCAGCCCGCCGACCCCTGGACCAGCAGCCGGCGGCCGCTGGGCAGGTGGTGGACGAGTGTCGACCATGCCTCGCCGCAGCGGTACGCCGTGGTGCGCGCGCGCCGCGGCACCGGCGCGGTGATCTCGCCCGGGTAGCGGTCGGGCGGGCAGTGCGAGCCCTCGACCAGGGTGACCTCGTAGGCACCCAGGCGCATCGGCTCCCCCGGCACGGCGGTCCGGATCCGGTCCTCGGGCAGGCCGTGGCCGCGGGCCACCCGGGCGGCCGACTCCCCGCCGACCAGCACCGCCCCGGTCCGGGAGGCGACGGTCGCGGAGTCGAGCACGTGGTCGTAGTGGGTGTGCACCGGCACGACGGCCTCGAGCCGGCGAATGCCGGCGCGGGCCAGCGCCTGGTCGATCCGTGTGATGTCCGGCTCGATCCGGCCCAGGCCGACCCTCAGCAGCCCCGGGCGGGAGAAGAATCCGTCGGTGAGCAGGGCCGACTCACCGTCGTCGACCAGCACCGTGCTGACTCCCAGCCAGGAGACCGACGGGCCCTGCGCCGGGTCGCCGCCCGCCGCCGCGGGCAGCCCGCGGAGACCGGCGTGAGCGGCGAGGTCCGGCCGGCCGGGCCGCAGCCGCATCCTCGGCTACCGCGCCTCGGTGGTGCCGACCTTGCGGGAGCCGAGCTCCTCGTCGAGGCGGAGCAGCCCGGGGCCGTCCTCGTTGATCAGCTCGACGCGGCCGACGATCTCGCTGACGGTCGCCTCCTCCTCGATCTGCTCCTCGAGGAACCAGTTGAGCAGCGGCCGGGAGTCGAGGTCGCCCTCGGACTCGGCGAGCCGGTAGAGCTGGCGGATCGACGCGGAGACCTTCTGCTCGTGCGCCAGCGCGGCCTGGAAGACCTCCAGCACGGTGGTGCCGGTGACCTCCGGCGCGCCCAGGGCACCGATGCGCGGGTGGTTGTCGCGGTCGGCCACGTGGTCGATGAACTTGTTGGCGTGGACGATCTCCTCGTCGGCCTGGTGGCGCAGCCACGCAGCCATCCCCGGGAGGTCCTTGAGCTCCATCTCGATCGCCAGCTGGCGGTAGACCATGGAGGCGTGCAGCTCCAGGCTGATCTGGGCGTTGAAGGCGTCTTCGAGGGTCTGGGTGAGCTTCATGGCCGCAAGCCTAGGCGGCAGCGTCGTATGCCGCACCGAAGGCAAGTCTTGCCTCACCTGCACCGTCGGGGTCCAGGAGGCGCGGCCGGGACGGTCCGGGCCCCGTCGTCGAGTCGGGGGATGCGCTCACCAGCCTTTACACTGGCGGACGGCCCGAACGGGTCCCCGACCCGAACCGAAAGTGACGCCGTACCTCCATGTCTTCCACTCGCAGGAACGACCTGCGCAACGTTGCCATCGTCGCCCACGTCGACCACGGCAAGACCACCCTCGTCGACGCGATGCTCCGTCAGGGTGGCGCCTTCACCGAGCACCAGGCCGAAGGCGTGGCAGAACGCGTCATGGACTCCGGTGACCTCGAGCGCGAGAAGGGCATCACCATCCTCGCGAAGAACACCGCCATCCACTACGCCGGCCCCGCCGCCGAGGGCAAGCCGATGACGATCAACATCATCGACACCCCCGGCCACGCCGACTTCGGTGGCGAGGTCGAGCGCGGTCTCTCCATGGTCGACGGCATCGTGCTGCTGGTCGACGCCTCCGAGGGCCCGCTGCCGCAGACCCGCTTCGTCCTCCGCAAGGCGCTCAACGCCGACATGCCGGTCATCCTGGTGGTCAACAAGACCGACCGTGGCGACGCCCGCATCGCCGAGGTCGTCGACGAGACCTACGAGCTCTTCATGGACCTGCTCGACGACTCACACGGCCAGGACGCCCTGGACTTCCCCGTCGTCTACGCCTCGGGCAAGGCCGGCATCGCCGCCCTCACCGCGCCCGGCAACGGCGAGCTCCCCGACGGCGACAGCCTCGAGCCGCTCTTCAAGACGATCCTGGAGACCATCCCCGCGCCGGTCTACGACGAGGGCGCCCCGCTGCAGGCCCACGTCACCAACCTCGACGCCTCGCCGTTCCTCGGTCGCCTGGCGCTGCTGCGCATCCGCCAGGGCAACCTGAAGAAGGGCCAGACCGTGGCCTGGATGCGCCGCGACGGGTCGGTCAAGAACGTCAAGATCACCGAGCTCCTGGTGACCGAGGGCCTCGAGCGCCAGCCCGGCGAGTCCGCCGGCCCCGGCGACATCGTGGCGGTCGCGGGCATCCCGGAGATCACCATCGGCGAGACCCTGGCCGACCCCGAGAACCCGGTCGCGCTGCCGCTCATCCACGTCGACGAGCCGGCGATCTCGATGACCATCGGCACCAACACCTCGCCGCTGGTCGGCCGGGTCAAGGGCTCCAAGGTCACCGCCCGCCTCGTCAAGGACCGCCTCGACTCCGAGCTGGTCGGCAACGTCTCGCTCCGCGTGCTGCCCACCGAGCGTCCCGACGCCTGGGAGGTGCAGGGCCGCGGCGAGCTGGCGCTGGCCATCCTGGTCGAGCAGATGCGGCGCGAGGGCTACGAGCTCACCGTCGGCAAGCCGCAGGTGGTCACCAAGGAGATCGACGGCAAGATCCACGAGCCGGTCGAGCGCCTCACCATCGACGCTCCCGAGGAGTACCTCGGCACCATCACCGAGCTGCTCGCCACCCGCAAGGGCCGGATGGAGCAGATGACCAACCACGGCACCGGCTGGGTGCGGATGGAGTTCCTCGTCCCGGCACGTGGCCTGATCGGCTTCCGGACCGAGTTCCTCACCGAGACCCGCGGCACCGGCATCGCCCACCACATCTCCGAGGGCTACGAGCCGTGGGCCGGCGAGATCCGGTCGCGCAACAACGGCTCGCTCGTCGCCGACCGCAAGGGCGCCGCGACGGCGTACGCCATGACCTCGCTCCAGGAGCGCGGCGTGATGTTCGTCGAGCCGACGACCGAGGTCTACGAGGGCATGATCGTCGGCGAGAACTCCCGCGCCGACGACATGGACGTCAACATCACCAAGGAGAAGCAGCAGACCAACATCCGGTCCGCCACCTCCGACAACTTCGAGAAGCTGATCCCGCCGAGGAAGCTCTCGCTGGAGCAGTGCCTGGAGTTCTGCCGCGAGGACGAGTGCGTCGAGGTCACCCCCGACGCCGTCCGCATCCGCAAGGTCGAGCTGGACGCCAACGTCCGCGCCAAGACCGCCTCGCGGGCGCGCAAGGCCAACAAGGCCTGATCCGCACGCGCTGAGCCCGAAGGCCCGCCACGCGACCGCGTGGCGGGCCTTCGTCGTTCCGCGCCGCCGGAAGCGGAGCAGAGAGGGTGCACACCGGTGTCCCGGCCGGCCCTTCTGCAGGCCCTGCCCGCGACTGCGGCGACGCGCGCTCAGTGGGCGCAGCCCTCGGGCGTGAGGTACTCCTCCCCGGTGACGGCCTGCCAGGTCAGCACGAGGTCGAACTCGCCGGAGGGCTCACCGGTCTCCGGGCACGGGCTGGCGTGACCGAGCGTGGCGTCGGGGTTGCTCTGCTTCGCCAGCCACCACAGCGGGTACTCCCACTGCCACATGCCCGAGGACACCCCGATGCGCGGGGCCTCCTGGTCACGCAGGGAGTCCACGGCGTGCTGGTAGGGCCAGGCCAGGTTCGGGCGACCCCGGAAGAGCTCCTCCTCGGCGCTCGTGGTCAGGACTGACCTCTCGCCGACCAGCGGCCGCAGGTCCTGCTGGACGAGGTAGGGGACCGACGCGGCCGTCAGCACGCCCAGCGTGACGACCCCGATCCACCGGGGCCACCGGCTCAACGCAGCGCCGACCAGCACGGCGCCCAGAGCGATCGCCGTCAGCAGGAAGCGTCCGCCCCACACCTGCCACTTGAGCACCGCCGAGGCGCCCACGAGCACCACCACGGTGGCCATCGCGACTGGCCACAGCGCCCGGTGCCGGCGACCGCCCGCCAGCAGGGCCACGAACGCGACGAGGATGAGGAGGACCTGCAGCGGGTTGGCGGCTCGATCCTCGGTCTTGAACGAGTCGACGACGAAGGTGCCCATGGTGGCCCTCTGGTCGTCGGGGTCCAGCCCCAAGCCCTCGAGGAGGCCGCGGACGCCCCTCTCGAGGCGGTCGTTGACCTCGGGGTCGGGCAGGGCCACGTGGAGGGTGATGTTCCTGACCACGTTCAGGCCGGTCGTCGCGGGCGTGATGACCTCGTTGGTCAGCTTCGACTCGACCCCGGCGATGCTGCCCCACGTCTGGTGGTTGTTGACCATCCACCACACGTTCGGGGCCACCCCGAGGAGGACCGCCAAGGCGAGCGGGAGCACCGCGCGCCGTAGGGCGACCCCGCGCAGGAGCCGCAGCGAGATGACCACCGCGGGGAGCACCATCAGCACCGCAGTGGGCTTGACCGCCACCGCCAGGCCGCTCGCCAGGGCCACCCCCAGCAGCCAGCCCGGGTGGGCTCGCGGGTGCAGCGCCATGGCGTAGGCAATCACCGCCAGGGTGCACATGACGTAGTCCGTCTGGGTGGTCACGGCCTGCCCCACCACCAGCGGGCTCAGCCCGAAGACACCGGCGGCGATGGCCTGGCCCCGTCGGTCGACGCCCACGTTGCGGGCCAGCACGGAGACTGCGACCAGGGCGACGAGGTGGGCGCTGTACTGGACCAGGTTGACCGCCCACACCGCCCCGCTGAGCAGGGAGAGGTGGGCCATGCCGAGCTCCGCGGTGAAGGGGAGGTAGACCTGCGGGGCGAACTCCGTGGGGAACGAGGTCACCCGCTCCGCCTGCAGCCACTGCTCCACCTTGACCAGGTGGTAGCTCATCGAGTCCCAGTTCGTGGGGGCGACGCTCACGGCCAGCACGAGCAGGACGAGGGCCTCCACGGCCAGCACCACGACCCAGGGGTCGCGCCACCCCTTGCCCAGGACGGGGCGGGGTGGTCGCCTGCGGTAGAGCAGGAGGGCCTGGATCGCCAGAAGGACGAGATGGCTCAGCAGCACCCCGGTGAAGTTGAGCTGGTCGACCAGCGAGAGCAGACCTGCGACCAGCTGCCAGCCGGCGACCCACAGCAGGAAGCCGAAGAGGATCCCATCGCGCCATCCCACGCGGGCCGCCGCGACCGCCGACCAGCCGCCCAGCACGAGGAAGGGCAGCAGCACCAGGGCCGTCACCGAGCGACCTCGCGGGTGCCGACCGGGCGGCGCTCGGCCCGGGTCCCGGCGTGCTCAGGGCGGCATTCACACACGTGGCGTCGAGACGTCATGCGGGCAGGGTAGGGGCCACCAGCGGACCTCCGCGTGCTTTTCCCGGGACGGCTCGTTTCTCGCGTCAGTCGCCGACAGCCAGGGCGTGCACGACCAGCGAGGCCAGCTCGGCGTACGCCTCGGCGTCGGTCATCTCCATCCGCGCGAAGAGCTCACCGCGCTGGATCGCCGCCATCGTGGCGGCGACCATCTCGGCGACGAACTGGGCGTTGACGGAGCGGAAGGACCCGGCCTCGATGCCCTCGGCGATCAGCTCGCGGATCCGGGTGGCAGCCGCCGCGGTGTTCGTCGAGTAGACCTCGGCGGTGGCGCGGGAGGCGAGCAGGTCCTCCATGAACTCCCGCGACAGCGGCCGGAGGTAGTCGGCGACCGCGAGCAGGTAGGCGGTGACCCGCTCCCCCGGGTCGCCGGCCTGCCCGACCCGGGCCTCCACCACCGGCACCGAGGCGCGGAAGTACTCGCGGACCACCTCCAGCACCAGCTCCTGCTTGGAGGAGGCCAGCGCGTAGAGGGTGGTCTTCGAGCAGTGCAGCCGCTCGGCCAGGTCGTCCAGGGTGAACTGGGAGAAGCCCTCGGCCGCGAGCAGGTCGACGAGGCGGCGCAGCAGGTCCTGCTGACGCGCTGTACGCGGCCGCCCCGGCCGCCCCGGCCGCCCCGACCCCGCCTGGCCCGCCGGGGTCATGACCCGGATGCCTGGGCCTCGGCCCGAGCCTTGCGCAGGTGGTAGCGCTGGATCTTGCCCGAAGGGGTCTTGGGCAGCTCGTCGACCACGTGCACGGCCCGCGGGAACAGGTGCGCGGCCAGCTTGGTCTTGACCCGCTGCTGCAGCTCCGCGCTCAGCTCGGGGGTCGGCTGGACCCCCGGGGCCAGCACCACGAACGCCTCGACCACCTCGCCGCGCAGGTCGTCGGGCACACCGATGACCGCTGCCTCCGCGACCCGCTCGTCGGCGACCAGCACGCTCTCGATCTCGAACGGGCCGATCCGGTAGCCGGCCATGATGATCACGTCGTCGTCGCGGGAGGCGAAGAAGAAGTCGCCGTCGCCATCCACGTGCCCCGTGTCGCCGGTGTAGTACCAGCGACCGTCGGCGCTGAACCGCTCTGCGGTCTTCTCCGGGGCGTCGACGTACCCGGTGAACCACATCAACGGGCTGCCGGCCAGGTCGATGACCACCCGCCCCGGCTCCCCGGGCGCGGCGGGCTCGTCGACGTCGTTGCGCAGCACCGCTGCCGCCCAGCCGGGCATCGGGCGACCCATCGACCCGGGCTTGACCGGACGGCGGACGTCGTCGTGCCAACCGTTGACGATCGACATGCCCAGCTCGGTCTGGCCGTAGGTGTCGTGGATCTCCGCGCCCAGCACCCGCTCCCCCCACTCGACCATGTCGGGGTTGAGCGGCTCCCCGGCCGAGCTGGCCCGGCGCAGCCGCAACCCCTCGGGCGGGGGCACCTCGGAGCTGCGCAGCGTGCGGTAGACGGTCGGGGCGGCAGCCAGGTTGGTGACGCCCAGCCGCTCGATCACCTGCCAGGTGGTGGCCGGGGTGAACCCGGCCTGGAGCAGGATGTTGCGCCGACCCACGGCCAACGGGGCGGCGATGCCGTAGTAGAGACCGTAGGCCCAGCCGGGGTCGGCGGCGTTCCAGTAGACGTCGTCCTCGCGGACGTCGAGCCCGTACTCCAGGTAGGCGACGAAGGCGGCCAGGGCGCGCACCGGTATCGGCACCCCCTTGGGCGTGCCGGTGGTGCCACTGGTGAAGAGCCGGACCAGCTCGGCGGCGCCGTCGACCGGCACCACCGGCGCCTCGTCGGGGTCCGCCTCTGCCAGCATCGGGTCCAGGAGCAGGTCACCGTCGCGCCCCGCACCACCGGCCACCACCACGCGCCACGCCACGTCGGCAGGGAGGTCCTCTCCCGGCACGAGCTTGGCGCGCTGGCCGGAGTCGCAGACCACCAGCTTGGCGTCGGCCCCGGCGAGGCGGAGCGCGATGGCCGGGGTGGCGAAGGCGGTGAAGAGCGGCACGTGCACGGCGCCCGCGCGCCAGATGCCCAGCACCGCGGTGACCAGGTCGAGCGACTTGCCCATCAGGGTCGCGACCCGGTCGCCGGGCCGGACGCCCTCGGCGACCAGCGCGGCGGCGAACCGCCGGGACCGCTCGGAGAGCTCGCCGTAGGTGACGTCGACCGGCTCCAGGTCGGGGCCGACGACGGTGAAGCCGACCGCGTCGGCCGGGTGCCGGTCGCACAGGAGGTCGGCGACGACCATCTCGGGGGCGTCGAAGGTGCTCAACAGGTCGGCGACGCGGCCATCGGGGGTCATCTGATCTCCTCGGTAGGGGCGGGCGGGCTAGCTGTCGCCACCTCCGTAGGATACGGATAACGATACTGGCGACTGCGCTACAGTATCGCTGTGATGTGGCTGGCGCCACACCAGCCCACCAGAGCCCACGAGACGGAGCCCCCATGACCGCCACCCGCCGGATGCCCACCGAGGAGTCCGCCGAGCTCCTCGCCCTGGTCCGCGACCTGGCCGCCCGCGAGCTCGCTCCGCGCAGCGCGGAGGCCGAGGCCACCGAGACCTTCCCGCGGGACGTCTTCCGCCTGCTCGGCGAGGTCGGCGTGCTGGGCCTGCCCTACGCCGAGGAGCACGGCGGAGGCGGCCAGCCCTACGAGGTCTACCTCCAGGTGCTCGAGGAGATCGGGGCGGTCTGGTCCTCGGTCGGCGTCGGGGTCTCGGTGCACGCCCTCTCCTGCTTCGGCCTGGTCAACTTCGCCACCCCCGAGCAGCAGCAGCGCTGGCTGCCCGACATGCTCGGCGGCGACCTGCTCGGCGCCTACTGCCTCTCCGAGGCGCACGCCGGCTCCGACCCGGCCGCGATGCGCACCACCGCCCGCCTCGACGGCGACGAGTACGTGCTCAACGGCGCCAAGGCGTGGACCACCCACGGCGGGCAGGCCGACTTCTACAAGGTGATGGCCCGCACCAGCGACGACCGGAACGGCATCTCCTGCTTCCTCGTCCCGGCCGACACCCCGGGCCTGAGCGCCGACGCCCCCGAGCGCAAGATGGGGCTGACCGGCTCCACCACCGCGACCATGCGGCTCGACGACGTCCGGATCCCGGTGGAGCGCCGGCTCGGCGCCGAGGGCGACGGCCTCAAGATCGCGTTGGCCGGGCTCGACTCCGGCCGGCTCGGCATCGCCGCGGTCGCCACCGGTCTGGCCCAGGGCGCCCTGGACCAGGCGGTCGCCTACGCCCGCGAGCGGGAGACCTTCGGCAAGCCGATCATCGACCACCAGGGGCTCGCCTTCGTGCTGGCCGACATGGAGGCGGCGGTGCAGTCCGCCCGCGCGATCACCCTGCACGCCGCCCGGCTCAAGGACGCCGGGCTGCCGTTCTCCCGGGAGGCCTCGATCGCCAAGATGGTCGCCACCGACCACGCCATGAAGGTGACCACCGACGCCGTCCAGGTCTTCGGCGGCTACGGCTACACCCGCGACTTCCCGGTGGAGCGCTACATGCGCGAGGCCAAGGTGATGCAGATCTTCGAGGGCACCAACCAGATCCAGCGGATGGTCATCTCCCGCTCGCTGGCCAAGGACGACGCGGGCCGGATCACCCACGCCTGACCCTGTCCCGCCCGCGCCTCCCCGCGCCTCCCCGCCCGGCGGCTCGCCCCACGTCCGTCCTGCGCACCCCCTGCGTACCCCCGCGCGCCCACCCGACCCACGCCCGACCGTCCACACCCATCCACACCCATCCACACACAGCAGGAGAGTCACCGACCGTGCAGCTCAACGACACCGCCGCGATCGTCACCGGAGGAGCCTCCGGGCTCGGAGCGGCCACCGCCGCCGCCCTGGCCGCCCAGGGCGCCCGGGTCTTCGCCTTCGACCTGCCGACGGCGATCGAGGACGCCCCCGAGGTCGCCGGGGCGACCTACCTCGGCGTCGACGTCACCGACCCCGAGCAGGTGGCCGCCGCGGTGGAGACCGCGGCCGGCGCCGGCCTCGCGCTGCGCACCGTGGTCAACTGCGCCGGCATCGGCCCGTCGATGCGGATCCTGGGCCGCAAGGGCCCCCACGACCTGGCCTTCTTCGCCAAGGTCGTCCAGGTCAACCTGGTCGGCACCTTCAACGTGATGACGCTGGCCGCGGAGCGGATCGCCGCCACCGAGCCGCTCGAGGACGGCCAGCGCGGCGTGGTCATCAACACCGCCTCGATCGCCGCCTACGACGGCCAGGTCGGCCAGGCGGCGTACGCCTCCTCCAAGGGCGGGGTGGTCGGCCTGACCCTGCCCGCGGCCCGCGACCTCGCCCAGCACGGCATCCGGGTGCTCACCATCGCCCCCGGCATCATCGAGACCCCGATGCTGGCCACCGTCTCCGAGGAGTTCCGGGCCGGGCTCGCGGCCGGCGTCCCCTTCCCGCAGCGGCTCGGCCGCCCCGAGGAATACGCCCGGCTCGCGCTCGCCATGATCGAGCACGACTACCTCAACGGCGAGGTCATCCGGATGGACGGCGCCCTGCGGATGGCCCCGCGCTGATCTCCCCCGAGGGCGCCGGGGCGCCGGCGTCCTCGGGGCTCTCGGGCAGGACGACGTTGAACCGTCGCCGCTGCACGCTCACCACGACGTCCTGGGACTCCGCCCACCCGGTCTCGGGGTCCAGGGCGGTCAGCACGTAGCGCCCGATCGGCGGCAGGTCGAGCTGGTAGTGGCCCTCGTCGTCGGTCCGGGTGATCCCCACCGACTCGCCGGTGCTGTCGGTCAGCACCACGAGCGCGCTGTCGACCGGCCAGCCGCCCCGGGAGACCACCCCGGCGACGGTGAGCCGCTCGTCGAGCCTCAGCGCGGACTCCACGTCGGGCGAGAGCTGACGCAGCTGCGACCTCGCGGCCCAGCCCTCGGCGGAGCAGACGACGAGGTACTCCCCCGCGCCCGGCAGCACCACCGACCAGCGTCCCGCGTTGTCGGCGCGCGCCCAGTCGGCCTGGCGACCGGTCGGTTCGAGCACCGAGACCACCGCCAGCCGGGCCGGCGAGCCGTCGGGCTTGCGCACCTGGCCCCGCACCACGACCTCCGCGGCGGCGTCCACCCGGCGTCCGGCGTCGGCCCGGGCGGGTTCCCCGGCCGGTCGGTCGGTGGCGAGCACGGGCGCGAGGCGGACCGGGATGAACCAGCCGACGCCCGCCCCGAGGAAGGCGGCGCAGGCCGCCAGCCAGCTGGTCGCGTGCACGGCGGCCTCGGACGGGAAGCCGTCGGCGAGCGTGCCCGCGGCGAGCACGGCCGCGACGCACGCCGAGGAGGTCGAGGTGCCGATCGAGCGGACCACCGTGTTGAGCCCGTTGGCCGCGGCCGTCTCGGTGATCGGGACGGCCTGCATGATCAGCACCGGCATGGCCGCGAAGCAGACCGCGATGCCGACGGAGACGATCGTGACGCCGACCAGCAGCTGGATGACGGTGGCGTCGAAGATCACCCGGGAGACGTAGCCCAGGCCGGTCACCACGAGTCCGGCGATCAGCGTGGTGCGGGCACCGAAGGTGCGGGTCACGGCGGCCGAGACCGGGGACATCAGGATCATCAGGACGCCGCCGGGCAGCATCGCCAGCCCCGCCTCGGTCACCCCCAGGCCGAATCCGACACCGCTCGAGGCGGGCAGCTGCAGCTGCTGGACGGCGACCAGCAGGTTGGCGAACATCGCGAACCCCGCGAGCAGGGAGGCGATGTTGGTCAGCAGCACCGGACGACGTCCGGAGGTGCGCAGGTCGACGAGAGGCTGGCCGGTGCGCAGCTCCCACGGCGCCCACAGCCCGAAGACGAGCACCGCGAGCAGGAAGCAGAGCAGCGTCCACTGCGACGTCCAGCCCCACTGCCCGCCCTTGGAGATGCCCATGAGCAGCGAGGTCAGCGCCACCGACATCAAGATCGCGCCCAGCCAGTCGAAGCTGCCGCGCGCCTGTACCGACGACTCGGGCACCACCACGAAGACCAGCGCGAGCATCACCACCGACATCACGACGCTGCCGTAGAAGACCGACTGCCAGCCGAAGGTCTCGTACATCAGCCCGGACAGCGGCAGGCCCACCGCGCCCCCGATGCCCAGGGTGGCGCTCATCAGCGCGACCGCTCCGCCGATCTTCTCCGGCGGCAGCTCGTCGCGCATGGTGGAGATGCCGATGGGGATCAGCGCGGGCGCGAAGCCCTGCAGGGCCCGGGCCACGATCAGCACGGTCAGGGAGTCGCTCGCGGCTCCCAGGAGCGAGCCGGCCAGCAGCACCAGCAGCGCGACCATCATCATCCGGCGCTTGCCGTACATGTCGGCCAGGCGGGAGAGGATCGGCGTCGCCACGGCCGAGGTGAGCAGGGTGACGGTGACCAGCCAGGAGGCGTTGTCGGCCGTGGTGCCGAGCAGCCGGGGGAAGTCGGGCAGCAACGGCACGACCAGGGTCTGCATCAGCGAGACCGCGGTGCCGCAGAGAGCCAGCACGAGCACGATCGTGCCGGAGCGCCGCGGTCCCCGCGAGGTCTGGGGAGCGGGTGTGGCGGTCGCGGTCAACGCAGCACCGCCCTCGTCAGGACAGCCATGCCTGGCACCCTACGGCGTGGCCGGATCGCGCCCGTCGGGCTCCCGCCCCGACCGCTAGCAGCAACGGGCCCCCGGCGCGTGCTCGCGCTGGTCGTCGCGGTGGCGTTCGAACTCGCGCCGCGCCATCGGCGTGGCGCCGGCCGCCGCGCACTCGGCGAGGTAGTCGTCCCACTTCGCCTCCCCGGTGAGCTGACGGACGTACCAGCGCAACCGGGACAGCACCCTCATGACCGCTCCCCCGTCCCGGCGGTCTGGCGCTGCTCCTCCCAGCGGCGCACCGCCTCCTTCTCCTCGGGGGTGGCGATGAAGCCCGAGGGGGCGACCAGGGCCGACGGCTGCTTGGGCACCTCGGTGGTGGGCAGGCCACCGGAGCGGATCGCCTTGACGCAGACGACGAGCGCGTTGGCCACCACCACGATGACCAGGAGGGCGAACAGCGCCTGCAGCGTGCCGTTGAGCGTGGAGTTGAAGATGACCTGGTCCATCTGGGCCCGGTCGGTGGCCGGGGCGAGCAGCTCCCCGGCGTCGCGCGCCTCGACGTAGCGCGAGCGCTGGGAGAAGTAGCCGATCGCCGGGTTGTCGGAGAAGACCTTCTGCCAGCTCGCGGTCATGGTCACCACCAGGTCCCAGACCAGCCCGATGCCGGGCACCCAGACCCACTTCACCTTGCCGTGCTTGATCAGCAGGGTGGCGCAGAGGGTGAGCGCGATCGCCGCCAGCAGCTGGTTGGCGATGCCGAAGAGCGGGAAGAGCTGGTTGATGCCGCCGAGCGGGTCGGTGACCCCGACGTAGAGCATGTAGCCCCACAGCCCGACCACCACGGCACTGGCCGACCAGGCGGCCGGCCGCCACTCCAGGTCGGCGTACCGGGGCCACAGGTTGCCCACCGTGTCCTGCAGCATGAAGCGGCCCACCCGGGTGCCGGCGTCGACCGCGGTGAGGATGAACAGCGCCTCGAACATGATCGCGAAGTGGTACCAGAAGGCGGCCAGACCGCCGCCGAAGGCCTCGGTGAAGACCGAGGAGATGCCGAAGGCCAGGGTGGGCGCACCGCCGGTGCGGGAGATCAGCGACTCCTCCTCGACCGAGGCGGCGGCCGCCTGGAGGTCGGCCGGGCTGATGCTGAACCCGAGGCTGGTGACGAACTCCGCGGCGGTCGCCGGATCGACTCCGGTCGCGCCGGCCGGGGAGTTGATCGCGTAGTAGAGCCCGGGGTCGATCACGCAGGCGGCGATCAGCGCGCTGATCGCGACGAACGACTCCATCAGCATCCCGCCGTAGCCGATCATCCGGACCTGGCTCTCCTTGGCCACCATCTTGGGCGTGGTGCCCGAGGAGATCAGTGCGTGGAACCCCGACAACGCCCCGCACGCGATGGTGATGAAGACGAACGGGAAGACCTTGCCCGCGAAGACCGGGCCGTCGCCGTCGACCGCGAAGTCGGTGACCGCCGGGCTCTGCAGCGCCGGCGCGGCGATCACCAGGCCGACCGCGAGGAGCACGATCACCCCGATCTTCATGAAGGTGGAGAGGTAGTCGCGGGGGGTGAGCAGCATCCACACGGGCAGGATCGAGGCGACGAAGCCGTAGACGACCAGGGCCAGGGTCAGCTGCTCCTTGGAGAGGGTGAGCGCGTCGGCCAGGCCCCAGGAGTCGACGTACCCGCCGCCGATGATCGCCAGCAGCAGCAGCACCACGCCGATCGCGGTGACCTCCGAGACGCGCCCGGGGCGCAGGACGCGCAGGTAGAACCCCATGAAGAGCGCGATCGGGATGGTCAGCCCGATCGAGAAGACACCCCACGGGGACTCGGCGAGCGCGTTGACCACGACCAGGGCCAGCACCGCCAGGATGATGATCATGATGGCGAAGACCGCGATCAGCGCGGCGATCCCGCCGATCGTCCCGATCTCCTCGCGCACCATCTGGCCCAGCGACTTGCCGTCGCGGCGCATCGAGAAGAAGAGGACCACCATGTCCTGGACCGCCCCGGCGAAGATGACGCCGACGATGATCCAGATGGTGCCGGGCAGGTAGCCCATCTGGGCGGCCAGCACCGGCCCGACCAGCGGCCCGGCCCCGGCGATCGCGGCGAAGTGGTGGCCGAAGAGGACGTGGCGGTCGGTGACGTCGAAGTCGCGCCCGTTCTCCAGGCGCTCGGCCGGGGTGGCTCGGGTGTCGTCGACCTCGAGCACCTTGCGGGCGATGAAGCGGGCGTAGAAGCGGTAGGCGATCGCGTAGGAGGACAGGGCGGCGAAGAGGATCCACAGCGCCGAGACCTCCTCCCCGCGCGAGAGCGCCAGCACGGTCCAGCAGGCCGCCCCGACCACCGCGACGGCGATCCACACGGCCACCGAGACGGGGTTGCGCCGGACCGGGCCGGGCGTGGGGGGCGGCGTCACCGTGGCGGTCGACCCTGCGGACATGTGGTTCCTCCTCCGAGAACGGGCGCGCCCCGGGTCCGCGAGCCCACCCCTGATTCGTACTCCTCCGTGAGGTGGATCACAAGGACCGCCACGAGCCGGCCTCCCCTACGGGCGGGCGGTGCGGTTGGCCGTGATGCCGGCGCCGACGAGGCCGACGGTCATGAGGACCGCCGGGACGCCCTGCACGCTCGCGGGGAGGAACCCCGGCCCGGCCACCACGAGCCGCCCACGCCAGGGGGAGCGACGGCCCCGCGAGAGCCCACGCCGTGCCTCTCAGGCCGACAGTCGCTGGCCGGACGCGGGGTCGAAGACGTGGACCGCCGCCGGGTCGATCGCCAGCCCGATCCGGTCGCCCTTGGCGACCTGCTGGTGCCCCTCGAGCCGCACCACCACCGGGGTCGGGGCCACCGCGGCCTGCGCGGCGTCGCCGTCGCGCAGGGCGTAGACGAAGGCGTCGGCGCCGAGCTCCTCGACCACCGTGACGGTGACCGGGACGGCGGCCTCGTCGGGACCGACGACCCTCCAGGCGTGGGGACGCACCCCGAGCGTGACCTCCCCGTCCGCCCGCGCGATCGCCTCCCGCGGCAGCGGGACGGGGCAGCCGTCGACGAGGGCCACACCGTCGCTGACCTGCGCCGTGAGCAGGTTCATCGCGGGCGAGCCGATGAAGCCGGCGACGAAGAGGTTGGCCGGGCGGTCGTAGAGGGCCAGCGGGGTGTCGACCTGCTGGAGCGTGCCGGCCCGCATCACCGCCACCCGGTCGCCCATCGTCATCGCCTCGACCTGGTCGTGGGTGACGTAGACGGTGGTGGTGCCGAGCCGGTGCTGGAGCGCCGCGATCTGGGTGCGGGTCGAGACCCGCAGCTTGGCGTCGAGGTTGGAGAGCGGCTCGTCCATGCAGAAGACCTGGGGCTGGCGGACGATCGCCCGGCCCATCGCCACCCGCTGCCGCTGCCCCCCGGAGAGCGCCTTGGGCTTGCGGTCGAGGACGTCGGTGAGGTCGAGCATGGCCGCGGCCTCGGAGACCCGCCGCACCCGCTCCTCCTTCGGCATCCGGGCGACCTTGAGGGCGAAGCCCATGTTGTCGGCCACGCTCATGTGCGGGTAGAGCGCGTAGTTCTGGAAGACCATGGCGATGTCGCGGTCCCGCGGGAGGTCGCGGGTGACGTCACGGTCGCCGATGGAGATGTGCCCCGAGGTGCACTCCTCGAGCCCGGCGAGCATCCGCAGCGAGGTCGACTTGCCGCAGCCCGACGGGCCCACCAGGACCATCAGCTCGCCGTCGGCGATCTCGAGGTCGAGGGCCTGCACCGCTGGGCGCTCCGCACCCGGGTAGCGGCGTTCCGCCTGGTCGAACCGGACCTGCGCCATGGGGGCTCTCCCTCTGTCGGGCATCTGTCGGGGGTGGTTCCGGGTGTGGTTCCGGGTGTGCCGGCGACCCCTCCCCGGCCTCGGACGGCCCGGGTGCTCCTCACCGTACGACGCTTGCCGCCCCCCGTCTAGTGGAAGCGCTCTCACGCTACGTACAACTTGGCACGAGGCGTGTATTGACACTCAATGTGACCCCTGTCATGGTGAATCGGAGATCGGCGTGGAAGCGCTTCCACACTCTCCATCCGGAAGACCACCTCGATCCACCCGTCGGACCAAGGCGGTCCGCGCGTCAGCAGGAGTGTCAGGAGATCACGGTGCACGGAGACAAGAGGCGTAGGACACGGGCCGCCGCGGGGGCCCTGGTGGCGCTCGCGCTGGCCGCGACGACGGCCGCCTGCGGAGGCGGCGACGACGAGGGCGAGTCGGGTGACGGGAAGGTGCGGCTCACGGTCGCCACCTTCAACGAGTTCGGCTACGAGGACCTGATCACCGAGTACAACGAGATGCAGGACGAGGTGGTGGTCGAGCAGAAGAAGGCCGGCACCGCCAACGAGCACCAGGACAACCTCTACACCAAGCTCGCCGCGGGCTCCGGCCTCTCCGACATCGAGGCGATCGAGGTCGACTGGCTGGCCGCCCTGATGCAGGAGTCCGACGCCTTCGTCGACCTCTCCGACCCCGACGTCGAGGGCCGCTGGCTGGACTGGAAGGTCGACGCGGCCACCACCGACGACGGCAGGCTCATCGGCTACGGCACCGACATCGGCCCGCAGGCGCTCTGCTACCGCGCCGACCTGTTCAAGAAGGCCGGGCTGCCCACCGACCGCGAGCAGGTGGCCGGCCTCTTCACCACGTGGGACGAGTACTTCGCCGCCGGCCGCGACTTCGTCGAGAAGGTGCCGGGCGTGGCCTGGTACGACGCCTCCGGCGCCACCGCGCAGGCGATGGTCAACCAGACCCAGTACACGTTCGAGGACGAGGACGACAACGTCATCGCCGCCGAGAACCCGGAGGTGAAGAAGATCTTCGACACCGTCACCTCGATGTCGCAGGACGGTCTCTCCACCAAGCTCGTCCAGTGGGGCGAGGACTGGGTCGCCTCCTTCAAGAAGGACGCGTTCGCCACCATGGCCTGCCCGGGCTGGATGCTCGGTGTGATCGAGGGCAACTCCGAAGGCGTCGAGGGCTGGGACGTCGCCGGGGTCTTCCCCGGCGGTCCCGGGGTCTGGGGCGGCTCCTACCTGACCGTGCCCGCGCAGGGCGAGCACCAGGAGGAGGCCATGGCGCTGGCCAAGTGGCTCACCGACCCCGAGCAGCAGGCCAAGGCCTACGCCGCGAAGGCGACCTTCCCCAGCCAGGTGGAGGCGCTGGAGGACCCCGTGGTGACCGAGAGCAGCCGCGAGTTCTTCAACGACGCGCCGGTCGGCGAGATCATGGTGGAGCGGGCCAAGGCGATCGAGTTCATCCCCTACAAGGGCCCGAAGTTCGCCGACATCAACACCGCCTTCCAGCAGGCCATCCAGCGTGTGGACGAGGGCAAGGAGTCCCCGGACGAGGCGTGGGAGTCGTTCCTGGCCGACGTCGAGCGGCTCGGCTGAGCGGGACCGGCCACCCTCCATGTCCCTCGACCCCGGGCGCCTGCAGGCGCCAGGCACCCCCGCCGGGGGGGCCGGATCACCGGCCTCCCCGGCGGGTTCGACCAGCGGCTCCTCGGCCGGGGCACCCACCCCGGGTGCGACCGGCCGCCGGCGCTCCGGCCCCTGGCGCTCCCGGCTCGGCCGCTGGGAGGCCAAGCTCTCCCCCTACCTCTACATCTCCCCGTTCTTCCTGCTCTTCGCCCTCGTCGGCCTCTTCCCGCTGCTCTACACCGCCTACGTCTCGCTCCACCACTGGAGCCTGCTCGGCGGGCAGGGCGAGTTCAGCGGGCTGGAGAACTACGAGCGGGTGCTCGCCGACCGCTACTTCTGGAACGCGCTGCGCAACACGATCAGCATCTTCCTGCTCTCCTCGGTCCCGCAGGTGCTCCTCGCCCTCGGGCTGGCGGGACTCCTCGACTCCCAGCTTCGCGGCCGGACGCTGTGGCGGATGAGCGTGCTGCTCCCCTTCGTGGTCGCTCCCGCCGCGGTCGCGCTCATCTTCGGCAACGTCTTCGGCGACCGCTTCGGCCTGGTCAACGCCGCGCTCGACCTCGTCGGGGTGGAGCCCATCGCCTGGCACGTCAACACCCTGGCCAGCCACCTGGCGATCGCCTCGATGGTCAACTGGCGCTGGACCGGCTACAACGCGCTGATCTTCCTGGCCGCGATGCAGGCGGTGCCGCGCGACCTCTACGAGTCCGCCTCGCTGGACGGGGCCGGCAGGGTGCGGCAGTTCGTCTCCATCACCGTGCCGATGATCCGGCCCACCCTGCTCTTCGTCATCATCACCTCCACCATCGGCGGGCTGCAGATCTTCGCCGAGCCGCGGCTCTTCGACACCCAGGGCCTCGGGGGCTCGGGCCGGCAGTACCAGACGCTCACCATGTATCTCTGGGAGCTCGGGTGGCGGGTCCGCGACCTCGGCATGGCCTCCGCGGTGGCCTGGCTGCTCTTCCTGATCATCGTGGTCTTCGCCGTCCTCAACCTCTGGCTCAGCCAGCGCGCCGGCTCGCTGGCCGGCCGCCCCGGCGGCCGCGGGCGGGCCGGGCTCCGGGCGGGGGTGCGGCGATGACCCGGCGTCCCGGCTTCCTCGTCTACGGGCTGCTCACCGCCTTCGTGCTCGGCTCGTGCGCCCCGCTCTACTGGTCGTTCCTGGTCGGCTCCCACAGCCGCGAGGACCTCGACGGCCGGGTCCCCCCGCTGCTGCCGGGCGGCCACTTCCTCGACAACGCGCAGCGGGCCATCGAGGCGGTGCCGTTCTGGAAGGCCCTGGGCAACAGCCTGCTGGTCTCCTCCACGGTGGCCACCTCGGTGGTCGTCTTCTCCACCCTGGCCGGCTTCGCCTTCGCCAAGCTCGCCTTCCGCGGCCGCACCCCGCTGATGGTCTTCGTGGTCGCCACCCTGGCGGTCCCGACGCAGCTCGGGGTGATCCCCCTCTTCATCGTGATGGCGGAGCTGGGCTGGGTCGGCTCCGTGTGGGCGCTGATCGTGCCCGGCATGGTCACCGCGTTCGGCGTCTTCTTCATGCGCCAGTACCTGGTCGACGCCGTCCCCGACGAGCTGATCGAGGCGGCCCGGATGGACGGGTGCTCGATGGCCCGCACCTTCTGGAACGTCGCGGTCCCGGCCGCGCGGCCAGCCGCCGCGATCCTGTGGCTCTTCACCTTCATGTACACCTGGACCGACTTCTTCTGGCCGCTGATCGTGCTCCCCGCGAGCAACCCGACCATCCAGATCGCCCTCCAGCAGCTGCAGAGCGGCTACTACGTCGACTACAGCCTGGTGCTGGCCGGCACGACGCTGTCGATCGTGCCCCTGCTGGCCCTCTTCGTCCTCGCCGGCCGCCAGCTGGTGTCCGGCATCATGCAAGGAGCAGTCAAGGGATGACAGTCGAGCGCACCCGCCCCCTCCAGGCCGACCACCCCCACGAGGCGGCCGGACGCCCCCGCTTCCCGGCGACCTTCACCTGGGGCGCGGCCACCGCGTCCTACCAGGTCGAGGGGGCGACCGCCGAGGACGGCCGGACGCCGTCGATCTGGGACACCTTCTCCGCGGTGCCGGGGGCGGTGCTGGGCGGCGACACCGGGCAGGAGGCGTGCGACCACTACCACCGGATGCCGGACGACGTGGCGCTGATGGCCGACCTGGGGCTCACCTCCTACCGGTTCTCGGTCGCCTGGCCCCGGGTCCGTCCCGACGGCGGGGCGGTCAACCCCGCCGGGCTGGCCTTCTACGACCGCCTGGTCGACCGGCTGCTGGCCCACGACATCGCCCCGTGGCTGACCCTCTACCACTGGGACCTGCCCCAGGCGCTGGAGGACGCGGGCGGCTGGACCGCCCGCGACACGGCGTACCGCTTCCTCGACTACGCGGGGTCGGTCCACGACGTGCTCGGCGACCGGGTGCCGACCTGGACGACGCTCAACGAGCCGTTCTGCGCCGCCCTGCTCGGCTACGCCGCGGGGCACCACGCGCCCGGCCGCCAGGAGGGCGCCGCCGGGCTGGTCGCGGCCCACCACCTGCTGCTGGGCCACGGCCTGGTCGTCGACGAGCTGCGCCGCCGCGGCGTGCACGGCGAGGCGGGCCGGCTCGGGGTCAGCCTCAACTTCACCGTCGCCGACCCCCACGACCCCGACGACCCGGTCGACGTGGACGCCGCCCGGCGGGTCGACTCCCTGCACAACCGGCTCTTCCTGGACCCGGTGCTCCGCGGCACCTATCCGGCCGACCTGGTCGACGACACCGCCCACCTCACCTGGCGGGACCGCGCCTGGACCGACGTGGTCCACGACGGCGACCTGTCACTGATCGCGACCCCGATCGACGTGCTGGGCGTGAACTTCTACCACGGCAACGCCGTCTCCGGGCACCCGCACACCGACGTGATGGCCCGCGACGCCGACAAGCCCGACCGGGTCTCGCTCTCCCCCTTCGTGGGGTCCGAGCACGTCACCTTCCCGCGCCGCGACCTGCCGGTGACCGACATGGGGTGGGAGGTCCACCCCGAGGGGCTGCGCCGGCTGCTGGTGCGCCTCCACGAGGAGTACGCCGCCCCGCCGATCTACCTGACCGAGACCGGGGCGGCCTACGCCGACTCCCCGGACGAGCACGGACGGGTCCACGACCCCGACCGGATCGCCTTCCTCGACGCCTACCTGCGCGCTACCCACGACGCGATCAGCGAGGGGGTGGACGTGCGCGGCTTCTTCCACTGGTCGCTGATGGACAACTTCGAGTGGGCCTTCGGCTACGCCAAGCGCTTCGGCCTGGTCCACGTCGACTACGACGACCAGCGGCGTACGCCGAAGAGCAGCGCCCGCTGGTATGCCGAGCTGGCCCGCACCTCGACCCTGCCCGAGGGCGATCCGGAGCGCTGGCTACGGTGAGCCGCGTGAACGGGTCAGGAGGGTCGCCCACCCTGGACGAGGTCGCGAGGGTCGCGGGCGTCTCACGCGCCACCGCCTCGCGGGCGATCAACGGCGGGATGCGGGTCAGCCCCCAGGCGCTGGCCTCGGTGGAGTCGGCGGTGCGCACCCTCGGCTACGTGCCCAACCCGGCCGCCCGCAGCCTGGTCACCCGCCGCACCGACTCCGTGGCCGTGGTGGTCCCGGAGCCGGACGAGCGGATCTTCTCCGACCCGTTCTTCGCCGGCACGCTGCGCGGGGTCACCCGGGTGCTGACCGAGCACGACCTGCAGCTGGTGCTGCTGCTCGCCCGCCCGGGGGCCTCCAGCGCGCGCACCCTGCGCTACCTCAACAACCGGCACGTCGACGGTGCCCTGGTCGTCTCCCACCACCGCGACGACGGGCTGGCCGAGCAGCTCGCCGGCACCGACCTGCCCTGCGTCTTCGGGGGCCGCCCCTGGACGGCCGGCGACCGGGTCGCCTACGTCGACGTGGACAACGTGGCCGGGGCCCGGCAGGCCACCGAGGCGCTGCTCGAGCGGGGCTGCCGGCGGATCGCCACGATCGCGGGCCCGGCCGACATGACGGCGGGGGCCGACCGGCTGGAGGGCTGGCGGCAGGCGATGGCGGCGGCCGGGCTGCCGCTGGACGCCGTCGAGCACGGGGACTTCACCCAGGAGAGCGGGGAGGTCGCAGCCCTGTCGCTGCTGGAGACCCACCCGGACCTCGACGGCCTCGTGGTGGCCTCCGACCTGATGGCCGCCGGCGCGCTGCGGGTGCTGGCCCGGGCCGGTCGCCGGGTGCCAGACGACGTGGCCGTGGTCGGCTACGACGACCTCGGCGTCGCTGAGCGGACCACTCCCCCGCTGACCACCATGCGCCAGCCGGTCGAGGAGATGGCCGAGCGGGCGACCCGCCTGCTGCTGGAGCAGATCGAGGGCCGCGGCAGCGGGCGACCGATGCGCGTCATCATCCCCCCGCAGCTGGTGCGGCGCGCCAGCGCCTGAGGTCGAGCTCGTCCGGGTGCCCAGTTCAGGCGATGGCGACACGGTCCGCGCGCGTCGAGACTGTGGACCATGGCCACGGAACGCGCGGACGCCGTACGAGCCCTGTACCAGTCGTTCAACGAGCGAGACGTGGACGCCGTGCTCGCGGCGTTGGCGCCCGACGTCGACTGGCCCAACGCCTGGGAGGGCGGAAGGCTGCTCGGGCGTGAACAGGTGCGTGCGTACTGGGAGCGCCAGTGGCGGGAGATCCGCCCCACCACCGTCGTGCGGGACATCCGCGCACGCCCCGACGGCACCGTCTCGGCCCGCGTCGGCCTCGTCGTGCGCGACCTCGGCGGGGACGTCCTGGCGCGTTCCGAGGTCACTCACGTCTACGAGTTCGCGGGAGCCCACGTCCAGCGCATGACGGTCGAGGAGTAGGCGACCTACCCCGTCGCCCCGTCGCCCCGGCGGTCCGGCTCCGACCACACCGGCCTCCCGACCACTAGCCTGCCGGGCATGGACATCACCGGAGCATCCGCCCTCGTCACCGGAGGCGCGTCGGGCATCGGCGCCGCCGCCTGCCGCCAGCTGGCCGCCAAGGGCGCCCACGTCGTCGTCGCCGACCTCAACGACTCCGCCGGCGAGGCGCTGGCCGCCGAGATCGGCGGCGTCTTCGTGCACGTCGACGTCACCGACACCGAGCAGATCAAGGCCGCCGTCGACCGGGCCACCGAGCTCGGCCCGCTGCGGGTGCTGGTCAACTCCGCCGGCATCGGCTGGGCCCAGCGCACCGTCGGGCGCGACGGCGAGCTCGCCTCCGCCCACGACCTCGAGGCCTACAAGAAGGTGATCGCGATCAACCTGATCGGCACCTTCGACGCGATCCGGGTCGCCGCCACCGCGATGGGCCGCACCGAGCCGCTCGCCGACGGTGAGCGCGGCGCGATCGTCAACATGGCCTCGGCCGCGGCCTTCGACGGCCAGATCGGCCAGGCGGCGTACTCCGCCTCCAAGGGCGGCGTGGTGGGCATGACGCTGCCGGTGGCCCGCGACCTCTCCGCGATCGGCGTCCGGGTCAACACCATCGCCCCCGGACTGATCGACACCCCGATCTACGGCGAGGGCGAGGCGTCGGAGGCGTTCAAGGCCAAGCTGGGCGAGTCCGTGCTCTTCCCCAAGCGGCTCGGCGTCCCCGACGAGCTGGCCAGCATGGTGGTCGAGTGCGTGACGAACTCCTACCTGAACGGGGAGACCGTCCGGGTCGACGGTGGCATCCGGATGCCACCGAAGTAGGGCGCTCAGCGGTGACCGGAGATGGCGTGCGGCTCGTAGCCGCGCTCCAGCTCGGCGACCTCGTCGTCGGTCAGCTCGACGTCCAGCGACGCCAGGGCGTCGGCGAGGTGCTGCGGCTTGGTCACCCCGACGATCGGGGAGGTGACGGCCGGCCTGGAGGAGAGCCAGGCCAGTGCCACCTGCGCCCGCGGGATCCCGCGCCGCTCGGCGACGGCGGCGACCGCCTCGACGATCGTCCTGTCGCCGTCGCGGTAGAGGGTGGCGCCGAACTCGTCGGTCTGGACGCGGGCGGTCTCCGCGTCCCAGTCACGGGTCAGCCGGCCGCGGGCGAGCGGGCTCCACGGGATCACCCCGACGCCCATGTCCTCGCAGAGCGGGAGCATCTCCCGCTCCTCCTCCCGGTAGATCAGGTTGTAGTGGTTCTGCATCGAGACGAACCGGGTCCACCCGCCGAGGTCGGCGGCGTGCTGGGCCTTGGCGAACTGCCAGGCATACATCGACGACGCCCCGAGGTAGCGGGCCTTCCCCGCCTTCACCACGTCGTGCAGCGCCTCCATGGTCTCCTCGATCGGCGTCGTCGGGTCCCACCGGTGGATCTGGTAAAGGTCGACGTGGTCGACCCCGAGCCGACGCAGGCTCGCGTCGACCTGGGTCATGATCGCCGCGCGGGAGAGCCCCGAGCCGGCAGGGCCGGGCCCCATCCGGCCGTGCACCTTGGTGGCGATGACCACCTCGTCACGGGGCGCCATCTCCTTGAGCAGCCGGCCGGTGATCTCCTCGCTGCTGCCGCCGGAGTAGACGTTGGCGGTGTCGAAGACGGTGACGCCGCCCTCGAGCGCGGCCCGGACGATCGGGCGTGCGGCGTCCTCGTCGAGCACCCACGGGTGCCCCCCGCGGCCCGGGTCGCCCCAGCTCATGCACCCCAGCGTCAGGGCCGAGACCTCCAGCCCGGTGCTGCCCAGCTTCGTGTACCGCATCCCCCCACCTTCCGCCGTCGTCGTCCGCACCCTAGCCGGGTCGGCTCGGGGAGGTCCGGCGCTCGCTACCCTCGCCGCACGACCAGGGGGCCGCATCACCAGGGGGACCGGATGAGCAGGACGAACGCATGAGCGGGACGAACCACGACGAGGTGGTCTACCGCGGGCGCGCGGTGGCGGGCTGGCTCTGGTGGGGCACCTGGGCGGCGCTGCTGGCGATGGCGGTCGTGCCTCCCGTGCTGGACGACGACTTCGTCTCGATCGGCGACTTCCTCATCCAGGTGCTCGCCTACGGCGTCGCCTGGGGGGTGCCGATCTGGGTCATGCTGATCACGCTGTGGTCGATGGAGCTCTACGGCAAGGTCACGCTGACCCGTTCCACCCTGCGGGTCGGGCGGGACCGGATGCCGCTCTCCGAGCTCGACCCCGTGGGAGTGCGCGCGGTCGACGACGAGCAGCCGTCGATGGGCAGGCGGGTCCGTGCCTCGGCGGGCGACGTGCACGTGCCGACCTCGCGCCCGGCGGGCCCAACCGGCGCGACCTTCCGCTACCTGGGTGGCTCCTACGGGACCCCCCTGGGCATGGACGCCATCAGCCTGCCGACCCGCGACGGCGGCGCGGTGCGGTTCTACGTCCGCGACCGCGGGGCGTTGCTCGCGGCGCTCGAGGGGGTGCTCCCCCCGTCCTGAGCGCCGGCCCGGGCACGCAGCGCTGACGCCGGCGCCCGGTGCGCCGGCGTCAGCGCCCCAGGAACCGGCCGATGAGGGCCTTCGCCTCCGCACCGGGGACCATCGAGCTGATGGTCCGTGCCTCCTCGGCACCGGTGGCGGCACGGTCGAGCTCCCAGCCGGACCGCAGCAGCCGGCGCACCTGGCCGTAGGCCGCGGCCGGTCCGGTCGCGAGGCCGGCGACCAGCTCGGCGGCGCGTGCCGCGGGGTCCTCCGCCACCTCGGTGACCAGGCCCCACTCGAGCGCGGTGCCGGCGGTGATGGGCCGACCGCTGAGCGCGAAGCCCAGCGCGCGGTGCGAGCCGACGGCCCGCGGCAGCAGCCAGGAGACCCCGCAGTCGGGGGTGAGGCCGATGCCGGGGTAGGCGAAGACGAACTTCGTGCCCGTCGCGGCGACCACGAGGTCGGCGCTGAGCATCACGCCCAGCCCGGCGCCGGCGACCGCGCCCTGGACGGCGCAGACCACCGGCTTGGGCATCGCGGCGAGCCGCTGCAGCACCCCGTCGAGGTGGAGCGCCAGCTCGTGCAGGTAGGCCTCGGGGTCGGCGGCGGCGTCGAACGAGGCGACGTCTCCCCCGGCGCAGAACCGGGGGCCCGCCCCGGTCAGCAGCACCGCCCGCACCTCGTCGTCACCCGCGGCCCTGTCGACCGCCTCGCCGAACGCCTGGGAGGTCGGCAGGTCGAAGGTGTTGGCCGCCTCGGGCCGGGAGAGCTCGACGTGGGCGACGCCGTCGCGCACCTCGTAGGTGACCAGCGCGCCCATCCTCAGGCCCGCCGGAAGAGGGCGGCCAGCGCCTGGCCGCCGCCGATGCACATCGTCACGATGCCCAGCTCGAGGTCGCGGCGGACCATGTCCTTGGCGACGCGCAGGGTGAGGATCGCACCGGTCGCACCGACCGGGTGACCCAGCGCGATCGCCCCGCCGTAGGGGTTGACCTGGTCGAGCCCGAGACCGGCGTCGCGGACCACCGCGACCGCCTGGGAGGCGAAGGCCTCGTTGAGCTCGATCACGCCGATGTCGGAGGGCGCCGTCCCGGTCTTCTCGAAGAGGCTCTTCAGCGCCAGCACCGGGGCGTAGCCCATCAGCTCGGGCTCCATCGCGGCCGTGGCGACGGCCTCGATGGTGACCAGGCCGCTCATGCCGCGCTCGATCACCGCGGACTCGCGGGCGAGCACCAGCGCCGCGCCGCCGTCGTTGATCCCCGAAGCGTTGCCGGCGGTGACGGTGCCGTCCTTCTTGAACGCCGGGCGCAGCGAGGCCAGGGTGCCGAGCGTGGTCTCGGGCTTGGGGTGCTCGTCGACCGAGACGGTCACCGACCTGCGGCCGCCGGTCTCGACCGCGACGATCTCCTCGGCGAACGCCCTCCGGGCCGCCTCGGTGGCCGCCCGCCGCTGGGACTCGGCGGCGAACTCGTCCTGCTGCTGGCGGGAGACGTCGTATCGCTCCGCGACGTTCTCGGCGGTGACGCCCATGTGGATGCCGTGGAACGGGTCGGTCAGCATCATCACGGTGCCGTCGGCGAGCTCGCGGTGGCCGAGGCGGTGGCCGTTGCGGGCGCCGAAGTCGTAGAACGGCATCCGGGTCATCGACTCGTCGCCACCGGCGAGGGCGAAGTCGAGGTCGTTCCAGCGCATCTCCATCGCCGCCGACCAGACCGCCTGCAGGCCGGAGCCGCAGAGCCGGTTGACGGTGTAGGCGGGCACGTTCGTGGGCAGTCCGGCCGCCACCGCGACGCGCCGGGCGTTGTAGGCGTCGGGCCCGACCTGGCCGATGCACCCCATGACGACTTCCTCGATCTCCTCGGCGGCGACCCCGGAGCGCTTCAGCGCCTCCTTGGCCGCGGCCGCACCGAGCTCGTGGCCCGGCACGTCCTTGAAGGCCCCGCCGAAGCTGCCGATCGGGGTCCGGGCACCGTCGAGGACGACGATCCTGTCGTTGTTCATGCGGGTTGGTCCTCCAGCTGGTCTGCGGGTCGGGCAGCCGCTGTGGTCGACGCCCGTTCAGTAGGTGTAGAAGCCGCGCCCGGTCTTGCGTCCGAGGAGGCCGGCGTCGACCATTCTGGCCAAGAGGGGCGGAGCGGCGTACAGCGGCTCCTTGAACTCCTCGTAGAGCGACTCCGCGACGGCCTTGGTGGTGTCGAGCCCGATCAGGTCGGCCAGCGCCAGCGGGCCCTGCGGGTGGGCGGCGCCGAGCACCAGGCCGCGGTCGATGTCCTCGGCGGTGGCGAAGCCGGACTCCAGCATCCGGATGGCGGAGAGCACGAACGGGATCAGCAGGGCGTTGACCACGAAGCCGGCCCGGTCCTGGCAGTCGATCGCCTGCTTGCCCAGCACGCCCTCGACGAAGTCGCGGCTGCGCTCGGTGGTCTCCGGGGCGGTGAGCAGGCTGGGCACCAGCTCGACCAGCTGGAGGACCGGGACGGGGTTGAAGAAGTGGATGCCGATGACGCTCTCGGGGCGGGAGGTGACCACGCCGAGCTTCATGATCGGGATCGAGGAGGTGTTGGAGGCCAGGATCGCGTCGGGGTCGGCGACCACCCGGTCGAGGGTGCGGAAGAGCTCGGTCTTGGCGTCCTCGTCCTCCACGATCGCCTCGACGACCAGCTGGCGGTCGGCCAGCTCGTCGAGGTCGGTGACCACCCGGATCCGGTCCAGCACCGCGGCGGCGGAGTCGATCTTGCCCTTGGCCTCGGCGCGTGAGAGCGACTTCTCCAGGCGCGCCCGGCCGGCCTCGGCGGCTGCCGCGCTCGACTCAGCCACCACCACGTCGAGCCCCGCGCGGGCACTGACCTCGGCGATGCCGGCTCCCATGAGCCCGCAACCGACAACTCCGACCTTCTCCATCTTGCTCATCCGTGAGTGCGCCCTTCGTCGTTATGGGACCGAGTACACCCCTGACGGTATTCAGTACCGGCGAGTAGGCGAAACTCGGCGGTCCTCGTAGCGCATCCCCCAGGCGGCGCAGACGCCTCCGAGGGCGCCGAACAGGTGCCCCTGCCAGGAGACGCCCGCCTGTCCGGGCAGCACCCCCCACAGGGCCCCGCCGTAGAGGAGGAAGACGAGCACCCCGAGCGCGATCTGGCCGGGGCGACGGGTGAAGAAGCCGCGGACGATCAGGTAGAGCAGCCAGCCGAAGACCAGGATCGAGGCGCCGAGGTGGACGGTGCCGGCCCCGCCGAAGAGCCAGGTGCCCAGGCCCCCGACGATCCAGACCACCGCGGTGACCACCAGCCACCTGCCCACCCCGGAGAGCAGGATCAGGAAGCCGAGCACCAGCAGCGGGACCGTGTTGGCGATCAGGTGGTCCCACCCGTGGTGCAGCAGCGGCGCGAGCAGCACGCCCATCAGCCCGTCGGTGCTGCCGGGCCGGATCCCGTCGTCGTCGAGCTGGTTGCCGGTGGTCGCGTCGAAGCCCTCGATGGCCCAGAGCAGGGCCACGAAGCCGAGGCTCCACACCGCCGCGGTCCGCCAGGCCGCCCACCGCGACGGGCCGCGCTCCACGTAGGGACCTGGGGAGGAGGGTGGCCAGCCGGACATGCCCCCACGCTAGGCGGCGCCGACAAGGGGATGGACGGACGCGGTGATCACCCGACTCCTAGGACGTCCGAGCAGCGCTAGCGTGGAGCCATGACCTCCCACTCCCCCGAGGCCCGCGACCCGATCCGGGAGGCGCACGCCCAGTGGCTGCGCCACGGCTGGGAGGACGCGGCCGACGGGATGGCGATGGTCACCTCGGTGGTGCGGGTGCACCAGCTGCTGATGGAGCGGATCGACGCCGCCCTGCGCCCGCTGGGGCTCACCTTCGCCCGCTACGAGGTGCTCCGGCTGCTCTCCTTCGTGAAGTCCGGCTCGCTCCCGATGACCCGCCTCGGGTCGCTGCTCCAGGTGCACCCCACCAGCGTCACCAGCGCCGTCGACCGCCTGGTCAAGCAGGGGTACGCCGAGCGCCGACGGCACGCCGACGACGGGCGGGTGGTGCTCGCCTCGCTCACCGAGTCGGGGCGCGACGTGGTGGAGCAGGCGACCCTCGCCCTCAACTCCTCGGTCTTCGAGCAGCCGGGCCTGCCGCCCGCGCAGGTCGCGGCCCTGACCCGCCTGCTGGGCGAGGTGCGGGTCGGCGCGGGCGACGTCGTCGTGCCGCTACGCCCCTGACCCGACCCAGCGGGGCCCACGGGGCCCCGGACCCGGCGGCCGGAGCGACTCAGAGGAAGGTGACCGGGGCCTGCCGCCAGGGCGCCAGCACCCCGTCCGCCTCGGCGTACTCCTCGGGGAGGTCGTCGGTCAGCGCGAGGCTGGAGTCCATCCGCCCGTAGCCCACGAAGGAGCCCACGAGCAGGCACAGCTCCATCACCTCGGGCCAGGTGAAGTGCTGGCGCAGGCGCTCGAAGGTCTCGTCCTCGACCTGCAGGTGGTCGGTCGCCATCAGGTCTGCGTAGGCCAGCGCGGCGCGCTCGGCCTCGGTGAGGTCGGGCGACTCCTCGGGCTTCTCCAGCGAGCAGACCAGCTCCTCGTCGAGGCCGCCGGTGGAGTAGCGGATGGCCATGCAGCTGCGGCACTGGTTGTGGAAGGCGACCCGCAGCCGCACCAGCTCCACCAGGCGACCGGGGAGGATCCCCTTGGTCTTGATGGCAGTCATCCAGGCGATGTAGTCCTCCAGCAGGTGGGAGGCGTGGGCGTGCACCTGACGGCGCAGTGGCGCGTCGGCCCCGACGATCGGCTCGTAGACCTCGGGGGACGCCGGAGGGATTCGCGACACGCTGCACTCCTGGGGTGGCGGGCGGAGGAGCACGGACGGGCCCGTGAGGAGCACCGCGGCCGTGCATCCGGGACCCCAGGGGAATCGAGGCGGCCTCTCGTTGTCAAGGGTCGCGCCCCGGCCGGAGCGGCTCCCCGAGCTCATCTCGACCGCGACTTGGCCGGACTACCTGCGAGTAGGGCACCCCGGCGCTTCCTAGGCCTATGTGGACGTCCTACCATCTAGGTACTAGGAAGTCCTACCAACTCTCCCGAGGTCTCGATGCCCCTCACGCCCGACCTGCACGTCCCCCAGCACCCGGTGCGCCTCGTCACCGCCTCCAGCCTCTTCGACGGTCACGACGCGTCGATCAACATCATGCGGCGGATCTTCCAGTCCCAGGGCTGCGAGGTCATCCACCTCGGGCACAACCGCTCCGTGCAGGAGGTCGTCGACGCGGCGCTGGAGGAGGACGTGCAGGGTGTCGCGGTCTCCTCCTACCAGGGCGGCCACGTGGAGTACTTCGAGTTCCTGGTGGAGTCGCTGCGCGCGGCGGGGGCCGGCCACGTCAAGGTCGTCGGCGGCGGCGGGGGCGTGATCGTGCCCGCCGAGATCGCCCGGCTCCGCGAGTCCGGCGTCACCATCTTCTCCCCCGAGGACGGCCAGCGGCTGGGCCTGGTCGGCATGGTCAACTCGGTCGTCCGCGACTGCGACTTCGACCCCTGGGCGATCCGCCAGGTCGGGGCCGACGAGCTCCTCACCGGCGACCGCGCCGCCGTGGCCCGGGCGCTCACCGGCGCCGAGACCGGCCAGCTCCCCGCCGCGGCGCTGGCCCGGATCAGGGAGGCGGCGGCGGCTCGCGCCACCCCGGTGCTCGGCATCACCGGCACCGGCGGCTCCGGCAAGTCGAGCCTGACCGACGAGATCGTCCGCCGCTTCCGCGTCGACCAGGCCGACAAGCTGCGGATCGCGGTCATCGCGGTCGACCCCACCCGGCGCAAGGGCGGCGGCGCCCTGCTCGGCGACCGGATCCGGGCCAACAGCCTGGACGGCGACCGGGTCTTCTTCCGCAGCCTGGCCACCCGCGGCGCCCACGAGGTGCCCGAGCACCTGGCCGACGCGATCGCCTGCGTCAAGGCCGCCGGCTTCGACCTGGTGATCGTCGAGACGCCGGGCATCGGGCAGGGGGACGCGGCGATCGTGCCCTACGTCGACACCTCGCTCTACGTGATGACGCCCGAGTTCGGCGCCGCCTCGCAGCTGGAGAAGATCGACATGCTCGACTTCGCCGACACGGTGGCGATCAACAAGTTCGAGCGCCGGGGCGCCAAGGACGCGCTGCGCGACGTGGGCCGCCAGCTGGTCCGCAACCGCGAGGCCTTCGGGAAGCAGCCGCACGAGATGCCGGTCTTCGGCACCAGCGCCGCCACCTTCAACGACGACGGCGTCACCGCGCTCTACCAGCACCTGCGCGACCTGCTCGCCGACCGGGGCCTCCCGGTCGCCGAGGGGACGCTCCCCCACGTCGACGTGCGGCACTCCTCCGGCATCCGTCAGGTCGTCCCGACCGACCGGGTCCGCTACCTCGCCGAGATCGCCGAGACGGTCCGCGACTACCACGCCCGCACGAACATGCTGGCCCACGCAGCCCAGCGGCTCCAGCGACTCCAGTGGACCGCCGAGGAGCTGGCCGCCGCAGGCGCTCGGGACGAGGCGGCACAGCTGGGCGGCCTCCCGGCCCTGCTCGAGGCTGCCCGCAAGCAGCTGCCCCACGAGGTCGCCGACCAGATCGCGGCCTGGCCCGCGGTCGTGGAGTCCTACTCCGGCGACGAGCAGGTCGTGAAGGTCCGCGACCGGGAGATCCGCACCACGCTGACCAAGGAGTCGCTGAGCGGCAACAGGATCCCGCGGGTCGCGCTGCCCCGCTACACCGACCACGGTGAGCTGGTCCGCTTCTGGCGCAAGGAGAACCTGCCCGGCTTCTTCCCCTTCACCGCGGGCGTCTTCCCGTTCAAGCGGGACGGCGAGGACCCGGCGCGGATGTTCGCCGGCGAGGGCGACCCGGCGCGCACCAACCGCCGCTTCAAGGTCCTCTCCGCCGACGGCGAGGCCACCCGCCTCTCGACGGCCTTCGACTCCGTCACCCTCTACGGCCGCGACCCCGACCCCCGCCCCGACGTCTACGGCAAGGTCGGCACCTCGGGCGTCAGCGTCGCCACGCTGGAGGACATGAAGGTCCTCTACGACGGCTTCGACCTGGTCGCGCCGAGCACCAGCGTGAGCATGACGATCAACGGGCCCGCGCCGACCGTGCTGGCGTTCTTCCTCAACACCGTGATCGACCAGCAGGTCGAGCGCTTCCGCGAGCGGGAGGGGCGCGAGCCCGACGACGTCGAGCGCGCCGACCTCACGGCGTACGCCCTGGCGAACGTGCGCGGCACGGTGCAGGCCGACATCCTCAAGGAGGACCAGGGCCAGAACACCTGCCTGTTCTCCACCGAGTTCAGCCTGCGGATGATGGCCGACGTCCAGGAGTGGTTCATCGAGCAGCAGGTGCGCAACTTCTACTCCGTCTCGATCTCCGGCTACCACATCGCCGAGGCCGGGGCGAACCCCCTGAGCCAGCTCGCCTTCACCCTGGCGAACGGGTTCACCTACGTGGAGGCCTACCTGGCCCGCGGCATGGACATCGACGACTTCGCGCCCAACCTGTCGTTCTTCTTCTCCAACGGGATGGATCCCGAGTACAGCGTGCTGGGCCGGGTCGCCCGACGGATCTGGGCGATCGCGATGAAGGAGAGGTACGGCGCGAACGAGCGCTCGCAGAAGCTGAAGTACCACGTGCAGACCTCGGGCCGCTCCCTGCACGCCCAGGAGATGGACTTCAACGACATCCGCACCACGCTGCAGGCCCTGATCGCCATCTACGACAACGCCAACAGCCTGCACACCAACGCCTTCGACGAGGCGGTCACCACCCCGACCGAGGAGTCGGTGCGCCGCGCCCTGGCGATCCAGCTGATCATCAACCGGGAGTGGGGGCTGGCGATGAACGAGAACCCGCTCCAGGGCTCCTTCATCATCGACGAGCTCACCGACCTGGTCGAGGAGGCGGTGCTGCGCGAGTTCGACTCGATCAACGAGCGCGGCGGCGTGCTCGGGGCGATGGAGACCGGCTACCAGCGCGGCCGGATCCAGGACGAGTCGATGCTCTACGAGCACCGCAAGCACGACGGCTCGCTGCCGGTCGTCGGGGTCAACACCTTCGTGCGACCCGACTCCGACGTCACTCCCACCGAGGTCGAGCTGGCCCGCGCCACCGAGGCGGAGAAGGAGTCCCAGCTGCGCCGGGTCCGCGACTTCCGGGCCGCGCACGCCTCGGAGGCCGAGGCGGCCCTGGCCCGCCTCAAGGAGGCGTCGGTCTCGGGCGACAACGTCTTCGCGGTGCTGATGGACGCCGCCCGGGTCTGCACCCTGCAGCAGGTCACCGAGGCGTTCTTCGAGGTCGGGGGGCAGTACCGCCGCAACGTCTGAGCGGCCACCCGGGGCGGTCAGGGCACCGGGGAGAACCCGCCGTCGACGTTGACGGTCGCCCCGGTGACGTAGGAGGCCCGCGGCGAGAGCAGGAACGCCGCCACGTCCGCGAACTCCTCGGCCCGCCCGAGCCGGCCCATCGGGATGCCGAGCCGGCCGGCGAGCGCCGCGGTGAACTCGCCGTACTCCTGACCGGCCGTGGCGGCGGCGCGCACCCACTGGTCGCTGTCGACGTAGCCGATGAGCACCGCGTTGACCCGCACCCTCGAGGGGGCGAGCTCCTGGGCCATCGCCTTGGTCCAGGCCAGTCCCGCGCTGCGCGACGCCGAGGTGGGCAGGGTGCCGGCGGCCGGCGCCTTCGCGGAGACCGCCAGGCTGTTGAGCACCGCTCCCCCGCGCTCGCGCAGGTGGGGCAGTGCGAGGCGGGTGAGCCGGATCATCGCCATCACCTTGAGCTCGTGGTCCGCGAGGATCTCCTCGTCGCCGAGCCCCTCGAAGGCGCCGGCCGCGGCCTGTCCGGCGTTGTTCATCACGCCGTCCAGGCGGCCGAACCGCTCCAGGGTCCGCTCCACCAGGGTCGCGAGGTCACCGGTGTCCCGGACGTCCGCGCGCACCCCGATCACGCTGCCGGGCAGGCCCTCCAGGGCGGCCACCGCGCGCTCGAGCCGCGTCTCGTCCCGGCCGCAGACCGCCACCCCGGCGCCCTCCGCGGCCAGCCGGCGCGCGGTCGCCAGCCCCAGCCCGTCGGAACCTCCCGTGATGACGAACGCCCGGCCAGTCAGCTCCAGGTCCATGGATCTCCCCTCTCGGCTCGGATCCATCCTGCCGCGCCCGCCCCGGGCGGGCCATCCCCGAGCCGCAGGCGCAAGGACCGACAAGGACCGACCGCACCGCCCTCGCGGAACATCTTGTGACTGGCACCACGGATGTTATTATTCATATGCATTGATTGCGTCGAGAGGAAGCCACATGAGCGAGTCCGGGTCCCAGGCACCCCTGTCCGGCGTGCGCGTCATCGAGCTGGGCTCGATGTATGCCGCCCCCACCGCGGGGCGCATGCTGCGCGACTTCGGCGCCGACGTGGTCAAGATCGAGGACCCCGCCCAGGGTGACTTCGCCCGCCAGTGGCAGCCGGCCCACGAGGGGCTGGCGATCGGCTACTCCCGGCTCAACTCCGGCAAGCGCTCCGTCGGCCTCGACATGCGCAGCCCCGAGGCCCGCGACATCGCCCGGAACCTGATCGCCTGCGCCGACGTGGTCATCGAGAACTTCCGCCCCGGCCGGATGGAGAAGTGGGGCCTCGGCTACGACGCCCTCTCCGCCGAGCACCCGGGTCTGGTCATGACCAGGGTCAGCGGGTTCGGCCAGACCGGTCCCTACGCCGCCCGGCCCGGCTTCGGCACGGTCGCCGAGACGGCGTCCGGCTACGCCTTCCTCAACGGCTGGCCCGACACCCCGCCCACCGCCCCGCCGTTCGGCTTCGCCGACTCGATCGCCGGCATCTCGGCGGCCTTCGGCACCGCGATGGCGCTCTTCAAGCGCGAGATGACCGGCCGGGGCTCCGAGGTCGACGTCGCGCTCTACGAGCCGCTGATGTTCATCCTCGGCGACGCGGTCCTCAACTACACCGCGAGCGGCACGATCATGCAGCGGCACGGCAACGCCTCGGGCGCCGCCTCGCCGCGCGGCATCTACGAGGCGGCCGACGGGGGGTGGCTCTCCATCGCCGCCTCCAACCAGTCGATCGCGCTGCGGCTCTTCGAGGCGATGGGCCGACCCGACCTCAAGGACGACGAGCGCTTCGCCACCAACACCGCCCGGATGGCCAACAACGAGGCCATGCAGCAGATCGTCATCGACTGGGTGGGGTCCTACCCGCGCGACGAGGCGCTGGCGATCCTGGACAAGCACGAGGTGGTGGCGGCGGCGGTCAACGACGCCAGGGACGTCACCCAGGACCCCCACTTCCAGGAGCGGACCCTGGTCGAGCTGGCCAACACCGTGCTCGGCCCCGCCCTGATGCCCGGGCCCATCCTGCACCTCGACGACTACAATGGACCCAGGTACGACGGCGTCGCCGCGGTGGGGGAGCACACCAGGGAGGTGCTGGTCGACGAGTTGGGCATGGCGCCCGACGAGGTTGCCCGCTTGGCCCACAACGGCGTGGTCAGCGGCTGAGACGCCCTGAAGCCCCTTTGCGAATGAGCGAGTTGCAACCCTCAATGCTGATTATGATCACGCCACCGCACGGACGCGCCTGGTCCGGCTCCGAAGGGAATCACCGATGACTGCCACCACCCTGCGTCCGATGAAGACCGCGATGCTGGTCGCTCAACGCATCGTCGCGGACATCAACGCGCGCGGCAACGTCATCGGCGATCGCCTGCCCCCCGAGCGCGCCATGCTGGAGAAGTACGACGTCGGCCGCGGCACGCTGCGCGAGTCGCTGCGCTTCCTCGAGCTCCAGGGCGTCATCACCCTCAAGCCCGGCCCCGGCGGCGGCCCCGTGGTGGTCCAGCCGGACGCCAGCAGCCTGGCCACCTCCCTGACGCTGCTGCTCCAGTTCTCCGACGCGCCGTTCCGCACCATCGCCGAGGCCCGCCTGGGCCTGGAGCCGATGATGGCGCAGCTGGCCGCCGAGCGGATGAGCGAGGACTCGCTGGCCTCGCTCAAGGACAGCGTGGAGAACATGCACGACAACCTCGGGAACCAGTCGGTCTTCCTGGAGGAGAACAAGCGCTTCCACGACCTCATCTCCCACGGCTCGGGCAACGCCATGTTCGGCCTGCTGGTCGACGCCCTGCTCGGCATCCTGGACGGCTCCGCGATCGGCATCGACTACCCCGAGCTGCGCCGTGCCGCGGTGCACAAGGCTCACCTGCACATCTACCAGACGATCGAGGCCCGCGACCCCGCCGCCGCCGCCTCGGCCATGCAGGACCACATCCAGGAGTACGTCCGCTACGCCGAGCGGAAGTTCCCCGAGGTGCTCGACGCCCCCATCGTGTGGGGCCGGGTCTGAGCCGACGGCCCCGCCGTCAGGAGGGCAGCCGGTCGCCCAGCACGCCGGCCAGCGTGCCGCCGAGCACCATCTTGGTCTCGTCGTCGGTGAGCCCCAGCGCCTCGATGGCCCGGATCTCCTCCGCGGGGCTCGTCATCGGCCAGTCGGAGCCGAAGACGATGCGCTCGGCGCCGTGCTTGCGGATCAGGTCGCGCACCCGCTCGGGACGCAGCGTGGCCAGGCTGGGCGGCCAGGAGGTCTCCAGCACCACGTCGGCGCCGGCCAGCATCTCCTCGGCGTCGTCGAGGATCTTGTAGCCGCCGAAGTGGCAGGCCATCAGCCGCAGGTCGGGGAACTGCCGGGTGATGTCACGGATCATCTTCGGGCTGGAGAGGCTGTTGGTGAACTCGTCGCCGCCCTCCCCCACGTGGGTGATCACCGCGTAGTCGCTGCCGAAGGCCTCGAAGATCTCCCACAGCCGCGGGTCGTCGAGCGCGAACTTCTGGAAGAGCGGGTGGATCTTGACCGCCCGGACCCCGTGCCGCTGCAGGCTGGCGAGGTTCTCCTCCACCGACAGCTCGACGTGCACGGTGCCGAACGGCACGTGCGTCTCGTCGGCCAGGCCGGCCACGAAGCGGTTGACCGAGTCGACGTGACGGGCCTCGTTGGCGATGGCCAGGCAGCAGCTCACCTGGACGCCGCTCTCGGCCATGTCGCCGGTCAGGCCGGTGACGGTGCCGTCGCCGCGGGCCTCCAGGCCCTGGACCCGGTTGCCGCCGAGGGCGACCGCGGCGATCTTGTCGGGCCAGACGTGGGTGTGCGCGTCGATGATCATGGGGGGCGTCCTCTTCTGGGTCAGAGCTTGCCGGACTCGCCACCGTCGACCACGAAGATCGCGCCGGTGGTGAAGGACGACAGGGGGGAGACGAGCAGGCAGGTCAGCGGCACGATCTCGGACGGGTCCGCCATCCGGCCGGCCGGGATCTTCGCGATCCGCTTGGCGTGGAGCTCGGGCGACTCGGTGACCGCCTTCTGCGCCTCGGTCACGAAGGCACCGGGCGCGATGCAGTTGACCTGCACGTTCTTCGACGCCCACTCGGCGGCGAGCGCCTCGGTGAAGCGGACCACCGCACCCTTGGAGGTGGAGTAGGGCACCAGGAACGGCTTGCCGCGCAGACCGGTGGTGGAGGCGACGTTGACGATCCGTCCCGCGCCCTGCTCGATCATCTGCCGGCCGGCGGCCTGGGCGAGCAGCATCGGGGCGATCACGTTGACCGCCAGCGCGTCCTTCCAGATCGCCGGGTCCTGGGTGGCGAACTTCCCGGCCGGGGCGATGCCGGCGTTGTTGACCAGCCCGTCGATGCGGCCGTGGCGCGCGATGACCTCGGGCACCAGCGCCGCCACCGACTCCTCGTCGCGCATGTCGACCCGGGCGGCGGTGATGCGCCCCTCGCCCCGCGAGGCCACCTCGTCGAGGCTGTCGACCGAGCGTGCGGCGGCCACCACGGTGGCGCCCTCGCGGGCCAGGGCCAGCGCCATCGCGGCACCGAGGCCGCGGCTGGCACCGGTGACCAGGACGACCGTTCCGTCGAGCTTGAGGTCCATCAGCGGGCACCCTTCGCGAGCCGGCGCGCCAGCGAGTCGAGGAGCACCTCGGTGGCGCCCTCGTAGACGCGCAGCGGGCGGGCGTTGCGGTAGAGCCGCTCGATCTTGGAGCCGCGGACGAGGCCGAAGCGGCCCATCGTCTGCACCGACCGGTCGACCACCCCGGCGGCGGCCTCGGTGGCGTGCACCTTGGCCATCGAGGAGTAGTCGAGGTGGGCCAGCGGGTCGCTCTTGGCCAGCGCCGCGGCCCGGTAGACGAACGCCCGCGCCGCCTCGACGTCGGTCCACGACTGGGCCAGCTTCTGGGAGACCGCACCGAGCTCGATCAGCGGCTTGCCGAACTGCTCTCGGGTGATGGCATGGTTCTTGGCCTCGTCCAGCGCCGCCTGGGCCAGGCCCACGGCGGAGCCGGCGACGGTGACCCGGAAGACCGCGAGGGTCTGCAGCATCAGCGAGAACGCCTTGCCCGGCACCCCGAGACGGTGGTCGGCGGGCACCCGGACGCCGTCGAAGGTGAGCTCGCCGAGGATGTGCGGGGCCATCAGGTCGGCACCCTTCTCCACGCTGAGGCCCGCGGCGTCGGCCGGGACCAGCACCATCGACCAGCCCTCGTCCTCGCGGACCAGGGTGCAGTAGAAGTCGGCCGCCCCACCGTTGGTGATGAAGGACTTGCGCCCGTCGATCACCAGCTCGTCGCCGTCGACGACCATCGTGGTGGTGATGGCGCGCAGGTCCGAGCCCACGTCGGGCTCGGTGAGCGCGAGCCCGGCGATGGCCTCGAGCGTGGCCACCTTGGGCAGCCACTGCTGCTTGAGCTCCTCGGAGCCGCCCACCGACAGCGAGTAGCTGCCCACCCCCTGCATCCCGAACATGGAGTCCAGGTGGGCGGAGGAGTACATCAGCTGCTCGCGGACCACCGCGATGGTCAGCGGGTCGAGCACCTCGTCGTGACCGCCGTACGCCGCCTGGACGACGTAGCGGGCAAGCCCGCTGTCCCGCAGCGCGTCGAGGCAGCCCTGGTGCACGTCGACCGCCTCGTCGGCCTCGGCCGCGAAGGGCTCGACCTTGGCGGCCGTCTCCCGGGCGATCTCCCTGACCTCGCGGTGTCGCGGGCTGAGGTCGAACAACTGGCCGTCTTCCACGGTGAGTCCCTTCTGGAAAGAATGTCGAGGTGCGGGCGGGCGGGCCCGGTCAGCGACGCTGGTCGAACTTGCGGCCGAGCACCTCGGAGACGATGCGGATCCGCTGCATCGTCGGGGTGCCGCCCGCGATCGCCCAGCCGTGCGAGTCGCGGTGGAGGCGCTCGAGACCGTACTCCTCGGTGTAGCCGTTGCCGCCGTGGATCTGCATCGCCAGGTCGGTGACCCGCTTGGCCATCTCGTTGGCGGTGCACTTGGCCAGCGAGACCGCGAGCGGGTCCGGGATGCCGGTCTCGGTGGCGGAGGCGGCGGCGCGGTCGCGCAGCAGCCGGGCGGCCTCGACCTGCAGGATCATGTCGGCCAGCATCACCTGGATGCTCTGGAACTCCACGAGCTCCTTGCCGAACTGCTCGCGCTCCTCGACGTACTTCAGCGTCTTGTCGAGGGCGGCCTGCCCGATCGCCAGGCTCATGGTGGTGTTGCCCATGCGCTCGATCGAGAAGATGCCGAAGAGCTTGCCGAACGAGCCGGCCGGGACGACGACGTTCTCCAGCGGCACCTCGACGTTGTCGAAGTAGAGGTCGGCCGAGGGGATCCCGCGGAAGCCCATCAGGCGCTCGCTGGCACCGAAGCTGAAGCCGGGGGTGCCCTTGTCGACCACGACGGCGCCGATGCCCTTGGCGCCGGGCGCGTCGGAGAGACGGCAGTAGAGGAGGTACTGGTCGGCCTCGCCGCCGTTGGAGATCCAGCGCTTGGAGCCGTTGATCACCAGGTGGCCGTCGACCTCCTTGGCGGTGGTGCGCATGTCGGTGGCGGCGGAGCCGGCGTCGGGCTCGGAGATGCCGACGGCCATCGTGCGCTCGCCGCTGATGATGTCGGGGAGCCAGCGCTCGCGCTGCTCCTCGGTGCCGAGGTGGGTGATCACCTGCGCCGGACCGGTGTTGGCCTCGAACACCTGGAAGGCGGCCGGGCGGCAGACCTTGCCCAGCTCCTCGATGACCACGAGCGCCTCCTCGAGCGGGGCGCCGGAGCCGCCGTACTTCTCCGGGTGGGCGATGCCCAGGAATCCGAGGTCGCCGAGACGGCGCCGCTCCTCCTTGGGGATGGGCGTGCGGTTGACGTCGAGCGCTTCGGCCATGGGCTCGTAGACCTCACGAGCCACCTGCGCGGCCAGCTGCCTGATCTCCGCGTACTGATCCGTCACGGACTCACCTCCTTGGTTGTAATCATTATCCTAGATTCATCGAGGATTTCGTGTCAAGCAATGGCGCCATCCGTCCCTGCCCGGGCGGCGGACCGCTCGTGGACATACGCATGACAATCATGATAAGCAATAGGTATGGTCCAGACGCAAGAGAACAGCCCTCGTGACGTGGTGATCGTCGACGCCGTCCGCTCCCCGGTCGGCCGCGGCAAGGCCGGGGGTGCCCTCGCCGACGTGCACCCCGTCGACCTGCTCGCCCAGACGATCCAGGCGCTGCTGGCCCGCTCCCCGCAGGTCGAGCCCGGCACCGTGGACGACGTCATCATCGGCTGCGTCTCGCAGGTCGGCGAGCAGTCGGCGACCCCGGGCCGGATGGCCTGGCTGGCCGCCGGCTTCCCGGCACACGTGCCGGCCGTGACCATCGACCGCAAGTGCGGCTCGAGCCAGCAGTCGGTCCACTTCGCCGCGCAGGGCATCCTGTCGGGCGAGGCCGACATCGTGGTCGCCGGTGGCGTGGAGTCGATGAGCCGGGTGGTCATGGGCTCCGCCCGGATGGGAGAGGACCCGTACGGCGACGGGATCCTCGCCGCCTACGCCCCCGGCCTGGTCTCCCAGGGTGTCGCCTCCGAGCTGGTCACCGCCGAGTGGGACCTCACCCGCGACGAGCTCGACGAGTACGCCGCCCTCTCCCACCAGCGGGCCGCCGCGGCGCAGGACGCAGGTGCCTTCGCGCGCGAGATCGTGCCGATCACCACCCCCCACGGCGTGGTGAGCGAGGACGAGACGATCCGCCGCGGCACCACCCCGGAGAAGCTCGGCGGCCTCAAGGCCGTCTTCGAGACCCCGGAGCTCTCCGAGCGGTTCCCGCAGGTGACGTGGTCGACGACCGCGGGCAACTCCTCCCAGATCACTGACGGCGCGGCCGTGATGCTGCTGATGTCGCGGGCCAAGGCCGACGAGCTCGGGCTCCGCGCCCGGGCCCGGGTGCACACCATGTCGGTGGTCGGCAGCGACCCCCTGCTGATGCTCACCGGCCCGATCCCCGCCACCGACAAGGTGCTGGGCCGCTCGGGCCTGACGCTGGACGAGATCGACCACGTGGAGGTCAACGAGGCCTTCGCCTCGGTGCCGCTGGCCTGGCTCAAGGAGCTCAAGGGCGACCCGGCCAAGCTCAACCCCCGGGGCGGCGCGATCGCGCTGGGCCACCCGCTGGGCGCCTCCGGGGCCCGGCTGATGACCACCATGCTGCACGCCCTCGAGGACGAGGGCCAGCGCTACGGCCTCCAGCTCATGTGCGAGGCCGGCGGGATGGCCAACGCCACCATCATCGAGCGGCTCTGACCCGCTCCTCCCCTCCCACACACACACGCAAGGAGTCCGAGTGGACGTCAACGGAGCATCAGCCCTGGTCACCGGCGGGGCCTCCGGGCTCGGTGCGGCGACCGCCCGCCGTCTCGCGAAGGCAGGGGCCCACGTCGTGGTCCTCGACCTCAACGAGGAGCTGGGCAAGGAGTTCGCCGCCGAGATCGGGGGCACCTTCGCCCAGGGCGACGTGACCGACGCGGCGTCGGTCGACGCCGCCCTGGACGCCGCCGAGCAGCACGGCCCGCTGCGGGCGCTCGTGCACTGCGCCGGCAAGGGCGGCACGGTCCGCCTGGTCAACCGCGACGGCACCCCGGGCGACCTCGAGCTCTACCAGCAGCTGATCAACATCAACCTGGTCGGCACCTTCAACGTGCTGCGGCTCGCCGCGGCCCGGATGGCGAAGAACGAGGTCGTCGAGGGCGAGCGCGGCGTCTGCGTGCTCACCGCCTCGGTGGCCGCCTGGGAGGGCCAGATCGGCCAGATCCCCTACGCCTCGGCCAAGGCCGGCGTGGTCGGCATGACCCTGGTGGCCGCCCGCGACCTGGCGACGAAGAACATCCGGGTCAACACCATCGCCCCGGGCGTCTTCGACACCCCGATCCTGGCCCGGTTCTCCCCCGAGATCCGCGACGGCCTCGGCGCGCAGGTGTCCAACCCGGCGCGCCTCGGCCAGCCGGACGAGTTCGCGATGATGGCCCAGCAGATCGTGGAGAACCCCTACCTCAACGGCGAGACGATCCGTCTCGACGGCGCGATCCGGATGTCGCCGCGATGAGCGCCGCGCCCGAGGAGCCGACCGGTCCGGAGCTGAAGGTCACCGAGCGCGGCCGGGTGCTGGTCATGACCATGGACCGGCCCCAGGCGCGCAACGCGATGTCCCTGCAGATGTCGCAGGAGATCGCCGACGCGCTCGACCTGCTCGACAGCCGCCCCGACCTCAGCGTCGGCGTGATCACCGGCGCCAACCAGACCTTCTGCGCCGGCATGGACCTCAAGGGGTTCGCCCGCGGGGAGCGCCCGGTGATCGAGGGCCGCGGCTTCGCGGGCCTGGTGCAGAAGCCGCCGACCAAGCCGCTGATCGCGGCCGTCGAGGGCTACGCCCTGGCGGGCGGCTTCGAGATCGTGCTCGCCTGCGACCTGGTCGTCGCCTCCGAGTCGGCGAAGTTCGGCCTGCCGGAGGTCAAGCGCGGCCTCACCGCCGCGGCCGGCGGCCTGCTCCGCCTCCAGCGGCGCATCCCCTACCACCTGGCGATGGAGCTGGTGCTGACCGGCGCGATGTGGCCGGCGACGGCCGCGGCCGAGGTGCACCTGGTCAACCGGCTCGCCGAGCCCGGCTCCGCCCTCGACGTCGCCCTCGAGCTCGCCGACGAGATCGCGGCCAACGCTCCCCTCGCACTGGCCGCCTCCAAGCAGGTGCTCGTCCGCTCCCAGGACTGGGAGCTGGAGGAGATGTTCGACCGCCAGCACGAGTTCGTGCAGCCGATCCGCGAGTCCGCGGACGCCAAGGAGGGCGCGCTCGCCTTCGTCGAGAAGCGGGACCCGGTCTGGACCGGTCGCTGACGGAGCCACGTCGCACAGCAAGGCCGCGCACCCTCCGGGGTGCGCGGCCTTCCTCGTCTCCGAGGAGTCAGCGCAGGGTGACCCAGCCGCCCCAGGCGGTCTCGGACCAACCGGCCTCGTTGCGGGCGATGACCCTGACCCGGTAGCGACCGGGCGACACGTGGACCACCGCACGGTTGCGGGTGGTCATCACGGCGACCGCACTGGCCCGGTCCTGGGACCTCGCCACGACCATGTGCTTCTCCGCCGGCGGACGACCGCCCCGGCCCGGCTTCCAGGTCACCAGCAGGCGGCCCCGCTTCGCGACCACCTCCACCGCACGCGGGCGGGCGGGCGCTCCGACCGGCGCCTCGGCGGCGACCTCGGCCCGCGGGGCGACCGGGGCGAGCGGGGCGAGCGGGGCAACCGCGACGACCGGGGCGGTCGGGCCGACGGCCAGGGACAGGAGCGCGGCCGCGAGCAGGCCCACCCGAGGTGGTGCGGGCGGCCGGCCCGCCTGGCAGCTCCGAGTGCGCACGTCGATCCCCCTCGCCGATTTCCCAAGGTAGCCCCTGTGCAGGACGTGGCTGCGGCCCTAGTGTCACAAGTCACAGGGGAGTCGGCTCGCTCGGGGTTCGTCCCTCTGGTCTCGGAAAGGAACCACCTCGTGCGAACCACGACTGCCGGGCTCAGCCTGGCCCTGATGGCGGGAGCCGGCCTGCTGGCCATCCCCACGACGGCTGCGGCCCCACCGGCCGCAACCCCCGGCGGCGCGGGCGAACCCCAGGCCGCCACCCCCTCCCACGTCCTGCCCAACCCCGACGCTGAGAAGCAGGAGGTCCTGCGCCAGGAGGCGTGGGCCGACGTGCTCAGCGGGGAGGCGACACCCCGGACGATCAACGGCAGCTCGGTGCTCAAGGTCGGTCAGGAGCCGGCGCCCGCGACCCAGGCCCGCAGCCAGGCCGCGGCCGAGACCCAGGACCAGTTCGTCGAGCTCTCCAACGAGCGGACCGACAAGGTCTTCGTCTTCCTGGTCGAGTTCGGCAACGAGCGGCACCCGCAGTACCCCGACCGCGACACCTCCCCCACCACGGCCGGCCCGGCCCGCTTCGACGGCCCGCTCTTCAACGAGATCCCCAAGCCCGGCCCCGACGACAACCGGACCCAGTGGCGCAAGAACTACAACAAGCGCTACTACAAGGACCTCTACTTCGGCGAGGGCGAGGGCGTGGAGTCGCTCAAGACCTACTACGAGCGGCAGTCCTCGGGCCGCTACAGCGTCGAGGGCATGGTCACCGACTTCACCACGGTCCGCTACAACCAGGCCCGGTACGGCCGCAGCGACGGCTACCCGTGCGGCAGCAACGTCTGCTCCAACACCTGGAACCTGGTCTCCGACGGCCTCACCCAGTGGGTGGCGGACCAGAAGGCGGCCGGCAGGACCGACGCCCAGATCCGCCGGCAGGTGGCCCAGTACGACATCCGGGACCGCTACGACTACGACGGCGACGGCAACTTCGACGAGCCCGACGGCTACATCGACCGCTTCCAGATCATCCACGCGGGTGGCGACCAGGCCGACAGCGACCCGATCTACGGCGAGGACGCCATCTGGAGCCACCGGTGGAAGGCGTTCCAGAACGTCGACGGCATCGCCGGCCCCGCGGGCAACCTCGACGGCGGCACGCAGATCGGCAACACCGGGATCTGGGTGGCCGACTACACCATCCAACCGGAGAACGGCGGTCTCTCGGTGGTCGCCCACGAGTACGGCCACGACCTCGGTCTCCCCGACCACTACGACACTGCGGCCACGGGCGACAACCCGGTCAGCTGGTGGACGCTGATGGCCCAGAGCCGCGTCTCCGCCCCGGGCGACCAGGGCATCGGCACCCGTGCCGCCGACCTCGGCGTCTGGGACAAGCTGCAGCTCGGCTGGCTCGACTACGAGACCGTCGTGGCCGGGCAGGACCGCACCATCGACCTCGGCCCCCACGAGTACAACTCCGACAGGGCCCAGGGCGTCGCGGTGGTGCTGCCCGACAAGCAGACCGTCACCACGCTGCCGACCCCGCCCCAGGGGACCCGGCAGTGGTGGAGCGGCGAGGGCGACGACTACGAGGCGTCCATGTCGCGGGCCGACGTGGCGGTGCCCGCCGGTGGCGCGACGCTGAGCCTCAAGACGCAGTTCAACATCGAGGAGGACTACGACTACGCGTGGTTCGAGGCCGAGGTGCCCGCGGGCAGCGGCACCTGGACCCAGCTGCCGACCACGATCGACCCGGACGCCGGCCCGGACGCCGACGAGATCGGGATCGACGGGGTCAGCGCCGGCTACGTGCCGGTGACCTTCGACCTCACGCCGTACGCCGGTCAGACCATCGGCTTCCGGGCCCGCTACCTCACCGACGGTGGGGCTCAGGGTCAGGACCCGGCGCTGGGCTGGTCGGGGATCTTCGTCGACGACATCTCGGTCACCGCCGGTGGCCAGGTGGTCTTCGCCGACGGTGCCGAGACCTCGCCCAACGGATGGACCCTCGACGGCTTCACGTCGGTGGGCGCCACCCGCACCACCACGACCGACCAGTTCTACCTGGCGAGCAACCGGGCCTACGTCTCCTACGACAAGTACCTCCAGACCGGTCCGTACAACTTCAGCTTCCCGGACCGGCCGAACTTCGTGGAGAAGTTCCCCTACCAGAACGGGCTGCTCGTCAACTACTGGGACGCGTCCTTCACCAACAACAACACCAGCCAGCACCCCGGCCAGGGCCTGGTGCTTCCGGTGGACGCCAACCCGCAGGTGCTCTACAACCTGCAGGGCCAGGCGTGGCGTGGTCGGATCCAGACCTACGACGCCCCGTTCGGGCTGGAGCGGTCGGACTCGTTCTACCTCTACGCAGGTGGACGCCGCAGCTACGTGCGCGGTGCGGCAGCGAACCCGGTCTTCGACGACTCCGACCCGGACCGGTACTTCCGGCCGTTCGCGGAGGCAGGTCAGCCGCGCACCGGCGTGAAGGTCGCCGGCGTGGGTGTGAAGATCCAGGTGCTCGAGCAGAACGGCACCTCCATGCGGATCCGGGTGCAGTGACCGGACCCTTGTAGGAGCACAGCAGCAGCACGGTGAGGGCCGGGGGCGGCACGCCCCCGGCCCTCGTCGCGCCCGGCCTCAGTCGAGAACGGTGACGGTCGTCGCCCGCACCAGCGGTCCGCCGCACCCGGTGGCCCCCAGGTCGGGGGCGCCGGTGACCCGGACCCGGTCCCCCACCGCGAGCCCGTCGGTCGCCGCACCCGTCAGGGTCCAGGTGACCGCGTGCTCGTCGCGCACCACCACGCAGTCACCGGTGCCGGTGACCTCCCCGGTCACCCGGATCTTCTGCAGGCCGTCGGTGGGTGGGGTCGTGGCCCGGGTGGGCGTGGGAGTGCCGGCCGGCGCCTCTCCGGCCGGCGCCTCTCCGGTCGGCGCCTCGCCGGTCGGGGTGGAGGCCGCCTCGGCGGGCTCGGCCTCACGGGCGTCCTGGGACGCCGTGGGGTCGCCGCACGAGGTCAACGCCAGCACGGCGGCCAGCAGCAGGGCGCAGGGTCGGAGTCGCGGCGTCATAGAGGTGGGACGCGCGGCTGGCCGCGGCGGCTCCACCCGCGTTCACGACCGGGTCATCACCCGGCGGCTCCGTGACGCGCCGCGGATCGGGATAGCCACCAGCAGCGCACCGATCAACAGCACGACCGCGGCCGTGACCAGCAGGACCGCGACCACCGTCGCCAGCACGGGGAACTCCGCCCCGACGGCGACGTCGGCAGCCACCCCGGCGGTGCCGTCGGCCCGCATCAGCACGACGGTCCAGTCGCCCCCTTCGGGCGACCAGGTGACCTGGACGCCGTCCACCCCCGAGTCGCTGTCGGTCCAGAACCCCTCGTCGGTGGGGGCGGTCGCGGGCGCTCCTCCCTCGACCGGACGGAAGACGGGCCTCCCGTCGTCGCCCAGGTCCTTGACGACGTCGTACCGGACGCCGTCGAGGTAGCGGTCCACGTCGCGGGTGGGCGCGACACCGAGGAACACCTCGTCGCCGGCGCGGCTGTCCGCGGTGAACCGCACGTCGCCGACCAGGCTCTCCCGCAGGAGCGGCTCGGGGATGTCGGTCGGGATGTCGAGGTCGTCGGAGGTGATGGCGAACGCGGTGGTGGTGAACGACTCCTCTGAGCTCATCACGTACCCGTCGGGGTCCTTCGCCCCCACGTCGGCCGCGGCCAGCACGAGCCCGAGCAGAGCGAGGAAGAGCGAGAACGCGACCAGCATCGATCCGATGACCAGGGAGACGACCCGCCCGGCGGTCCACCCGGTCTGGGTGGGCTCCGAGCCGGTCGGTGTGGGCTCCGGGCCGGTCGGTGTGGGCTCCGAGCCCATCGGTGTGGTGGGGGCGACCGCCGGGTCCGCGACGGTCGGTGCGGAGACCGGCCGGGGGGCCTCGTGCCCGCCCTGCTCGAGGCTGAACGGCGGGTAGCGGTCGGTCATCAGGGAGACGTAGGCGGCCACCCTCAGCATCCATCGGTTGATGCCCAGCAGGAGGTCGAAGACCCCTCGCGGATAGCGGCCGGTGAAGAGGAGGGCCACGCCCGCGATCAGCACCAGGACGCCGACCAGGCCGAGGCTGAGCGCCGGGTCGTCGGGGAAGCCGCGGACGCCGTACCCCACCCCGCCGACGAAGAGGGCCACCACCAGGTAGTGCGGGATGGCCAGCAGCCACCACTTGACCAGCACCAGGCCACGGGAGAGGCGCGCCGGGTAGTCCACCTCGAGGTGGGCCGGGTAGCCCGGGACGTCCGCGAGCGTGAACGGCGGGTAGCGGTCGGTTCCCAGGGCGCCGTAGGCGTAGAACGCGACCCGCCAGCTCCACCGCATGACCCCGACGTTGAAGTCGAACAGGACGTGCGGGTAGCGGCCGGTGAACAGGATGCTGAAGAAGGCGATGAGGCTGGTGACCCCGAAGGCGGTCCACAGGAAGGTCAGCACCACGTAGTGGGGCACCGCGAGGAGCCACTTGACGAGCCAGAGGCCACGGCTGAGGCTGGGATCCAGCTCGGCCTCGACGCGGACGGGGTAGGGGGCTGGGCCGTTCGGGGTGTCCATCGACCCCTCCTCACACGAGGACCCAGCCCGTCATGGGGACGGGCTGTGGTCTGGGGCAACGCACCTGCCCTCTATTAGTCCGCCGCTCGCCGCAATGGGCTAGGGCCGAGAGGCCCGGGCCCTTCGGCCGCCCGGGTTCGTCCATGACCGGAGGTCCTCGCGCTGCACGTGGAGCGGGGGCACCACCTTCTCCCGGACGTCGGCCGGGCGCCAGGCCGGATCGGCGTGCGTCCGGAGCTCGTAGTCGAGGGTCCGCAGGGCGACCTCGCGGGCGGACCCTCCCGGATCTTGGGGGTCTAGTCCAGGATCTTGGGAGTCCCTGGCGGCCGGCTCGTGGATGATCGGTCCGTGGCGAACCGCGACAGCTGGGAGATCCGCCCTGTGGGCGAGGACTGCGACGACCTCCTGACCCTGAGGAGGCGCTGGTTCCCGCCGGCCGAGGACGACGCGGACGAAGACTTCGACGAGGAGTTCCGCGCCTGGTGGGCCGCCGAGCGCCACCACCGACGCGCCTGGGTGGCCTACGACGACGGTCGCCCGATCGGCATGGCCAACGCACAGGTCTTCACGCGGATGCCCGCGGCCGGGCGACCGCGCACCCGGTGGCTCTACGGCGCCAACGTCTACGTCGTACCGCAGGAGCGCCGACAGGGCGTCGGGCGGGCACTGATGGAGGCCCTCCTCGGGTTCGCGCGGAGCAACGCGATGGCGCGGGTCGTCCTCGCACCCTCGGAGGTCTCGATCCCCCTCTACGAGGCGCTCGGCTTCCGCCCCGCCCACGACCTGATGCGGCTCGACCTGTCGTAGTGCAGCGCCTGCACCTGGTCGTGCAGCAGCCCCGGCCAGCGGGCGACGTCGTCGGGAGTGCGTGCCAGCACCAGGCTGCTCCCCGGGACCAGCGAGACCAGCGCCTGCGCGGTGCTCTCCGGGTGCGCCGGGTCGTCGGTCCAGGCCAGCACCGTGGTGGGCACGGCGATCCGGGCCACGGCGTCGCGGGGCGGCAGGTCGGTGAGCGCCGCACCCCGGAACAAGGTGGAGAGCATCTCCTTCGGCACGTCCGGCACGGTGCGCGGCGCCCCGACGGTCGCCGGCGGCGGCTGCACGGCGGCGCCCACCGCCACGAAGGCCTCGAAGCCCGCCCGGTCCACCAGGTCGGCGGCCTCCACGTACTGCGCCGCCTTGCCCGTGCGGGTCTCCCACGCGGTGGGCGGCACCACCAGGGTGAGCGCGGAGAACCGCTCGGGGGCCCGGGTGATCGCGTGCAGCAGGGTCCCGCAGCCCATCGAGGGCCCGACCCCGTGCACCGGCTCCCCCGGGAAGACGTGGTCCAGCAGCCGCAGCAGGTCCTCGGCGAGCGCCTCCCACCGGTAGTCCTCGGGCACCTTGCGGCCGGTGGACCTGCCGTGGCCCCGCGCGTCGTAGCGCAGCAGCCGGGTGCCGCTGAGCCCGAGGCCGAGGTCCAGGTCGAGCAGCCGGTCCCGGTAGCGGCTGGAGGTCAGGCCGTGCAGCTGGACCACGGGAGCTCCGCCCTCGTCGCTCAGCTCCCAGTCCAGCTCGGCGTGGGGCACCTTGAGTCTGGGCAAGCCGGGCTCCTGTCGTGGCGGGAGATCTAGGGTACGGCTCATGCGACTGACCAACATCGCCCATCTGCGGTTGCCCTTCGGTCGGTTGCGCGCCTACCAGCTCGCGGTGGAGCCCTCCGGCCGGTCCCTGCCGGTCTCCTTCGACCAGCGACGGCACGTCGGGGCCGGCGACCGGGCCGGGTCGTGGATGGCGCTCTCGTTCCGGCTTCCCTCCCCCAGGCCCGCCCCGGAGGTCGAGGCCGCGTGGCGTGCGGTCCTGCTGCGGCACGGCACGCTGCGCTCGGTCTTCTCACCCGGCCCCGATGGGCCGGAGCTCGAGGCGGTGACGGTGGGCGAGGGCCGGTGGGTCGACCACCCGATCGCCGCGGGCCAGGCGGTCAACGACGCGCTGCGCGAGCTCCTGGACGCCGCCTGCCGTCCCTGCTCGGCCCCCTCGCACCTGCTGTGCCTGCTGGAGACCGCCGACGGGACGACCCTGGTGGTCGCCGCCGACCACGCGCACGTGGACATGTGGTCGATGCTGGTGATCGCCCGCGACCTCCTCGGCGCCCTGGACGCCGTACGGCTCGGCCAGGAGCCGTTCGCCGACCTGCCCACCCCTCCCCACTTCGCCGAGCACACCGCCGCGCTGCAGGCCATGGAGCCCGCCCCCGAGGAGGTGCGGGAGCGCTGGCGCACCACCCTGGAGGAGTCGGGCGGGGTGATGCCCCGCTTCCCGATGCCGCTGGGCCCGGACGACGGGATGCACCGGGAGCGGGTCGAGGTGCGCGACGTGCTCGACGTCGACGCGAGCGCCTCCCTGGGGCACCTCGCGGCCGAGCTGGGGGTCTCCACCCTGGCGGTGGTGGTGGCGGCGATGACCCGGGTGACCCGGGTGCTGGCCGACGAGCCGCTACGGGCGGTCTTCCCGGTGCACAGCCGCTACGAGCCCACCTGGCACGACTCCGTGGGGTGGTTCATCACCAACTCGGTGCTGTGCAACGACGACCCCGACCCGCGCTCCGCCGCGACGGCGGTCAAGGACGCGGTCCGGCTGGGGTCGTGGCCGCTGGAGGACGTGCTCGCGCCGTGGGGCGGGATGCCCGAGGCGCCCGGGATGTTCGCCATCTCCTGGCTGGACCTGCGGCGGCTGCCGGTGCGGGTCGACGCCACCGGCCTGGAGGCGCAGTACGTGGGCGCCTCGATCCTCACCGACGGGGTGATGCTCTGGTTCGTCCTCGACGAGTCCGGACTTCACCTGCGCTGCCGCTACCCCGACACCGACGAGGCGCGCCGCAACGTCGGCCGGTGGCTCGACCTCCTCGTCGCCGAGCTGCGACGGGACTCCCAGGAGGCCTCCGGCGGGCTGCTCGCGGTGGGTGGGCGCGCCTACCGCCTCGCGCGTGCGACGCGTGAGGACGTGCCGGCCCTGGTCGCCCTCCTCGCCGGCGACGAGATCGGGGCGAGCCGCGAGAGCCTCGACCTTCCTCGCTACGAGGCCGCCTACGACCGCATCGCGCGCGACCCCGGCCAGCTGCTGGTGGCGGTGCGCGACGAGAGCGGCTCGGTCATCGCCACCATGCAGCTCTCGGTGATCCCCGGGCTCTCCCGGTCCGGGGCCACCCGGCTGCAGGTCGAGGGGGTCCGGGTCGACCCGGCGCTCCGCGGCGGCGGCCTCGGCACCGCGATGCTGGAGTGGGCGCACGAGCACGGCCGCGCGCGCGGCGCGACGCTGGCCCAGCTCACCTCGGACGCCCGACGCCAGGACGCCCACGCGTTCTACGCCCGGCTCGGGTACGTCGCCAGCCACCGCGGCCTGAAGCGGCCGCTCTAGCTGGAGCCGGCCTCAGCCCTCGCGCCGCACCTTCCGGGCGTGCGCGAGCCAGTCCCGCGCCTTGTCGGCGTGGGCGAGGTCGACGTGGGTGCCCTTGAACCGGACCGCGCCGTGGCCCTCGGCGACGGCCTTCTCCACGGTCGCCACCAGCTCCTCGTGGTAGGCGACCTCCTCGTCGGAGGGGGTGTAGACCTCGTGCACCACCGGCACGTGGGAGGGGTGGATCAGGACCTGGCCGCGGAAGCCGAGCTGGAGGCCGTAGTCGGCGAACTCGCGCAGACCCTCGAGGTCGGCGAGGTCCTCCCAGAGACCGGTGAGCGGGTGCAGGCCGAACTGGCGGCAGGCCAGCAGGATGCGGCTGCGCAGGTAGAGCGTCTCGCTGCCCTCGCGCGACTGGCGGTAGCCCACCGCGCGGGCGATGTCGGCGTGCTCGGAGGTGGGCCCGATCATCGCGCCCACCCGCGGGGACGCCCCGGCGATCTCGGTGGCGTTGGTGATCGCGTCGACCATCTCCACCGGCACGATCATCTCCAGGCCCTCGGCGCCGTTGCGCGCCTCGAACCAGTCGATCAGCGTCTCCCACCGGACCACGTCGGTGGCGTTGCGGATCTTGGGGGTGAACAGACCCGTCAGCTCGGGGCAGACGACGGCCTCGAGGTCCGCGCCCGACATCTTGGTGTCCAGCGCGTTGGGCCGCACGAAGAGTCCCACGTCGGGCGACTCGGCGCGCAGCTCGGCGAGCGTCTTGCGCGCGGTGTCACGGGCCGACTCCTTGAGGCCGGCCGGGACCGAGTCCTCCAGGTCGATGACCAGGCAGTCGGCCCCGGAGGCCAGCGCCTTGCGGGCCCACTCCGGCTTGTGCGCGGGGACGAAGAGGATCGAGCGGTAGGGATGCACGTCAGCTCCTGGGAGGGGGGTGGCTCAGCGGGTCTCGGGGGTCCGGTCGAAGGTGTCCTCGGTGACCCCGAGCTCACGGAGCTTGGCCTTCTGCACCCGCTGCGAGGGGGTCTTGGGCAGCTCCTCGACGAAGCGCAGGTAGCGCGGCACCGCGAACGACGGGATGCGCCCGTCGCAGTGCTCCCACAGCTCCGCAGGCGTCACCTCCTCCTTGGTGATGACGTAGGCCATCACCTCGTCCTCGCCCGCCTCGGTGGAGGCCGGCACCGCGATGACCGCGCACTCCACGACGGCCGGGTGGCTCAGCACGGAGGTCTCGATCTCGTAGGAGGAGATGTTCTCCCCGCGGCGGCGCAGCGCGTCCTTGAAGCGGTCGACGAAGTAGAACCAGCCCTCCTCGTCCTGCCGCAGCGCGTCGCCGGTGTGGTACCAGAGGTTGCGCCAAGCCTCGACGGTCTTCTCGGGGGCGTTGAAGTAGCCCATCGAGCAGATGAACGGCACCTTGGGCCGGATGACCAGCTCGCCGATCTCACCGACCGCGACCGGCTCGTCGGTCACCGGGTCGACCAGCGCGACGTCGAACCACTCGTCGGCCGCCAGGCCGGCCGCGCCCGCCGGGCGGTCCTCGCCGTACGGCGAGATGATCGGCGCCGAGGTCTCGGTGAGGCCGAAGACCTCCACGAACGCCTCGATGCCGTAACGCTCCTTCATCGGCTGCACCAGGGTCGCGGCGGTCGGGGCGGCGAAGACGACCCGCAGCGGGTTGTCGGCGTCGTCCTCGCGGCGGTCCTGCTTCCAGATGAAGTCCATCATCACGCCGATGAAGTTGGTGACCGTCACCCGGCTCTCCCGGATGTGGTCGATCCACCGGCTCGCGGAGAACTTGCTGCGGATCACGCAGCGGGCGCCGGCGACCAACGTCGGGTAGGCGGCCATGAACTGGGCGTTGCCGTGGAAGAGCGGGGTGAGCGTCATCCAGGCGTCGGCCGAGGTGAGCCGGACCAGCGAGACGCACTCGTCGGCGAAGAAGTACATCTGGGCGTGCGGCATCGCCACGCCCTTCGACGGGCCGGTGGTCCCGGAGGTGAAGAGCACCGAGGCGAGGTCCTGCGGGAGCACCTCGGGCAGCTCGACGCTCGTACCGGCGGGCAGCTCGTCCTCGAGCTCGTCCCACGGGGCGGCCTCCCAGCCGTTCTCGCGCAGCAGCTGGATCGCCTTGTCCTGCTGGCCGTTGTCGATCACCCAGAACTTGGTGATCGTCGAGGCGGCCTCCTTGACCGCGACGAACCGCTCGGCGAAGACGTCGTCGATGACCGCCAGCCTCGCCTCCACGGTGCGCACCTGGTGGGCCAGGAAGTCGTGCTCGTAAGCGGTGTTGATCGGCACCTCGACCAGGCCCGCCACGGCGGTGGCGATCCAGGTGCGCACGAAGCGCGAGGAGTTCTGCGCGACCAGCACCACGCGGTCGCCCTGGCCGGCGCCCTGGGTGAGGAAGTTGCGGCCCACCCGCTCGGCGGAGGCCAGCATCTCGCCGAAGGTCCAGGTGGCGCTCTCCTCCGGCACGTCGAGCCAGACCGAGTCGGGCCGCTCGGCGGCGTGGTGGCGCAGCACGGTCGGCAGCGCCCACTGGGAGCGGTCCTCGAAGGTGGGCTTCAGATCGCGGTAGTAGCGGAACGTCACGGTTCGAACCCCTCGTCAGGACTTCTCGGCGCGGGCGCCACGGAAGTCGGGTTTGCGCTTGGCCAGGAAGGCCCTGGCGCCTTCGAGCATGTCCTCGCTGCCGATCGCCTGGATCAGCGCGCCGAGGTTGGCGGCCATGTTGTCCTTCGACTGGTTCCACCACTGGTTGGAGCTGGTCTTGGCGATCTCCAGGTAGCGCGGGCTGAGCGCGTCGATCTCGTCGAGCCACCGCTCCACGGCGGCGTCGAGGCCGTCGTCGGGGACGACCTCGTTGACCAGGCCCCACTCGTGGGCCTGGGCGGCGGAGTAGCGGCGGCACATCATCGCCATCTCCTTGGCCCGGCGCTCGCCGATCTGCACCGCCATCAGGTTGGTCGCCCCGAGCACCGGCGCGGAGCCGACCTTGGGACCGGTCTGGCCGAACGTCGAGCGCTCGGTGGCGATCGCGAAGTCACAGGCCACGACCATCTCGTTGCCGCCCCCGGCGGCGGCGCCGTCGACCGCGGCGATCACCGGGCGCGGGCAGGCGCGGATCGCGTCGAGCAGCCGCAGCGAGGTGGTGAAGAGACGCCGCAGCTGGGCCGGGTCGGGCTCGCCGAGCTGGGTCAGCGCGCCGCCGGCGCAGAAGCTGCCGGCCGCCCCGGTGATGACCACCGCGCGGGCCTCAGCGGCGTCCTCGACCGCGGTGATCATGGCGCGGGCCATGTCCAGGTCGTAGGCGTTGCGCCGCTCGGGTGCGTTGATGGTGATCCACACGACGTCGCGGCGTTCGGCCACCTCGATGCTGCCCACGGACACTCCTCTCCTACGACCTATTGATGGTGTTCATGATCAACATTACTCACAGACGCTTCCGCTTGGCAACGGCCCTCCCCCACCCTCTCCCAGTCGGCCCCCGACCGCGAGGACCCCGGGACGTCATCGGCACAGGTTGTCCCGGCGACCGGAGGTGATGACGTCCCGCGGGGTGGGGCCTCACGACCCTGGGACGTCATCGGAGTGGGTCGTCCGGGCAACCAGAGCTGATGACGTCCCGCGGGGAGGGGGCGAGGCGGGGGCGGGGAGGGGGCGGGGCGGGGAGGGGGCGGGGGCGGCGGGGCGGGGCGCGGTCAGGTACGGCGGGCGCGGAAGGCGGCGACCGCGTCGCGGTGCTCGGGGGTGCCGAAGAGCAGCGCGATCGCCTCGACGGACTCCGGGTAGCCGACCTCGGTGCCCCGGTTGAGGAACGCCTTGCCGACCTGCACGGCTAGCGGGGAGTTGCCGGCCATCTCGGTGGCCAGCTCGACCGCCGCGTCGACCAGGCGGTCGTCGGCGTGCACCTCCTGCACCAGCCCCATCTCGAGCGCCTTCGCGGCGTCCACGGTGCGGCCGCTCAGCGCCAGGTAGCGCGTCCAGTGCCGCCCGATCACGTCGGGGCCGCGGACGATGCCGTAACCGGGCATCAGCCCCACCGAGGCCTCCTTGAACGAGAAGCGCGCCGACTCGGCGGCGTACGCGACGTCGCAGGCCAGGGTGAGCTCGCTGCCCCCGCCGAAGGCGATCCCGTTGACCGCCCCGACGACGGGCACGGCGCACTTCTCCACCGCGTGGAACGCCTCGTAGACCCGCAGCAGGTGGGGCCGGACCAGGTGCACGTCCCCGTCGAGGCCGTGGAACATGTCGATGTCGCCGCCGGCGGAGAAGGCGCGCCCCTCCCCCGTCAGCACCACCGCGCGGTGCGGGTCGCCGTCCTTGCCGACCCGGCGCATCAGGCTGGTCAGCTCGGCGAACCACTGCTGGTCCATGGCGTTGAGCTTCTCGGGCCGGCACATCGTCACCAGCAGCACGCCCGGGTCGAGCGACTCCAGCCGGAACCGCTCGTAGCCCTGCAGGTGCTCGGGCAGCACGGTGGTCATGAGGTCTCCCGGTCGTAGGTGTCGGGCGTGACGCCGTCCTGGCGCAGCTTGTACTTCTCCACCCGCTGGCTCGGGGTCAACGGGAGTGCGTCGACCTGGCGCACGAAGCGCGGGACGGCGAAGGCGGTCAGCCGGCCCTCGCAGTGGGCCAGCAGCTCCTTGGGGTCGAGGCGGGCTCCGGGAGCCGGGACCACGGCGACCATCACCTCCTCCTCGGAGAGCTCGGAGTCGACCCCGAAGGCGGCGACCTGGGCGACGCCGGGGTGCTCGGCGATCACCCGCTCCACCTCCCAGGTGGAGATGTTCTCGCCGCGGCGGCGCACCGTGTCCTTCATCCGGTCGAGGAAGGTGAGGTAGCCGTCCTCGTCGAGGACGCCGCGGTCACCGGTGTGGAACCAGAGGTTGCGCCACGCGTGCACGGTGGCGGCCGCGTCCTCCTCGTAGCCGTCGAACATCCAGCCCGGGTTCTTGGGCCGGGCCACGATCTCGCCGGGGGTGCCCGGGGGCAGCGCCTCGTCGTGCTCGTCGACGACGGCGACCCGGTAGAGCGGCGACTCCTGGCCCGCGGTGCCGACCCGTCGCCGCTCGGGCGGCATCTCGCAGATGAGCGAGAGCTCGGTGCTGCCGTAGATCTCGGTGAGGCGCAGGTCGAACCGCTCCTCGAACGCCTCGAAGATCTCGGCCGGGCACGGGGCGCCGAAGGCCACCCGGACCGGGTTGTCCCGGTCGTCGGGCCGCGCCGGCTGCTTGTGCAGGATGCTCATCATCGCGCCCTGGTAGTTGAAGGCGGTGATGGACTCGCGGCGGCAGATCTCCCAGAAGCCCGAGGCGGTGAAGCGGCGGTGCATCAGCAGCCGGGCGCCGGACTCGAGCGCCGCCATCACCGAGCAGTAGCGGGCGTTGGAGTGGTAGAGCGGGAAGACGCTGTAGAGCCGGTCGGCCGGGGTGTAGCCCATCAGCTCGACGGTGTGGCGGGCCAGGTTGACGTTGGCCCGGTGCGAGAGCCGGACGCCCTTGGGCGGCCCGGTCGTCCCGGAGGTGTAGAGGATCACCGCGACCGAGCCGGGGTCGACGGCCGGGGCCTCCCCCGCCGGGTGGGCGAGCAGCTCGGCGAAGGTGCTGGCGTTCAGCCCCGACAGCCCTGCCGGGGTCTCGGTCGCCTCGGCCGGCTCCTCGGGGTCGAGCAGCACCAGGTGCTCCACCGACGAGCCCTCGACCGCCCCCTCCAGGAGCTCGAGCAGCTCGGGTGCGCAGATCACCACCCGGGCCCGCGACCTGGTCAGGCAGTGCTGGAGCAGCACCGTGCCCGACGCCGGGTTGAGCGGGACCTCGACCAGCCCGGCCCGGGCGATGCCGAACCAGGACTGGAGGGCGGCGATCCGGGCGCTGGTCAGGACGGCGACCCGGTCGCCGGGGCCGAGGCCGAGGGCCAGCAGGCCGGCCGCGACCGAGCTCGCGGCCCGGTCGAGCTCGGCGGCGGTGGCCGCCTCGTCCTCGACGACGATCTCGGCGTCGCGGCGGCCGGGGTCCGCGGCCAGCGCGGCCAGCCATCCCCCGATGCTCAGGTCGGTCACGTCAGGCGTCTTCGGCAACGGGCTGCTCCTCCTCGGTCTTCCGGCCGCGACCGTCGCCGGCCAGCCGGGTGGAGTCGTGGGAGGCGGTGACCCGGGTGGGCACCACCTCGATCACCACACGCTTGGGGCTGTCGAGCAGCCGCACGAAGGCGTCGGGGTCCTCGGGGGCGAGCCGGGGGGCCAGCCTGCGCACCCGGTCGAGGACCACGTCGCGGTCCCGGTGCACCCGGGCCTCCCCGCGCAGCGCCACCATCCGGCGGCCCGGCAGGTCGGTCCCGGTGTTGGAGACCACGACGGCGACCCGCGGGTCGGAGTCGACCCCGCGGACCTGGCGCCGCCCCTCGACGGTGGCGAACCAGAAGTGCCCGTCCTCGTCGACCTGGAAGCTCATCACCACCGCGGTGGGGAACCCGTCCTGGAGGAACGAGAGCACGCACTCGGTCTGGGCCTCCCAGAGCTGGCGCTGCTCGGCCACGCCGAGGCGCGCCTGGGCGAGGTCCTCGATGTCCTGGTCGCCCGGGCGCCCCTGGGGAACTGCCCCCTGCGCCGGCTGCTCAGGCATCGTCGACGAGGGCTGCCTCGCCCAGCATCGCGTGCACGATCGCCTTGTTGCCGCGCGCCTCGGAGGCCGGGCCGCTCCAGACGGTCTCGCCGCGGGTGACCACGACGACGTCGTCGGCGATCCGCAGGCCCGCGTCGGCGTTCTGCTCGACCATCAGGATGCCGATGCCCGCGTCGGCCATCGTCCGGACGCTGCTGAGCACCTTCTCGACCATCGTCGGGGCCAGCCCCATCGAGGGCTCGTCCAGCAGCATCAGCTTGGGCTTCGACATCAGCGCCCGGCCGAAGGCCAGCATCTGCTGCTCGCCGCCCGACAGCAGGCCGGCCTGGGAGTGGCGCCGGTCGCCGAGGATCGGGAACTTCTCGTAGACCTCCTCCAGGCCGGCGTCCAGGCCGCCGCGGGGCGCGGCGTAGCCGCCGATCCGCAGGTTCTCCTCGACGGTGAGGGGGAAGAAGATCTTGCGCCCCTCGGGGACCAGGACCATCCCGTGCTTGACCACCTTGTGGGCGGGCGTGCCCGTGATGTCCCTGCCCTCGAGCACGACCTTGCCCGACGCGGGCTTGTGGAAGCCGGCGACCGCCCGGAGGCTGGTCGTCTTGCCGGCGCCGTTGGCACCCAGCACCAGCGTGATGCTGCCGGCCTCGGCGGAGAACGAGACGCCGTGCACCGCCCGGACCGGGCCGTAGTTGACGTGCAGATCGGTGACCTCAAGCATCGTCGGCCGCCCCCTTCCCCAAGTAGGCCTCCTGGACGTCGGGGTGGCGCACCACCTCCGCGGGCGTGCCCTGGGCGATGAGCTTGCCGAAGTTCATCGCGAAGAGGTAGTCGCAGGTGTCGACCATCATCTGCACGTCGTGCTCGACGATGAACTGGGTGATCCCCTCCTCGAGCAGCTGCTTCATCAGCGCGCCGATCTCCTCGCGCTCGGCGGTGTTCATGCCGGCCGTCGGCTCGTCGAGCAGCAGCAGCCGGGGTCGGCCGATGATGGCGCGGGCGAACTCCACCCGGCGCTGCATGCCGTAGGAGAGCTCGTCGGGACGCATCCGCGCCACCTCGCGCAGACCGATCCGCTCCATCACCTCCTCGACCCGGGTCGAGGCCTCCTTGCGGGTCTCCTTCGACAGGGTGTCCTGGCCGAGCAGGATGTTGTCGCGCACCGAGCGGTCGTCGAGCAGCCGCACGGTCTGGAAGGTGCGGGCGATCCCCATGTGGTGGACCTTGCGGGCCGGCCGGCGGGTGTAGTCCTCCCCGTCGAGCACGAAGCGCCCGCGGGTCAGCGGCGTCAGCCGGGTCATCGCGCCGAGCAGGGTCGACTTGCCCGACCCGTTGGGGCCGAGCACCCCGTAGATCTGGCCCGGCCGCATCTCGAGCGTGATGCCGTCGACGGCCTTGACGCCGCCGAAGTGCACCGCGACGTCCTGGACCTCCAGCAGCGCCGTCCTGGCGCGCACTGCGGTGTCAGTCATCTGCCTCAGCTCTTCTCTTGCAGGAGGGCGGCCACGCGGGCGCGCTCCTCTCGGGTGCGGAAGCGGTGCCAGGCGTTCTTGATCACGCCGAGCACGCCGTTGGGCAGGTAGATCGCGGCGGCGGCGACGATGAAGCCGTAGGCGACCTTCTCCCACTCCTGGACGAACGAGAGCCAGGTGGGCAGCCACACGAAGATGACGGCCCCGATCAGCGCGCCGACCCACGACCGGGCGCCGCCCACCACGATCGCGGTCAGCGCCACGATCACCAGGTGGAAGTTGACCTCGGCCGGGGTGATGGTCGAGCGCAGCAGGGTGGTGATCGCACCGGCCAGGCCGCCGATCAGGCCCGAGAGGGCGAAGGACATCAGCCGGTAGCGGTTGACGTCGATGCCCAGCGCCTGGGCGAGCTCGGGGTCCTCACGGACCGTGTCGATCCGCCGGCCGAGGCCGCGGGCCTCGGTCCAGACCAGGACCGCGACGACCGCGAGGGCCACCAGCACGATCTGGATCATGCTGATCTCGCCCAGCGCCCCGTAGAGGCCGCCGGCCCCACCGGTCAGGTCGCCGCCGTTGACCGCGACGACCGAGACGATGAGGGTGAAGGCGATGGTCGCCATGCCCATGTAGAGGCCGGTGAGGCGTCGCACCACCAGGCCCAGGACGAAGACCACCAGGGCGGCGGCCAGCGCGCCGACGGCCACCGACGGCCAGGTCGACCACTCCAGGTGGACCATCGTCATCGCGGCGCCGTAGCCGCCGACGCCGAAGGCGCCGACCCCGGCGAAGGAGAAGACCCCGAAGCGCAGCGGCACCTGGATGCTCAGCGCCAGCAGCAGCGTGGTCAGCGTCGTCTGGATCAGGACGACGTTCATGTAGTACCAGTCGCTCATGTGCGTCGCACCTCCTTGCGGCCGAGGAGCCCCTGGGGGCGAGCGAGCAGGATCAGGAAGATGAGGCCGAAGGAGACCGCGTCGACCCAGGTCCCCCAGTTCATGTAGAGCACGAAGGTCTCCGCGCCGGCCAGCACGTAGGCGCCGATGACGGTGCCCGCCATCGACCCCAGGCCGCCGAGCACGATGACCGCGAAGGCCTTGATGATCAGCTGGTCACCGGTCTCCGGCGCGATGGCGCCGAGCTGGAAGGTGAGCAGCGCCCCGGCCAGGCCGGCCATCGCCCCGGCGACGGCCATGGTGCCGAAGGCCAGGACGGTGCGGTTGACCCCCATGCCGGCGGCGGTCTCGGCGTCGACGCCGATCGCGCGCAGCGCCAGGCCCTGGCGGGACCTGCGCAGCCAGAGGGTGAGGCCGATCCCCATGGCGAGGCCGGCGACGATGATGATGGCCGACGTGGTGGTCAGCCGGAGGCCGAAGACCTCGAAGACCTCGGCCTTGTAGCTGCTCGTGAAGCCGAAGGGGCTCGAGCGCGTCTCGCGCTGGGCGAGCGCCAGCGGGATGGCGGCGACGCCGATGCCGCCGATCAGGATCCGCATCTCGGCGGCGTGCTGGTTCTTGGAGCGCTTCAGGATCGGTTGGAAGGCGAGCAGCATGGTCAGCGAGGAGATGATCGCGCCGGTCAGCACGGCGATCGCGATCACGCCCAGGAAGGGCAGCTCGGTCTCCCGGCTGACCAGGTGGCCGACGAAGGCCGAGAACATGAAGGTGGCGCCGTGGGCGAAGTTGAGGATGCCGATGGTCCCCCAGACCAAGGCCATGCCCAGCGCGAACAACAGGTAGATCGAGCCCAGCGTCGCTGCGTTCAGCAGATCTTGCACGGGGGTTCCTCTCGGTGTTGACGGGACGGAGTCACCGGGGTGCGGTCCTCGCGGACCACACCCCGGTCACCCTCACTTGACGAGCGTCTCCTTGCCGTCCTGCCAGCGCACGAGGGTGCCGTCGATCCGGGCGTCGTTCCCGTCGAAGGTCACCTCGCCCATCGCGCCGCTGTAGCCGTCGGCGGCGATCTCGGCGAGACCCTCGCGGATCCCCTCGCGGGAGGAGTCGCCCGAGGCCTTGATGGCCCGCGCGATCCACCAGATGGCGTCGTAGCCGTCAGCGGCGTACGGCGTGGCCTCCTTGTCGAACTTGGCCTGGAAGGCCTTGGCGAAGGCGTCGGACGCCTTGTCCTCCATGGCGACCGAGAACGGCACCGGGTAGACCAGGCCGTTGGCGTTGTCGCCGGCGGCCTCGATGTTGCCGGCGGCCTGGACCGAGGTGGCCACGATCTGTCCGTCGTAGCCGGCGTCGTTGAGCTGGCCGAGCGCGGTCACCGACTGGGGGGCGATGAGCAGCATGACGAGCGCGTCCGCGCCCTCCTTGGCGACCTGCTGGGCCTGGCCGGAGAAGTCCTGCGTGGTCATCTGGACCGGCAGCGACTGCACGATCTCCATGCTCCGCTCCTCGGCCATCGCCGGGACGTCGTCCTCGCCGAGCAGGGCGAACGTCGGGAAGGTGGCGTTGTAGAGGACCGAGACGGTCTTGACGCCCTCCTCCTCCAGGAAGTCCATCACCGAGGCGTAGTAGGACTCCATCGGCGGGGTGACGCGGAAGGTGTAGTCGTTGGTCACGACGCCCTCGCCACCCGCCTGGGTGAAGACGGTCGGCACCTTCTGGCGGCCCACCAGGGGCGAGACCGTGGCGGCCTGCTGGGTGGAGACCGGGCCCATGATCGCGGAGACGTCGCGGTCGCCCATGGCCTTGCTCATCTCGCTCGACGCCCGCTCGATCTCACCGGCGGTGTCGTACTTCTCCAGCTCGATGGTCACGCCGTCGCCGAGGAAGCCCTGCTCCTCGATCTCCTCGATCGCGAGCTCGGCACCCTCCGAGGCACCCAGGCCGGCGTAGGCCACGGTGCCGGTCTGGTCCTGCACCTGGGCGATCTTGATCGTGTCGGCGACGCCGCCGTCGCCACTGGCGCTGCCGCCACCACCACCGTCTCCGCACGCGGCGGTGCCGAACACCGTCGCCATGGCCAGGCCTGCCAGCAGCGCCTTGCGCATCTGCGCTCCTCTACCCATCGTTCCTCCACTGTTCGTTAGGTTGCAGGTCCCGCCGCGGAAGCGGAGGACTCTTGGGTGTCAGGCGACCGGGTCGCCCGACAGTTCACGACCGACCAGGTAGGCCAGCGTCAGTCCGCGCCCGAGCGCGATTCCCGAGTTGTAGGCGGTGCCGGTGGTGGTCAGCGCCGCCACCGACCCGGCGGCGTAGAGACCGGGGACCGGCTCTCCGTCCTCGGCGAGGACGTGTCCGTCGCCGTCGATGCGGACGCCCGAGGTGCCGATCCCGGTGCCGACGAAACGCAGCCGGATGCCGTGGAAGGGAGCCTGGACGATGGGCCCGAGCACGGGGCTGGGCTTGTTCTCCGGGTCGCCGGCGAACTTGTTGACGTAGTCCACGGTGCCGCGGCCCCAGTCGGGGTCCTCGCCCTTGTCGGCGTACTGGCTGAACCGCTCGGCGGTCCGGGTCAGCTGCTCGCCGTCGATGCCGAGCTTGTCGCCGAGCTCCTCGAGTGTGTCGGCCGAGGTCACCCAGCCATCGGGGTAGTCGCCGCCGGGCGGGGTCGCGGCCAGGCCGTACTTGATCCGGTGCTGGTCGTCCCAGACCAGGAAGAACGGCAGGTGGGTGTCGTCGGGGTCGAGCGTGCGGCGGCAGATGTCGACCCAGTAGGAGTCGTTGCAGTAGCGGTTGCCGTGCCGGTCGACGATCATCGAGTGCGGCATCGCGTACTCCGGGCCGTAGCCGAAGCCGGTGCCGACCTGCGAGCGCCATCCGGGAAGGATCGGCGTGGCGTTGGCGGGGATCCGGGCGATCTCGCCGCCGACCTGGCGGGCCAGCTTGATGCCGTCGCCGCGCAGCGTCTCGGGGGCGACCGAGCCCCAGTCCTCCTCGGTGAGGCCGAGGATCTCGTGGACCAGCTCGGGGTCCCAGTCGTAGGTGCTGGTGGCCAGCACCACCGGACCGCGCAGCTCCACGGTCCCGTCGGGGGTCTCGGCGCGGAGGCCGACGACGGCGCCGTCCTCGGTGATCAGCTCGACGACCCGGTGCTCGGTGCGGATCTCCACCAGCTCGTGGGCCACCACGCGCGCCAGGAAGCCGGCGACCACGCCGGTGCCGTAGGTGAGCGGGTCGGCGTCGGTGGCCCGCTCGAACTCGGTGCCGTCGGAGAGGCCGAAGGCGGGCAGCCCGGCGTGCGACTGCTTGGTCGCGCTCTGCTCCTCGCCGGCGTCGTCGACGTACGTCGCCCGGCGGCCCTTCTCCAGCAGGTCGCGGTAGGTCGTGCCGACCGGGAAGTAGGGGCTGTAGCGCAGCTTCTCGCGCCACGGCCCGAGCACCGAGCCGTCGATGACCTCGTTGGTCAGGTAACGCCCCTGGGGCAGCGCCCCGTCCGCCTCGTTGTGGTAGTCGGCGAGACCCGGGATGACGGTCCAGCGGATGGCGCCGTTCTCCTCGAAGTACTCCATCGCGGCGGGCGAGACGTCGATCCAGCGCAACAGCGCCTTCTCGTCGAGCACCTCGGGCGCCAGGTGGGAGGCGACGTCGCGGATGTAGGTCTCGGTCAGCGCCTTGGAGTCGCCCTCGATGCCCTCGCGCCGGGCCACGTGGTTGTCGCCGCACCACACCTGGCCGCCGGAGTAGGCGGCCGCGCCGCCGACCAGGTCGGCGGCCTCGAGCACCAGGGCCGGGCGGCCGTGGAGCGCGCAGGTCAGCGCCGTGGAGAGACCGGACAGGCCAGCGCCCACGACCAGGACGGGCACCTGCGCACCGTCGGAGGAGGCGGCCACGGCAGTGGGGCTGTCGGTCATCGGGAACACTCCTTGTCCAGGTGACAGTGGTCTGCGTCACAGGTCCTAAGGATGAGTGAATATCATGATCACTGTTGTGTCAATATCCCTGCGAATCATTTGACTCGTTAGGGGGTGGAGCGCAGATGTCCGTCCCCGACCGGGACGACCGCGCTGGTGCGGGCCGGCTCCCCCGGGAAGCGGACCCGGTCCACCTCGGGCAGGGTCGCGGCGTAGTCGATCGCGGAGGCCGCGTAGAGGAACCGCACCTCGCGGCGGGTGAAGACCCAGCGACCCTCGTGGCGGGCGTACCGGTCGGCGTAGCGGTAGGCGGCCAGCAGCACGCCCCGGCTGGTGACGAGCTCGGCGTGGCCGCTGGAGCTGCCGACCGCCTCGTCGGGGCCGGCGGTCTGGACCACCACGGCGTGCGGGGTGTGCACCATCCGCCGGAAGCCGCGCATCGACGCGCCCAGGGTCTCCGCGATCTCCGGCCAGCCCGTGGCGAGGTGACCGTCGCGGTCGAAGACCGCGTCGGGGTGGAACATCTGCTGCAGCGCGTCGAGGTCGTGGTCGTCGACGCACAACGCGTAGCGGGCCACCAGGTCGCGCACCTCCTCGCGGTCCAGGAGGCCCTGGACCCGGGGGTCGGCCCCGGCAGCCCCGCTCACACCTGGACCTCGAAGCGGGGCGCCGGCAGCTCCCCGAGGACCTTGCGCAGCCGCTCGGGGATCTGCGCCTTCGAGAAGTCGCCCGGGTTGCGCGAGGCGAAGACCATCTGGCCCTTGGTCACCAGCCGGTCACCGCGGGTGAACTCGAAGCCCACCGCGTAGGAGCTGCTGCCGATCCGCTCGGCGACGGCCTGGCAGACGATCTCGTCGAAGACCTCGACGGTGTCGACGTAGCGGCAGCCCGAGCTGATGCCGACGGTGACGACGCCGAGGTCGTCGGCCATCTGGCCGCTGCGGATCCCGTGGGAGTAGAGCCACGTGGAGTAGCAGCGCTCCATCCAGCGGTAGTAGATGTCGAAGTAGGCGATGCCCACCGTGTCGGTGTCGCCGTAGGCCAGCTGGAAGGCGAGGCGGCCCTTGGCGGGCTCGTGGGTCAGCGTCGTCATCGGGTCTCCTCCAGGAGCACGTCGGCGGTCCCGGAGAGCACGACGGCGCCGCCGACGACCTCCAGGCTGATGTCAGCGGTGGCCACCCGGCCACGCTCGGTCTCCTCGACCGCGGTGACGGTGCCGGTGGCCCGCACCCGGTCGCCGGCCAGGACGTTGCCCTGGAAGCGCACCCGGAAGGTGAGCAGGCGGTCGCGCCCGCCGGCCCAGCGGGCCAGCATGGTCTGCAGGTAGCCCATGTTGAGCGGGCCCTGGTTGACCGGCCGCTCGTCCATGCCCAGCGCGGCCAGCGCGCGGGTGTCGAAGTGGATCGGGTTGGGGTCGGCCAGCAGCGCGGCCATCACCTTCATCTTCTCCGGGTCGACGGTGAGCTCGAGCGCGGGGATCGTGGTGCCGACGCTCACGTCGTCAGGCGCGCTCATGCCGACCTCCTCGGGAAGACGATCGAGTTGTAGCAGCGGGCCACGTGGTCGCCGCCGCGGTGCAGGTCGAGCTCGTAGCCGACGACGTCCATGGCACCGGCACGCCGGCCGACCTTGCGGTCGACCGAGACCACCCGCCCGGAGACCTGGTAGGTCGCGCCGGTCTCCAGGGGGCGGTGCAGCGTGGTGTGGTGCTCGCCGAACATCGGGCCGTCCGCGGCGGTGGCTTCGAACCACCCGAAGAGGTCGTCCCAGGTCATCCCCATCCCGGCGACGCCCGCCATCCAGGCCAGCACCGGGTGGGGCACCTCGTCCCACGGGTCGTCGAGCAGGGTGTCGGCCACCAGCCAGGCCCGCCAGGGGGCGAGCGTGTACTCGCCCCCCGGGAACTCGCGACCGACCCTGTCCTCGTAGCCTCCCGGCTCAGACATTGCGATCCTGGTCCTCCCAGAACGGCTTGCGCAGCTCGCGCTTGAGGATCTTGCCGGTGGGCGCCTTGGGCAGCTCGACGACGAAGTCGACCGACCGCGGCTTCTGGTAGCTCGCCAGGTGCTTCTTGGCCTGCTCGATGATCTCCTGCTCGGTCGCCTCCGCGCCCGGCTTGAGGACCACGAACCCCTTGACCGTCTCGCCCCACTCCTCGTCGGGCACGCCGATCACGGCGCACTCGAGCACGGCCGGGTGGGAGGCGATGGCCTCCTCGACCTGGACGGAGTAGATGTTCTCCCCGCCCGAGATGATCATGTCCTTGGCGCGGTCGACGATGAAGACGTAGCGGTCCTCGTCCCAGGTGGCCACGTCGCCGGTCCACATCCAGCCGTCGCGCAGGGTCTGCGCGGTGAGGTCGGGGCGGTTGAGGTAGCCGACCATGTTGGCCGGGCTCTTGACGATGATCTGGCCGGGGGTCTTCCCGTCCTGGGGCACGTCGTTGCCGTCGAGGTCGACGACCCGGACGCTGGTCACGAAGCCCTCGCGGCCGCACGACTTGAGCCGCTCGGGGTGGATCCCGTTGATGGCGTCGAGGTGGTCCTCCTGGGAGAGGAACGTCATCGTGGTGCCCTCGGTCTGCCCGTAGCCCTGGATCAGGGTGCACGGGAAGGAGTCGAGCGCCTGCCGGACGATGTTGGACGGCATCGGCCCGCCGCCGTACTGGATGTTGCGCAGGCTGGAGAGGTCGTACTGCGCGAAGTTGGGCTCCGCCATCATCCAGTTGAGCATCGTGGTGACGCCGAGGAACGCCGAGACCTTCTCGTTCTCGATCAGGTCGAGGGCGAGCTTGGGCGCGAAGTTCATCAGCACCAGCGGGCAGCCGTGCTTGAGGTAGTTCATCGCCAGCACGATCGGGATGTGGTACATCTGCCCGGTCAGCATGTAGACGTCGGTCGGCACGATCCGCTCCGCGACCGTCTGGTTGAGCATGCCGGCCGCGGCGCTGCGGTGGGTGTGCAGGGCGCCCTTGGAGTCGCCCGTGGTGCCACCGGTGTAGAGCAGGAAGAACGGGTCGTCCTCCCCCACCTTGTCGCTCTGCGCGGGCTCCTCGTCCGACGACCGGGCGATCAGCTCGTCGAGGCTGCCGTCCGAGCCGGGGCCGAAGGAGAGGGAGGCGACCAGGTCGACCTCACGCTCCACGGCGGTCGCCACCTCGGCGAACTCGCCCTGGGTGATCAGCACCCGGGGACCGGCGTCGCGGACCACGCCGACCAGCGCCGGGGTGGCCAGCCGCCAGTTGAGCGGTTGGGTGACCAGGCCGACCCGGCCGGCGGCGAAGTAGAGCGCCTGGAACTCCACGCAGTTGCGCGAGAGCATCGCGACCTTGTCGCCCTTGGTGAGACCGAGGGCCAGCAGGCCGTTGGCCATCCGGCGGACGAGCTCGTCGAAGTCGCGCCAGGTGACGCGCCGGTCATCGGCGGCGTCGTAGATGGCCTGCCGGTGGGGGGTCATGCGCGCCCACTTGGCAGGGATGAGTCCTTGGTTCATGCAGGTCCTCCGGGGAGTCTTCCGAGATCGGCAGGCGGCGGCAGGTGGCTCAGTAGGCCTTGTCGAGGTCCAGGTGGAGCGTGCGGAAGCGCAGGCTGCCGCCCTCCTCCACGATCTCGGAGGAGTAGACCCCCGCGGACAGCAGGTTGGTCTGGTCGTTCTCGGTGGCGATCAGGGTGAGGTAGTGCTTGGTCCTGGTCACGCCGTCCTCGGAGCCCTCGACGATCAGGTTGGTGTTGACGTGCCGGCGCTGGTCGGTCTGCGAGGACATCGAGTCGCGCATCAGCTTCATGATCGCGTCGCGGGGCCCGAAGGAGATCTTGTCACCGCCCGCGATGATCATCGAGAAGGTGGCGTCCTCGGTGAAGACCGACTCCATCGTCTCGAGATCGGCGGTGTCGTAGGCCAGGGAGTAGCGGTTGGCGAGGTTCTCGAGAGCGGCGCGGTCAGTCATGGTGACTCCTTGGTGAGAGCGGGCGCGGCGTCGCACCAGCACGGAGAGAAGCGATTCGTGCATATTGTGCGCATGGTTAGAACGTGATGTCCACCACGCGCCGCCGCAACTTGCGGAAAAGTTTCGCCCACGCGGGAGCGCATGCTAATCATTGGCATAAAATTCCAAGACGGGGAGGTTCGCTGTGCCGAGAACTGATCGATTCACCGGAAAGGTCGCCCTGGTCACCGGGGCGGCGCGGGGCCAGGGCCGCAACCACGCGGTGCGCCTGGCCGAGGAGGGGGCCGACCTGGTCCTGGTCGACGCCTGCACCGACGTCGAGACGCTCGGCTACGACTTGGCCACGCCGGCCGACCTGGAGGAGACCGTGCGCCTGGTCAAGGCCGCCGGCGCCGGCGTGGTCGCCGAGCAGGTCGACGTCCGTGACGGGGCCGCACTGGAGGCCGTCGTCGCACGCACCCTCGCGGAGCTGGGCCGGCTCGACGTCGTCGTGGCCAACGCGGGCATCGCCGGCAGCTTCCCGATCACCGAGCTCACCGACGCCATCTGGCAGGACATGATCGACATCAACCTCACCGGCGTCTTCAAGACGGTCCGCGCCACGGTCCCGCACCTGGCCACCGGCGGCTCCGTCGTCATCACCAGCTCGATCGCCGGCATGAAGGGCCTCGCCAACAACACCCACTACACCGCCGCCAAGCACGGCGTGATGGGGCTGATGCGCTCGCTCGCCAACGAGGTCGCTCCCCGCGGGATCCGGGTCAACTGCGTCAACCCCACCAACGTCGACACCCGGATGCTCTTCAACGACGCGATCTACCGGCTCTTCCGCCCCGACCTGGAGGCACCCGGCCGCGAGGACGTCGAGGAGATCATGCGCGGCATGCACCCGCTGCCCACCGGGTGGGTCGAGGTCGACGACGTCAGCAACGCCGTGCTCTTCCTCGCCTCGGACGAGGCGCGGTTCATCACCGGGGTCGCGCTCCCGGTGGACGCCGGAGCCACCATCGCCTGAGAACGCCGCGGACGCCCCGGGCAGACTGCCCGGGGCGTCCGCATCCACTCGCTCGGATCGTCGCCGAGCCCTGCAGGTCACTGCACCGACGCGCCCCCGTCGACCGGGATCTGCCCGCCCGAGACGTAGTACGACTCCGGCCCGGCCAGCCAGGCCACCGCGTGCGAGACGTGCTCGGGCTCGATCCACGCCTTGCCCATCGGGTTGAGCCCGGCGAACGCCGCCTCGGCGTCCTCGGCCCGGGGCTCCTCCAGGTCGGGGCGGAAGAGCCGGTAGGTCCGGCTGTTCTTCACCATGTCGGTGTCGATGGAGTTGGGGTGGATGGTGTTGACCCGGATGCCGTGCGGCCCGAGCTCGTTGGCCAGCACCTTCATCAGCCCGACGATCGCGTGCTTGGTGGTGGTGTACGCCGCCACGTTGGCCAGGCCCTTGAAGCCGGCCAGCGAGGCGATGATGATGACCGAGCCACCGGGGCCGGCCGCCAGCAGGTGTGGCGCCGCCGCCTTGTAGGTGTGCCAGACGCCGGTCACGTTGACGTCCATCAGCTCGCGCCACGCGTCGGCGCTCACCTCGTGGGTCGCCTCGCCGAAGGTGAAGATGCCCGCGTTGGCCACCACGACGTCGAGGCTGCCGAGCGCGGCGACCCCGGCGTCCACGGCCGCGGTCAGCGCGTCGATGTCGCGCACGTCGGCCTGGGCGGCGTGGATGCGCCCGCCCGCCGCCTCGACCTGACGCACCGTCTCGGCGAGGTCGTCGGGAGTGGCCAGGTCGTAGAACCCGTCGAGGCTGCCGATGTGGTCGCAGAGGTCGACGGCGATGATCGCCGCCCCGTCGCGCACCAGGCGCAGCGCGTGGCTGCGGCCCTGGCCGCGCGCGGCGCCGGTGATGAGGGCGACCTTGCCGGCCAGGGGTCCGGCCCCCTGCTGGGGGGAGGTCGTGGTGGTGCTGTCGGTCATGCGGTCCTGCCTTCCGAGAGGGTGCGGGGCTCGAGGAGCCCCTCGTGGTCTGCCTTGATCTGCAGCGCGAGGAACTTGCCGTAGAAGCGGGCCATCGCGAGGTTGCCGCCCATGAACCAGAGGCCCTCCTGTCCCGAGCGGCGCCACACGCCTTGGAGCTCGCCCTCCGCGTCGAGGCCCCAGACGGGACCGCAGCGGTCGGCGACCTCGTCGCCGAGCAGCCGGCGGGCGGTCTCGAGCATCCCCTTGTAGCCGGTGGCGAAGACGACCACGTCGGCCTCCAGCACGGTGCCGTCGTCGAGCTCGAGGCCCTCGGGGGTGAAGCGGCGTACGCCGACCCCGGAGCGGACCGCGACCTCGCCCGCGGCGATCAGCTCCGAGCAGCCGACGTTGATGTAGTAGCCGCCGCCGCGCTGCAGGAAGAGCTGGAGCGCGCCGGTGCCGTTGATCCCGGAGGAGGTGAGGAAGCCGGCCTGCTCCAGGCCCGCCAGCATCTCCTTGTCGTGCTCGGCCATCGCGGCGGTGGTGGCCTGGTGCATCTCCGGCGCGCAGTTGAAGGGGAAGGAGGCACCGAGCAGGTCGGCCGTCTCGGTCGGCGGCCCGCTCTCGTCGTACAGGCCGGCCATCGCGAGACCCGAGCCGGCGACGCTGACCACGTAGGTGGGCGAGCGCTGCACCATCGTCACCGCGGCGCCCTTCTCGTGGAGCTCCTGGGCGATGTCGTGGCCGCTGTTGCAGCTCCCGACCACCACCGCGCGACGTCCGGCGAAGTCGGCGCCGCGGGGGAAGTCCTTGGAGTGGCAGGCGAGCCCGGTGAACTCCTCGGCGCCCGGCAGGTCGGGCAGGTTGGGCTCGGTGCCGCTGACCCCGGTGGCCAGCACGAGGTGCCGGGGTCGCACGGTGCGCACCGTGCCGTCGGCGCGCCGCAGCGTCACCTCCCAGCCGTCGGCACCGCGGTGTGTGCTCTCCACCAGCTCGGTACCGGTCCAGACGTTGAGCTCCATGATCCGGGCGTAGGACTCGAGCCAGTCGGCCAGCTTGTCCTTGGGCGTGTAGACCGGCCAGCTGGGCGGGAAGGGGAGGTAGGGCAGGTGGTCGTACCAGACCGGGTCGTGCAGCACGAGCGAGTCGTAGCGGTTGCGCCAGCCGTCGCCGACCCGCTCGCCGCGGTCGACCACCAGGGTCGGCACCCCGAGGCAGCCCAGCCGGGCGGCCAGCCCCAGGCCGCCGTGCCCGGCGCCGACCACGAGCACGGCCGGCTCACCGTCGGCGAACTCCTCCTGGCGCCGGCGGGTCTCCGACCAGCTGCGCGCCATCCGGTCGGCACCCTGCGCGCCGCCGAGCGGCCGCCTGGTGCCGGTGAGCTCCTCGTGGCCCACCAGCTCGTCGGCGGCGGTCAGCAGGGTCCACGCCCGCCAGGCGCCGTCGCGCTCCACCAGGCGCAGCACCCCTCGCCCGCGGACGAGCGGGGTCTCCAGGTCGAAGCCGGCCTGGACCCAGGGCTCGGCTCCCGCCTCGACCAGGGCGGGGGCGTCGGTGAGCCTCAGCGTCACCGGTCCTGCGGGCAGCTCCTCGATCCTGGCCGCCAGGGCGTCGTGGCCGTGGGCGGTGCGCAGGTCCCAGGTGAGGGCGAGCAGGTCGCGCCACCACCCGTCGGCGTGGAAGAGCTGCGGCACGGCGGCGCCGACACCCTCCGCCAGCATCGCCCGGAACTGCTCCAGCCACGCTCCGGTGAGGGCACCCAGGTCGGGTGCCACCCTCTCGTCGGTCGTTGTCATGGGCCCGAGACTCCAATCCTGATATCCGTAATCATGAATTGGTGAAAGTGTCTCAGATCACATCAGGGCCGACAAGAGGGTGGAGCGCTCACTCCCCCGCGACGGCGCGCCCGCAGCGGTACCCGAAGACCATCGCCGGCCCGAGGGTGCCGCCCGCGCCGCCGTAGACCATCCCGGTCGGCGCGGCCATCGCGTTGCCCACCGCGTAGAGGCCGGGGATCGGGTCGCCGTCGACGTCGACGACCTCGCAGTCGGGCGTCGTCAGCGGGCCGCCCTTGGTGCCGAGCGAGCTCGAGTGCACCGGCGCGGCATAGAACGGGCCGCGGTCGATGGGACCCAGGGTGGCGGCGGTCCCCGGGTAGTGGCTGCGGTCGCCGCACCACCCGTCGTACGCCGACTCCCCGCGACCGTGGTCGGTGTCGCGGCCCTGGGCGCACAGCTCGTTCCACCGGGCGACCGTGGCCTCCAGCTCCCCGGCGGGGACGCCGATCTCGACGGCCAGCTCGGCCACGGTGTCGGCCCGGGTCATCCACTCCGGCATCTCGCCGCCGGCGGGGATGCCGTAGCCGCCGTACATCTCGACGTAGCCCTGGTCGAAGACCGCCCAGGCAGGCTGGTTCTCGTACTCGAAGCGGGTCGGGTGGAAGACGTGGAAGGCCGCCCCCAGCGCGTTGTAGTTGGCGGCCTCGTTGGTGAACCGCCGCCCGTCCGCGTTGACCATGATCGTGCGGGGCAGGGTGCGCTCGCGCTGCAGCAGCTGGATGCCGTGGTTGGCGTACTGCTCCCCCTCGAACCCGGGGATCGTGACGACCGGGACCCACCACGCCTCGCGCATCACGCCGAGCTGGGCACCGACGCGCATGGCCATCCGCAGCCCGTCGCCGGTGTTGGTCGGGGCGCCTGGCGAGTGGCTGAGCGGGCCGCGCAGGAACGCGCGGGCCAGCTGCTCGTCGCGCTCGAAGCCCCCGGTGGCCAGCACCACCCCGCGACGCGCGCCGATCCTGCGGCCGTCGGCCAGCTCCACCCCGGTGACCCGACCGGAGTCGGTGACCAGCCGGACGGCGTCGGCCGAGGTCCGCACCGCGACGTCGCGGTCGAGCAGACCCTTCAGCAGCGCCCCGAGCAGGCCGCGGCCCAGGCCCTCGAGCGCCTGCTCGGTGCGGCGGGACTCCTCCGCGGGCTCGAGGAAGCCGGTGCCGCCGCCGACCGGCGTCTCGCCGACGTACATCGAGCGCGGGAAGCCCAGGAAGCGGTCCGCCCACTCCCCCAGCTCGTGGAAGGAGAAGAGCTCGGGCTCGGTCGAGCGGCCACCGCCCGGCATCCCGCCGGGGTGCTCGGGGTGGTAGTCGGGATAGCCCGGGACCAGGCGCATCCGCAGCGGGGTGCGGTCCTCGACCCAGTCGAGCATCTCCTTGACGGTCGAGACGAAGGCCTCGGCCATCTCGGGGCGGATGAGACCGTGGGAGAGCGCCGAGAGGTAGTCCAGGCCGTCGGCCTCGGAGTCGACCACGCCGTGCTCGGCCTGGTACTTGTTGGCCGGCAGCCAGGCGACCCCGCTGGAGAGCGCGGTGGTGCCGCCGAGCACGTCGGCCTTCTCCAGCAGCGCGACGCGGGCGCCCCGGTCGGCGGCGCTGAGCGCCGACATCATCCCGGCGCAGCCGCTGCCGAGCACGACGACGTCGAAGGTCTCCTCGAAGGCCTGGCCGGTGGTCCGGTCGGCGGTCTGGTCCGTGCTCTGGCCGCTCATGCGCCCACCCCGTCGGTGTAGAAGGAACGCAGCCAACCGAGGTCGCCACCGTGGAGGACCGAGGGCCAGTCGGCGGGCCGCGGATCGCCGTAGACCAGGGTGCGCCGGTCGCTCTTCATCGTCTCGACGTACTCCGAGGCGGGCAGGTAGTACATGTAGCCCAGCTGCCGGGCGGCGATCCGCCAGCCGCGCTCGGTACGGCGGTAGACGTCGTGGTAGCGCAGCGCGACCCACATGGTCTCCCCCTCGCGCACCAGCTCGGCGTGCCCGCTGACCAGCCCGGTGGCCAGGTCGGGGTCCGACCCGTCGAAGCGGGTGAGCACCGAGTGCATGAAGTGGTGGGTGGCGCCCAGGGAGTCGTAGCGCCCCTGGTAGGTCTGGGCGATCGTCTCGAGGCCGCGGGCGTCGAAGACCCCGTCCGCCGAGGTCAGGTGGGCGTCGGCGGTGAAGAGGCTCTCCAGCCCCTGCAGGTCTCGCTCGTCCATCACGAACCCGTAGAGGTGCACGAGGTCCGCGATCGCCTGCCTGTCCTCGAGCCGGCGCAGCCTCTCCTCGGTGGTCGTCATGTCTGTCTCCTTCTCCTCGGTGTCGGCGGCCTCGGGCGTCGGTCGGGTCAGGGTCGGCCGTGTCAGGGTCGGCCGTGTCAGCGTCGGTCGGGGCGCGGACCGAACGACTCCATCGACGCCGGCGCGATCGCCGCCGGGTCGACGAACGCCGTGCCCTTGACCTGGATCCGCTTGGCGCTGATCAGCCACCGCCCGCCGTCGCGCACCATGTCGTCGCGGTAGCGGCCCCAGACCATCCTGGCCTCGCCGGAGGCGTGGGTGGTGACCACCCAGAAGGTGGCGTCGAACCGGACCGGGTCGTAGGCACCGGTGCCGAGCGGGGAGACCTCGACGTTGGTGGCCATGTGCTGGGCCACCTCGACGTCCGAGGCCGCGAACCGGCGGTAGAGGTCGAGGAACGCCTCGCGACCGCGGGTCTCCTCGCCCTTGCGGGCGAGCAGCACGTCGCGGGTCACCAGCTCGCCCAGCCCGTCGACGTCCTTGGCGTCGACGAGCCGCTGGTAGGCGTGGAGCAGCCGCTCGGCCTCGCGCTGGAGCAGCAGCCCCTCGAGACCGTCGGCGCCCCCGACCCCGGGCATCAGTAGGACCTGGGCAGCCCGAGCACGTGCTCGGCGACGTAGTTGAGGACCATCTCCTGGCTGATCGGGGCGATCCGGTTGAGGCGCGACTCCCGGAAGTACCGCTCGACGTGGTACTCCTTCGCGTAGCCGTAGCCGCCGTGCACGTTGATCGCCACGTCGGCGGCGTTGAAGCCGGCCTCGCTGGCCAGGAACTTGGCCATGTTGGCCTCCCGGCCGCAGGGGATGTCGTTGTCGACCATCCAGGCCGCCTTGTCGCAGATGGCGGTGGCCGCGTCGAGGCGGATCCGGGCCTCGGCGAGCTGGCCGGCGATCAGCTGGTTCTGCCCGATCGGCCGGCCGAAGACGATCCGCTCGTTGGCGTAGGCGACGGCGCGGCGCAGCGCGGCCTCACCGAGGCCCAGCGCCGCGTTGGCCGAGATCACCCGCTCGGCGTTGAGGCCGCTCAGGATCACCTTGAAGCCCTCGCCGACCTCGCCGATGACGTCCTCGTCGGCGACGAAGAGGTCGTCGATGAAGAGCTCGTTGGTGTCGACCGCGTGCCGTCCCAGCTTGGGGATCTCGCGGATGGTCACGGCCTCGGGGTCGAGGGTGGCGAACATCAGGGTCAGGCCGCGGTGCGCCTTGCCCTCGCGCGGGGAGGTGCGGACCAGGAGGAACATCCGCTCCGCCTCCTGGGCCTTGGTGATCCAGACCTTCTTGCCCGAGACGAGCCAGCCGCCGTCGACCTTGCGGGCCGAGGTCTGCAGGTTGAGCGTGTCGGTGCCGGCGTCGGGCTCGGTGACCGCGAAGGAGACGTGCAGCTCGCCGGAGACCGCGCGGGGCAGGAAGCGCTTCTTGAGGCTCTCGCTGCCGTGGCGGATCAGGGGCTCGAAGCCGAAGATGCCGATGTGGACCGCCGAGCAGCCGGCCATGCCGGCCCCCGAGGCGGAGATCTCGCGCTCCACGACGGCCGCCTCCTGGACGCCGAGGCCGCCCCCGCCGTACTCCTCCGGGATGCTCAGCCCGAGCCAGCCGGCCTCGGCCACGGCGTTGTAGAAGTCCCAGGGGAACTCGTGCTTGTCGTCCTGCTGCATCCAGTAGTCGTCGTCGAACCGGGCGCACATGGCTCGCACCGCCTGCCTGATGGACTCGTGCGTCTCGTCCACGGCGAAGTCCATGCTTCCTCCTGCTCTCGGGTGGCTCAGGCTCACGTGTCCCGGCTCACAAGATTTCCTTATCACTATTATCACTAAGGATGCTGCGCTGTCACCCCCCGAGCGGAGGCTGCGCCGCGGCAGCGCGGGGCGGCCGCGCCGCGACGCGGACCAGGAGCATCGCCGCGGCCGAGGTGAGCGCCATCAGCGCCCACGCCCAGCCACGACCGCCGGCCGCCGAGAGCAGGCCGAAGCCGATCGGGCCGACGGCCGACCCCACCCCGCTGCCCAGCTGGAGCAGGCCGCTGGCGGCCCCGGCCCCCGCCGAGCGACGGACCAGCGTGACCAGCAGCAGTGCGGGCCAGGTCCACGCCGCGACCAGGCTGAGCAGCACGCCGGCGACCACCAGGGCGCGCCACACCTCACCGCCCGCCGCCTCGCCCGCCGTCCCGCCCGCCTCCCCGGGGCCCCCGGAGCCGGAGGCGGCGTCCAGCCCCAGGGTGCCGACCGCGACCAGGGCGAGGGCGACCACCGCGACGGCCATCACGCCCAGCAGCGGAGCCAGGTCGTCGGGCGGACGGCGGTCGAGCCACCAGCCGGCCGCGACCCGGGCCAGCACGGCCACCAGGCTCCCCGCGGAGACCACGCCGGCCGCCTGCACCGGGCGCAGCCCGGCCGAGACCAGGCTCAGCACCGCGAAGCCGGTGAGGGTGGCGACCGCGAAGGTCCCGAGACCGGCGGCGACCACCACCGGGGCCGCCCGCAGGGGATCCGCCGGCGGCGCCGACCCGGGCGGGTCGTGGACTCCGGAGGCCTCCCCGGCGCTGCCGGGGGCGGCAAGCAGCAGCCCGCCCACCACCGCGAGCGGCAGCACCAGGCCGACGGCCATCGCCGGCCGCCACCCGTGCACGTGGGCCAGGGCGGGCAGGGTGGCGCCGGCCACCGTCATCAGCAGCGGGGGCGCGGTCTGCTTGAGGCCCAGCACGGAGGCCTGGCGGCCGGGGGCGACCGTCGCCATCACCGCGAGGTTGCTGGTCGGCGAGGCGAAGGCGTAGCCGAGCCCGCTCAACGCGACCACCGCCAGCAGCGCGGGCAGTGAGTCGACCAGGAGCACGCAGGCCGCCAGGCAGCCGGCGATGAGCAGCGCACCCCACCACGCGCCGGCGGGCCAGCCGCGACCGTCCACCCAGCGCCCGGCGAGCGGGGCGGCGACCGCGGTCACCGCCCAGAAGGCGGAGACCACCAGGCCGAGGCGGGCGTCGTCGAGGCCGAGGTCGGCGGTGAGCTCGACCGAGAGCAGGCCGAGCAGCGTCGGCACCGCGACCGCGGTGCCGAGCAGCAGGAACGCGAGCAGGCCCGCCGACCGTCCTCCAGGACGGCGGCGGGCCTCCCGACGCACGTGTGGACTCAGTCCGGGACGACTCGGTCGGAGGTGCTCAGTCCTCGATGGTCAGCGCGATCTCCGGGCACGAGTCGACACCGAGCGCGGCAGCGTCCTCGAGCTCCTCGGGGATCTCGCCGTCGAACTTCACGATGACCTGGCCCTCGTCGACCGTCACGTCGTAGACGTCCGGGGCGGACATGCGGCAAAGGCCGTGGCCCTGACACTTGTCGAGATCAGCGACAACTCTCATGCTGGCTCCTCCTGACTGGCTGCACCGTCGGTGCCGGCTTTCGGGAATCGGTCGGGGGCCATGTTCGCACCGGCCTCCCTTGACTCCATGCTGGGTATAACTATTATCATGATCCTGCTCACCCAAGGAACCCCTTGGCCACCAAGGAGGATTGATCTGATGTCCGACCAGCCGCGCTGCCCCGTGACCGACTTCGACCATCACTCGGCAGCACACGCCGCGGACCACGTGGGCGCCTACCGCAAGCTCCGCCAGGAGTCTCCGGTGGCGTGGACGGAGGCGCACGGCGGGTACTGGGTGATCTCCAACTACCGGGGGGTCTTCGAGGCCTCGCGCAACGACGACATCTTCTCCTCCGGCCGCCACGACGAGTACGGCGGCCCCGGCCTCTCGGTGACCATCCCCAAGGCCCCGACCGCCTTCCACATCCCCATCGAGCTCGACCCGCCGCAGTTCCGGCCCTACCGCAAGGCCGTCAACAAGGTGACCGCGCCCGCGGCGGTGGAGAACCTCGACGCCGTGATCAAGCACTACGTCACCGGCTTCATCGACACCATCATCGAGCAGGGCGAGGCCGACCTGGCGATCGTGGCGGGCGTGCCCGCGGCGGTGACCATCGACTGGCTCGGCCTGGACCCGTCGGAGTACAGCAACTACGTCGACGCGATGCACACCCTGGTCGCCGCGGCGCCCGGCTCCCCGGAGTACGTGCACGCCGCCGAGGTCGCCGTCCCGTGGGTGAGCCGGACGGTCCGCGAGCACATCGCCCACCGCCGCGAGCACCCCAGCGACGACGCCACCACGCACTTCATCAACTCCGAGGTCGACGGCCGCCGGATGGACGACGACGAGGTCTACTCGATCCTCGAGCTGGTCATCTCCGGCGGCGTCGGCACCACCGCCTCGCTGGTCACCCAGTCGCTCGTCTGGCTCTACCAGAACCCCGACCAGCGGCAGCGGCTCATCGACGATCCGTCGATGGTCGACATCGCGGTCGAGGAGTTCCTGCGGGTCTTCTCCCCCACCCAGGCGCTGGCCCGGACGATCATGGAGGACACCGAGTTCCAGGGCTGCCCGGTGCGCAAGGGCGACCGCGCGCTGCTCGCGTGGGGCTCGGCCAACCGCGACGAGGAGCAGTTCGAGAACCCCGACGAGGTCGACATCACCCGCTGGCCCAACCGGCACGTCGCCTTCGGGCTCGGCATCCACCGCTGCGCCGGCTCCCACATGGGCAAGGCGATGGCGCGCGAGATGATCCGCCAGGTGCTTGCCCGGATGGGCGACTACGTGGTCGACATGGACAACGTGGTGGCCTACCCCGACCAGGGCACCAACGCCGGCTTCCACACCATCCCGGTCACCTTCACCCCGGGTGAGCGGCTGCTCGGCGACACGCCGCTCTTCGCCGACCACTACACCAAGACCGGGGCGTGAGCACCGCGCCCGGCGGCGCGCACCCCGCCCTGGACCTCGAGACCGGCCGGGTCGTCGTCGTCGGGGCCGGTCTGGCGGCCGCCCGCCTGTGCGCGGTCCTGCGTCGCAAGAAGTTCCGCGGCACCATCACGGTGCTGGGCGCGGAGCAGGTGCCGCCCTACGACCGGCCGCCGCTGTCCAAGGCGGTGCTGGCCGCCGAGCGGGACGACTCCCCGCTGCCCTTCGACACCGAGAAGCTCGCCGTCGACCTGCGCCTGGGCGCCACCGCGACCGGGCTGGACATCGCCTCGCGGACGGTGCTGACCGACGCCGGCACCGACCGGGCCGACGCGGTCGGCTACGACGCGCTGGCGATCGCGACCGGCGCCTCGCCGCTGCGGCTGCCCGGCGACGGCCCCCAGCTCACCCTGCGGACCCTCGACGACGCCCTGGCGCTGCGGGGCCGGCTGGTCCCCGGTGCCCGGATCGTGATCGTCGGCGCCAGCTGGATCGGCGCCGAGGTGGCGACCACGGCCCGCGCTGCGGGCTGCCGGGTCACCTGCGTGGAGTTCGGCCCCGAGCCGCTGGGCGGCGCCCTGGGCGAGGAGGCCGGCGGGGCCACCCGCTCCTGGTGGGAGGGGATCGACCTGCGCACCTCCACCGGGGTCACCTCCGTGGAGGCCGACGGCGTCCACCTCGAGGACGGCACGGTGCTGCCGGCCGAGGCCGTGGTCACCGGCATCGGGGTGCGCCCCGACCTGACCTGGCTGGCCGGCTCGGGGCTCGACCTGGAGCGCGGCATCCTCACCGACACCCGCTGCCGGACCAACGTGCCGGGCGTCGTCGCGCTGGGCGACGTGGCCCAGCGCTGGTCGCGACACACCGGGACCCACCGGCTCACCGAGCACTGGGACGAGGCGAGCATGGTCGCAACCGCGGCCGCCTCCACCCTGCTGGACTGGGAGCAGGGTCCCGAGCACGACCCTGTCCCCTACTTCTGGTCCGACCAGTTCGGCCGCAAGCTGCAGTACGTCGGGGCCCACGGCCTGGAGGACGAGCTGGTGCTCGACAAGGGCGCCGACGGCTCCCTCCTGCGCGCCACCTGGAGCCGCGAGGGCACCCTCACCGCCTGGCTGGGCGTCGACCTGAGCAAGGAGCTGGTGAGGGCCCGGACGGCGGTGGGCGGCCCCCTCTCCGCCCTGGAGTGAGCGTGGACCCCGCCCTGGCCGCGACGCCCGGGCCGGGCGCCACCGTGCCCGGCGGTCGGCTGCGGACCTGGGTGGCGCTGCTGCTGGTGGTGGGGATCGGCGTCAACATCCGCGCCGTCTTCGGGGTGACGCCGCCCCTGGTCCCGGTGATCAGCGACGACCTCTCGCTGAGCGCCACCGCGGCCAGCCTGCTGACCTCGGTGCCGATCCTGGCGATGGCGCTCTGCGCGCCACTGGGGCACGCGCTCTCGACCCGGCTCGGCCCGGACCGGGCGATGATCGCCCTGCTGGGCTTCCTCGGCGTCGCGGAGCTCACCCGGCTGGTGATCGACACGGCGGTGCCGCTGGTGGCCTCCGCCGGGCTCATCGGCGGCGCCCTGGGCGCGGTCTCCACGCTGACCCCCGCGTTCATCTCCCACCACCTCCCCCGGCTCCGCGGGCTGGCCACCGGGGTCTACTCGACCTCGATGGCGCTGGGCGTGGCGCTGGCCGCCGGCACCGCGCAGCCCATCACCGAGCTGCTGGGGGGCTGGCGCGTCGCGCTGGGGCTGTGGGGGGCGGCGGCGCTGCTGCTGGTGGCCGCCCTGCTCGCCGCCCGTGCCTCCGGGGCGGGGCTGCCCCGCGAGACCGGCCCGGCGCAGCGGATCTCGTTGCCGCTGCGCGAGAGGCGCGCGTGGTTCGTCACCGGCGTCTACAGCGTCCCGATGTTCCTGGGCTTCGGCGTGATCGCCTGGCTGCCGAGCCTCTTCATCGAGCACGGGATCGCGTCGGGCACCGCGGCGCTCTACCTGGTCCTCTTCCAGTCCGTGCAGGTCTTCTCCATCCTCACCCTGACCCCGCTGACCGACCGGATCCCCGGCCGGCGCGGGGTCTTCGCCACCGTCATGGTCACCGCCACGGTGGGCCTGCTCCTGCTCACCCTGGAGCCACGCGACCTCGCGCTGCCCGGCCTGCTGCTGGCCGGCTTCGGCATCGGCGGCGCCAGCAGCCTGGCCCTGGTCAAGGTGCAGGACGAGGCGACGTCGCCGCAGGACGCCACCCGGCTCAGCTCGATGGCGATGCTCTTCTCCTTCACCGGCGGGGCGGCCGCGCCCTTCCTGATGGGCGCCCTGACCGACCTCACCGGCAGCCTGGTGCCCGGCTTCGGCCTCTGCTTCGGGGTGAGCGCGTTGAGCATGCTGCTGCTGATCGGGATGCACCCGGCACCCGGCCACCCGCGCGCCACGGCGACACCGGCCTAGAAACCATGTTCATCATTGCACTAGACTGACCGGATCATCGAGAGCTGCAGGAAGGAGACCCCATGCCCGGCATGTGGTTCGAAGAGTTCGAGGAGGGCCAGGAGTTCAAGCACCCCTGGAGCCGCACCGTCACCGAGATGGACAACATCCTCTTCACGTCCATCACGATGAACCCGGCGCCGATCCACCTGGACGCGGAGTACATGGCGACCCAGCCGCACGGCCAGCGCCTGATGAACAGCCTCTACACCGCGGGACTCATCGGCGGGATGATCGTCTACGACCTCACCATGGGCACCACCCTGGGCAACCTGGGCTACACCAAGTTCGACTTCCCGAACCCGGTCTTCCACGGCGACACCCTGCGGGCCGAGACCACGATCCTGGGCAAGCGGGAGTCCAAGAGCCGCACCGACTCCGGCATCGTGAGGTTCGAGCACCGCGGCTACAACCAGCGCGACGAGCTCGTGCACATCGCGCACCGGGCCGGCCTGATGCTCAAGCGCCCCGCCGACGCCTGAGACCTCGCCCGACGCTTCGCCGCCAAGCGTTCCGCCGCGAAGACTCCGCCCCAAAAAAGCAAGCCGCAAGAAGAAGGGGGCCGCTCACCGTGACGGTGAGCGGCCCCTCGCGCGTCCCCGGTGAGGGAGGGGCACCGGAGACGCGGGTCAGGCGGGCTGCTTGGCGTCCAGCTCCTCGAAGCTGATGCTCTCCAGGTCCTTGAGCGGCTCGACGACCTCGCGGCCGACCTGCTCGAGGTAGGCGGCGGTCTGGTCGGCGTCCATCCCGGGCCAGTGCGGGCGCACCAGCAGCGGGCCGACCGGGAGGCGCGAGGCGATGTCACGGATCTGGTCGCGCACCTGCTCGCCGTTCCCGAGCAGCACGTGGTCCTTGACGTTCTCCAGGAAGTCCTGCTCGACCCGCTCGCGGTCCAGCAGCCCCATCCCCTGGTCGGCGTAGGAGACGTACTTGACCCGGGCCACGTCGGCGAACTTCTGCAGCGCGTCCTCGGGGTCGGTGCCGAGCTGCAGCTCGCGGCGCAGCGGGAACTTGGTCAGCGGCAGGTCGAACTTCGCCCGCTCGTCGAGGTAGGCGCCGACGAGCTGCTCGACCTGCTCGATGGTCTGCTGCGGGGTGATGGTCCAGACGTCGCCGTGCCGGGCGGCGCGGCGCACGCCCATCTCCTTCATCGCGCCGAGCCAGATCGGCGGGCGCGGCTTCTGCACGGGGTGCAGGTGGGTGGGGCGGTCCTCGATGTCGAAGAACTTGCCGTGGTGGGTGACGCGGTCCTGGGTCCAGACCTTGGTCATCACCTCGATCAGCTCCTCCAGCAGCGAGTAGCGCTGCTTGTAGGGCTTGCCGAAGACCTCGTACTCGTGCGGCAGGTAGCCGGTGCCGATGCCGACCACCAGCTTGCCGCGCGTGATGATGTCGAGGGTGGCCAGGTCCTCGGCCAGCTGGACGGGGTGGTGCAGCGGCCCGACGAGCACGGTGGTGCCGATCTTGACGTCGTCGTCCAGCTCGGCGGCCAGGCGCGCCAGCATCGGCACCGGCTGGAGCCAGCGGAACCCGTCGTAGAGGTAGTGCTGCCCGATGGTGAGGTAGGTGAAGCCCGCCTTCTGGGCAGCCTCGACCTTGCGCAGCATCAGGTCGAGGTGCTCCTCGGGCGGCGTCGAGACCGGCTGGTCCCCCATCAGGATGCCGAATTCCATGCTCTCTCCTCTGCTCGTTGCCGCCGTCCGGGCCGCTCGGCCGCGGGACGGGTGCTGCTCGACTGTGGGACCGGTGGGGCTCAGGTGCCCGGGGGGCGGGTGATGCCGGCCAGCGCGTACTGGATGTGCTTGACCTCGAAGAACTCCGCGTAGCCGTCCTCGCCGAGCTCGCGCCCGACGCCGCTGCGACCCGGGCCGCCCCACGGGGCGTCGGGGCGCATCCCGGAGCCGCCGTTGATCGTCACCGTGCCCGCCCGGATCTTGCGGGCCACCTCGATGGCCTCGTCGAGCGGGCCGAAGACGTTGCTGGCCAGCCCGTAGCGGGTGTTGTTGGCCAGCTCGATCGCGTGGTCGACATCGGTGTAGCCGAAGATCATCCCGACCGGGGCGAAGAACTCGGTGTCGGCCAGCGGGTCGTCGGGGTCGACGTCGCGCAGCAGCCCGGGCTTCATGTAGTGGCCCTTGTCCAGGCCCTCGGGCCGGCCGCCGCCGGCACCCCAGCTGGCCCCGCGCTCCATCAGCTCGGCGATCCAGCCCTCGACCTTGTCGCGGTGGGCCGCGGAGATGACGGGCCCGACGACGCTGTCCTCCTCCATCGGGTCGCCGACCTTGACCGTCTCGATGAAGTCGGCGGCCAGACGGCAGAACTCGTCGACCCGCTCCTCGGGGACCAGGATCCGGCTCCAGGCGGCGCAGCCCTGTCCGGCGTTGCGCGCGAAGCGCAGGATCGAGGCGCCGACCGTGGCCGGCAGGTCCGCGCTGGGCAGGATGATGTTGGGGCTCTTGCCGCCGAGCTCCAGCACGGCCTTGCTGAGCGAGCCGAGGGCACCCTGGGCCATCACCTTGGCGCCCACGGCGTCGGAGCCGGTGAAGGAGACCAGGTCGACGTCGGGGTGGCCGGTCAGGTGGACCCCGATCTCGGGACCCCCGGTGACCAGGTTGACCACGCCCGGCGGGAAGCCGGCCTCGTCGAGCAGCTCGAAGATGCGCAGCGTGCTCCACAGGCCCTGGGGCGAGGGGAGGACGACGGTGGTGCAGCCGGAGGCGAGGGCGCCGCCGAGCTTCCACACCAGCAGGTTGAGCGGGTAGTTGTACGCCGAGAGGGCGGCCACCACACCGACCGGCTCGTAGTGGAGCAGGCTGCCCGAGGCGACGGGCTTGCCGTAGTGCGGGAGCGCCTGCTCGTAGCCGCCGCGCGGGCCCTTGACGGCCATCTCGGCATACCAGCGCAGCACGTCGATGGGGCCACCCACCTGCATGGCACGGCAGGCGGCGACCGGGGTCCCGACCTCCGAGGCGATGAGCCGGGACATCGGCTCCAGCTCGCGCTCGAGGATGTCGGCGAAGCGGTTGATCGCGTCGGCGCGCATCCGGGGCGTCCAGGAGCGCCACTGCGAGCCGTGGTGGAAGGCCGCCTTGGCCGCGGCGACCGCCTCGTCGACCTGCTCGACCGAGCTGGTGACCGTCTCCCCCAGGGGCTGCCCGGTCGACGGGCTCACCGACAGGTAGGACTCGCCCGAGGCGCCGTCGACCCACGCCGAGTCGATGTAGGTGCTTGCGGTGCGCTTCTCCACTGTGACCAGTCTCCTCACCTCGGTCGGCGCGCGCGGGAGGCGACGGCCGGTCCTGTCCCAGGATCATAGCAATCATATGCATAGTTGAAAAGAAGCTTTGCTCGGGCGGAGCGCTCGATCCTGGTCAGCACTTGACGAATGGTGGCTATTCCGTAGGATTGATTATCACCATTAGGGCGTGCGTGTCGCCGCCCGACCCCACGAGCATGGGAGCACCATGACAGTCGCACCCGAGAAGCCGGTCGAACAGGTCGAGCGCGTGGTCATCCGCTTCGCCGGAGACTCCGGGGACGGCATGCAGCTGACCGGCGACCGGTTCACCCAGGAGACGGCCGCCTTCGGCAACGACCTGTCGACCCTGCCCAGCTTCCCCGCCGAGATCCGCGCTCCCCAGGGCACCATCCCCGGGGTCTCCTCGTTCCAGCTGCACTTCGCCAGCCGCGACATCCTCACCCCGGGCGACCGGCCCGACGTGCTGGTGGCGATGAACCCGGCCGCGCTCAAGGCCAACATCGCCGACCTGCGTCCCGGCGCGGTGATCATCGTCGACACCCACGACTTCACCGGCCGCAACCTCACCAAGGCCGGCTACACCCAGAGCCCGCTCGACGACGGCTCGCTGGACGACTTCCAGCTCCACCCGCTGGACCTGACCGGGATGACGGTCGAGGCGGTCAAGGAGTTCGGTCTCTCCCGCAAGGACGCCGCCCGTTCCAAGAACATGTTCGCCCTCGGGCTGCTGTCGTGGATGTACGGGCGCCCCACCGAAGGCACGATCGACTACGTCTCGACCAAGTTCGCCACCAAGCCGGCCGTCCGCGACGCCAACATCGCCGCCTTCAAGGCCGGCTACCACTTCGGCGAGACCACCGAGGCGTTCGCCGTCTCCTACGAGGTCAAGCCGGCCAAGACCGCCCCGGGGCGCTACCGCAACATCACCGGCAACACCGCGCTCTCCTACGGCCTGGTGACCGCGGGGCGCCTCAGCGACCTCCCGGTCTTCCTGGGCGCCTACCCGATCACCCCGGCCTCCGACATCCTCCACGAGCTGAGCAAGCACAAGGCGTTCGGCGTCACCACCTTCCAGGCCGAGGACGAGATCGCCGGCATCGGCGCCGCCATCGGGGCCTCCTACGCCGGCCACCTGGGCGTCACCACCACCTCCGGCCCGGGCGTCTCGCTCAAGTCCGAGGCCATGGGGCTGGCCGTGATGCTGGAGCTGCCGCTGGTCGTCGTCGACGTGCAGCGCGGCGGCCCATCCACGGGGCTGCCCACCAAGACCGAGCAGGCCGACCTGCTGCAGGCGATGTTCGGCCGCAACGGCGAGTCGCCGCTGCCGATCGTGGCTGCCCAGTCGCCGGCCGACTGCTTCGACGCGGCCATCGAGGCGTGCCGGATCGCGGTCGCCTACCGCACCCCGGTGATCCTGCTCTCCGACGGCTACCTGGCCAACGGCTCGGAGCCGTGGCGGCTGCCGGAGGTCGCCTCCCTGGCGAAGATCGACCCCGGCTTCGCCACCGGGACCAACCACACCTCGGTCGGCAAGAGCGGGGACGAGGTCGCCGACTTCTGGCCCTACCTGCGCGACGCCGACACCCTGGCCCGTCCCTGGGCACCGCCGGGCACCGCGGGTCTCGAGCACCGCATCGGTGGTCTGGAGAAGGCCGACGGACACGGCAACATCTCCTACGACCCGGCCAACCACGACCACATGGTCCGGATCCGCCAGGCCAAGATCGACGGCATCGCCCGGGCGATCCCCGACCTCGAGGTCGACGACCCCGGTGCCGCCGACGGGCGCCCGGCCCGGCTGCTGGTGATCGGCTGGGGCTCCACCTACGGGCCGATCGGCGCCGGCGTCCGCCGGGTGCGCGAGCGCGGGCTCGACGTCGCCCAGGTCCACCTGCGCCACCTCAACCCGTTCCCGCGCAACCTCGGCGAGATCCTGGCCCGCTACGACAAGGTCGTGGTGCCGGAGATGAACCTGGGCCAGCTCTCGCTGCTGCTGCGCGGCGAGTTCCTGGTCGACGCCGAGTCCCGCACCAACGTGCGCGGCATGCCGTTCGGCGCCGAGGAGATGGAGGGCATCCTGCTGGAGGCCCTCGCCGACCTCGGTGTCGCGCCGCCCGCCCCCGCCGACGACCGCCAGGCCGAGGAGGCACTGCGATGACCGCCACCCCCACCACCACCGACCTGCCGTTCCCCACCACCGGCACCGCCGGCGTCCCCACGATCGCCGAGGGCGAGAAGCAGACCGGCAAGGACTTCACCTCCGACCAAGAGGTCCGCTGGTGCCCCGGCTGCGGCGACTACGCCGTCCTCAAGGCCGTCCAGTCCTTCCTCCCCGACCTCGGACTCCGCCGCGAGAACATCGTCTTCGTCTCCGGCATCGGCTGCTCCAGCCGCTTCCCCTACTACCTCGACACCTACGGGATGCACTCCATCCACGGCCGAGCCCCCTCCATCGCCACCGGCATCGCCACCGCCCGCGAAGACCTCTCCGTCTGGGTCGTCACCGGCGACGGCGACGCCCTCTCCATCGGCGGCAACCACCTCATCCACGCCCTGCGCCGCAACGTCAACATGACGATCCTGCTCTTCAACAACCGGATCTACGGCCTCACCAAGGGCCAGTACTCCCCCACCTCCGAAGCCGGCAAGGTCACCAAGTCCACCCCCATGGGCTCCCTCGACCACCCCTTCAACCCCGTCTCCCTGGCGCTGGGCGCCGAGGCCTCCTTCGTCGCCCGCACCATCGACTCCGACCGCAAGCACCTCACCGCAGTGCTCGCCGCCGCCGCCGCCCACCGCGGCACCTCCCTGGTCGAGATCTACCAGAACTGCCCCATCTTCAACGACGGCGCCTTCGACGCCATCAAGAACCCCGACACCAAGGCCGATGCCATCATCCCCCTGGTCCACGGCGAACAGATCCGCTTCGGCCCCCACGACGACAACGGCCACGGCACCAAGGTCCTCATCCGCGACGAGGTCACCGGCGGCGTCCGCGCCGCCCTCGCCACCGACGTCGCAGAAGACCAGATCCTCATCCACGACGCCCACAACCCCGACCCCACCCTCGCCTTCGCCATCAGCCGCCTCACCGACTCCGGCTACCTCAACCAGTCCCCCATCGGCATCTTCCGCGCCGTCGAACGCCCCACCTACGACGACCAGGCCCGCGAACAGCTCACCCTCGCCGGCGTCGGTGAGGGCGAGGGCGAGGCGAACCTGCAGGCGCTGATCGACGGACAAGACACCTGGACCGTGGAAGGAGACCCCCGATGACCTACGTGATCGCGCAGCCCTGCGTGGACGTCAAGGACCGTTCCTGCGTCGACGAGTGCCCGGTCGACTGCATCTACGAGGGCAAGCGGATGCTCTACATCCAGCCCGACGAGTGCGTCGACTGCGGAGCCTGCGAGCCGGTCTGCCCGGCCGAGGCGATCTTCTACGAGGACGACACCCCCGAGGAGTGGAAGGAGTACTACGACGTCAACGTCGGGTTCTTCTCCGAGATCGGCTCCCCGGGCGGCGCCTCGAAGACCGACGTGAGCGACCGGGACCACCCGACCATCGCCGCGCTGCCTCCGCAGAACCAGGAGTGACGCAGCCACACGGCACACGAACATGACAGCAGGCCTGCTCCGGGAGATCCCCGAGCAGGCCTGCTGTCGTGTTGGCGCCTCAGACGTCGGTGACGCGGACCCCGGCGTGCGCCTTGTAGCGGCGGTTGATGCTGATCAGGTTGGCGGTCAGCGCCTCGACCTGGTGGGCGTTGCGGCGGCGCCCGGCGTAGACGCCGCGCATCCCCGGGACGGCGTCGGCCAGCGCCTGCACCAGGTCGGTGGCCTCGCGTTCGTCGCCGAGGACCAGGACGTCGGTGTCGACGCGCTCGACCTCGGGGTCCTCCAGCAGCACGGCTGAGACGTTGTGGAACGCCCCGACCACGGTCGACTCGGTGAGGATCGCGGCGGCCTGCTCGGTGGCCGAGCCCTCGGGCACCGGGAGGGCGTAGGCCCCCTGCTTGTCGAAGCCGAGCGGGTTGACGCAGTCCACCACGATCTTGCCGTCCAGGTGCGGCTTGAGGTCGGCGAGGAGCTCGGCGTGGCCGTCCCAGGGGACGACGACCAGCACCAGGTCGCCCGCCGCGGCGGCGTCGGCGTTGGCGGCCCCGGTCACGTCGCCCCCCGTGGCGGCGGCGAGCTCGGCGGCTGCCTGCTCGGCCTTCTCCGCCGCCCGGCTGCCCAGCACGACGGTCAGGCCGGCCGTCGCGAAGCGGCGGGCCAGCCCGCGCCCCTGCGGTCCGGTGCCTCCGAGGATGGCGATCGTGCGGCTGGTCAGTTCGGTGTTCAAGGCACTCTCCTAGGCTGGGGGATCTATGAACATAGTATGGGCGGCCGGCGCTCCTGCGCGGCACCGGCCGCGGGCGCGGACCGCCCCCTCAGGTCGACCTCGCCGCGGCGCGCTCCCGCCTCACCTCGGGCAGCACCGCGAGGATCCCCAGCAGCGGCAGCAGGGCCAGCACCAGCAGGCTGCCGGGGATGCCGAGCACCTCCCCCAGGCCGGCGACCATCGCCGAGCCGACGCTGCCGCCGACCAGGAAGACCAGCGTCGCGACGCCGAGCGCGGCGCCCCTGACGTCGGCGTCGACCGCGTCGCCGACGACCGCGATCATCGCCGGCTGGCCGAGCCCGAAGGCGATGGTGGTCAGCACCACGGCGATCCCGACCGCGACCGGCCAGGCCTGCGCGGTGGCCAGCGCGGAGACCAGCATCGAGCCGGCGGCCACCACCGCGGCCAGCACCAGGGTGAGCGGCCCGCCGCGGGTGGCGAGCAGCCAGGAGGTGGCCCGCGGGAGGAAGAGGGCGGCCACCGCGCTCGGCACCAGCAGCAGCCCCACCCGCCACGCCGGCCAGCCGGCGTCGACCAGGGCGGCCGGTACGCCGACCAGCATCGCGAACCAGGAGGCGGGCATCGCCGAGGCCGCCAGGGCCGAGCGCACCACCGTGCCGTTGCGGATCACCGAGGCGGGCAGGAAGCCGTGCGGGTGCCGGCGCACCCGGCGGAGCACCAGCGGGACGCCCAGCACCATCAGGGCGACCCCGACGACCGCCACCACCAGCCCCGTCGAGGGCGACTGCACGACCATCACCAGGCCCGCGGAGGTGCCGGCGACCAGCACGGCCCCGATCACGTCGAGGCGGGCTCCGGAGCCGCCGCCGGCGATGGCGCGCCACAGCAGCGGCAGCACCAGCACGCCGAGGATCGGCAGCGCCATCACGCTCCGCCACCCGACGGCGTGCTCGACGACGCCGCCGGCCAGCGGCCCGAGGCAGCTCAGGGCGGCCGCCATGGCGCTGAGGCGGCCGAGCGCCAGGCCGCGGATCTCCCCGTCGTAGCGGGCGCTGAGCACCGTCACCCCGAGCGTGGGCACGGCGGCCGCGCCGGCGCCCTGGAGGATGCGCATGACGAGCAGCAGCTCGAAGGAGCTCGCGGCCGCCGCCCCCAGCGCGCCCAGCGTCATCAGGCCGACCCCGACCAGCAGCGGGATCCGCACCCCGACCAGGTCGGAGACGCGGCCGTAGATGGGGGTGGCCACGGCGAGCAGCAGCACGTAGCCGCTGATCGTCCAGGCCGCGACCCCGACGGAGGTGTCGAACTCCGCCGCCACCGCCGGCAGCGCGATCGCCGCCGAGGAGGAGCCCATCCCCGCGAGCCCGAAGAGCAGCCCCAGCAGCAGCGAGACGCGGCGCGCGTCCTGGTGTGGGGTCATGACCGGTGGCAACCTCGGCGGGCGCCGGCTGATTCCCCGGCGCGCATGGCGCACGTCCGGGCACGCGACCTCTCACTGGGTGTGTCCCTATTGGCGATCAGCAGTTACCGGATCTGCCTCCCGATGAGCGCGCACTTCGAGTAGGCAAGGCCGGCGATGAGCGGGCTATCCCGCCATCCCACCAGTCAATCGTCAAGTGTGACTAGACGGTGACCGTCTAATCATCCCAGACTTTGGGCGTAGTGATGGGCGAACGTCACGCCCGAGTCCGTGCCTCCAGGCAAGACAGAGCGGACACTGAGACGACAGAGGCGGGAACGATGACTGACTCAAAAGACGAGAGCGAGCCGAGACTCTTTGACGTGATAGTCGAGCGCGATGGAGGTAGTTGGCACGTCCGTGTCCCTGACGTCAACGGTTATGCCCCAACTAGGACCCTACGAGGTGCTTCCGCGGTGGCCCGCGACCTGATCACACACGTGACTGGACGGGCAGGCAACAGTTTTGGACTGAGACTCGAATGGGTCCTGCCAAGCGAGGTCCAGGCTCACCTCGACGCCGCTCAGCGTCTGCGATACGAACAAGAGCGGGTGACCAATGCCGCCGCGAGCGAAGTTCGATTGGCCGCGAGGGGGATGGCCGCTGCTGGGATGTCCATGCGGGACATCGGCACCGTGTTAGGCGTCTCGCACCAACGTGCGCACCAGTACCTCGCCGCGCAACCAGACGGAGGCTAGTCGGCACGGTGGTTTTGGGCAGGCCCATTCGGACATGGCGCCATGAGGGCGGTCCCCACGAGCACGTCAGGCTGCGAGGGCAGCTGGTTGACGCCGCCCTCGCTCCCGGGACAAATGGCGCAAGGTCGTGGCGATGCAGGCGACCTGCAACCAGCCCGTTGCCGAGGCGGTCGTGTTCTCGAACGACTTCGCCAGCCGGCGGGAGCGTCCGAGGCGGCCGTGGGCGACCTCGACACGCCAGGCGTGCCGGATGGGGCGGAAGATCGGCTGCTTGTCGTCCCACCCGACGCGGCGGACCTCGACATCGTGCTCCCGGCCGAGGTCCCGCGCGGCGGCCGCAGTGACCCCGCGGTCCACCAGGACGAGCTCGAGTCGGTCGGTGAGGCGCTGCTGGGTCAGGTGCTCCAACACGAGGTCGCTGGCGCGGTTCTCGTGGGTGGAAGCGGGCACGACCAGGGCGGCCACTGGAAGGCCGGTGACATCGACGGCCACGACACGCTTGGCGCCGTTGGTGCGGCCGTAGGGCCCACCTCGGTCGTGGAACGTGAACCCGCCATTCGAGGCACCACGGGCAAGTGGGTGTCGATGACGACCATCGACGGCGTCCCCTCCGCCCTTCCGTCCTCTCGGCGCGCGACCGCGTGCAAGACCGTCAACGCCTGCGCCCACGTACCGTTGCGCGACCAACGACGGAACTGCGACCAGACCCGGGTCCAGGGACCGAACGACTCCGGGAGGTAGCGCCACTGACAACCAGTCTGGGCGATGTACAGCATCGCGTCCACAACGCTCCGCAGGTCATCGGCGTGCCTGCGGCCGCGCTTGCCCGGCGCGTTGAAGACCGGCTCCAGCAGGTCCCACTGCTCATCGGTCAGATCACTTGGATACGGCATGCCCCGCACGGTGCCTTCGCAACACACCCAGCCAATAGGGACACACCCAGTCAGGCCAGCGCGGGCAGCACCTTCTCGCCGAAGGTCTGCACGAAGGCGGCCTGGTTGGGGCCGACGTTGTGCACGAAGACCCGGTCGTAGCCGAGGTCGAGGTAGGTGCGGATCTCGGCCACGTGGTCGGCCGGGTCGGCGCTCACCGGGAGGCGGCCCTCGAAGTCCTCGGGCCGCACCAGCCGGGCGATCTGCTCCACCACGTGCGGGGAGCGCAGGTCGCCGCGGGCGAACCGCATCGCGGCCATCGGGTAGCGCTCGGCGACGTGCCGCACCGCCTCCTCGCGGGTCGTGGCCCAGCTGAGGTTGAGGTGGAGCCACGCCGGCATCGTGGCCGGGTCCTTGCCGCCCTCCCGGGCCCCCTCGCGGAACCGCTCGAGCAGCAGGCCCGCCTGCTGCGGGCGCACCGCGACCGCCAGCAGCCCGTCGGCGCTGCGGCCGGCCCGGCGGGCGGTCTGCGGCCCGCTGGTGGCCACCAGCACCGCCGGCGCCTGCTCCGGCATGGTCCACAGCCGGGAGTTCTCCATCTGGAAGTGGACCCCGTCGTAGCGGACCTCGCGACCGGCCAGCGAGCCGGCGTAGAGCCGCTTGACCAGCTCGACGGCCTCGAAGAGCCGAGCGACGCGCTGGGGCGCCTCGGGCCAGTAGCCGCCGACGACGTGCTCGTGCAGCGCCTCCCCCACCCCGAGCGAGATCCAGTGGCGACCGGGGTGCAGGGCCGCCAGCGTCGCCGACGCCTGGGCCAGGGCGGCCGGGTGCATCCGCCCCCCGGAGGCGGCCATGCCCACCCCGAAGTCGCCGGTGGTGTGCTCGGCCAGCGCCCCGAGCAGCGTCCAGGCGTGCGGCGCCTGCCCGAGGCTGGGCAGCCAGGGCTGGAACGTGTCGGCGGCCATGGTGCCGGAGAAGCCCGCGTGCTCGGCGAGCACGCTGAGCTCGACCGCCTCCCGGGGGGTCACCGCGTCGACCGGTACGACGTACCCGACGCGTCCCTGCGCCCGTGCCTGCACGCTGCCTCCCCGCCTCGACGCCCCCGCCGGGCCACAGTCTAGGTTCCGGTTAGGCCGGGGCGGAGGCGTGCACCTGCCGGGAGAAGGCGATCAGCGGGCGGCCGGTCCGCGGATGGGCCACCACGTCGGCCACCACGCCGTAGGTCGCGGCGATCAGCTCGGGGGTGAGCACGTCGCCGACCGCGCCGACGGCCCGCACCCGCCCCTGGGCCACCACGACGACGTGGTCGCAGTGCGCCGCGGCCAGGTTGAGGTCGTGGAGGGCGGCCATCACGGTGATGCCGGTCCCGGCGATCTCGCGCAGCAGCGCGAGCGTGTCGAGCTGGGCGCGGACGTCGAGGTGGTTGGTGGGCTCGTCGAGGAGCAGCAGCCGGGGCTCCTGGGCGAGCGCCCGGGCGAGCTGGATCCGCTGCTGCTCGCCTCCCGAGAGCGTCGCCAGCGACCGGTCGGCGAGGTGCTCGGCGCCGACCCGGGCCAGGGCGGCGTCGACGACCGCCGCGTCGCCGGCGGCCACCGCCCAGGGCGACTCGTGCGGGATCCGCCCCAGCGCGACGACCTGCCGGACGGTCAGCGAGAACTCCGCGCGGGCGTCCTGCTCGACCAGCGCCACCACCCGGGCCCGCTCCCGGCGGCGCAGGGCCAGCAGGTCGACCCCGTCGAGGACGACGCGCGCGGGCAGGTCGCCCCTGGCCGTCCCGGGCAGCCGGTCGGAGGCGGCGGTGCCGGCCACCAGCCGCAGCAGGCTCGACTTCCCGGCACCGTTGGGCCCCACCAGGGCGACCAACCCGCCGCCGGGCACCGCGAAGGAGGCGTCCTCGAGCAGCACCTGGCGACCGACGACCCGCGACAGCCCCTGGACGCCGAGGACACCGGGGCCGCCGGGGCCGCCGGGAGGGGTCGACGCGCTGCCGCTCATGCCCGCCCCCGGTGGGAGAGCAGGACCATCACGAAGACCGGCGCCCCGACCAGCACGGTGATGATGCCGACCGGCACCTCGCGCGGGTCGAAGAGGGTGCGCGCGAGGGTGTCGACCCAGACCATGAAGATGGCGCCGGTCAGCACGCTGAGCGGCAGCAGCCGCCGGTGGCGGGAGCCGACCACCAGCCGGACGGCGTTGGGCAGGACGAGCCCGACGAAGCCGATGGCGCCGCTGACCGAGACCATCGCGCCGGTGAGCAGCGCGGAGCCGGCGAGCAGCAGCCAGCGGGTCCGGCCGGTATCGATGCCGAGCGCGGCCGCGGCGGTGTCGCCGAAGGCGAAGGCGTCGAGCACCCGGCCCTGCAGCACCACGGGGACCCCGATGAGGAGCAGCACCACCCAGGCGATGGTCACCGCCGTCCAGTCGGCGCCGGCGAGCGACCCGAGCATCCAGTTGAGCACCTCGCGGAAGGAGTCGCCGTCGGCGTTCCAGAAGACCAGCATCGAGGTGACCGCCCCGGCGAACGAGGAGACCGCGAGCCCGGCGAGCACGGTCCGGCTCGGGGTGATCTCGCCCAGCGAGCGGGCCAGGCCGAGGGTGGCGGCCAGCGCGGTCAGCGCCCCCACGAAGGCGGCGAGCGGAAGCATCACCGAGAGCCCCAGCAGCAGCACCAGCACGGCGCCGGTGGAGGCGCCCGAGGAGAGACCCAGCAGGAAGGGGTCGGCCAGCGGGTTGCGGGTCAGGGCCTGCATCACCGCGCCGCTGAGCGCCAGCCCCGCCCCCACGGCGGCGGCGGTCAGCACCCGGGGCAGCCGGAGCTCCCAGACGATGCCGGCCCGCAGAGCGGTGACGTCGGTGTCGCCCAGGCCGAGGGCGCCGAGCCCGAGGCGCTGCGCGATCACCCCCCACACCTCGCGCACGCCGAGGTCGGCGGGGCCGATGGTGACCGTCCAGCTGATCGAGCCCGCCAGCACGACGAGGAGCACCGGCAGCCAGAGCAGCCACGGCTCCGGCCTGCGGCGCCGGCGGGCGGGGGCGACCGGGGCGGGGGCACCCCCGGCCCGGCGCGCCTGCAGGGCGAGCGTCACGGCGCCTGCCCCCCTTCGGCCAGCAGCCCGAGATCGTCGAGCTGCCGGGCCAGCTCGGTGGCGGCGGGCACCGAGCGGACGCCGGCCTCCGCGGCGGGGAACGACACGGTGAGGTAGCGCCGATGCCGGACGGCGGTGAGCCCGCGGGTGGCGGCGTCCGACTCCAGCTCCGCGATCTTGTCCGCGGCCCGGTTCCACTCGGCGTCGACCAGGACGAGCACGTCGGGGTCGGCGTCGACGATCGACTCCCAGCCCAGCGAGGTCCACGTCTGGTCGACGTCGGCCACCACGTTCTCCAGGCCGACCGCCTCCATCACCATCTGGGGGGCGCCGATGCCGCCGCCCACGAAGGGGGTGTCGGTGCCCGAGGACCACCACAGCGCGGTGGTGCCCTCCTGCGCCCGGGGCACCTGCGCGAGCTCGGCACGCTGCTCGGCGACCAGCTCGGCCGCAGCGTCGGGCACCCCGAGGATCCGGCCCATCTCCTCGAACTGCTCGAAGAGCAGGTCGTAGGTCATCGGGTCGGGCCGGTGCTCGGGCGCCGTGCAGGCCGCCGGGGCGACGTAGGTGTCGACCCCCAGCCGGGCGAGGCTCTCCCGCTCGCCGGCGGTGTCCCCGGCGAGGTTGCTCTCCCAGCCGGCCAGCACCAGGTCGGGCTCCTGCTCGAGCACCACCTCCTGGCTGGGGGCCTGGTCGGAGAGGGTGGTGATCGAGGCGGCCTCGTCGGCCCACTGCTCGGGCACCGGCCCGTCCTGGAAGGCGTGCGCGACGATCCGCTCCCCCACGCCCAGGGCGAGGAGGAGCTCGGTCGAGGTGGACTTGATGGTCACGACGCGCTGCGGCGCGCTCTCGAAGGTCACCTCGGTGCCGCAGTTGTCGACGACCACCGGGTAGCCGGACGCCGCGTCGGCCCCCGGCTGGTCGTCGGGCTGGTCGTCCTGGCCGCAGCCGGCCAGGGCGAGGACGAGGACGACGGGAGCGAGGCGCGCGGCGAGCTGCCGTGGGCGACGGGACATGTGGGAGGGCCTCCGGATCCGGGCGTGACAGGGGACGGCCGCGGGCAGTCACCGCGGGCGATCCGTCGCCCCAATCCGGGTCCGACTCCCCGGCCTGGACAGACGGCCGAGTGATCGAGGACACCTTAACCCGTGCGGCCGCCCGTGCCCGGAGGAGGGCGGGCGAGGGCGCGGTCAGTCCCGCACGTGGGCCACGACGTCGCCCACCGGCGCCCGGGAGGTGCGGAACCGGTTGGCGGGGTGGTCGGCGTCGACGTACCCGAGGGAGACCGCGCAGACGACCAGCCGGTCCTCGGGCAGGTCGAGGAAGTCGCGCACCTTCTCGGAATACATGGCGATCGCGGCCTGCGCCACCGAGGCCAGCCCCAGCGAGGTGGCGGCGTTGGTCAACGTGGCGACGTAGCCGCCGCAGTCGATGGCGCCGTAGGTGCCCTGCTCGCGGTCGGTGGTGATCACGGCGACGTGCGGGGCGCCGAAGAAGGTGTAGTTGAGCAGCGCCTGGGCCCCCCGGGCGAGCTTGTCGTCGCGGGCCACCCCGACGGCCTCGTAGAGCGCGAAGCCGGACTCGCGGCGGCGCGCGGCGTAGACGCCGGAGTAGCCGCCGGGCATCTCCAGGTCGGGGCTCTGCGGCTGGGAGAGCACGTGGTCGGTCAGCTCGGTGGAGAACCGCTTGATCGCGGGCCCGGAGACCAGGTGCACCTGCCAGGGCTGGGTGTTGCACCACGACGGGGTGTGCTGGGCCAGCGCGAAGAGGCGGCCGAGGACCTCCTCGGGCACCTCCTCGCCACGGAAGGCGCGGCAGCTGTGGCGGGCGGCGAGGACGTCGGCGAACTCCATGCCGCCGATCCTCTCAGGCGGGCCCCCAACGCCCGGTCCGGCGCTCAGTTAGGCGTTCAGTTAGGCGCTCAGTTAGGCGCTCAGTTAGGCGCTCGGTCAGGCGCTCAGTTAGGCGCTCGGTCAGGCGCTCGGTCAGGCGCTCGGTCAGGCGCTCGGTCAGGCGCTCAGTCCGGTGTCATCCCGCGCATGCCGCGCTCCACGAACACGTCGGCGCGCTCGTAGTCGGTGGCGCTGGAGCGCAGCAGCTCGGCGACCGCGGCGACGGCGGCCGCGCCCGAGCGGGAGCTGTCGGCGGCGGCTCCGACCAACCGGACCACCGTCCTGGCGGTGGGGCCCGCCCCCGGCACCTCGCCGAGCAGGTGGGCGGGCACCCGGACGCCGTCGAGCTCGGCCCCGATCGCCTTCAGGTCACCGGCGGGTGGGCCGTGCTCGGCGGCGGCGGTGCGCAGCGTCTCGGGCTCGACCTCGAACTCCTCCCCGGCACCGCCCAGGCCGAGCTCGGAGAGCGGCGTCCGCGTCATGTAGGGGTTGCCCCACAGCTCCTGGTCCTCCTTCCACCAGAGCATGCCGGTGCTCTTGTTGGCGTGGTCGAACTCCTCGGCACCCGACTCGTAGGTCACGATCAGCTCGCCGTCCACCTCGACGACGCCCTGGGACATGCTCGGCAGCGGGTACGGGTCGCCGTAGGAGCCGTCGAAGTCGCCGACGTAGAGCTGGCTGTTCCCCTCGTGCCGGCCGTAGGAGGAGCTGTAGACGATCTCGTCGTCACGGACCACGACGCCCTGGACGTTGGGCGGGGTGTCGATCGAGTCCACCTTCACCCACTCGCCGCCGGACCTCTCATAGACGTAGAGCTTGTCCTGCTCGTGGTGGCCGAGGTAGAGACGGCCGTCCTTCATCGCCGAGTAGGAGCCGCCGGAGACCCCGTCCTGGATCGACGAGGCCGGCACGGTCTCGCCGTCCTTGGCGCTTCGGATCGCCTTCATCGAGTAGGTGAAGAGCTTGCCGTTGTCGGCGACGTAGACCTTGTCGCCGTCGACACTCACCCCACCGGCGTGCTTGGGCTGGTCGCCGTCGCGCGGGATCCCGTTGGGGTCCAGCGGTCCCCCGAGCTTGACCGAGCCCGTCTCCTGCCCGGTCACCTCGTCGATGACGGACAGGTAGGACTCCAGCCCTTTCCCGTCGGGCCCCTTGATGTAGTAGCCCTGCATCAGGGTCCCGGTCTCCGGGTCGTAGCCGAGGCCCTGCGGGATCCAGCCCCGGGAGTCGCCGTTTGCCCCGATGTTCGGGATCCGGGGTCCGAGGCTGCTGTCGTTGCCCTCCAGCCACTCCTGGTTCTTCGCCAGCCCGTCCTTGACCCACTCCCGGGTCTCCTCGTCGAGCTCGTCGAGGCTCACCTCGTCGCCGGTCAGCACCGCCCGGATGGCGGCGAGCTGCTGGTTGTAGGACTTCCCGACGTCGATCAGACGCGCGTTGACCAGCCGGGCGAAGAGCTCCTCGACGACCGGCGGCCAGCCGGCGGGCCGGTTGCGCCAGCAGCCGATGTAGTGATCGGCGTTCGTCTCGGCGGTCTCGTAGGCGCGGATCGCCGCGTCCAGGGCCCAGCGGGCGCGGGCGACCGCGGAGCGGGTCACCGACAGGCCCCGCTGCAGGCCGTTGGCGCGGAGCAGGTACGAGGACGCCGCCGGCCCGGACCACACCGGGACCTCCTGGGCCTGGGTGAGGTCCTCGTCGACGCCGGCGATGTCGTGGATCACGCCTTCCAGCGTGGCGAGCCTGGTCCGCAGGGCGGCGGCGTCGCCCGAGACGATCCTGCGGTACTCGATCTCCGGGTTGGTCATCCGTCCACTCCTCCCAGGTCGACGGCCGCGAACTCCGTCGCGCCGGCGGGCAGCACGATCCTGCGGCCGGTGGAGTCCGGCCACGTCGTGCACGACCCCGACGGCACGAGGCACGACATCAGCGTCGCCGTGTCGCCGGGCGCCATCCGCTTCCCCGTGCCGGGACCGGTGACGACCATGCCGACCACGGTCTCCTGGTCGGCCCACCAGGAGAGCCACCAGCGCGGCTCGTCGACGGAGAGGGCGACCTCCTCACCCGCGCGGCCGACCACCCGGTCCGGTCCGGCGTCGGGCTTCTCGATCGACCAGCGCCCGTCGGGGCTGACCAGCGCGTCACCTCCCCCGCGCACGTCGTCCTCGCCCGCCGGGCGTCCCTCCCCGGTGGCGAGGTCGTAGACGAAGTCCCCCTCGCGGGCGGCCACGTGGACCTCGTCGTCGGTGATCCCCCAGACCTGGACCTCCGCCTCGAGCAGCTGGTGGACCGGGTCCTCGGCCTCGGGCTCCATGCCGTCGGCGGAGGTCAGTGCCTCCCCGCCGGCCAGGTCGAAGATCCGCAGCGCGGCCTCACCCGTGTCGTAGTCGGCCTCGAGGACGACGAGGGTGTCACCGTCCGGCGAGGCCGCCAGGGCGTCGTCCGCGACCTCGAGGCCGGTGTCGACCGGCTCCCCGCCGGGGGCGACGAAGAACAGGTCGCCGCCGGAGAACTGCAGGGCGTCGTCCTCACCCTCGCCGGGGACGAAGAAGACCCCGTCCCCGGCGACGACGAAGGCCCGCACCGGGTCGCCGGTCTCGACGGTGGTGCCGTCGCCCAGGGTGACGACCGAGCCGGTCGCCCAGGCGAACCCCCCGGTCTCCACCGGGTCGGTGCTGGTCCGCCATGGGGCGTCAGGGCCGTCGGCGGCTCCGCCGTCCTCCCCGCAGCCGCCCAGCGCCAGGACCAGCGCGAGGACCAGTGCCGGCGCGTCGGCACGCGCCCGCAGACGCGTGCCGCGCGACCTCCCCCGTGTGTTCACCCCCGCACGATCCCACCGCGGGGGCCACCTCAAACCTCAGCGCGCCGGTGGGCCCCCGGTCAGCCCCCGCGACCCGGTAGCCAGAGCACGATCTCGGGGAAGACCGTGAGCACCCCGACCGCCCCGAGCATGATCAGCACGTAGGGGAACGCGCCCCGGAAGATCACCCCGAGCGGCTCCTTCGACACCCCTTGCAGGATGAAGAGGTTGACCCCGACCGGCGGTGTGATCAGCCCGATCTCGATCAGGATCACCATCACGATGGCGAACCAGACCAGGTCCACCTCGTAGAGCTGGAGCAGCGGGAAGAGGATCGGCATGGTCAGCAGCATCATCGAGATGCCTTCCATGAAGAGCCCCAGGAAGAGGAAGAGCACGTAGACCAGGAGCAGGAAGACGGTCTTGTTGGGCGCCAGGTCGGTGATCACCGAGGCCAGCTCCCGCGCACCACCGGTGATCGCCAGGGCGTAGGAGAGCATGTGCGCCCCCACGATGATCAGCATGATCATCGCGGTCACCTCGGCGGTGCGGCGCAGGATCTCCCAGAGCCTGGCGAACGAGAGCTTGCGCATCGCGGCGGCGATGAGGAGCGCTCCCACGGCGCCGAGCGCGGAGGCCTCGGTCACCGTGACGTAGCCCGCGTAGATCCCGCCCAGGACCACCACGATCAGGACGCCGAGCGGCACCAGGTCGCGCAGCGCCGCGAGGCGGTCGCTCCGGGTGACCTCGACGGCCTCGGCGGCCGGATCGACGGGGATCGGGTTGCGGCGGTGCGCCAACGCGACATGGACCATGAAGGCGGCGAGCATCAGCAGGCCGGGCACGATGGCCGCCGCGAAGAGGTCGACGACCGAGACGGAGACCAGCGCGGCGTAGAGGATCAGCGGGATGCTGGGCGGGATGAGGATGCCGAGCGTGCCGCCCCCGGCCAGCGACCCGACGCTGAGTCGCGTGGAGTAGTTGCGCCGGCGCAGCTCGGGGTAGGCCACCTCGGAGATCGTCGCGGCGGTGGCGACGCTGTTGCCCGCGATGGCGCTGAAGACGCCCGACGCCACGATGTTGGTCTGCAGGAGACCGCCCGGGGCCTTGTCCAGCCACAGCGCCAGGGCGCGGTAGAAGTCTGCGCTGATGCCCGTGCGGAGCACCACCTGCCCCATCAGCAGGAAGAGGGGGACGGCGGTCAGGACCGGGTTGTCGATGCCGTTCCACGCCGCGTAGGCGAAGCCGCCGAACGGCGCACCGCCCTCGTGGCTGAGCACCGCGAGGAAGGCGGCGAGGCCGAGGGCCGCACCCACCCACACCCCGGCGAGCAGCAGGATCAGGGTCGCCGCCAGCAGGACGACGGTCGCGAGGCTCACAGGACCTCCTCCACGTCGGTGGCCGGGTGCTCGTTGCGGACGAACTGGCCGACGGCCACGAGCGTCTGACGGACCGTCTCCAGCGCCAGCACCGCGAAGCCGATGACGGTGAAGGACTGGACGATCCACAGGGGCGTCCGGGCGATGGTGACCGAGACCGTCCCGTTGTCGTAGGAGTTCAGGGCGAGCTCACCGAGGTGGTAGCCCAGGACGCAGGTGAAGACCAGCAGCGCGAGGCAGGAGACGACCTGGAGCGCGGCCTCGGGTCGCGGTCCGAACCGCTTGCCCAGCCACTGGAGCAGGATGGTCAGCCGGACGTGCTGGCCGGAGCGCAGCGCCCCGGCCAGCCCGAGGAACGACAAGATGACCAGCCCGTAGGCGCTGTACTCGTCGGCGACGAGCGTGGAGCGGCCCCAGAACGTGCGGTAGGCGATCTCCACCACCATGATCCCGAGCACGCCGACCAGGGCCAGCGCGGCCAGCGTGTCGGCGGCGCGGCCGACCAGGTCCACCCCGCGACCGGCCCACCCGTCCGGACCGGCCGGCCGGGTCGGCCCGGCCGGCTCCCCCCGGGGCGGCGGCGCCGCAGCCGCGGCGTCCAGGTCGGTCATCTCAGTTCTCGCCGAGGGCGGCTCGGATGTCGGCGAGCAGCGCTTCGGCGTCCGGGCCGCGGTCCGCGGCCCACTCGTCGTACTTCGGGCTGAGGGCGTCGACGATCTGGGCGAGCTCCGCCTCGTCGGGCTCGACGATGTTGGTCCCGGCGTCCTCGACCGCCTGCCAGAACTCGTCCTCGCCGGAGCCGATCTGCACCTCCATCAGCCGCTCGGTGGCGCTGGCGCCGGCGGTGCGCAGGATCTCCTGGTCCTCGGCGCTGAGGTCCTTCCAGATGTCGGCGCGGATCCCGAAGAAGTCGTAGATGTAGCCGGCGTCGGTCTTGACCACCGACTTGGCGAGCTCGGGCAGGCTCGACCCGACGGCGTGGGAGACCGACGTCCAGGCGCCCTCGATCACGCCGCGCTGGATGGAGGAGTTGACCTCGGCGGCCGGCATCGTCACCGGCTCCATCCCCATCTCGGTGCTGGCCGTGGAGAAGGAGGTGTTGAAGACCCGCACCTTGGCACCCTCGGCGTCGCCGATGGTGGAGACGGACTCGTCGGCCAGCCACAGCTCCTGCGGCGGCCAGACGTACTCGCCGAGCCGGACCATGTTGTGCTTCTGCTCCAGGACCGGGTCGAAGTGCTCGTTGATCACCGGGCGGACCGCCTCGAGGTCCTCCTCGCTGCCGAGCAGGAAGGGGAAGCTCGGCACGTCGAAGAGCGGCTCGTCGCCGCCGACGGAGCCCGTGGTGGCGAGGGTGGCGTCCATCAGGTTGGAGCGCATCGTGTCCAGCGCCTCGTCCTGGGTGTACGGGACCTCGCCGGCGGGGCGGAGGACGAACGTGAGGCGACCGTCGGTCTTCTCCTCGACCTCGTCGGCGAAGGCCTGGAGCTCGAGGTTGACCGGGTGGTCGAGCCCGACGTGGGTATACATGTCGAAGCTCTGCTCGCCGCTGGCGTCGTCGGAGCCGCCACAGGCGGCGACACCTCCCAGGACCATGGCGGTGAGGAGACCGAGGACGGGGCGCTTGGCGATCATGCGGAAGACTCCGATGTGAGTGAGATAACAAACCTTTAATGATTCTTATCATGCGCATAGTCCTTTGACCAGGAGTTCTCGTGCCCGTCTCACGCGATCCGATCCCCGGCGAGCCCCCGCGTGACGACCTCGGTGTCGCGGTCGCCCGGCCGCCGGTCGTACGCCGGGTGGTCAGCCTGGTCCCCTCCCTCACCGAGGCGATGGCCTCGGTCGACGCCGACGCCCTGGTCGGCGTCACCGACTGGTGCCCCGACCCCGAGGGGCTCACCGCCACCCGGGTCCGGGGCACCAAGAACCCCGACACGAAGGCGATCGTCGCCCTCGCGCCCGACCTGGTCGTGGCCAACAAGGAGGAGAACCGCGAGCTCGACGTGCGCCGGCTCCGCGACGCCGGGGTGAGCGTGTGGGTGACCGAGATCGAGACCGTGCCGCAGGCCATCAGGTCGATGGAGCGGCTCTTCGACGTCGCGCTGGGCTGGCCGCGTCCGCGGTGGCTCGCCGAGGCCCGCGACCTGTGGTGCGGCGACCCGCTGCCGCCCCGGGCCCGCACGGTGGCCGCGATCTGGCGGGACCCGTGGATGGCGGTCGGTCGCGACACCTTCACCGGCGACCTGCTGGCCCGCGCGGGGCTGCCCAACGTCCTGGCCGGGCACGCGGACCGCTACCCCACGCTGCCCGTCGAGGAGCTCGACGCCGCCGGCGCCGACCTGGTGCTGCTCCCCGACGAGCCCTACGCCTTCTCCGCCGACGACGGCCCGGAGGCGTTCGGCCGCACCCCCACCGAGCTCGTCGAGGGGCGCCTGCTCACCTGGTACGGGCCGTCGCTGGTCGAGGCGCACGCGGTGCTGTCCCGGATCGCGGCGACCCGCCCCGGCCGGGAGGCCTGACTCCGCTAGCGTGCCCCGCACCGCCACGGCCGTTCCAGGGGGGAGACGCCATGCTGCGAGACCGCCCTCGGCCGTCTCGGCTGTCAGGCCGGTCCTGGCCGCGCTGGCTCCCCCGTCCGCGCCTGGCCGCCCTGAGTCACCGCGCCGTCCTGGTGCTCGGGGTGCTGCTCGTCGCGGCGGGTGGGGCGGGCGCCGTGGCCCACGGCCCCGACGACACCCTGATGCTCGGCGAGCAGACACAGTCGGCGGCCACCGCCGGCCTGCCGTCGGTGGTCCGCCCTGTGTCGACCGCGCTGGGCGGCGCGACGCTGGTGGTCCGGGCGCAGGCGCCGGGCGGCGTCTTCCTGGGGGCCGCCGACCGCCTCGACGTCAGCGACCTCGTCGAGGGCGTGCGGCACGTCCAGGTCGACTCCCTCGGGTTGCGCGAGGGGTCCTTCACCGAGGGCGTGCCGGCGCTGCTGCGACCCGAGCGCCTGGTCGGCTGGCGCGAGCGCGCCGAGGGCGGCGGGGTCCAGGAGGTCCAGATCGACCTGCACGGCCGGCCGATCGACCTGCTGGCCGTGCCGACGCGGCCCGGCGAGGCGGTCACCATGTCGTTCGGCGTGCACGTGTCGGGGATCTTCACCAAGACGCTGCTGAATGTGGCCCTGGGCCTGGGCCTGATCGTCGCGTGGGTGGTGGCCGGGCTCAGCCGCCGTCGCGTCGCCGTCGCCCCGCCGGCCCAGGGAGTCGCCGGGGAGCTCGCCGGTGAACCTGCCGGGGCTCCGCAGGAGCCGCCGGTCGCCCAGCCGGTCCCTGCTCCGGCTCCTGAGCCCGTCCCCGCACCGGCTCCTGCGCCCGTCCCTGCGCCCGTCCCTGAACCGGTCCCTGAACCGGTCCCTGCGCCGGCCAGGCCGGTGCCGGTCCGTCCCCCCGCTCGCCCCGGCTTCGGCGTGGGGGTGGCGGTCGGCGCGGCCACGCTCGTCCTGGGCTGGTGGGCGCGGCGGCGACGCCGGCGTACGACGTTCCTGCTGCTGCTGGCACTCCTGCTCAGCGGCTGCGGCCTGGCCGCCGGCGACGACCAGTCCGGCGAGAAGCCCGGCTTGGAGCCGGCCGCGGTCGCCGAGGCGCTCGACGACTACGCCGTGCGGCGGACCCGGGCGGCGCGCCGCTCGCGCGCTCCCCGCTCCGACGACACCTCCTGGCCCCTGGCGCAGGCCGGGCCCCTGCTGGCCGCCTCCGAGTGGCGCACCGCCGTCCAGCGCCTCACCGGCGAGGAGCCCCGGGTGCGCCCGCCCGTCCTGATCGGGGAGCAGGTGCACGCCCCGCTCTTCCGCGACTACCCGCTGTGGGCCGCGGTGGTGGTCAAGGAGAAGGGCGTGGGCCGGTCGCTGGTGGTCTTCACCCGTGACGCCTTCGTCGAGCCCTGGCGGGCCACCGCCGCCGTCGACGTCGCCCGCGACACGGTCCCGGAGCCGCAGCCGGAGCCCCGCGACCTGTCCGGCTCGGCGCTCGAGGAGGCCGCGGCCACCAGCGACCTGATCGGTGGCTGGTGGCAGGAGGGCACCGCCGGCGGCCTGGTCGTCGACCGCGCGACCAGCCGACTGCGCGAAGAGCTCGTCCCGGGCTTCCTGCCCCCGACGATCGTGGAGTGGCCGGAGCCGAGCGAGCAGAGCCACGTGGTCGAGGTCCGTGGCGGCCACCGGATCCTGGTCACCGTCCACCAGCTCACCTTCGGCAGCGAGACCCACGCGCTGACCACGCTGGCGCTGCTGCGCACCGGCGCCCACCCGCAGGTGCTGGCCACCACCGCCCTGCGGATCAGGGGCTGGGCCGACCTGCTGTGACCCCGCCGGCGGCGGTGTCGTCTCGCCTGTGGACAGCGGCCCCGGCCTCCGCGCGGGACCGCTAGCGTGCTGGTGTCACGGTCGGGGAGGCCGCGACTCTCGGTACTCATGGGGGGGACCACCACGTCATGCGACGACTGATTCATGCTGCCCTTTTGCTGCTCGGCCTGCTGCTCCTGGGCATCGGGCTCGGCGCATCGGCCCTCGTCGGCCCGGACGACACGGTCCGACTGACACCCCTCGAGGCAGGCTCTCCGGCAGTGACCGCACCACGGGTCACCGCGTTCACCGGGGCGAGCCTCGTCGTCCGGGCTCAGTCACCGACGGAGGCGTTCGTCGGGGTCGGTCATCGGGTCGATGTCGACGACCTGCTGGACGACGTGGCGCACCGCGAGCTGACCGGCGTCCGGTTCCTCGAGCTCATCGGCCGGGGCGTCGAGGGCGGCGAGGAGATCACCGACCCGACGACGCTCGACCTGTGGACCGACTCCACCCACGGTGGCGGCGTCCAGGAGCTCGAGGTGCCGCTGACCGGTGACCCCGTCGCCGTCCTGGCCGCTCCCCTGGGGGGCGAGGCGCTGACCGTCACGGTCGGCGCGAGGATCGGGGGCCTCTTCGCCGTCTGCCTCGCGATCGCCGGCACCGGGGTGCTGCTCTTGCTCGCCGGGTGGGTGCTGCGCCGGCGCAGCAAGCGACGCCGTACGGGCACGCCGCACCCGGCCGAGTCCACCACCGGGTCGGGCGTGCCCCGGCAGCGCACGGGCGCCGGCGCCCCGGTGCGCAACGTTGCCGGCTTCGTCGCCGTCGGTGTGCTGGCCGGCGGGTGCGCGCTGCCCGCCAGCGTCGCTGTCGAGCCGGCCTCCAAGCCGGCGCTGACGCCGGAGGAGGCGCCCGACGTGGTCGCCGCGGTCGATCAGCGCTTCCTGGCCGCCACCAAGCGGGCGATGCGTCGGCCCTACGACTCCTCGCGGCTGGGCGACGTCCTGGCCGGGCCGATGCTGCGCGACGCCCAGTACGACAGCGCCGCGGCCGCCGCGGGCGTGATGACGTGGAAGAAGTCCGGGCGCGACGCCGACGCCGGGCTGCTCTATGCGCCCCGCTTCGGGGGCTACCCGCTCTGGGCGGCCGTGGAGCTGACGGCGGACGGCAGTCCCGACGAGACCGACGAGAAGCCGGACAAGGGGTCCCCGAAGACCCGGGACGACGTGCCCTCGCTCCTCGTGGTGACCCGGGAGTCGGTGCGGGAGCCGTGGCGTGCCACTTCGACCGCGGCGGTCGACGACCTCCCGGAGCCGGCCGAGGAGGCCGGCGCCGTCCCGGAGTCGGTGGAGCGAGCAGCGAAGAAGGCAGCGCGGCAGCTGGAGGCCTGGTGGCAGAGCGCCACCCCCCGCGGCCTGCGCATCAGCAAGAGGCTCCAGCGGGCCCGTGCCGAACGGCTCGAGGTCGCCGATGGCGCGAGCTACAAGATCGCGGTGCGCAGCTCCCCCACCCTCGATCCGGCCCAGCAGCTGCGCCTCGTCGAGGTTGCCGACGGCCACCTGGCGATCCTCGTGCACGACATGCAGGTCACCCTCGTGCCGTCGCCCGGCTACTCGATGTCGTGGAAGGACGGCTGGGAGAAGGTCAACGGTGAGGACGGCGGGGAGCTCTACAACGACCACTCCGTCACCTCGGTCATCCACCTACCCGACCAGGGGCGTCCCCGCGTCCTGGGGAGCGCGCTCTCCGACAAGCTGAGCTGATCAGCGCCGCACGAGCCAGCGCCCGAGCAGGGTGCCGTCCTCCTCGAGCAGCACGGTGGGCTCCAGCGGGACGTCGACGGGCGGGCCGGCGGTGATGGCCAGGTGCTCCCCCGCGATCAGCCGGGGCACCACGGTCAGGCAGAGCTCGTCGGCGACCCCGACGGCCATCATGTCGCGGAGCAGCTGCGGCCCGCCCTCGCTGAGCACGTCGGTCCAGCCGCGCTCGGCCAGCCGCTCCTTGAGCAGCACCAGGTCGACCTCGCCGGGGGCGTCCGGGTGGTCGAGGCACCACACGTGGTCGGCGCCGAGCAGGTCGCGGGCCTCGTCGAGGTGGGGGGCCTTCGCGGTGGTGGCCAGCAGCACCCGGCCCGGGTCGGCGCCGCGCAGCGTCTCGGGCACGCTCCCCGAGCGGGTCACCACGACGATCGGGAGCTGGGCGGGGCCGTAGCCCTCGGCCCGCGCCGTCCCGGCGCCGACGACCAGGCAGTCGGCCATCCGGCGCAACGCCCGGAAGACCCGCTTGTCGACGGCGTTGTTGATGCCGCCGCTGCGGCCGTCCTCGCCCTGGGCGGCGCCGTCGACGGTCGCGACCATGTTGACCCGCAGCCACGGTCGGCTCGGGGCGGCGTAGAGGTCGGCGAGCTGCTCGTCGTCCACCTCGCCGGAGACGGGACCCATCAGGACGCGCACTGCCACCTCACCACCCAGTACTGGACTCCGTAGGGATCTGCATCGAGGTCCACCTGGACCTCCCCGACCGAGACCCCGCGCTCGGTCAGCTGGCGGGCCAGCAGGCTGAGCGAGCGCAGCCCGGAGGCGAGCAGCTCCTCGCCCTCGTCGACGTCGAGGGAGGCCAGCCCGGCCAGGTCGCCGAGGCGCAGCAGCTGGCGCAGCCAGTCGTCGTAGCCGGCCGCCCGCGAGTCGAGGTGGCCGGGCGCCCGCTCGGAGCGGCGGGCGGAGCCGTTGGCCATCACCAGCAGGTCCTCGCCGTCGAAGTCGCTGCGCCGGCCGAGCAGGACCTCGCCGATCCGCGCCGCCTCGCCGTCGTCGGCGAGCACCCGCACCGAGGGGCCGAGCCAGTCCACCGCGGCGGCGCAGGCGGCGCGCAGGTCGGCGACCGGGTCGACCAGCGAGGCGTACGCCGGCAGCAGCGCCGGCGTCGGCGGCGCGATGACGATCCTCATGCCAGCCCCCGGATCGCCCGGGCGGGCGGGCGGCGCCCCGCGATGGACCACACCATGTCGACCGTCTGCCGGGTCTCCACGACCTCGTGCACCCGGTAGATCCGCGCCCCGGCCAGCGCGCTGACCGCGGTGGCGGCCAGGGTGCCGACCAGCCGCTCCCCCACCGGGAGGTCGAGGGTCTCGCCGACGAAGTCCTTGTTGGAGAGCGAGACCAGCACCGGCCAACCGGTCTCCACCATCTCGGCCAGGCGGCGGGTGACCTCCAGGGAGTGGAAGGTGTTCTTCCCGAAGTCGTGGGCCGGGTCGATGATGATCGACTCCCGCGCCACCCCGGCGGCCAGCGCGCGGCGGGCGTAGGCGGTGGTGTCGGCGATCGCGGCGGCGACCACGTCGGCGTACTCCAGCCGGTGCGGGCGGGTGCGCACCCGCACGCCGCCGGTGTGGGTGCAGACCAGGGCGGCCCCGTGGGCGGCGGCCACGTCGACGAGCTCGGGGTCGGCCCCGCCCCAGGCGTCGTTGAGCAGGTCGGCGCCGGCCTCGCAGACGGCGTCGCCCACCGAGGCCCGCCAGGTGTCGACCGAGATCACCACCTCGGGGAACGCCTCGCGGACCCGGGCGACGAAGTCGACGACCCGCGCCTTCTCCTCGGCCTCGCCGATCTCGGCGCCGGGGGCGGCCTTGATCCCGCCGATGTCGACGATCTCGGCACCCTGGGAGACGACCAGCTCGACGCGGGCGAAGGCGGCGTCCTCACCCCAGGTGGCGCCCTTGTCGTAGAACGAGTCGGGGGTGCGGTTGACGATCGCCATCATCAGGGTGGCGTCGTCGTCGAAGCAGCGCGAGCGGAGCCGCAGCATCAGGCCACCCCCGCGTCCCGCAGCAGCGGCCCGGCGGGCGGGCGCTGGTCGACCGGCACCCGCGAGACCTGGGGGCGTACGCCGTCGCCCGTCGCGGCCGGCAGGAACTGGGTCAGCGCGATCGCGTCCGCGTGGTGGCTGTGGCTGGAGCGCGCCCACCCGGCGGTGAGGATCTGGGTGGCCATCGCGCCGAGGTCGAGCAGCGGCTGCTGGTGGTGGGCGCGGCGACCCAGGTCGACCTGGGCGATGGCGTCCAGACCGGCGCCACGCCAGGTGTCGATCAGCGCGGCCAGCTCGACGGCGTACCCGGTGGGCACCTCGAGGCCGGCGAAGTGGTCGCGGCGCACCGCCCACTCCCCGGCCAGCGGCTGCACCAGCCCGGCCAGCGGCGGGAAGAGCAGGGCGATCAGCGGGCGGGCGACCAGCTCGGTGACCCGGCCGCCCTCGAAGGGGCCGGCGGCCTCCCCGCCACCGGGGCGTTGGTAGAAGCCCTTGACCAGCTGCACCGCGGGGTCGGTGAGCAGCGGGCCGAGCAGGCCGGGCACGAAGTGGGTGTCCCAGTCGGTGAGGTCGGCGTCCATGAAGACCAGGACGTCGCCGGAGGTGACGAAGAGCGACTTCCACATCGCCTCCCCCTTGCCGGGGCGGCTGCCGAGGTCGGGGCGGATCTCGGCGCTGCGGTGCACCACGGCGCCGGCGTCGGTGGCCACCTCGTAGGTCGCGTCGGTGGAGTCGGAGTCGACGACCACGATCTCGTCGACCAGCGCGGCGGTCTCCAGCAGCACCTCGCGGCAGCGGGTCACCACGTCGCCGACGGTGGCGGCCTCGTTGCGGGCCGGGACGACGAGGCTGACCCGGGTGGCGCCCTTGGCGGTGCGCAGGTCCGCCAGCGACCAGTCCTGCCAGCGGTGGGTGCGCCGCGCGAACCAGTCCTCCATCACGGCGTCAGCCTACGCAGGCGTCCCTCGCGACCCGCGACAACGGGGCTCCGGTGGGTGACACTGGAGCAATGGACACCAAGCGGCCCCCCTGGCCCCGGTGGGTCTACGGACCCGGCCAGGACCCGCCCTACCAGTCGACCCTCTCCAACGAGCGGACCTTCCTGACCTGGGTCCGCACCGCGCTCGCGCTGCTCGCCGCGGGGATGGCGCTCGACGTGGTCGACCTGTCGGTCTCCCGCACGGTGCAGACCGCGATGGCCCTGACCCTGGTCGTCCTCGCGCTGCTCTGCGCGGTGGTCAGCTGGCTGCGTTGGGGGACGACGGAGCGGGCGATGCGCCGCAACGAGTCGATCCCCTCGATGGGGTTCGCGGTGGTCTTCGTGCTGGCGATCATCGGCATCGGCATCGTGATGGTCGTGTCCTGGCTGTGAGCGAGCCGCCCCCCGGCGTGCCCGACCCCCGGGACCCCGGGGGGTCCGAGGCGCGCGACGTGATGACCTGGCAGCGGACGACGTTCGCCCTGGTCGCCGTCGGCATCGCCGCCGCCCGTCACATGTGGTCGACCCTGGGGGTCTACGCGCTGATCCCGATGGGCCTGGTGCTGCTCTTCTCGGCCTGGGTGCTGGGCGAGGGGTGGCACCGCTACGACGAGGACCAGGAGGGCGCCGAGCGGCCGGACGGCGGTCCGACGCTCGCGCTCTCGGTCGTCGTCGCCCTGATCGCCGCCCTGGAGGTCGTCTACCTGTTCAGGGCCTGACGCCGGCCGTGCTCACTCGGCCGCCTGCCGGAACCGCTCCCAGCTGGGCAGCAGCTCGGGCAGCGGCGCGGCCTTGGGCTCCGTGCCGGGCCACCGGACCCGCAGCGGGTCGAGGCGGCCGGCCAGCTCGCGCAGCGGCATCGCGTAGAAGGCCAGCACCTGGCGGGAGCGGAAGCGCCAGCGACCCTCGTCGCGGACGTAGCGGTCGTGGTAGCGGAAGCCGGTCACGAACATCTCGTGGTCGATCTCCATCTCGGCGCTGGAGAGCACGGTGCCGCGTGCGGTGTCCTGCTCCAGCTCGTCGAGGACCAGCGTGTGCGGGATGTGCAGGGTGACGCCGTAGGACCTGAGCCGCTCGCCGTAGTAGCGCATCGCGGCGTCGCGGCCCACCGAGTGGCCGGCCACCGAGTCGAACTCGAAGTCGCTGGCGAAGCAGGCGGCCAGCGCCTCCATGTCGCGGTCGTCGCAGGCGTTGCCGTAGCGCGCCAGCAGCTCCTCGATGGCGATCCTGTCCTCGATGCGGCGCACCCGCTCGAGCAGCTCCTCGCTCATGCCAGCACCTCCGCGGCCGCGTGCAGCACGACCGGCACCGAGGGTGGGCAGCGCAGCATGAACCCCTCGTCGGGCGGCAGGTCGCCGGCCGGCTCGATCCGGGCGACCCGGCTGCCGAGCTCGCGCAGCGCGTGCCGCATCTCGGTCTGGGCCAGGCGCGCCCCGACGCAGTAGTGGCTGCCGGCCCCGAAGGGGAGGATCTCCCCGGCGGCGGTGAACTGCTTGCTCCCCTGGCCGAGGTAGCGGTCGTGGCGGAAGGACTCGGGATCCGCGAAGACCTCCGGGTCGCGGTTGGCCGAGACCAGCAGCAGGCAGACCCGCTCCCCGTCGGGCACCAGGGTGTCGCCGATGGTGACGTCGGCGACGGTGCGGCGCATCAGGCCGTTGACGGGCGGGAAGTAGCGCAGCGCCTCCGCCGAGAGGGCGGCGACGGCGTCCTCGTCGTCGAGCCGCTCGCGCAGCCACTGCCACACGGCCGGCTCGGTGGCGACGTGGCGCAGCATGCTGGCCAGCACCCGCTCGGTGGTCTCGACGCCGGCGACGAGCAGGAAGACCACCGAGGAGACGATCTCGGAGAGCGGCAGCGGCTTGCCGTCGTACTCGGCGGTGGCCAGCGAGGAGACGAGGTCGTCGCCGGGCTCGCGGCGGCGCTGCTCGACGTACGGCGCGAGGAACTGCTCGAGCTCGTCGCGGGCGGCCAGGGCGCGGGTCCTCGCCTCGGGGTTGTTGACGCTGGCGACGCCGCCGTTGCCGACCGCGCGGTACCAGCGCTCGAACGACTCCTCGTGGCCCAGGTCGGTCATCTCGGTGATGGCCAGCAGCGGGATCCACATCGCGAACTCGCGGCGCAGCTCGATCGGCGAGCCCAGGGTGAGCGCCTCCGCGGTGCGGACGGCGATGTCGTGGACCCGGTCGTCGAGGCCGTCGCGCAGGGCGTTGCGGCTGCGGATCCGGTTGGCCACGACGCCGACCTTCTTGGCGTGCTCGTGGCCCTCCATGTGCAGGTAGGTGCGGCCGTACGGCGGGGCGCCGGGGCCGCTCTGCACCGCCCGGAAGCTCCCGGCGTCGCGCAGCACGCCGCGCACGTCGTGGTAGCGGCTGACCACCCAGGCGCCCAGGGTGGTGCTGAAGAAGACGGGGCTCTCCTCGCGGAGCCGGGCGAAGACGGCCGCCCGGTCGACGTCGGGGTCGTCGGCGACCACCCGGTCGAACTCTTGTTCCAGCACGGTGTCTGTCTCCTCGGGGGGCGTCAGGTGGCTGTCAGGTGGGCGGTCAGGCAGCTGTCAGGTGGTGGCGCCGCGGGCGCCGTCGATCACGAGGTGCGAGCCGTTGATGTACTCCGCCTCGCGGCTGAGCAGGAAGAGCGCCGTCGACCCGACCTCGTCGGGGCGGCCCAGCCGGCCGGAGTAGTTGCGGCCGATCAGGTCGGCGGCCGCCGCGGCGGGGTCGCCGGTGCCCTCGAGGTGCTGGGTGAGCAGGGCGGTCTCGATGCTGCCGGGACAGATCGCGTTGCAGCGGATGCCCTGGCGGCCGAAGTCGACGGCGACCGCCCGGGTCAGGTTGAGCATGCCCGCCTTGCTGACCGCGTAGGCGACGTGGCCGGGTCGGGCGAAGAGCCCTTCCAGGGAGGAGATGTTGACGATCGCCCCGCCACCGGCCTCGAGCATCGCCGGGATGAGCGCCCGGCACATCCGCCAGGCGCCCTTGAGGTTGACGTCCATGACGGCGTCCCACTGGTCCTCGGTGAGGGAGACGACGTCGGCCTCGATCAGCCGGCCGGCGTTGTTGACCAGGCCGGTCACCCGGCCCTGCCACTCCAGCACCGTGCGGAGCGCGGCGTCGACCGAGGCGGCGTCGGTCACGTCGAGCACGGCCCCGTGGGCGGAGAGCCCGTCGGCGGTCAGCTCCTCGACGGCCCGGTCGACCCCGGCCTTGTCGAGGTCGCCGATGAGCACGTGGGCGCCCGCCTCGGCGGCCGACCGGGCGATCGCGGCACCGAGGCCGCGGGCGGCGCCGGTGACCACGACCACCTCGTCGAGGAGGCGGGGGGCGGGGGCGGTCACTGCCATCTGAGCACCCACCGCTCGAAGACGCCCAGCAGCCGGTCCATCACGAAGCTGATCAGCGCCAGCACCACCAGGACGGCGAAGACGCCGCCGACCTGGAGGGTGTTGCTGTAGCGCACGATGTCGGTGCCCAGACCGTCGCGCGAGCCGATCATCTCGCTGGCGATGACGCCCAGCAGGGCGTAGGTCAGCGAGAGCCGGATGCCGGCCACCACGACCGGCACCGAGCCGGGCAGCACGATCTTGCGGTAGCGCTGAGTCGTCGACATGCCGAGCGAGTCGGCCAGCACCAGCAGGTCGCGGTTGGTCTCCTTCACCCCGGCGCGGGTGTTGAAGAGCATGATGAAGACGACCAGGGTGACGCCCACCGCGGCCTTGGCGTTGACGGTGAGGCCGAACCAGACGATGAAGAGCGGCGCCAGCGCGATGCGGGGCAGCGAGTTGAGCGGCACCAGGAAGGGCTCGAAGACCCGGTCGAGGTAGTTCGAGGAGCCGAGCACCAGTCCGGCCAGCCCGCCGAGCGGGACGCCGATCAGCAGCGAGAGGCCGACCGCGTGCATGGTGGCCAGCGTCTGGCTCCACAGCGAGCCCGACTCGTAGAGGTTGCGCAGCTGCTCCCAGACCTCCAGGGGCCCGGAGATCAGGGACTTGTCGACCAGCTCGTAGCGGCCCAGCGCGTCCCAGGCGAACATCAGGACGACGAAGAGCACCACCTGGCTGAGCAGCACCGCGCGACGGCTGTGCCAGAAGGAGCCCGACGGGCCCTTGGCGCGGCGCCGCGGCGCCTTGCCTCTGGTGGGGTCGGCGGTGGGGCCGGTGGCCTCGGCGGTGGCGACGCTCATCGCTCGCCCTCCTTGAGCTCGTCGAAGAGCTGTCGGTGCAGGGTGCGGAAGCTGTCCTCGAAGAGGATCTCCTCCAGCCGCGTGTGGCGGGGCCGGGGCACGTCGACGGTGTGGTCGTAGGCGATGCGGCCCGGGTGGGGGTGCATCACGATCACCCGGTCGGCGAGCAGCAGCGCCTCCTGCAGGTCGTGGGTGACGAAGAGGACGGTGGCGCGGTCCTCGGGGTTGTTGGACTCCCAGAAGAGCAGCAGCTCGCGCTGCAGGCGCAGCTTGGTCTGGGCGTCGAGGGCGGCGAAGGGCTCGTCCATCAGCAGGATGTCGCGGTTGGGCGCCATGGTGCGCGCCAGCGCGACCCGCTGCCGCTGGCCCTGGGAGAGCTGGCTCGGGTGGCTGGCGGCGAGGTGCTCCAGCTCCACCGAGCGCAGCGCCTCGGTGGAGCGCTGCTGCAGCTCGGAGCGGGAGATCCCCTCCCCCTCCATGCCGAGCTCGACGTTGCGCTGCGCGTCGCGCCACGGGAGCAGCGCGTCGCGGGCGAACATGTAGGAGGTGTCCTTGCTGCCCATCTGGGGGGCGTGGCCGTTGACCTCGACGGCGCCGTCGGCGGCGGCGAGGAGCCCGGCGAAGACGTGGAGCAGCGTGGTCTTCCCGCAGCCGCTGGGGCCGACCAGGGCGACGAAGTCACCCTTGGCGACGTCGAGGCTGACGTCGTCGAGGATCGGCACCGTCGCCGCTGCCTCGCCGGCCGGCCTGGGCCGCAGGCGGGCCAAGGGCGAGCCGTGCTTCTTGCGCGGCGGGTAGTGGAAGGTCAGGTTGCTGGCCTTCAGCACGGAGGGCTGCGTCGTGGCGCTCACGGCACGGGCTCGCTCGGGGGCGGCGGCCTCAGTCATCGAGTCCCTCCCAGAGCATGTCGGCACAGCGGATCGTGGGGTCGGAGGCGACCGTCTTGGCCGCCTCGGCCTGCTCGGCGCTGAGGTCGATCGCCGCGCAGTCGAGCTCCGGGGAGAAGATCGCGGTCATCCCGTCGGGGCCGACGAACTGCTCGGCGACCGCCTCGTCGAGACCGAAGTCGTCGGCCAGGAAGGAGACGACGTCGGCGGAGTTGGCGTCGTCCTGGAGCCACTCGTCGGCCGCGGTGATGGCCTCGCAGAAGTCCTTCGCCTTCTCGGGGTTCTCCTCGAGCCACTCGGTGGTGGCGAAGTAGCCGGTGTGGAAGGGCAGCTGTTCGCCCGACTTCACCATGTCGACGGCGACCCGGGCGTTGCCGGCGGCCACCTCCGACTGCTGCACGAAGGGGTAGCCGAAGATCGCGTCCACCCGGCCGGAGCCGAGAGTGGCCGCGGCCTCGCCCACGGTGCCGACGGCGACCAGGTTGATGGAGTCGATGTCGGCGCCCGCCTGGTCGACCAGCGAGCGGAAGTAGGCCTCCTGGCCGGCGCCGAGGCTGTCGAGCCCGAAGGTCTTGCCCTCGAGCGCCTTGATCCCCTCCTTCCAGTCGGCCGGGTCGACCGTCTCGATGTCGGAGTCCTCGGTGACCATCACGACGTTCCACGCCTTGTCGACCCCGCCGCAGAAGAAGCGGACGTCCTGGCCCTGCTGCTGGGCGGCCATGACCTGGCTGACGGCGTTCTGGGCGACGTCGATCGAGCCGGAGGTGAGGGCGGCGAGCTGGGTGCCGGCCGAGGTGACCTGGACGAAGTCGGGGGTGATGCCCCGCTCCTCGAAGAACCCCTTCTCGGCGGCGATCTGGTCGGGCACGGTGATGCCGGCGCCGGCGAAGTTCGCGATCGTCACGGCGTCGGAGCCGCCCTCGTCACCGTCGTCGCCACCTCCGCAGGCACTGGTGAGCGCGAGCATCCCGACGCACGCGACGGCGAGGGCGGGGCGACGGAAGCCGCGGCGAAGACCTGCATTCATGAGCACTCCTGCGTTCGGGATGAGTGTGACGTAAATCACACGATAACTGACAATAGTGAATATGAATAGGGAGTCGTGGATGTGCCAGGGACTGGTCCACAGCGGGGTGCCGACCCGCCGGCGGAGCCGGCTCCCGGCCGGCTCTCAGACCCGGATGGCGGTCCAGGCGAGCTCGGCGACCCGGTGCCACTGCTCGGGGTCCGAGCGGCCCTGTTCCGAGAGCCGGCCGGCCATCCCGAGGATCAGCAGGGTCAGGTCGGCGTAGGAGACGTCGTCGCGGACCAGCCCCGCGCGCACGGCCCGGCGCAGCGCCAGGGTGAAGCGGGCCTCGACCCGGGCGCGGGCGCTGCTCATCCGCTCGTCGAGGTCGCCGGCCCGCAGCAGGTCGAGCGCCATCCTGTTGCGCCGGAAGCGCTCCACGACCTCGACGATCAGCTCGCGCAGGGTGTCGTCGCGGACGTCACCGGCGACCCGCTCCTCGAGCACCTCGGCCCACTCCACGAGCCAGCGGGTGGCCACCTCGCCGAGCAGCTCCTCCTTGGTGGCGAAGTTGCGGAAGACGGTGGCGTTCCCGACGTCCGCCCGCTCGGCGATCTCCGCGACCGTGGCGCTGAGGCCGCGCTCGGCGAAGACGGCGACCGCGGCGTCGGAGACCCGCCGGCGGTTGCGCGCGGCGTCGGCCCGCGGGCGGCGCTGCGGGACCTCCCCGACGCCCTCTTCGACGTCCCGGGTGCCGGTGGCGATCTCAGCCCCCCGCGGTCACGAGGGCGGGACCCCCGAGCTGGTCGGTCGCCGCCGGGACGACCGAGCGGGCCAGGGTCGCCAGCCGGTCGTCGCCCTTGGTCGCCACCGGGTGCGGCACCACCAGGCTGTGGTAGCCAGGGGCGCCGAGGTTGGCGGCGAAGCGGGCGACGTGGGAGACGAAGACCTCGGTGATCAGCACGGTCGAGGCGACGCCCGCGCGCTCCATCAGCAGCGCGTCCTGGAGCGAGGAGGCACTGCACGACCCGCAGTCGCCGACGCCGGCGATCACCAGGTCGGTGCGGGCGACCAGGTCGGCGATCTGGTCGTCGTCGAGCGGGACGGCGGCCGAGGCCTTGCTGATCATCACCACCTCGGAGAGGCCGAGCGTCTCCTTGAGCTCGGCGCCGACCATCTTGAGCAGGTCGCCGGCGCGGGGCTTGCCGTTGTCGACCAGCCCGAGCCGGGCGCCGGCGAGGGCGGGACGCGCGGCCAGGCTGATCGCCTCGGCGGGCGGGTCGGCGACGGCCGGCACGTGGACGGTGATGGTGTTCATGGGCCCTCCCGGGCGTCGAAGGGGTCAGGCCTTGGCGAGCTTGGAGAAGTCGATCTCGCAGGCGTCGGGCCCGCAGTCGGGCATCGCCTCGCCGAGGGTGCGCACCCGTCGGGTCACCGCGCGCACGTGCTGGACGCCGGCGAAGCTGGGGATGTAGGCCGACCAGCCCGGGCCGCCGCCGCCGGCGGTGACCAGGAAGACGTCGTCCGCGCTGGCCATCGAGGGCAGCCGGCCGTCGGGGCCGGGGGTCATGTCGTGCTGGCTGTTGACCTCGAGGGGCACGCCGTCGGCGAGCAGCTCCGCAGGGGTCACCCGGCTCTCGCGGGCCAGGAACTCGCGGGTCTGCTCCTGGGTCCAGCCCGCCTGGGTCAGCGCCAGGGCGTGCTCGGGACCGAGGACGACGATGCCCTGCCCGCCCTTGCCGACCGGGAAGTTGGAGGAGGCCTTCATCGCCGAGACGAAGGTGCGCAGCACCTGCTCGGGCACCTCGGAGAGGTGGTTGGCCACCTGGCGCGGGGCCTCGGTCGCCATCACGGTCACCGTGGTGTCCTCGAGCTCGTAGCCCTCCTGCACCCGCAGCGGCGACCAGGGCGCGGCCGGGTCGGCCTCGGCGAAGCAGAGCGTGTACTTGCCGGGGTTGCCCAGCGACGAGGCGTCGAGGTCGCCGGTGGCGGCGCCGAAGACGTTGCGCGCCACCAGCCGCACCGCGCGGCCGATGGTGGCGTTGGCCCGGTTGCCCGCGCCGAGCGCGTTGTGGCCGGAGTTCATGCCGATCTCGTGGGCCAGCGGGCCGCTGACCACCACGCAGGTGGCCGCCCCGCCGGTGCTGGTCCAGGCGGCGTGGGCGTTGAAGGTGGGGTCGAGCGAGGCCGAGAGGGCGGCCACCACGACCGGGAAGTACGACGGGAGGCAGCCGGCCATCACCGCGTTGACCGCCGCCTGCTCGGCCGTCACCGAGCGGCCGCGCCGCGGGATGCCGCCGATGACGTCGTCCCGCTCGAGGTCGACGGCGGCCAGCATCGCGTCGACGGCGGGCACGGTGGGCGGCACGACCGGGAGGCCGTCGGTCCAGCCGCGCCGGAAGAACTCCTCCGCGACGTCGTCCTGGTCGAGCTCGAGCAGCTCCGACATGGCCATCTCCTTCGCCTCTGGTGTGACCTGACCCACAGTAGGAACCAAAACGGACTGAGTCAATCCGTTTCGGTGACCAGTTTTCGGCGGGTCCCTGGCGCCGGGTCCCGTCGGGGTGCCTAAGGTGACGCCACCGTGCCTGTCGTCGCCCCTCTCCTGCTGCCCGCCCTGGTCCTGCTGACCACCGTCACCTCACTGATCGGGGCGCTGGGCGCCCCCCTGGTGCCGGAGATCGCCGGCGAGTACGACGTCTCCCTCGACACCGCGCAGTGGTCGCTGACCACGAGCCTGCTGGTGGGCGCCGCGGCGACGCCGGTGCTGGGGCGGCTCTCGGCGACCCGGCACCGCAACGCGGTGGTGGTCGCCGGGCTGGCCGCGGTGACCCTGGGCGGCCTGCTCTGCGCCTTCCCGCTGGGCTTCGGGGTCTTCCTCACCGGCCGCGGCCTGCAGGGCCTGGGCTACGGGCTCACCCCGGTGGCGATCGCGATCGCCCGCACCCACCTCCCGGTGGCCAGGCGGGCCGGCGGCATCTCCCTGCTCTCGGTCACCACCGTGGCCGGGGCGGGGCTCGGCTTCCCGTTCGCCTCGATGATCGCCGAGGCGTGGGGGATCCACGTGGCCTTCCTGACCGGCACGCTGCTCAGCGCCGCGACCCTGGGGCTCTGCCTGGCGGTGCTCCCCGTCAACCCGTGGGACGAGCCCGCCCGCGTCGACTGGGTGGGCACCCTGCTGCTCTCCGGCGGCACCACCGCGGCCTTGGTGGGGCTGGCCGAGGCGACCACGGCCGGTAGGCCGTTCCTGCTGACGGCGTTCGGGCTGGCCGTGGTCTGCGCGCTCACCTGGGGGTGGTGGGTGCGGCGCACCCCGCGCCCGATCGTCGACCTGCGGCTGGCGCTGCAGCCGGTGCCGCTGCTGGCGCACTCCACCTCGTTCCTGGTCGGGGTGGGTGCCTACCTGCTGCTGCCGCTGGTGACCGTGGTGGTCCAGGCCGACGGCTGGGGGCTGGGCCACGGCCCCGGCGCCGCGGGGTGGCTGATCGCGCCCTACTCGGTGCTGAGCGTGGCCGCGAGCCGGGTCGGGCTGCGGCTGGCCACGGTGATCGACCGGGTCTACCTGCTGCCGCTGGGCTGTGCGACCTACCTGGCGGCCTTCGGCTGGGTGACCCTCTGCCACGACTCGCTGGCCCAGCTGGTGGTCGGGATGGTGCTCGCCGGCACCGGCAGCGGGCTCGCGCTGGCCGCCATCCCGGGGCTGCTGGTCAGCTCGGTGCCGGCCTCGGAGACCGGCAGCAGCCTGGGGTTCACCATGGTCGTGCGCTACCTCGGGTTCTCCCTCGGCAGCACCCTGGGCGTCTTCGTGCTCACCTTCGACGGCACGCCCGACGCTGCGGCTTTCACCCGGGCGATGCTGGTCTGCTGCGGCGCGGGGGTGGTGATGGTGGCGGTCTCCCTGCTGTACGCCGTCCGGGCGATCCGGCTGCGCCCCTGAGGGGGTCTCACCCCTCGCGGAAGCCGGCCGTCCAGTCGTCCAGCGCGGCCTCGGGGGTCCCGTGCTCGACCAGCCAGCCGCGCGCGCCGCCGTGCCGGGGGTCGTCGATCACCTCGACGACTTCGGCCATCGCCTCGGCGGAGGTGAGCAGCCACTGGGGGTTGACCGGCTTGCGGGTGGGGTTGTGGTGCTTGCGGATGCGCGCGACCACGGCGTCCATGTTGTCGCCGGTCAGCGCATAGTCGGCGATGACGTCGGCGCGGGCGACTCCGGAGCTGAGGAGCAGGGCGGCGACCACGATCCCGGTGCGGTCCTTGCCGGCGGTGCAGTGCACCAGGGCGGGGCCCGGCCGGGTGACCACGATCCCGGCCGCGGCGGCGACCCGGTCGGCGGCGGAGTCGAGGATGTGCCGGTAGAGCTCGCCGATGGCGGCGTCGCGGATGTTCTCCGGGGCGGCGGCCTCGTGGAGCGGGTGCAGGATCCGCTCGGCGCCCTCCAGGGAGTACGGCACCCGGTTGGCCTCGCGCTCCATCCGCAGGTCGACGACGGTGGCCGGGGGCCAGTGCGCGACGTGCTCGGGGTCGCGGTCGTCGGGGTGGGGGGCGTCGCTGCGGTAGAGCACCCCGTGCCGGGTCACCCCGCCGCCGGCGACCGGCAGGCCGCCGAGGTCGCGGAGGTTGACCAGCCGGTCCGCCCCGGGTGCCGTCATTCCTCGTCCAGGACCTTCTTGGCGAACTGCGGCTTCTCCTTGGCGAGGAACGCGCGGACGCCCTCGGCGAAGTCCTCGCCCGTGTAGACCTCGCGCAGGAGCTCCTCGTCGAAGGCGGGTGCGTGCTCCTGCTCGGTGGCGCGGGCGTGGAGCTGCTGCTTGGTGGCGCGCTGGGTGGTGGCGGAGGCGCCGATGATCTCGCCGACCAGCTCGTCGAGGGTGCCGTTGAGGTCCTCGGTGATCTCGGTGAGGGCGCCGACGGAGAAGGCCCGCTCGGCGTCGACGAGGCGGCCGGTGAGCAGCATCTTGCGGGTCAGGGACTCGCCGAAGACCGCGGCGCAGCGGTGCACGATCGGGGCGGCGAGCGCGTTGCCGAGGGTCTTGGCGATCGGGTAGCCGAAGCGCGACTCGGGGGTGGCGATCCGGATGTCGCAGTGGGTGGCGACGGCGAGCCCGCCGCCGACGCAGAAGCCGTCGATGGCCGCGACGGTCACCTGGGGCACCGCGAAGAGCAGCCCGAGCAGCTCGCGGATCCACTCCTCGTAGGCGACGGCGTCGGCCTCGAGGAAGTCGGAGATCTCGTTGCCCGCCGCGAACGCCCGGCCGCCGGCGCCCCGCAGCACCAGGACCCGCACCTCCGGGCGGTTCTGCAGGTCCTCGCAGAGCTCGCGCAGCTCGCCGTACATCGCCTTCGTGAAGGCGTTGTGCCGTTGCGGACGGTTGAAGACCACCGTCACGACGCCGTCCGCCTTGGTCACCAACAACTCAGGATCGTTCACGACCCCAGACTAGGGAAGCCGGTCCCGGGCTCGGCACCGGGTCCTGACTGAGGCCCGGGCACCGCTTCGGGCGGACCCCACCTACCCCAGATCGGGGAACCTGACCGGCGCCCTCGCCCGCACCCGCCTGAGCGCCCCCCACGCGTGTGGACAGCGGGGAACGGGACGCTCGATCCTCCCTAGTCTCGACGCGCACCGGTCCGTTCGGAGGGGAACACCATGGCCGTACGTCGCACGCTCGCCACGCTGCTGGCAGCTCTCTCGCTCGCGGTCGCCGGATGCGCCGAGGACGAGCCTGTCCCCCGGATCGCCGAGCCCACCGAGTCAGCGTCCTCCTCCCCCTCCGCGTCCGCGGCGAGCGAGGCTGCGCAGGCGGAGACGCCGGAGGAGTTCATCCAGCGCTGGGCCGAGTCCAACCACGAAATGCAGACCACGGGAAACACGTCCGAGTACCGACAGATCACGCGGGAATGCGCACTGTGTATCTCCACTGCCGAGCGCATCGACGCGATCCATTCGGCAGGCGGTTTCGTCGAGTGGGACGGCATGGAGATCACGAAGATCGAGAAGCTCTATCCCCGCCGCTACGACGTGTGGGTGACGTCGGCCCCCACACGCTACAAGTCGTCAGCTTCCGCACCAGTTGAGCGCTTTAACGGCGGGCGCACCAAGTACGTACTCACCCTCCAGCGCGACGGTGAGAGCTTCATGCTGGTCGACATGGCGCGCAGGCCACTATGAGCTTCGTTGCCTTTCTGGCGATCCTCCTCACCGTGAGCCCGGCAGTGCCCACAGGAGCTGGGTCTGCGAGCGGGATGTGAGGACCAGACAGACCTCAACAATGTGGGGAGGACATGCGGGCGGTCTGCGGGCGAAACACAGGCGCGCATCAACAGCACGATCAGCGAGTACGAATATCGCGTCAGGAGGCTCTGCCAAGACCTGGAGACGGGGGTGCGCCCCATCGACGAGGGGCCTTGTGACCGCCCTGCCTACTGCGAGGCGTCTGCGACCGGGCGCTACCTGGTCGATCGCCGGCTCCGCGCCGGCGGCCCCTGGACGTTCGACAGCCACGTGTGTCTCGGAGAGGAGAACGAGGTCAACGTCCAGGGTGAGCCCGGTCCCGAAGAGGTAGCCGTCGCCTTCGCGACGCTCGAGTGGGGTTTCCTGGTTTCCGACATCGTCCTGCGCCCAGTCCAATGACTGCGCTGCCCTCTGGACTCTGGACTCTGCAACCCACGCTCCTTCGTGGGGCCTCCTCACTCTCCCCCGGATTGGGGATCTTCCGGCGGTCTCCCCGTTCCCACGTGGGACGCCTGTGGACAGCCCCGGGCAGGGCCGAGGGCTGCCCCTACTGTCGATCGCGCACGGCTCTTCCGGGGGAGGTACTCCATGTCTGTACGACGACCAGGCCCGTCCGCGCGACGCTCGCTCGTCCTCCTCGCTGGGGCCCTGGCGCTCTCCCTCGGTGGGTGTGCGGAGGATGCGGAGCCCAAGTTCGCCGAGCCGTCGGCGTCGGTGTCCTCGCCTCCGTCTGCGACCGCGGCGAGTGTCGAGGAGACGCCCGAGGAGTTCATTCAGCGCTGGGCCGAGACCGAGCGAGAGATGCTCAACACCGGGGAGACCGATGCCTACAAGGCGATAACCGGTCCGTGCGAATCATGCGGTCGCCTGATCAGGGACATCGAGCAGTACTACGCCGACGGCGGCTTCGTCCGCTGGGACGGGTACAAGATCCGACGCATCAAGCCCGTCGGTGATGGCTATTTCGAAGTTGCCGTGACGGTGTCACCCACGGTGTTCAAGAGGTCCAGCGCTGGGAAGCGGGAAGGCCTTCCTGGCGGACGCAGCGTCTACCGCCTACGAGTGGGCCAAGGTAACGGCGGCCACGTGCTCGACGATTTCGTAGAGGTCGAGCGTTGATGGCTCTCATATTTGCGGCGATGCTCCTGGCTTCTTCTGGCCTCTCATCCCTCGCCCCCGCACCAGCCTTGGGCGACGGCGGGTGCGAAGACAACGTCGGGATGCACGAGGTGTCGGCGATCTGCGAGCGGTCCTTCGCCGAGACCCAGAACTTCATCGACCGCACGGTGCAGCAGTACCGCTATGCCCTGCACCCCATCTGCAAGGAGATGGACGAGAGGAACTGGTGCGTCGCCATCCAGGCCCAGCTCGCCTGCGCCACACCGCCTGACACCTTCCAGTTCCGGATCGAACGACAACTCCTCATCGGCGGCCCCTGGGAGGTCGCCGGCATCGCCTGCCTGGGCGAAGGCGAAGAGATCAACGTCAACGGCCGCGGCATCAGCGGCGAACTGGTCGCCTCAGCCTTCGAGACCCTCGACTGGGACCCCGCCACCCTCAACATCCAACCCGCCGACGGCGAGACCCTGGTCAACCTCGACACCATCTTCTACACCGGCTCCACCGAACCAGTCACCCAACCGATCACCCTGCTGGGCCGCACCGTCACCATCGAAGCGACCCCCATCGAGTTCACCTGGCACTGGGACACCAACGCCGACGGCACCCCCAAGGGCGAGACCACCCCCCTGAGCACCACCCACGGCGGCGCCCCCTTCCCCGAGGGCGGGGCGGCCCTACCCGACGACGCGATCACCCACCGCTACACCCAGGCCGACACCAAAGTCCGTCCACGCCTCGACGTCACCTACAAAGGCCGCTACCGCGTCGGCGACGACCCCACCTGGCAAGACATCCCCGACACCCGCACCATCACCGGCACCCGCCAGGAACTCACCGTCCTGGAGGCCCGACCCACCCTGGTGCGCTGACCGCGTGCGCGGAACGTCCGCCCAGGAGGTCGGGGCGCACCTCTGGACAGGATCTCCATGTCTGCACGACGCCCACGCTCCTCCGCGGGACGCGCGCCCGTACTCCTCGCAGGAGCCCTAGCGCTCACGCTCAGTGGGTGTGCGGACGATCCCGAGCGCGAGTCCGCTGGACCGTCCGAGTTGGCGTCAACGTCGTCGTCCCCGTCGACCCCCTCTCCGAGTGCCGAGGAGACGCCCGAGGAATTCATCCAGCGCTGGGCGAGGACCGAGCGAGACATGCTCAGCACCGGGGAGACCGCGGCCTACGAAGCCATCATCGCGGAGTGCAGTGCCTGCCACACGTTGGTGGAAAGGGTCGACGCCTATTACTCGGCAGGCGGCTTCATCGAGTGGGACGGGATGACGATCCAACGAATCAAGAGGCGCTCGCCTTCCGTGTTCGAAGTCTGGATCGATGCGGCTCCCACTCGGTACAAAGCGTCGCGGTCCGCGGCACTCAAGACCTACTCCGGCGGCCGGACGAAATATCAGTTCGAACTTGAAGCCACCCCCGATGGTTTCCTGGTTTCCGACATCGTCCTTCGCCCAGTCCAATGACTGCGCTGCCCTCTGGACTCTGGACTCTGCAACCCACGCTCCTTCGTGGGGCCTCCTCACTCTCCCCCGGATTGGGGATCTTCCGGCGGTCTCCCCGTTCCCACGCGGGACGCCTGTGGACAGCCCCGGGCAGGGCCGAAGGGCTGCCCCTACTGTCGATCGCGCACGGCTCTTCCGGGGGAGGTACTCCATGTCTGTACGACGACCAGGCCCGTCCGCGCGACGCTCGCTCGTCCTCCTCGCTGGGGCCCTGGCGCTCTCCCTCGGTGGATGTGCGGAGGACGCGGAGCCCAAGTTCGCCCAGCCGTCGGCGTCGGTGTCACCGTCGGAGGCGGAGGCGGAGGCGGAGGCGGAGGCGGGTGTCGAGGAGACGCCCGAGGAGTTCATCCAGCGGTGGGTAGACACGGACCTGGAGATGCACAACACCGGAGACACCAGGGCGCACAACCAGATCGCCAGTGAGTGCGCACCATGCCGCGAAACCGCTGACCGCATCGAGGAGATGTACGCAGCCGGGGGGTTCGTCGAGTGGGACGGCATGGAGATCACCAAGCTCGAGAAGATGTCGCCCCGCAGCTACGACATCTGGGTGACCGTCGCACCCACCCGCTACAAGAGTGCAAGCACCGCGCCCGTGGAACGCTTGGCCGGCGGCAAGACCAAGTACATGCTCACCCTCCGGCGAACGCCTGAGGGTTTCACGCTCGTCGACCTGTCTCGTAGGCCGCTGTGAGCCTCGCAGCAGTCCTCCTCCTCGTCAGTTCGCTGAATCCGGCCCCGGTGCCAAACCCAGCCGCCGACGCATGCAGCACAGACGTGTCTTTCCGTGACGTGAGCGTGGCGTGCACTCGCACGCCCGAAGACACCCGCGAGCGCATCATCAGCACGATCAGCGAGTACGAATATCGCGTCAGGAGGCTCTGCCAAGACCTGGAGACGGGGGTGCGCCCCATCGACGAGGGGCCTTGTGACCGCCCTGCCTACTGCGACGAGGCGTCTGCGACCGGGCGCTACCTGGTCGATCGCCGACTCCGCGCCGGCGGCCCCTGGACGTTCGACAGCCACGTGTGCCTGGGAGAGGAGAACGAGGTCAACGTCCAGGGTCAGCCCGGTCCCGAAGAGGTAGCCGTCGCCTTCGCGACGCTCGAGTGGCCGGCGGCCACCCTCGTCGTCCAACCGGGTGGCGGGGAGACCCTGGTCAACCTCGACACGGTCTTCTCCACCCCGTCCACCACCCCCGAGACCCGGTCGGTCAGTCTGTTGGGCTACCCGGTGACCATCGAGGCCAGTCCTGTCTCCTTCGCCTGGACCTGGGACACCAGCCCCGGAGCCCACCCGGACGACGCCAGCACGACCACCACCACCCACGGCGGTGCCCCCTTCCCCGAGGGCGGGGCGGCCCTGCCCGACGACGCGATCACCCACCGCTACACCCAGGCCGACACCAAAGTCCGTCCACGCCTCGATGTCACCTACAAAGGCCGCTACCGCGTCGGCGACGACCCCACCTGGCAAGACATCCCCGACACCCGCACCATCACCGGCACCCCCCAGGAACTCACCGTTCTGGAGGCCCGACCCACCCTGGTGCGCTGAGGGGTCAGCTCAGGACGTGGTCGCCGCGCTCGTCGAAGGTCAGGACGTTCCGGCCCTCGACGGGGGACTCCATCCGCAGGGCCACCAGCGACTTCTGGCTGCTCCACTTCACGATGTCGCCGACGATCTCGATGACCTCCTCCGGGGAGAAGTGCTCGAGCAGCTGGGCGCGCAGCTGCTGGGAGACGCCGACCGGGGTGAAGATCATCGCGTCGGTCAGGCGCAGCGCGACCTTGACCCGTTCGGGCAGGTCGCTCGTCTCGTAGCGGTCGATGGCGGCGCTGGTCTCGTCGTCGAAGCCGGCGGCGAGGGCGTCGCTCGACCGCAGCGACTGGCACAGGCGACAGTCGTGGACGCGGGCACAGCGCAGCCGGACCGCCTCGGTGACCAGGCTGTCGAGACCGCCCTGGCGGACGGCGACCCGCGCATAGCTGCGGATCGCCCGGTCGAGCGGGGTGCCGCGGCGTCCGGAGTTCCGCTCGAGGATGTCGAGGCGCGGCTTCATGGTCTCCATGTCAGCCTCCCAGGCCCTGGTCGCCGACCCGCTGGTCGTCGAAGATCGAGGCGAGCACCAGGTCGGCCCGCGAGGAGAGGTCCTGGACGTAGAGCGCCATCACGAAGTCGTAGACCTGCTCCTCGGACCACGCCGGCTTCAGGGCGTCGATGTCGACCTGCGACACCGCGCTCACCGACAGCACGAACTGCTCGGTGAGGTTGAGGCAGGCCCGCTCGTGCTCGCCGAACAGGTCGGACTCCCACCACTGGGACAGCGCCGCCACCTTCGCCGGGTCCACCTCGGCGGGCGCCGGGACGACGGACGCCGTGCCGTCGCCGGAGTGCATCTGCCGCATCCGCAGCAGGCACAGCTCGACCTCGGGGCCACGGCTCGTCGCCGAGGCCACGTCCTTCATGGCGAGCAGCTCCTCGACCAGCTCAGGAGCCCTGCGGTGGGCGTAGCCGCCCGGGGCCAGGGCGCTCATCGCGTCTGCCGGGGAGATTCCATGCGCATCAATCTTCCACCGACTCGCCGGTAGGTCAACGGCTCACTCGTAGCCGAGGATCTCCTTGCGCTTCTCGCCCCAGGCCAGTGCGGAGGCGATGGCGTCGTCGAGGGTGAGCTCGGTCTTCCAGTCCAGCAGGCGCGAGGACTTGTCGACATTCGCGAACGCGCCGACCGCGTCACCCGGGCGCGGCGGCGCCTCCCGGACCGGCACCGGCTGCCCGAAGACCCGCTCGAAGGAGGCGACGAGCTCGCGCACCGTCGTCCCTTGGCCCATCCCGACGTTGATCACCGTGCTGGGCGCGTCCTCGGCCGCCAGGACGGCGTCGAACCGCTCGACCGCGCGCACATGGGCCTTCGCGAGGTCCCAGACGTGGATGTAGTCGCGGATGCCGGTGCCGTCGCGGGTCGGGTGCTCGACGCCGGTGATGGTGAAGGCGTCCTTGAGGCCGCGGGCGGCCATCACCAGCTGGCCGAGCACGTGGGAGGGCTCGCGCACGTAGATGCCGGACTCCAGGTCGGGGTCGGAGCCGACGGGGTTGAAGTAGCGCAGGATGATCGCGCGCAGCGAGGTGGCCTCGGCCATGTCCTGCAGCACCTGCTCCATCATCCGCTTGGTGCGGGCGTACGGCGAGCCGGGCGCGAGCGGGTCCTCCTCGGTGACCTCGAAGTCGGCCTTCTCGGCGTACAGGGAGGCCGAGGAGGAGAAGAGCACCCGCGGCTTGCCGAGCGCGACGAGCTCGTCGAAGAGCTCCAGCGACTTCGCGACGTTGTCGCGGTAGTACTCGTAGGGCAGCTTCATCGACTCGGGCACGAGGATCCGCGCCGCCATGTGGATGGTCGCCTCGATGTCGGGGTGCTCGGCGAAGATCCGGCGCAGCAGCTCACGGTCGGCGATGTCGCCCTCGTAGAAGATCCGGTCGCCCACGAAGGCCCGCGGGCCGCTGAAGAGCGAGTCGAGTACGACAGGGGTGTGGCCGGCCTGCTCGAGCGCCTTGCAGGTGATGGTGCCGATGTAGCCGGCGCCGCCGGTGACGAGGATCTTCATGGTCGTCCACCCTAGCGGCGGGGCCCGACCACCTCGTAGCGCGCACAGAGGAAGGCGCCGTTGCGGTCGTGCTCGACCAGCCGCAGGTCGAAGGCTCGCGGGAAGAGCGGCCGCCCGGCGCCGAGCGTCACGGGCGCGATGGAGACCACGACGTCGTCCAGCAGCCCCCGCTCGGCGAACTGGGCGGCCAGGTCTCCCCCGCCGACCACCCACAGGTCACGTCCCTCGGCGGCCTCGACCATGGCGGCGTGCACCTCCTCCACCGGCGCGGCGGTGAAGGTGATCCGCTCCCCCACGGCGTTCAGGTCGCGGTGGGTGAAGACCCAGCTGGGGATCGTGTAGGCCCACTTCTCCCCGGTCTCGGCCATGTGGTCGACGATCCACTGATAGGTGGTGGCGCCCATCGCCAACGCCCCGATGCGGGCATAGAAGTCGTCGTAGTTCATCGGCCCGCGCTCGTCGATCTCCTGCTCGAAGAGCCAGGCCAGCGAGTCGTGCTCGTCGGCGAGGAAGCCGTCGAGGGTGGTGGCGGTGTAGTAGGTCGTGCGGGTCATGGGAGCCCTCCCCTGTCTGGCAGCCGGACGGCCGCGTGACCAGTGTGTCCACGTGCGCAGACATCTCATCCGCGCAGACCCTCCACCCCCGCGCCCGACTGGACGTCAGACTGCGAGACTGCTCCGCATGACGCAGCCCGACAACCCTGGTGGCGAGCAGCCGCGTGCCCTGATCACCGGCATCACCGGCCAGGACGGCCTCTACCTGGCCGAGCTGCTGCTGGCCAAGGGCTACGAGGTGCACGGGGTGATCCGCGGCCAGAACAATCCGCGCCGCGAGCTGGTCGAGCAACTGGTCCCCGACGTGCACCTGCACAACGGCGACCTGACCGACATGTCGAGCCTGATGCGCGCGCTCAACCTGTCGCAACCCGAGGAGGTCTACAACCTCGGGGCGATCACCTTCGTGGCCGGCTCGTGGGAGAACGCGGTGCAGACCGCCAACGTCACCGCGACCGGCGTCCTCACCATGCTGGAGGCTGTCCGCCTCCACTGTCGCAGCGAACCCAGAGCAGTCCGCTTCTACCAGGCGTCGAGCTCGGAGATGTTCGGCAAGGTCCAGGAGACCCCGCAGCGCGAGACGACGCTGCTGTGGCCGCGCTCGCCCTACGGCGTGAGCAAGGTCTTCGGCCACTACATGACCATCAACTACCGCGAGTCCTACGGCATGCACGCCTCCTCGGGGATCCTCTTCAACCACGAGTCACCGCGCCGGGGCGAGGAGTTCGTGACCCGCAAGGTCACCAAGGCGGTCGCGAAGATCCACCTGGGGCTCCAGGACGAGCTGGTGCTGGGCAACCTCGACGCGCGGCGCGACTGGGGGTTCGCCGGCGACTACGTCGAGGCGATGTGGCGGATGCTCCAGCAGGACGAACCAGACGACTACGTGATCGCCACCGGCGTCTCCCACTCCATCCGGGACCTGGTCGAGATCGCGTTCGGTCACGTGGGGATCGACGACTGGCAGCGCTTCGTGCGCCAGGACGAGCGCTTCCGCCGCCCGGCGGACGTGGAGAGCGTCGTCGGCGACGCGAGCAAGGCGCGCGAGGTGTTGGGCTGGGAGCCGAAGGTGGCTTTCCCCGAGTTGATCACCATGATGGTCGAGGCCGACATCGAGGCTCTCAAGGCCGGCTGGAAGTGAGCCGGCAGGTCGTCATCGGGGTGTCCGACCCGCACGAACTTCGGGCCCCCGCTCCGGATCATCGTCATCCGGAGCGAGGGCCTCGCAGATCAGGTCTCGGACCCACCCACCGCAGGTGCGGTCAATGGGTGACGAGCTCCGCTTCGAGCCGCTGCGCGGCTGACGGAGTCGCTGCTGCCTGCTCCGTGACCAGAACGACCCGGCCGATCGAGCCGGTGTAGCGATACTCGTCGCCGCGGGAGTAGTCATCGGTCACGGGCGTCCCGGGGTTCGCCCCGACGGTGAGCCGCCCCGCGCCGAACATCGCTGTCCTCGGCACTCTCCCCTCCCCGAGAAGTACCCCGTCGAGGAAGAGCCTTCCGACACCCGACCGGCCCAGCCCGCCACCGTCGTACTCGAACTCGTACTCCGCCACGTGCTCCCCCGCCGGGAGCGGTCGGTTGGCCCGCACGTGCGTCGTCTCGAGGCTGCACAGGTTGTGCGCGAAGGTGAGGATCCCCTGGCGCACGTAGAACGACAGGCCGTTGAACGAGCTGCCCAGACTCACCAGCACCCCGTCGGAGTCGTCGGAGTCGGCGATCAAGGGCACGGTGAACCGGAAGCTCCGGTTGGAGACGTTCGGGAACGAGGCGGAGGGCAGCCGACGGGTGGTGGGCGGGAGGGTGACCCGGTTGCCCACGTCGTTGACCCTGCGGCCTGCGATCCCGGCGTCGATCCGCTCGATCCCCCGGTCGTCCAGCGGGAGCACCTGGTGGATCCGGGCCTGCTCGAGGAAGAGCTCCTGCAGCGCAGCGAGCCGCTCGGGCTCCTCGGCCGCGAGGTCCCGCGCCTGGGAGAAGTCCCGGGTGATGTCGTAGAGCTCCCAGACGTCGTCCTCGAAGGGGATGGGATCGGTGTTGGAGAGATCCCAGGGCGACCGGTGCTTGGTGACCGCCGTCCATCCCTGGTGGTAGATACCCCGGTTGCCGAAGATCTCGAAGTACTGCGTGAGGTGACGGTCGGCGGCAGCACCGTCTCGCAGCGCATAGAGCATCGACGTGCCCTCGATCGGGCGCTGCACGATCCCGTCGACCCGCTCCGGGTGCGGGATCCCCGCGGCTTCCAGCACGGTGGGTGCCACGTCGATCACGTGGTGCCACTGGGTCCGGAGCGCGCCGCGGTCGGCGATGCCCGCCGGCCAGTGGACGACCAGGCCGTTGCGGGTGCCACCGAAGTGCGAGGCCACCTGCTTGGTCCACTGGAACGGCGTGTCCATGGCCAGCGCCCAGCCCACGGGGTAGTTGGCGTAGCTGGTCGGATCGCCGATCTCGTCGAGCCGCTCGAAGATCTCCTCGGCGGTCTCGGGGAGCCCGTTGTAGGTGCGCTGCTCGTTGAACGTGCCGGTCTGGCGACCCTCGCAGGACGCCCCGTTGTCGCCGAGGATGTAGAGGACGAGCGTGTTCTCGAGCTCGCCGCTCTCACGCAGGTGATCGACGAGCCGCCCCACCTGTGCGTCGGTGTGCTCGGCGAAGGCGGCGTAGACCTCCATCAGTCTCTCGGCCACCGCCCGCTCGGTCTCGGTGAGCTCGTCCCAGTGCGGAGCGCCGTCGGGCCAGGCGGTGAGCGCCGTCTCGGGGGGCACCACTCCCAGTTCCTTCTGCTTCGCCAGGGTGCGCTCACGCTGCTCGTCCCAGCCGTGCGAGAACTGGCCGCGGTACCGGTCCTTCCACGACTCCGGGACCTGGAAGGGCGAGTGGGTGGCGCCGAACGGCAGGTAGGCGAACCACGGCTTCCCCCGGTCCACGCTGCGGACCGAGTCGATCCAGTCGGCCGCCCGGTCCACCAGGTCCTCGGAGAGGTGGTAGCCCTCCTCAGGCGTGCGCGGTGGCTCGACCTGCGTCGTGCCGTCGAAGAGGGCCGGGTGGAACTGGTCGTCGGCGCCGCCGATGATGCCGTAGAACTTGTCGAACCCCTCCTCGGTGGGCCAGTGCGTGAAGGGACCGACGTGGGTGATCTCCTCCTGCGGGATCTGGTGCCACTTGCCGAAGACGCCCGTGGCGTAGCCGTTCTCCTTGAGCACCCGTGCCAGGGGGGCGGCGTCAAGCGGTCGGATCCCGGTGTAGCCAGGCGCGGTGGAGGCGAAGTCGGTGACGACGCCCATCCCCACGCTGTGGTGGTTGCGCCCTGTGAGCAGCGCCGCCCGGGTGGGCGAGCAGATCGCGGTGGTGTGGAACCGGTTGAACCGCAGGCCGTCCTCGGCCAGCTGCTCGGCGACCGGCATCGCGCAGGGCCCACCGAAGGCGGAAGAGGCGCCGAAGCCCATGTCGTCCAGGAGGACCACCAGCACGTTGGGGGCACCGTCGGGCGCCTCCACCCGGGCGGGCGCCGGGAACGGGGTGGCCTGCTGACGGTAGTCGTGCTGGGCCTCGACGTCGGGGCGGCTCAGCACGATCGGAAGGTCGGTCCGGTTCATCGAGGTCTCCTCGGGGGGACGGCGGGCGGCGGCGGATCGTGTGTCGGGGGTGGCGCTCACTGGCTCACCAGCTCGGCGCGCAACTGGTCGGCAAGGGAGACCTCGAGCGAGTCGGGCCCGGAGACGAGGGTCACCGTGTGCACCGTGCCGGTGTAGGGGTTCCCGGCCCCACGGGCGTAGTCCTGGGCGACCGGTGAGCCGCGGTCGATCCCGACGTTGGTGGTCTCGTTGGTGGAGAAGGTCATCGGGGTGGTCTGCGCCAGCCGCCCCTGCCCGGCAAGGGCCCCGTCGAGCCACAGCTCGACCGTCCCGCCCGCACCGAACGCGTCACCGTCGAAGTGGAAGAGCACGTCCAGGAGGTGCCGTCCCGCCGGCACCGGCTCGTCGGAGACCACGCTCGTCCAGTCGACCCCCAGTCGGTTGTGCACGTAGCGCACCTGTCCCGCGACGAGGTGGACCGCCAGCCCGCCAGGCGACCCACCGTGCGCGACGAGGACGCCGTCGCTGGCGTCGCTCTCAGCGGTGAAGTCGACGGTGATCCGGTAGGAGGTGGACGTGAGCCGCGGGGTGCCACGCATCCCGACGTAACGGTCGGCCGGGGTGAGGGTGACGCTGATCTCGCTGGGGAGCGTCGGCGGCCCCTGCTCGCCGGCCACCGGGAACTTCCCGACCCGGTCGTCCAGCGGCAGCACGTGGTACTTGCGGGCCTCGGTCAGGAAGAGCTCCTGCAGTTCGGCGAGCTTCTCGGGGAGCTGGTCAGCGAGGTCGTGGGCCTGCGCCCAGTCGGTGTTGGTGTCATAGAGCTCCCAGCGGTCGTCGGCGAAGGTCAGCGCTTCGCGGCTCGCGATCTCCCAGGGGGTGCGGTGCTTGCTGACGGCGGTCCAGCCGTTGTCGTAGATCGCCCGGTTGCCGAAGATCTCGAAATACTGCGTGGTGTGCCGGTCCTCTGCCTCGCGGTCCTCGAAGGTGTGCCGGAACGAGACGCCCTCGATCGGGTCCTGGGCGACACCGAGCAGCTCCTCGGGCTGGGGCAGCCCGGCGGCCTCAAGGATCGTGGGCAGCACGTCGATCACGTGGGTGAACTGCTCGCGGAGCTCGCCGCGGGCCTCGAACCCGGCCGGCCAGTGCACGATCATCCCGTTGCGGGTGCCGCCGAAGTGGGAGGCCGCCTGCTTCGTCCACTGGAAGGGGGCGTTCATCGCCACCGCCCAGCCCACCGGGTAGTGCGGGTAGGTCTCCGGGCCGCCGATCAGGTCGGCCTGGTCCACGACTCGCTGCGGGTCCTCGACGAGCCCGTTGATCGTGAGGTGCTCGTTGAGAGTGCCGCCGAGACCCCCCTCGGCCGCGGCGCCGTTGTCGCCGAGCACGTAGACCAGCAGCGTGTTGTCGAGCTCGCCGGTCTCCCGCAGGAAGTCCACCAGCCGACCGATCTGGGCGTCGGTGTGCTCGGCGAAGGCGGCGTAGGCCTCCATCAAGAGCTGGGCGGCCTCCTGCTCGACCGGTGTGAGCTCGTCCCAGAGCGGTACGCCGGGGGTCCACGGGGCCAGCTCGGTCTCGGGGGGCACCACACCGAGCTCCTTCTGCCGCGCCAGAGTCGCCTCCCGCTGCGCGTTCCACCCCTCGGCGAAGTCGCCGCGGTTGCGCCCGCGCCAGTCGCGCGGCAGGTGGAAGGGCGCGTGGGTGGCGCCGAAGGAGAGGTAGGTGAACCACGGCTTGTCGTCGCTCGAGCGACGAACCTGGGTGATCCACTGCTTCGCCTGGTCGACCATGTCTTCGGAGAAGTGGTAGCCCTCCTCCTCGGTGCCAGGCACGTCGATGGCGGCGGTGCCGTCGTAGAGGGTCGGGGTGAACTGGCTCGACTCCCCGGAGTTGATCCCGTAGAACTTCTCGAAGCCCTCACCGGTCGGCCACCGGTCGAAGGGGCCGGCCGGAGTGATCTCCCAGTCCGGGGTCTGGTGCCACTTGCCGAACGCTCCGGTGGCATAGCCGTTGAGCTTGAGGACCTGCGCCAGCGTTCCTTGGCTGGGCTCGCGCATCGCGTCGTAGCCCGGTGCATTGGTGGCGAAGTGGGTCAGGTTGCCCATCCCCACCGTGTGGTGGTTGCGCCCGGTGAGCAGGGCTGCCCGGGTGGGCGAGCAGATCGCCGTGGTGTGGAACCGGTTGTACCGCAGCCCGTTCCCGGCGAGCTGCTCGCTGACCGGCATCGCGCAAGGCCCGCCGAACGCCGAGGAGGCACCGAACCCCATGTCGTCGAGGAGGATCAGCAGCACGTTCGGGGCCCCCTCCGGCGCGGTCGGCACGCCGGGGCGCGGGAAGGGGACTGTCTGCTGCTGGATGGTCTCCGCAGCCTCGACGGGCTCGGTGGTGAAGTGGTGCGGCAGGCGAGTGCGGTCCATTGAGGATCTCCTGGTGTGGGCGGTGGGTGGACTGGCGAGCAGGTCGAACGTGAGCTGGGCCCGGCGTCAGGCGTCGTTGGCGCAGCGGAAGCCGACGTTGGCCGAGGTGGAGTGGGGGTCGTTGCTGGAGCGGGCGGCGACCCGGTAGCGGTTGCAGTAGGAGTCGTGACAGAGGAAGGAACCACCGCGCATCACCCGCTGGGCCCCTGTGTCGGGACCGCGAGGGTCTTCGAGGGGCGACTCGGCGTACCAGGTCGGTGAGAACCAGTCCTGGCACCACTCCCAGACGTTGCCGGCCATGTTCCACAGGCCGTGCCCGTTGGGGCGGTAGCTCTTGGCCGGGGCGGTCGTGAGGTGTCCGTCGTCCTCGGTGTTCTGCGTGGGGAACCGGCCTTGCCAGATGTTGAGCCGCCAGGAGCCGCCGGGGACGAGCTCGTCACCCCACGGCAGCCGCTTGCCCTCCAGGCCGCCGCGGGCGGCGTACTCCCACTCGGCCTCGGTGGGGAGCCGTTTCCCGGCCCACCGGCAGTAGGCGTCGGCGTCGTGCCAGGTGATGTGGACCACCGGGTGGTCGGGCTTGGCCTGGGAGCGCGCGCCGTGCGGGTGGCGCCAGTCGGCGCCTCGTACCGCGAGCCACCAGGGAGCGGAGTCGACCTGGTGCAGCACGTCGCTCGCAGGCGCGTCGAGTGCCAGGTGGAAGACCGCGGAGACCCCGAGCTGCTCGGCCTCCGTGACGTAGCCGGTCTCCTTGACGAACCGGGCGAAGTCGCGGTTGACCACTGCGGTCTCGTCCAGGAAGAAGTCCCGCAGCTGCACCCGGTGCACGGGGGTCTCCCCGTCGGCGGGGTAGCCCTCGTCGTGGTGGTCGCCCATCGAGAACGAGCCGCCGGGGATCCGGACCTGCCGCTTGGTGGGGCGCTGCGACGCCCGCGGCACCCCGTCACGGCCCGGGTTCGGTGTGGGCAGCAGCGCAGCTCCCGGCGCACCGGCGCCGAGTCCGCCTCCGCAGCAGCTGCTCATGCCGTCACCGAGATCTCGTCCACTGCCCTGTCGCGGTGCCGTGCTGCCGCCCGGTGGGCGTCCGACGCACGGGCCGAGGGGTCCGGGACAGGGACGGCAGCGAGCAGGGCCCGGGTGTAGTCGTCACGCGGAGCGGCGAACACCCCGGCGGCCGCGCCCTCCTCCACCACCCGGCCGGACCGGAGCACGGCGACCCGGTCTGCGACCTGGTGCACCACCGCGAGGTCATGGCTGATGAAGACGCAGGCGAAGCCGAGCTCGTGCTGCAGCCGGGTGAAGAGCTTCAACACCTCGGCCTGGATCGAGACGTCGAGGGCGCTGGTCGGCTCGTCGGCGATCACCAGGCGCGGAGAGAGCACCAGAGCTCGGGCCAGGGCGACCCGTTGCCGTTGCCCGCCCGAGAGCTGGTGCGGCAAGCGGCCGGCCAGGGAGGTGGGAAGCCGCACGGCGGCGAGGAGCTCCTCCACCCGGGCCCTCCGCTCGGCCGCCGTACCCACCCGCTGGATCTCCATCGGCTCCCGGATCGAAGCGCCCACGGTCAGTCGGGGGTCCAAGGACCCGGCCGGGTCCTGGTGGACCAGCGCCAGCTCGCGGCGCAGTCGCTGGAGCCCGCCGGCGCGCAGGCCCGCGAGGTCCTGCCCGGCGACCTCGACCCGTCCGCCGCTCGGGGAGACGAGGCCAGCGACCAGCCGACCCAGGGTGGTCTTGCCGGAGCCGGACTCCCCGACCAGGCCGAGGATCTCGCCTTCCCGCACGTCGAGGGTGACCTGATCGACGGCGCGGTAGGGGGCGTTCCCGTGCCGGCCCGCGAACTCCACGGAGACGTCGTGCAGGACCAGAGCGCGTGCCTCGGGGCGAGCGACGAGCGGCCGCTCCGTCTCTGCGGCACCCGCCGGCGTCGCCTCCGGCATCCGGGGTACGGCGTCCAGCAGTTGGCGCGTGTAGTCGTGCTCGGGTGCCTCGAAGAGCTGAACCGTGCGAGCGGCCTCCACCACCTCGCCGGTCTTGAGCACCACCACCCGGTCCGCACGCTCGGCGACCACCCCCATGTTGTGGGTGATCAGCAGGATCCCCATCCCCGTGCGGTCGCGCAGGCCGAGGAGCAGGTCGAGGATCTCGGCCTGCACCGTGACGTCCAGCGCGGTGGTGGGCTCGTCGGCCAGCAGCAGCTTGGGCTCGTTGGCCAGGGCCAGGGCGATCGCCACCCGTTGCTTCTGGCCACCGGAGAGCTGGTGGGGGAAGTAGTCGAGGCGACTCTCCGGCTCGGGCAGGTCGACCTGACGCAGCAGGTCGAGGGCCAGCGCCCGACCCTCGGCGCGTGAGACCTTGCGATGCGCCCGGATCGCCTGGAGCAGCTGCCAGCCCACCCGGCGCACCGGGTTGAGCGCACTCTGCGGCTCCTGGAACACCAGGGCGACCTGAGCCCCGCGGACCTGGTTGAGCGCCCGCTCGCCGGCACCCACCATCTCCTGGCCGAGCACCTTCACCGAGCCTCGGACCGTGGCGCCCTCGGGCAGCAGCCCGAGCACGGAGCGAGCAGTCATCGACTTGCCCGACCCGGACTCCCCCACCAGGGCGACGACCTCCCCGGCGTGCACGTCGACGTCGATCCCGGCGACCGCGGGTCGTGGGTGGGCGAAGTCGATGTGGAGGTCACGGACCTGTAGCAGCGGTGCGGGCATGTCTATCTCTTCCTCGAGTGGGCGGCGAGCGCCTCGGAGACCAGGAGCAGGCCGAGGACCAGGACCGCGACGACCACGAGCGGACCGATCACCGCCGTCGGGGCGTGGTACATCACGCGAGTCCCCTCCTTGATCAGGGAGCCCAGTGACGGCGTCGGCGGGCTGACCCCGAGGCCGAGGAAGCTCATCGCGCCCTCGATGAAGACCGCCACGGACATCCCCAGCGCCAGCTGCACCATCAGCGGTTCGAGGCTGTTGGGGAAGACGTGCCGGCGCAGGACCCACCAGGAGGAGGCACCGGCGACCCGGGCCGACTCCACGTACGGCAGCTCGCGGATCGTGAGCACGGAGGTGCGCATCAGGCGGCCGAACGCCGGAATCTCGGCGATCACCACGACGGCGGTGACGGTGACCAGCCCCGGCCCGACCAGCATGGTGAGGGCGATGGCGAGGATGATCGTGGGGAAGGCGAGGATCAGGTCGAGCAGCCGCTGGAGCAGCACGTCGGCCCACGCCCAGAACGAGGCGGCCAGCCCCAGAAGCGATCCCAGGGCCGCCCCCACCGGCACGGCCCCGAAGACCACCAGCAGATCGACCCGGATCCCGTGGAGCATCCGGGAGAAGAGGTCGCGGTTGACCTCGTCGGTTCCGAGCAGGTGGGCGCCGGACGGCGGGAGCATGTTGGCGCCGGGGACCTGCTCGTTGGGTCCGTAGGGGGACAGCCAGGGCGCCAGCAGTCCAGCGAGGACGACCACCCCGACCAGGACGGCCCCGACCAGCCCGCGGCCACGCGTGAGCGCGCGCCACACCTTCTCGGGCTCGGCGCTGGACTCGTCTGCGAGGACGGCGGCGTCCAGCACCGCGACGGGCTCGAGAGCGGGTTCCTGCACGCTCATGCGGCACCCCCCAGCCGGATCCGCGGATCCAGCCATGCGTGGGCCAGGTCGGTGGCCAGCTGGACCACCACGAACACCGTGACGGAGAGCAGGAGCATCACCTGCACCAGCGGGTAGTCGCGCCCCGAGATGCCGCGCTCGAGCAGGTGGCCCAGGCCCGGCCAGGCGAAGATCGACTCCACGATGACCGCGCCTCCGAGCAGGTGCCCGACCTGCAGACCGGTGACCGTGATGCTGGCCGGCAGGGCGTTGCGCAGCACCTGGGTCAGCACGATGCGGGTTCGCGGGATGCCCAGGGCACGGGCGGTTACGACGTACGGCTTGTGCATCTCGGTGCGCAAGCCGGCGGTGAGGAACCGGGTCAGTGAGGCGGCGATCGGAGCCGCCAGGCAGACCGCCGGCATCACGAGATACTGCAGGGTGATGTCGGGGCGTGCCGACAGTCCGCCCGGCGGCTCCCCGCCGGCGGGAAGCACCGGCCACAGCACCCCGAGCAGCAGCACCAGCACCACCCCGGTCACGAAGTTGGGGACAGCCACCGCCAGAGTGCTGAAGGCGGTGACGAGGCTGGTCAGCCAGCGCTTCTCGACAATCACCGAGATGGTGCTGACAGCCAGCGCGACCCCGACCGCCAGGGCGAGCGCCACTGCGGCGAGGACCAACGTGTTGCCCGCGGCAGCGAGCACCAGCTCGTTGATCGGCCCGCCGACCACCATGGAGCGGCCGAGGTCGAGGGTGAGCAGCGCCCCGACCCAGTTGAAGTACTGAGCGACCTGAGAGCCGGTCAGACCGAGCTCCTGGCGCAGCGCCTCCAGCGCCTCTGGCCCGGCGTCGGCCCCGGCGAGCACCGTGGCCGGGTCACCGGGGACGAGCCGGAGCAGGGTGAAGACCAGCACGGACGCGACGGTCAGCACCCCGAGCGCCGACGGGATGCGGGAGAGCGCGTATCTGGCCACCCGTCACTCGCTCACTGTGGCGTCGGCGAGGTCGATCTCGCCGCGCTTGGACCAGGCCACACCCTCGAGCCCGGCCTTGGTGGCGAACTGGTGCTCATAGTTGACGAGGCCGATGACGAAGGCGCCCTCGAGCAGGTCCCCGTTCAGGGCGCCGTAGGCCTTCTCGGCGTCCGAGGAGAGGCCGTCGGACACCTTCCAGGCGGCCTCGGCGTGCTTCTGGTAGTCGGCATCGACGTAGTTGGAGGCGTTCCGCTCGGAGTTGAACGGATAGGCGCTCACCGTCAACGTCGAGGGCACGTACTGCGCGAAGGCGTGGATGTTGAGCCAGAGGCCCTTGTAGCTGCCCTCCAGCAGCGCCTTGCCGGACGTCGCGATGTCCAGGGGTTCGATCTTGGTCTCGATGCCGATCTCGGCAAGGTTGTCCTGGATGATCAGCGCGATCTGCTCGAAGACCCCGCTGCCGGCTCCGAAGCTGATGACGATCGGCGGCACGTCGCCGACCGCCTCGACGAGCTTGCGGGCGGCGTCGAGATCACCGGTGTAGGTCTGGTTTGCCTGGTCGTCGTGCGCCGGGGAGTAGTCGGGCCACGGCAGGTTGTCGGTGTCGCCGTGACCGCGGTAGACCTCCTCGAGGATGCGGTCGCGGTCGATCGCTTGGGCGATGGCCTGTCGGACCCTGACGTCGTCGAGCCCGGGCGCCTTGACGTTGGCGCCGAGGTAGAGGGTGCGCTCCACACCGTCGAGGTCGAGGACCTGGAAGGCAGCGTCGTCCTCGAACGCCTCCACGTCGCGGCTCGTCGGGGTGAGCAGGACGTCGACCTGGCCGGACCGAAGCTGGGCGGACTGCGTCTGCGGGTCGGGGACGACGACGAGCTCGACGGTGTCGAGGTTGGGGCGGCCGTCCCAGTAGTCGTCGTTCGCCTCGAAGGTGATCTTGGAGTTGGGGGTCCAGCCCGTGAACCTGAAGGGGCCGGTGCCGATGTAGGACTTGCCTGTGCCGAACTCCGCCAGGGACTCCGCGTCGATGATCGGGACGATGTCGAGGAGGTCGAGGATGTTGCCGACAGGGTGCGCGAGGGTGAGCACGACCGCGTGCTCGTCGCTCGTGTCGTAGTCGGTGATCACGGCGGCGGTGCGCCCGAGCTGGCCGGCCCGCGTGGGGTCGGTGTAGGCCTTGAGGCTGGCCTCGACGTCCTTGGAGGTGAAGGGGCGTCCGCTGTGGAAGGTCACGTCGTCGCGCAGCTGGAGAGAGACCGTCCGGCCGTCCTTCGAGATCTCCCACTCGGTGGCAAGGCGGGGCTGGGGCTCCAGGGAGTCTCCGGGGTAGTCGATCAGGGACTCGTAGACCAGGCCGGAGATGGTGTTCTGGCTGTCCATCCCCTGGTAGAAGGTGGTCGGCTGGTGATCGACGCCCGTCACCAGGGTGACCGAGCCGCCCTTCTGGGGGTCGCCACCGGTGCCACCGGAGGCCTCGTCCACCGCGGAGCTGCAGCCTGTCGCGAGCGACAGGAGCACGGCCGCGGTGGCGAGTGCAGGACCGCGGTGCAGACGGGAGTTCGATGGCATGGGGGATTTCCTCTCGGGTGGTGCTAGGTGATCCGGTCGGTGGGGGAATGCGGGGTGCGGTCAGCTGGGTGAGGCGCCCGGCAACGAGCGCGCTGGCAGCCGGCTGGGTCACCCGGACATGCGCCGGGCGAGTTCGGGCTGGGCTGGCGGGTGCCTTCGCGGCACCGCGTCGAGGGGGTCTCGCAGCACCGCCTCCATGGCGGCGGCGCAGGCGGAGGCGGCTTGGACCCCGCCGTCGAACCGCGCGATGGCGAGGGGCATCGGGGGCAAGGTCGTGGCAGCCTCGAAGGCAGCGGTGAGCTCGCGGTGGGCGGTCTCGCCCGAGCTGAAGGCCTCACCCACCAGGACGACGCGCTCAGGGTCGACGATGTCGCGCACGGCGGCGACGGCGCGGCCGAGCACCTGGGCGCGGGTGCGCAGCATCGCCACCGCCCGTGGGTCGCCGGCCGCGCCGAGCTCGTGCAGGCTCTCGATCCGCGGTGCGGCGACCCAGCCGTGGTGATGGGCACGGGCCGCCAGGTCCGCGTCACTGGCGACGACCTGGAGACACCCTGTGCGGCCGCAGGCGCACTCGCCGGACTCGCCGGTGGGCAGGTGATCCAGGCTGTTGACCCCCGGGACGACGACCTGGTCGTCGAGGTCGTGGGCCACGGCGTAGGAGACGGTGTCCCGGGCATAGACGTAGGCCGTCGAGACGCCCTTGGCGGCGGGGTCGCGCAGGCCGGCCGCTGCGACGCCCACCAGGTGCTCGGTCACGACGACGTCGAGCCCCAGCTCCTCCTCCAGCAGCAGCTTCACCTCGGTGCGAGGGATTTCGAGTCCCGACCATGACGCGACGGCGCCGACCCCCACCGGGGTGCGGAAGCGCAGCGAGCGCAGCTGGCCGGCCACGGCCTCGGCGGCTCTGCACAGGTCAGTCTCCAGCGAGTCGCCCCGGGCCAGGATGGCGCGTCGCAGGCACCGGCCGTCGAGCGTGGTGCAGGCGACCGTCAGGACGTGGCGTCCTACGTGCACCCCGACGAGCGTGTAGGACTCCTGGTCGAGCCCGACCGGGATGCCGGGACGCCCCGTCGCTCCGGGCACAGCCAGGTCGTGGCGTTCGCGAACGAGTCCGGTCTCGAGGAGGGCGGTGAGCGCACGAGACACGCTGGCGGCACTACAGCCGGTGGCGGCGGCCAGCCGCTCGCGCGTGGTGGGACCGCCACTGTGCAGACGCTCCAGGACGCGGGAGACGACGGGCCCACGCCGGCCGTGCGCCAGCACGACGAACGGGCTCCGACCCATCCCGCCTCACCCCCCACTTCCGCCTGATCTATATATTGTTACGTAATTCAGTAAAGATTGCGGACAAAGTATGGCCCTCCAGGGGCGCTACCTCAAGTGGGTGCGCGAGTTCCGTCCAGCGTGGAAGAAAGGCACGCCCGTCACTCGGGGAAAGAGGTCGATGGATCGAAGCTCGATGGCCGCCGACCCGGCACCATGTGATCTGCGCCATTGCCAATCTGTGAGTTTCGCTCAGGCGCTGGCCGCAACGCGGTCTTCCGTGGGATCCCCTCCCCACTACCGTTCAGTAGTGATAGGCAGGGAGTGACGTGCATCAGAGGGTCAGCGACAATTCGACGGAAGGCTGAACATTCTCGGGATTCAGCGGGGGGATTCCATGGCACATGCACCACCACAGGTCGCCACCAAAGAGGCGACCGGAGACGGTCTTACGCGGCCGCCACATTCCCAGACCCGGCCGAAGCGCTGGCGGGCGCGAAACCAGAGCCAGTTCATTCGCGCCATTCCGTATCTGGTCTTCGTGGTGGACGCCCTGCTTCTCACCATGACCCTCGTCTCCGCGGCCTATCTGCGCGACCGGGTCGAGTGGGGTCTCGATAGTGACATCACCGGTGATGTGCGTTGGCTTGCCCCGCTGATCGCCCTGGGCTGGCTCGCGGGCATCTTCTTCCTCGGCGGGTATCGACCGGAAGTCTTTGACGCGGGTCTCGAAGAATACAAACGCGTCTTCCGCGGCACGCTTGTCGCCGCGGCCACCGTCGGCATCGGGTGCTACCTCTTCAAGTACGACCTGTCGCGGGGCTTCTTCGTGCTCGCGTTCTCCTCCGGAACAGTGATGCTGCTCCTGGGCCGATATGGGTTGCGGCATGCGGCGTATGCGCTCAGGAAGCGGGGGCACCTGCTGCACAAGGTTGTCATCGCAGGCTCGCGCTCCCACACCGACGAGCTTGCGACCAACCTCGCCCGCGAGCGGCGACTCGGCTACCAGGTGATCGGTGCGGTCACACCGGCCTATGACATGAATGAGCTCACCCCCAACGGCCTCACGGTCTTCGGCGACATCGAGGATCTGGCTCGGATCGCCATCGAGTCCGGCTCCGACGTGGTCTTCATCGCCGGCGGAGCCTTCGGCGCGTCGAGTCAGCTCAAAGAGCTCGCCTGGGCGTTGGAGAACCACGACATCCAGCTCGTGGTGGCGCCGAGCCTCACCGATGTGTCGGGCGAGCGCGTGCGTTTCCGTCCCGTAGCTGGCCTGCCGCTCATCCACGTTGACGGGCCGCGCGGTCACCTCGCGACCCGGGGGGGCAAGCGAGTCTTCGACACGTTCGCCTCAGTCGCCTTGATCCTGCTCCTGAGTCCGGTTCTCGTGGCTATTGCCCTACGCATCAAGCTCCACGACGGCGGCCCGGTGCTCTTCCGCCAGACCCGAACCGGCAGAGACGAGAAGGAGTTCGCCTGCCTCAAGTTCCGCACCATGGTCGTTGATGCCGAGGGGCTTCTGGAGAAGCTCCGCGCCCAGCAGGAGCAAGAGGGTTTTCTCTTCAAGATGAAGGACGACCCTCGGATCACTGGCCCTGGCAAGCTCCTCCGTCGTCTCTCTCTGGACGAGCTCCCCCAGCTCTTCAACGTGCTCCGCGGCGACATGAGCCTGGTTGGACCGCGACCGCCCCTCCCGGATGAAGTTGCGAACTACTCGACTGACATGAGGCGGCGCCTGCGGGTGCGTCCGGGCATGACCGGTCTCTGGCAGGTCTCCGGGCGCTCTGACCTGTCTTGGGCCGAGACGGTGCGGCTCGACCTCTACTACGTGGACAACTGGTCCATGCTTCAGGATCTCGCGATCCTCTGGCGCACCGTGGGCGCGGTCCTCAGTTCCCGCGGCGCTTACTGAGCCAGTCTCAGCGATCGCCCAAGAGCCCGATCAGGTAGGCGCCGTAGCCGCTCTTGCGCAGCGGCTCGGCGCGTGCGAGGAGCTCGTCGTCGTTGAGCCACCCCATCCGCCAGGCGACCTCCTCGGGGGCGCCGACCTTGAAGCCCTGACGGCTCTCGATGGTGCGCACGAAGTTGGAGGCGTCGTTGAGGGAGTCGAAGGTGCCGGTGTCGAGCCACGCGGTGCCGCGGGGCAGCACCGAGACCTGGAGCCGACCCTCGTCGAGGTAGCGGCGGTTCAAGTCGGTGATCTCCAGCTCGCCGCGCGGCGAGGGCTTCAGCTCCTTGGCGTAGCCGACCACGTCGTTGTCGTAGAAGTAGAGACCCGGCACGGCGTACGAGCTCTTCGGCTCGGCCGGCTTCTCCTCCAGGGAGATGGCCCGGCCCTGGTCGTCGAACTCGACCACGCCGTAGGCGGTGGGGTCGGCGACGTGGTAGCCGAAGACCGCGGCGCCCTTGATGTCGGCGAACTCGGAGAGCTGGTTGCCCACCCCCGTGCCGTAGAAGATGTTGTCGCCGAGCACGAGGCCGGCGGTGTCGGAGCCGATGTGCTTCTCACCGATCAGGAACGCCTGGGCCAGCCCGTCGGGGCTGGCCTGCACCGCGAAGCTGATGTTGATGCCGAACTGCGAGCCGTCGCCGAGCAGCCGCTCGAACGCCGCGGCCTCGTGTGGGGTGGTGATCACCAGCACGTCGCGGATGCCCGCCAGCATCAGCGTGGTGAGCGGGTAGTAGATCATCGGCTTGTCGTAGACCGGCACGAGCTGCTTGCTGATGCCCTGGGTGATCGGGTGCAGTCGCGAGCCGGTCCCGCCGGCCAGGATGATTCCACGCATGCGGCCCACCCTAGGGCTTCCGTCCCGTCCCTCTAGACTCCACGTCCATGACGCGTCTACTCGTGACCGGCGGGGCCGGCTTCATCGGCTCCAACTTCGTCCACTACCTGATGGAGCACACTGACGCGACGGTCACGGTGCTGGACAAGCTGACCTACGCCGCCAGCCGCGAGGCGCTGGAGGGGCTCCCGGCAGACCGGGTCGAGCTGGTCGTGGGCGACATCGCCGACGCGAGTGTCGTCGACCCGCTGGTCGCCTCCCACGACGCGGTGGTCCACTACGCGGCCGAGTCGCACAACGACAACTCGCTGCACGACCCGAGCCCGTTCATCCAGACCAACATCATCGGGACGTTCACGATCCTCGAGGCGGTGCGCAAGCACGGCGTCCGGCTGCACCACATCTCCACCGACGAGGTCTACGGCGACCTCGAGCTGGACGACCCGAAGCGGTTCACCGAGGACACCGCCTACAACCCGAGCAGCCCCTACTCGGCGTCCAAGGCTGCCTCCGACCACCTGGTCCGCGCCTGGGTGCGCAGCTTCGGGGTGCAGGCCACGCTGTCGAACTGCTCCAACAACTACGGCCCGTGGCAGCACATCGAGAAGTTCATCCCGCGCCAGATCACCGAGGTCATCGACGGCCGCCGTCCCAAGCTCTACGGGTCGGGCGAGAACGTCCGCGACTGGATCCACGCCGACGACCACTCCTCCGCCGTCTGGACGATCCTCAACAAGGGCCGGATCGGGGAGACCTACCTGATCGGCGCCGACGGGGAGAAGAACAACCTCGAGGTCGTGCAGCTGATCCTCAAGCACTTCGGCCGCGCCGAGGACGACTTCGAGCACGTCAACGACCGCGCCGGCCACGACCTTCGCTACGCGATCGAGTCCGGCAAGCTGCGCACCGAGCTGGGCTGGGAGCCGAAGTTCCAGAACTTCGAGGACGGGCTGGGCCGCACCATCGAGTGGTACCAGGAGCACCAGGACTGGTGGCGCCCCGCCAAGGAGGCCACCGAGGCCGCCTACGCGGCGAAGGGGCAGTGACCCCCGTGGCCGACACTTCGCTCCCCTCCCTCGAGACCACCCCCATCCCGGGCCTGGTCGTTGTCCGACTCGACCTGCGCGAGGACGCCCGCGGCTTCTTCAAGGAGAACTGGCAGCGGGAGAAGATGGTGGCGATCGGGCTGCCCGACTTCGGCCCGGTGCAGAACAACGTCTCCTTCAACTCCGACCGGGGCGTGACCCGCGGCATCCACACCGAGCCGTGGGACAAGTTCATCTCCCTGGCCACCGGCCGGATCTTCGGCGCCTGGGTCGACATGCGCGAGGGCGAGACCTTCGGCGCCACGTTCACCCTCGAGATGGATCCCTCGGTGGCGATCTTCGTCCCCCGCGGCGTCGGCAACAGCTATCAGACGCTCGAGGACGACACCGCCTACACCTACCTGGTCAACCAGCACTGGCGGCCGGGCATCACCTATCCGGCCCTGGATCTCGCCGACCCGACGGTGGCGATCCCGTGGCCGATCCCGCTGGACGAGGCGATCATCTCCGAGAAGGACCAGAACAACCCCGCGCTCGACCCGAGCACCGCGATCGCGCGGCAGAAGACGCTGATCATCGGCGCGAAGGGCCAGCTGGGCCGGGCGCTCCAGGCCGACTTCCCCGACGCCGAGCTGGTCGACCTCGACGAGCTCGACGTGACCGACGCGGAGCAGGTTGCGGCGTGGCCCTGGCGCGACTACGACCTGGTGCTCAACGCTGCGGCGTACACCGCGGTCGACGCCGCGGAGACCCCCGAGGGCCGAGTGACCGCCTGGGCTGCCAACGCCTCGGCCCCGGCCACCCTGGCCGCGCTGGCCCGCGAGCACGGCTTCACGCTCGTGCACTACTCCTCTGAGTACGTCTTCGACGGCACCGCGCCGCTCGAGCCCGGCCACACCGAGGACGAGCCCCTCTCCCCGCTGGGGGTCTACGCCCAGTCCAAGGCGGCGGGCGACCTCGCCGTGGGCTTGGCCCCGAAGCACTACCTGCTGCGCACGTCGTGGGTGATCGGCGAGGGCAACAACTTCGTCCGGACGATGCGCTCGCTCGCCGAGCGCGGGATCTCCCCGGGCGTGGTCGACGACCAGATCGGCCGGCTCACCTTCACCACCGAGCTCTCCCGGGCCACCAAGCACCTGCTGGAGACCGGCGCCGACTTCGGCACCTACAACCTCTCCAACGCCGGCCCGGCGCGCTCGTGGTGCGAGATCGCCCGCGACGTCTTCGAGCTCAGCGGCCGCAGCCGCGACGACGTCTCGGCGGTCACCACCGAGGAGTACTACGCCGGCAAGGAGGGCATCGCTCCCCGTCCGCTGCACAGCGCGATGGACCTGGCGAAGATCCGCGCCACCGGGTTCGAGCCGGAGGACGCCGCTGAGGCGCTCCGCCGCTACCTCGCGGGCTGAGGGAAGAGACCGCCGCGCTCAGGCGTCGGCGGTCTCCGACTCGGACTCCTGGCGACCGTAGTCGTCCTCGAGGCGGCAGATGTCGTCCTCGCCGGTGTAGGCGCCGTGCTGAACCTCGATGATGATGAGCTCTTCGGCGTGCATGTTGGTGATGCGGTGTGCCGCACCCTGGGCCACGTCGACGGACTCGCCGGGGCCGGCCACGATGGTCTCGCCGTCGACCACGCAGGTCGCGACGCCGAAGATGACGACCCAGTGCTCGGAGCGGTGCTCGTGGGTCTGGTAGGAGAGCCGCTGGCCGGGCAGCACGTGGATCCGCTTCACCTTGTAGCCCTGGCCGTTGTCGATGACGTGCCAGGAGCCCCAGGGGCGTTCCTCGGATGCCAGCATGTGTCTCTCCCCGTTCGTTCCGTCTGGTGTGTTGCCGGCCAACGGTAGCGTGACGGGGGTCGCACGCCCGCGCCTGGTCAGCGCCTGGTCACGCCCTGGAGCGCGGGCCGCACGTCGGCGAGGTAGACGAAGGCCGCGATGGTGAAGGCGATGTTGATCAGTCCGAGCACCCCGGGCAGCACCAGCGCCGCGACGAAGCCCAGGCCCAGGATCAGGCACCAGGTCACCTTGGTCAGCTTGCCGGCCGCCTCGTAGGCCTCCGCGGAGAACATCAGCGACGTGACGAAGGCGAACCCCTTCACCAGCAGCAGGCCGAGGAAGACGACCAGCATGAGGCCGCCCTGAAACGCGAAGAAGTCCACAGGGTCAGGATACGTGCTGACACACGGGAGCCCCGGGCGCGTCCGCGCCCGGGGCTCCCGTGTCGTGCCGCGTGGTCAGAAGAGCATCAGCTGCACCTCGTGACCGCTCCTTCAGTCGCCGACCTTCTTGGCGGCGTCGGTGACGGCGTTGGTCGCCGCGGCTGCGGTCTGAGCCGCGGTGGTGGCGGTGGCCTTGGCCGACGACTTGGTGGTGGAGGCCTTCTTCTTGGCCGGGGTCGACTTGACCGCCTTCTTGGCGGTGCTCTTCGCCGCGGAGCCGGTCTTCTTGGCCTGCGTCGTCGTGGTCTTGGCCTTGGCGCTGGTCGACTTGGCCTGCTTCACGGTCGCCTGGGTGGACTGCTGGCGGCGGATCCGGCCGACGAGCACCTCACCGCGCTTGACCAGCTCGGCGTAGGTCTCGGTGGCGGTGTCGACGTTCTCGTCGAGGAGGGCCTGCACCTTGGCGGGGTAGGTCTTGGCGTCGGCCTGCAGCTCGGAGACGCGCGCCTCGATGCGGGCGCGCAGGGCGTTGAGGTCGAGGTCGAGGCTGGTGACGTCCTTCTGCACCTTCGCGACGCGAGCCTGCACGTCGGCGACGTAGTCACGCACCTTCTCGACCGCGAGGTCGTTGACGCCGACCCCGGCGTAGAAGACCTTCGCGGCCCCGGTCCTGACGTCGAACTTGGTCGTGGTCTTGGCCATGATCGTTCACTCCCTTTCGGTGGATGGAGCCTCGGCGGTCGGAGTCTCCGGCGGTCGAGCTGAGCCCTCCCCGGCGTTGAGCGCCAGGAAGGAGGTGTAGACGTCGAGCAGCGACTGCTTCTGCCGCTCGGTGAGCCTGGGATCGCCCAGGATGGCGGTCTCGGTGGCGCCTTCGTGACCCTCGCGCGGGTCGAGGATCCCTGCCTGCACGTAGAGCTGTTCGGACGAGATGCGCAGTGCCTTCGCGATCTGCTGGAGCACGTCGGCCGAGGGTTTGCGCAGACCACGCTCGATCTGGCTGAGATAGGGGTTGGAGACGCCCGCCAGGTCAGCGAGCTGACGGAGCGACAGCTTGGATGCGAGCCGCTGCTCCCTGAGGTACTCCCCCAGCTCCCCTATCTTCCCCTTGGCCACACCCTCATCGTGCTAGCAATAGTTAGCAGTTGCAAGCACGGCGGGAGTGAGTCACGACACTCACAAATTCGGTACGCCGGTGGGCAGGCAGGCGCGGACCTCGCCGACCACCCGCCCGCCGCCGAGCAACTCGACTCTCCCGGTCGCCCGGACGGCCTCGCCGTCCACGCCCGACTCGCCCAGCACCCCCGAGCGGGCAAGCGCCACCGCCATCACCACCGGCCGGGCGCGGGCGCCCCCGTCGTCGATCTTGAGCGCGAAAGCGCGTCCGTCGGGCAGGGCCACGGCGTAGCAGGCCTCGGCGCCGGCCTTCCCGATCGCGCCGGGGATCGCGGTGAGCAGTGTCGCCTCGTCGCGGGTGGTGCCGGAGACGTAGGTCGGGTGGGACCTGATCGCCTCCGCGACCCGGTGCTCGGGTCCGGAGTCGGCGACGGCCAGCGCCCGGAACGCTCGCGCCAGGCCGGTCAACGAGGTGGAGAGCAACGGCGCCCCGCACCCGTCGACCGCGACGACCTCGACCGCTTCCCCCGTCAACTCCGCGAACGTCTCGGCGATGGCGCGCTGCAGCGGGTGCTCGGGAGCGAGGTAGGTCGCGGTGTCCCACCCGCGCAGCACGCAGGTCGCGAGCATCGCGGCATGCTTGCCCGAGCAGTTCATCAGCACCGGTGCCGGCTCGGCGCCCTGGCGCAGGGCCGCCTGCTTCGTGGCGTCGTCCAACGGGAGGTCGGGCGGGGTCTGCAACGCGGTCTCGTCCAGCCCTGCACCGGCCAGGATGCGCCGCACCCCCTCGATCTGGAACGGCTCCCCCGAGTGGGAGGCCGAGGCCAGGGCGAGCAGGTCGGGAGGCAGGTCGAGCCCGAGCCTGACCATGGCGAGCGCCTGGATCGGCTTGTTGCACGAGCGCGGCAGGATCTGGCCGGTCACGTCGCCGACCGACCACTCCGCCGAGCCGTCGGCGGCGAGGGCGACCACCGACCCGTGGTGGTGCCCCTCGACGAATCCGGAACGGACGACTTCGGCCACGAGGGCGGGGGTGGACATGTCGGTCAGGTTAACGACCGCGCCTTTGAGAGGATGTCGCGCGTGTCCGCCTCCTCGCCGCCCCAGCACTGCCCCACTCCCGCGGAGCTCGACGACCTCGAGCTCCTGGTCTCGGGGGCGTTCGCGCCCACCACGGGGTTCAACGAGCCGGGGAGTCCGATCACCCTGACGCTGCCCGCGGCGCTGCAGGACGCCGAGACCGTCGAGCTGGTCGACCCCGAGGGACTGCCCCTCGCACGGGTCTCCGGGACCACGGTGGAGCCACTCACCCACGCCCAGTTCGGGCCGTTCCGCGACCACTACCTCTCCCCGGCGCAGGTGCGGGAGCGCTACGCCGGGCGCACCGTCGTCCCGGTCACCGACGCCCTCACCACCGCCCAGCTCGACGAGCTCGCGGGCCTCGGGCCGGTGCTGCTCCTCGCCCTGGCCGGCGCCGGCACCCCGACCCTCTCCCCCGTCGCCCTGGTCCGCGCCACCCTGGCCGCCGCCGCGCTGCTCCCGGACGCGGTCGTCGTGGTCGTTCCGTTCGCCTCGCACGGGGGCGCCGACCTCGACCACGAGCTCGGCGTGCGGGTGGTGGACAACTACGCCCAGGGCGACCCGATCCACGGACTGGCCGCCCCGTCGGACGACGACCTCCCCGACGAGATCGCGGCGATCGTCGACTTCGACCGTCCCGAGCCCGGACGGCAGGGGCTCGTCCTCTTCTTCACCGGCCTCTCGGGCAGCGGCAAGTCGACGCTGGCCCGCGCGCTGACCGACCGCATCCTGGAGCAGGGCACCCGGACCGTCACCTCACTCGACGGTGACGTGGTGCGCCGCAACCTCTCGGCCGGGCTCACCTTCTCGAAGGAAGACCGCGAGACCAACATCCGCCGCATCGGCTGGGTGGCCGCCGAGATCGCCCGCCACGGTGGCGTCGCGGTCTGCAGCCCCATCGCCCCCTTCGACTCCACCCGGCAGCAGGTGCGCGAGATGGTCGAGGAGGCCGGCGGGGAGTTCTTCCTCATCCACGTCGCCACGCCCCTGGAGGAGTGCGAGCGGCGGGACCGCAAGGGCCTCTACGCCAAGGCGCGCCGCGGCGAGATCCCGGAGTTCACCGGCATCTCCTCGCCCTACGAGGAGCCGGCGGACGCCGCCGTCCGGGTGGACACGACCGGCCGGACCATCGACGACGCGCTCGACGACGTGCTCCGCGGGCTCGCCACCTCCGGTCACCTCGTGCTGAGCGACGGCCCGTCGGCCGGCGCGGCGGTGGTCGCGCCCGCCGAGGAGCCGCTGAAGGTGCTCTTCGTCTGCACCGCCAACATCTGCCGGTCGGCGTACGCCGAGGTCACCGCCCGGCGGCTCGTCGCCGGCCGCACCGACGTCGAGTTCGCCAGCGCCGGCACCCACGGCCACGACAGGGAGCCGCTCGATGCCGAGATGGCCGCCGTCCTCGCCGAAAGCACCGCGCACGACACCTTCGCCAGCCGTCCGCTCTCCCGCGACCTGGTCGCCGACGCCGACCTCATCCTCACCGCCGAGAGCTCCCACCGGGGCTTCGTGCTCGAGGAGCACCCGGAGGCCTTCCGCAAGGTCTTCACCCTGGGCCAGTTCGCCGAGGCCGCCGCCGCCAGCGACCTACGCGGCCGGGCGCTCATCGAGGAGCTTGGTCGGCGGCGCAGCGCCCCGGACGCCTCGCTCGACATCCCCGACCCCTACCGTCGCGGCGCCGACGCGGCCCGCGCCTGCGCCGACCTCATCGACCGCCACCTCGGCGTGGTGATCCCCGCGCTGACCGAGACCCAGGACTCCTGATGGACTGGCTCACCGGAGACGTCCTGACCGGAGCCTTCTTCTCGATCCTGGCGGCCGGCTTCATCGTCGGGATCGTCGTCGGCCTGACCGGGATGGGCGGCGGGGCGCTGATGACCCCCGCCCTCATCTTCCTGGGCGTCGGGGAGACCGCGACGGTCGTCACCGCCGACCTCACCGCGGCCGCGGTCTACAAGACCGGTGGCGCGATCGTGCACAAGCGCGAGGGCTCCCCCAACATGCGGCTGGCCCTGTGGCTGGTGATCGGCTCAGTGCCCACCGCGCTGCTGGGGCCCTACCTGGTCTCGTGGTTCACCGACAGCCCCGAGCAGCTCGACCGGACGCTCAAGCTCTGCATCGGCTTCGCGCTGCTGCTGGCGGCGCTGACCTACGCGCTGCGTCTCTACATCAACCTGCTTCGCGTCCGCGCCGGCAACCACGTGGTCGACGACAACCCGGTGATCCGTCCGGTGCCCACCCTGCTGGTCGGCATGGCCGGGGGCCTGCTCGTCGGCGTCACCAGCGTGGGCTCCGGCTCGGTCATCATGATCTCGCTGCTCATGCTCTATCCCGGACTGTCGGCGGTGAAGTTGGTCGGCACCGACCTGGTGCAGGCGGTGCCGCTGGTGCTGGCGGCCGCCATCTCCAACATCGCCATCCACGGGCTCGACTGGGGCATCCTGATCCCGCTGGTCCTCGGCTCGGTGCCCGGCACCATCCTGGGCAGCAAGCTCGCGCCGCGGGTGCCGCAGTCGCTGATCCGCCGCGCCATCGTGGTGGTGCTGACCATGTCGGGCGTCGCGCTGCTCGACAAGGCCGGGTGGGCGCCACTGGGGGCCGGGGAGGACGAGACCTCACCGATGCTGGTCGCCGCGGCCGGGCTGGTCATGGTGGTGCTGGTGCCGCTGGTGTGGGGTCTCATCCGCAGGACCACGGGGTTGCCGATGTTCGGCTCGCCGACGGTGGCCCAGCTGGAGGACCCGTCGTACCGTCCCGGGCTGGTTGGCATGAAAAAGGACCCCGGCAGTTAGGCTGTCCCCTCCGGTCGGCTGACACTAAGGGGAAGTGTGGAACTCCGCGACTACTGGCGCATCGTCCAACGCCGCTGGATGTTCATCCTCGGAACCGTGGCCGTCTGTCTGGGAGTCGCCGCCCTCCTGACGCTCAACGCGACCCCGCAGTATTCGTCAAGTGCCCGACTCTTCGTCTCCACCAGCCAGTCGGACACCTCCCAGGCCTACCAGGGCAACCTCTTCGCCACCCAGCGGGTCGCCTCCTACGCCGACCTGGTCGGCGGTCGCGAGCTCGCCGAGGTCGTCGGCCAGCGCCTCGACCTGGACGAGGACGAGATCAGTGGGCTTCCCGAGCGGGTGAGCGCCAGCGTGGTGCCGGAGACGGTGATCCTGTCGATCACCGCCACGGATCCTGATCCTCGCGCAGCGCAGAACCTGGCTCAGGCCTATGTGGAAGAGCTCCAAGACCTCATCCGGGAGCTGGAGACACCCTCCGGCGAGGACATGGCGGCGCCGATCAAGGCCACCGTGGTCGACGACGCGTCGTTCGACGACACCCCCGTCTCTCCGCAGCCGCTCCGCAACTACGGCCTCGCCGGCGTCCTCGGCCTCCTCCTCGGGCTCGGGATCGCCGTGCTCCGCGAGGTGCTCGACAACACCGTGAAGACGAGCGAGCAGGCCACCGCCGCGGGCAACGCGCCGGTCCTCGGCTCCATCACCTTCGACAGTGCCGCCCCCAAGCGGCCCTTGATCACCTCGCTCGAGCCGCACGCGCCTCGGGTGGAGGCCTTCCGGGTGCTGCGCACCAACATGCAGTTCGTCGACGTCGACCAGGACGGCGGCCGCGTCTACGTGGTCTCCAGCTCCGTCCCCGGCGAAGGAAAGACCACTACCTCGGCCAACCTCGCCCTGGCCATGGGCCAGACCGGCTCCAAGGTCGTGGTGGTCGAGGCGGATCTCCGCCGCCCGCGTCTCGCGTTGGCGCTCGGCCTCGACAACACGATCGGGCTGACCACCGCCCTGGTCGGCAAGGTCTCACTCGACGACGCCCTCCAGGAGCACGAGTCGGGCATCACCGTCCTCCCCAGCGGCGCGATCCCCCCGAACCCGTCGGAGCTCCTCCAGTCGCACGCGATGGCGGAGCTGCTGGCCTCCCTGCGCTCCCGCTTCGATCTGGTGATCCTGGACGCGCCGCCCCTGCTGCCCGTCACCGACGCGGCGCTGATCGCCGCTCAGGCGGACGGCGCCCTGCTCGTCGCCCGGCACGGCAAGACCACCAAGGATCAGCTGGCCCATGCCGTCGAGCGCCTGGACGCTGTCGGTGCCCGGACCGTGGGCCTAGTGCTCAACATGGTCCCGCGCCGAAAGGGACTGGGCAGCTACGGCTACGGGTATGGCTACGGCTACGCACCCGACGTCGAAGTGCAGCCCAAGCAGGGACGGAAGACCGCCAAGGCTTCCGCCTGACGAAGGCGTCCGCCCCGGCTCAGCAGGCCGAGTCGAAGGCGGTGTCGGCGTCTCCGGAGACGATGCTCGGCGTCACTCCCACGACCCCGCCTCGCGTCTGTCCGTCACCCGTGGACATCCGCCAGGTGACGTCGACGTTGTCGGTCGGGGTGAGGAGGGCGACCAACGACGCCACCGGACGCCCGTTGAGCTCGACCGTCTCCACGTCGACCGGCTCCCCATCGAACTTGACGTCCGAGATCTCGCCACCGACGGGCCCATAGATCCGCGTCAGCACAAGCTGGGACCCGGGGTCGGTGCCGTAGATCCCCCCGCCCGAGATGTAGGCGGGAAGGTCCTCCACCTCGGCCCGCGAGATCGTGGACCCGAGTCGCAGCGACCCGGCGAGCCGCTGGCGGCCCGCAGCACAGGACTCCGCGCGGACCTTCACACCGTGGCGCAGGTAGTAGGACATCTTGGAGCCGGTGGCGTCGTCCAGGGTCACGTCGACGAACGGGGTCTCCGACTGCTCGGACTCCAGCTCGCCAGCCACGGCAGTCCCGGCCAGCTTCTCCTGATCGGCTGCCACGAACGAGTGCATGAGGAAACGCCCCTCGCGGCCGGCCCGACCGAACCCGGCCGCCAGGTCCATCGGCGACTCGGGCTCCCCCGTGACCGCGTCGAAGATCGCGACCGCCATCGCCTGGAACCGTGCGTCCTGGGCGGCTGGGTCCTCCAGGTCGCGGTAGGTCTGGTGGAGCAGCTCGTCGACCGCGTTGTCCGCGTCGATGGTCACTCCACCAGCGGAGACCGGACCCGTCCCCTTGAGCAGGTAGGAGAGCGCGACGGTGTCGAGGCTGAGGACGCCGTCGAGCTCGATGTCGCGGCCATCCTCGAAGTGCGCGCGCCACAGGTCGGCAGCGCGCGGGAAGTGCGGGGTGAAGTTGGCGTCGTGCCAGTAGGTGCCGAGCTGCACCTCGTAGATCTCCCGCTCCCCCGGGGTGAGCGGCAGCACGGGAGCGGCCCGTTCGGGGAAGTCGGAGGTGGAGCCCTGCTCGACCATCGCGATGCGACCACCATCTGTCCGCAGATGCGCCCAAGCACCCGGCAGCCCTCCTCCGGCGCGGATCTCGGCGTTGTTCTGGAATACCACCAAGTAGTCCCGCGAGCCTGACCCGCCGAGCATGCCCGGCAGGAGCTCGGTCGCGGTGGTCGCGGCACCGAAGCCGCGGTCGGCACTTGTCACCAGGTCGGCGTACTCCTCGAAGGGATCACGCAGCGCCGAGACGAAGCCATCGCTGTCGACGCCGGAGACGTCGTCTGCCGCGTCCGCGAGGGCGGTAGCCGCCCCCTGGACCGGGGCCCCGAGCGCGCTCACTGCCGACAGGCTCACCCCGTTGCCGCCGCTCACCTCCCGCAAGAGCTCCGAGGTCTTGAGGAGGGGAGGCACTGCATCAACCGCGAGGGTCTCGAGCGAACGCGCCAACGCACGCACACCGCGTGCGTCGTCGCCGACGACCGGAAGATATCCAGCGACACTCCAGACGACACCGTCGGCTCGCCTCCGGGCCGCGGAGCTCGACTCCTCGAGGTCGCTCGCAGCTGACTCAGCGTCCTCGCGGTCGTCAGCCTGGATCGCGGCCTGCAGCCCGCGCGCGTCACCTTCGGCCGCCTCGAGGTCCCCCTTGAGCTGCCACCCGACCCAGGCGGCGTACCCCACGGTCAGCAGGAGCACGACAAGGAGCAGTCCCAGGGCACGGCGCAGGGTGAACACTCACAGTTCCTTCATCGGTGGTTGGTGAAGTGGGCTCAGCGTAGACAGAAGGCCCCGCCTCCCGAGGGAGACGAGGCCTTCTGGGTCGCTCGTGAGGAGCGATCGATCAGCGGGCGCCGACCTTGAAGTTCACGGTCTCGCGCGAGTTCTTGAACACCGAGTTCTTGGCGGACTTGAACTTGACGGCGACCTTGTAGTTGCCGCGCGGGAGCTTGCCGATGCCGAAGTTGCCCGAGCCGGAGTACTTGCGGGTGATCGTCTTGACCTTCTTGCCGTTGGGCTTGCGGACCACGAAGGTGATCTTGCCCTTGGCCTCGGCGTTGCCGATGGTGGCGATGTTGATCTTGAACCGCACCGGCTTGCCGGGGGTGATCACGTTGGGGACCTTGGGCTTCACGACGGTCTCGACGCTGGGCGGGTAGGGCGCGGCGGTGGCGGTGGTCGCGGCGCCGACAAGGCCGGCGGCGGTCAGGAGGCCAGCGGTTGCGGCACCGGCGATGAGTTTCTTCATGTGTACGTCCCCCATGTGAAAGGCGTCAGAGTTTATTGATATTGGAAGGTCTGCGCCTGACCCTACGTGACGGGATTGGATCGTGCACATCACTCGCGCTATCTGGACACAATGTCACCCAGAGTTAACAACTGGCCCACCCTCGGGCCGGGATGTCCGGGTCCTCCGGGGGCGGGGCTAGCATGTGGGCTGCTGTTCCGACGAGAGGCGCTAGTCAGTCATGACCCACACCCACGCCGACTACCAGCTGAGTCAGCTCGACCAGCTGGAGGCGGAGTCGATCCACATCTTCCGCGAGGTCGCCGCAGAGTTCGAGAGGCCGGTGCTGATGTTCTCCGGCGGCAAGGACTCCATCGTGATGATGCGGCTGGCAGAGAAGGCCTTCTTCCCCGCGAAGATCCCCTTCCCCGTCCTCCAGGTCGACACCGGCCTGGACTTCGACGAGGTGCTCTCCACCCGCGACAACTGGGTCAACCGCCTCGGCGTGCGACTCATCGTGGCGAGCGTCGACGAGGCCATCGCGAGCGGCGTCGTCGTCGACGACGGCAAGACCTCACGCAACCGCCTCCAGATCGGCACCCTGCTGCACGCCATCGAGGAGGGCGGCTTCACCGCCGCCTTCGGCGGCGGCCGGCGCGACGAGGAGAAGGCCCGCGCCAAGGAGCGCGTCTACTCCCACCGCGACGAGTTCGGCCAGTGGGACCCCAAGATGCAGCGCCCCGAGCTGTGGAGCCTCTACAACGGGCGCATCCACCCGGGTGAGCACATGCGCATCTTCCCGATCTCCAACTGGACCGAGCTCGACGTCTGGCACTACATCGACCGTGAGGGCATCGAGATCCCGTCGATCTACTTCGCCCACGAGCGCGAGGTCATCAAGCGCGACGGCATGTGGCTGAGCCTCTCCGACGCCGTGCAGCCCAAGGGCAACGAGACGGTGGAGAAGAAGATGGTCCGCTTCCGCACGGTGGGCGACAAGTCCCAGACCGGCTGCGTGGAGTCGACCGCGTCCACCACAGCGGAGATCATCGACGAGATCGCGATCGCCCGGGTCACCGAGCGCGGCGCGACCCGCGGTGACGACCGATTCTCCGAGGCGGCCATGGAAGACCGCAAGAAGGAAGGCTACTTCTGATGAGCCCCGAGATCTCTCCCGTCGCCGAGAAGCACGAGGGACGGGCCCCGATGGACCTGCTCCGCTTCGCCACCGCCGGCTCGGTCGACGACGGCAAGTCGACGCTGATCGGGCGCCTGCTGCTCGACTCGAAGTCGATCTTCGAAGACCAGCTCGAGGCCGTCGAGGCGTCGTCGCAGTCCAAGGGCTACGACTACACCGATCTGGCGCTGCTGACCGACGGTCTCCGCTCGGAGCGCGAGCAGGGCATCACCATCGACGTGGCCTACCGCTACTTCGCCACCCCGAGCCGCAAGTTCATCATCGCGGACACGCCGGGCCACATCCAGTACACCCGCAACATGGTGACCGGCGCCTCCACCGCCGACCTGGGTCTCGTGCTGGTCGACGCCCGTCACGGGCTGACCGAGCAGTCGCGTCGCCACGCGGTGCTGCTGTCGCTGCTGCGGGTGCCGCACCTCGTGCTCGCCGTCAACAAGATGGACCTCGTCGACTGGGACGAGGCCGTCTACGAGCGCATCCACAACGAGTTCACGACGTTCGCCACCAAGCTCAACATCCCGGACCTCGAGGTCATCCCGATCTCGGCGCTCAACGGCGACAACGTGGTGACCCGCAGCGCGAACACGCCCTGGTATCACGGGCCCACGCTGATGCACCACCTCGAGCACGTGCACGTGGCCTCCGACCGCGACCTCGTCGACGTCCGCTTCCCCGTGCAGTACGTCGTGCGCCCGAAGTCGGACGCCTTCCACGACTACCGCGGCTACGGCGGCATGGTCGCCGGCGGCGTGCTGAAGAAGGGCGACGAGGTCATCGTGCTGCCCAGCGGCATGACTTCGACCATCGAGGCGATCGACCTCTTCGACAAGGAGATCGACCAGGCCTTCCCGCCGATGTCGGTCACCATCCGTCTGGCCGACGACGTGGACGTGAGCCGCGGCGACATGATCGCCCGCGTCAACAACGCGCCCAAGCCCAGCCAGGACATCGACGCGATGATCTGCTGGATGACCAACGAGCCGCTGCGGCCGCGTCAGAAGTTGGCCATCAAGCACACGACCCGCAACGGGCGGGCGATGGTGAAGGACATCCAGTACCGCTTGGACGTCAACAGCCTGCACCGGGACCAGGACACCAAGGAGCTCGGGCTCAACGAGATCGGGCGCGTGCAGCTGCGCACGACGGTGCCGCTGCTGTGCGACCCGTACGCGAAGAACCGAACGACTGGGTCGTTCATCCTGATTGACGAGGCGACCGGCGTGACGGTCGGAGCGGGGATGATCAACACCGGCTCCTGACTTCGCAGAACATGACAGAAGCCCCGGGCCTCGGCCCGGGGCTTCTGTCGTCTTGGGAGCGTGATCGAGCTCAGCCAGCCTCGCGGAGCGACTCCCTGTTCTCTCGATACCAGTCGACCGTTGCTTGAATGCCTTCGCGCAAGCCGATCTGCGCCATCCAGCCCGCTGCCTGCAGCTTGGTCACGTCCAGGAGCTTCTGCGGGGTGCCGTCGGGCTTGGAGGTGTCCCACTCGGTCTCGCCCTGATAGCCGACTGCCTCAGCCACGAATCCGGCGATCTCCTTGATGGTGGCGTCCCGGCCCGTGCCAACGTTGACCTGCTGGGGTCCGTCGTAGTGCTCCATCAGGTGGACGCAGGCCGCTGCCATGTCATCGACATGGAGGAACTCGCGGCGAGGCGATCCGCTCCCCCAGTTGGTGACCACTCCGGCGCCCGACTCCCGTGCCTCGTCGTAGCGTCGGATCAACGCGGGCAGGACGTGACTCCCCGTGGGGGAGAAGTTGTCACCCGGGCCGTACAGGTTGGTGGGCATGGCGGAGATCCACGGTCGCCCATACTGACGGCGTACCGCCTGAACACCGAGGATCCCGGCGATCTTGGCGATCGCATAGGCATCGTTGGTCGGCTCCAGGTGCCCCGTCAGGAGTGAATCCTCACGGATCGGTTGCTCGGCCAGACGCGGATAGATGCAAGAGGAGCCCAGGAACAGCAGACGCTCCGTCCCGTGCGCCAGAGCGGCGTCCATCACGTTGGTCTGGATACGGAGGTTCTCGCTCAAGAAGTCCACCGGGTAGGTGTCGTTGGCCAGGATGCCGCCCACCTTCGCCGCCGCCAGCACCACGTAGCGGGGCCGCGTCTCCGCGAAGAAGTCGAAGACGTCCGCCCGCTCCTTGAGGTCCAGCTCGCTCGAGGATCTCCCGACCAGGTTGGTGTGCCCTCGACCCTCCAACTGTCGCCAGATCCCGGAGCCGACCATCCCGCGATGTCCGGCGATATAAGTCGTCGCGTTGCGGTCGAGCGCACCCGGCACGAAGTCGATGTCCCGCATCAGAACTTCGGCCACCCCTCGAGCGTCGGCTGGTCGATCCAGTGCCGCCCTTCGTGCTGTAGTGCCTCGATGTCCGCGTCGACCATGATCCGGGCCAGCTCGTCAGTCTGCACCGTCGCCTTCCAGCCCAGGTTGCGCTCAGCTTTACTCGCATCCCCGACGAGAGCATCCACCTCCGTGGGGCGGAGGTACCGCTCATCGAACTTCACGTGCTTCTCCCAGTCGAGGCCCACGTGCTCAAAGGCGGTCACCACGAAGTCCCGCACGGTGAAGTTGCCGCCGGTGGCAAGGACGTAGTCATCGGGCTCGTCGGCCTGAAGCATGCGCCACATGCCTTCGACGTACTCCGGGGCGTAACCCCAGTCGCGGATGGAGTCGAGGTTGCCGAGATAGACGTGCTCGTCCAGGCCGGCCCTGATGCGGGCGACCGCCCGGGTGATCTTGCGGGTCACGAAGGTCTCGCCACGACGGGGAGACTCGTGGTTGAACAGAATGCCGTTCGTCGCGAAGAGGCCGTAGCCCTCCCGGTAGTTCTTGGTCACCCAGTAGGCGTAAACCTTTGCCGCCCCGTAGGGGGAGCGGGGGTAGAACGGGGTCTCCTCGTTCTGCGGGGGCGGCGTCGCCCCGAACATCTCCGAACTCGACGCCTGGTAGTAGCGGCACTTTACGCCCGCCACGCGGACAGCTTCGAGCAGGCGCATCGCACCGATACCGGTGGTGTCCCCGGTGTGCTCGGGTTCGTCGAAGCTCACGCGGACGTGCGACTGCGCGGCGAGGTTGTAGACCTCGTCGGGATCAATCTCCCCCAGGAGCGTGACGAGGCGAGCACCGTCTGAAAGATCACCGTAGTGGAGGAAGAGTTTGGCTTCCGGGTCGTGCGGGTCGACGTAGAGGTGGTCGATTCGAGATGTGTTGAATGTCGAGGCGCGACGGATTAGACCGTGCACCTCGTACCCTTTACCCAGGAGCAACTCAGCCAGATAGGAGCCGTCCTGTCCGGTTATGCCAGTAATAAAGGCCCGTTTTGCCGTCATTATCTCACTCACCCCAGTGGTGGATCGTGTGTAGGTGCCTGACCCATGCGTCGTACGCATCGAGTGCGGCGGATTCCGAGAGAACACTTTCACAGTAAGCAGGGCCCCGCGCTCCCAGCGCCCCCGCGTGGGCCTTGTTCGTGCCCAGCTCTAGACTCTTGACGAGGAGTTCGGCTGGGTTTCCGGGGTCCAGGCGTAGCCCCGCACCCGACGCAGCTATTTCGTCCGCCGTGGTGCTACGGGCCTCCGTTGCGGCAAGCACTGGGACCCCAGTGCTGAAGTAGGACGTCAGTTTGCTGGGGACAGCCATCTCAACGACGCCTGGCTTCTCGTTCACGAGCAACACGTCTGCCGCCTGCATCGCCCGTCCGTACGCCTCGCCCGGCAGGGGATCCATGAACTGGACAGATCTCAGACCCTCTGCCTGCCTTTCCAGAGCTGCGCGTTGGCCACCGTCCCCCAGAAGTATGAAGCGCACCTCACTGCCCTGCTGCTCGGCAAGCCGTGCCGCCTCTACGACTGTCCCGAGTCCCTGCTTCTCACCCATGGCCCCAGCGTGGAGCACGATTGCTTCGTCTTCCCGCCAGCCGAGTTGACGACGGAACGCCTGGCGATCGAAGGGCGCGACCTCGGGCACATGCGTCCAGTTGCGGATGACTGTCACCTTGTGGGGACTGACATTGAGCCCTTCCACGATCTGCTGCTTCAAGCGTTCGTGAATCGCTGATACCCCGTCGACGCGCCGAACCACGCGGGACTCGAGGCGCTTTAGTCCATTCGCGAGCATTCCGCGGCGATCGGTCGTCTCTGTCAACCCAGCCGAGTACAGGTCCTGGACGATCACCCCCAGAGCGGGACGTCTCCAACCCCAAAGCCCGCGCGTCACGGCCATGGCCGTGCTAAGAAGCGCGGGACTCTTACAAATCACTACATCTGGGTGTCCCCACTGACTCGCAATGAGGCGCCCCCCGAAAGTAATCTCAGACCACGCGCGGCTCAAGCCGGTAGTCCGCGTTGGGAGCAAGTGACGGAGACGGGTCACAGGGACTCCGTCGATTACTTCGTGCTTCGTGAATCCCGAGTAGTCCTCGTGGATCGTCCACTGCGGGTAGTGCGGAAAGGCGGTCACCACCTTCACCGCGTGGCCTCGCTCAGACAGACCGGACGCAATGCGCGTGGTGTACGGCGCAATCCCGGTCGGCTCAGGGGCATAGTTAACACCCAGTATCAGCACACGTAAGCCGCCCGCATCCACTGCTCGCCCCTCCCAGTGCCCGACCCCTGTCTTGAGGAACCCTACAATCGGAGACACGTCGGGGCGGGCTCGACCCCGAGAAGGAACAGATCTCGAGTATGCATTTGAGCACTCAGGCGGCAGGAAGCGCTCACGCGAACGCTCTGAAAGACCGTTCGAACGAAGCGGGACGCCTGACTGGGCCAACGGCGGGCCGGAAGCAGCTTGTGCGTTCGGATCGCTTGAATGACTGCCACGGGATCTAGCGCCGTCGGGTCCACCGTTCACAACTCGTACACTCGCCACATGGAGTCACCAACTCGCGATCTCGCCGGCTTCACCGGCGCCGGCTACGAGATCGGCCGGGGGAAGCTGACACAAGTGATGTGGCTGCTCATCTCAGGCACGGTATTCATGCGTTGGTGGTTTCCCGCCGCCTCGCGGGTTCGCATCCTGCGCGCGTTCGGCGCGACAATCGACGAAAACGTTCTGATCCGCCATCGCGTGAGAATCCACTGGCCGTGGAAACTGCATATTGGCGAGGGGAGTTGGATCGGCGAAGGGTCATGGCTTCTCAACTTGGAACACATCAGCATAGGGTCAAATGTTTGTGTCTCGCAAGACGTCCTCCTTTGCACAGGGAGCCATGATCGCCACTCGCCCACCTTCGAGTTTGACAATCTGCCCGTTGTGATCGAGGAGGGCGCGTGGATAGCGGCACGGGCCACAGTCCTGAGAGGTGTTACTGTCGGTGCCCGAGCAACTGTCGGCGCCGCCTGCTTAATCACCGACGACGTGCCGCCGGACAGTCTGGTCCTCGCCCCCCGAGCTACGAACATCGCGGCGAACTGATGCGAATCCTCCAGGTCGCTACCTTGGTAAGTCCTGATGGGGCATACGGGGGGCCAATCCGAGTTGCAGTGAACCAATGTGTCGCATTGCAAGAACGGGGTCACTCTGTCGCTCTCGCCGCAGGGTTCCGCGGGTTCCAGTCTCCTCCAACCGAGATTGAGTCCGTGCCCGCGCACCTTTTCCCCGCTCGCAGGGTCATTCCGCGCGCTGGCTTCGCTGGCCTTGCGTCACCGGGTCTACAGGGATGGTTCAAAAAGTGCAAGGAACAGTTCGATGTTGTTCATGTCCATTTGGCACGTGACCTCGTCACGCTGCCCTTGGCCGCCTCGGCATTGCGCGCGGGCCTGCCCGTACTCGTGCAGACGCATGGAATGATTGACGCAAGCCGCAACCCCCTGGCGCGTCCACTAGACGCGTTCTTGACCCGCCCGACTCTGCGAAGGGCCGCAGCCGCGCTGTTTCTCACTGAAAAGGAGCGCCGTGATGTAGCAGTCGTAGCTGGGAAACTGCAGAATCAGCGACTTCTAGAAAATGGTGTTCCCTTAGCCGCGGTCCGCAAGACCCATAAGTCTGGAGTCCTCTTTCTCGCGAGGCTCCACAAGAGAAAACGACCTACGGACTTCGTGCGCGCAGCAATCGCTCTCCAAGACAAGTATCCGGACACCTCTTGGACAATGGTCGGCCCGGATGAAGGGGAGGGACCGGCCATCGACGCATTGATCAAAGCCTCGAAGCCTACGCAGGTTGTGCGAGAAGACGCGATCGCGCCTGAGGACACGCTGCATCGATTGGCGGAGTCGGCCATCTACTGCTTGCCTTCCGTCGACGAGCCTTACCCGATGAGCGTGCTTGAGGCGATGTCAGTTGGCACCCCCGTAGTGATCACCGACACTTGTGGTCTGGCGGGAGCGATCCATGCCTCTGGCGCAGGATTGGTTACCGACGGTTCGGTTAATTCTCTTGTCAGTGCGCTCGACACGATGCTGCGGAATCCCATCGATACGGCGTTGATGGGTGAGCGCGCTGCCGAACTGGCCCGCACACGGTTCGGCATAGATGCCATCGCTACGCAACTTGAGTCCCTCTACGTCGAGGCGATCACACCATCATGAAATTGCTAATCGTCCAGCCATATCTTCCCTCGTACAGGGTCCCGTTCTTCGATTCACTCTTCAACCTTTTGAGCGATGACGGCGTAACTGGCATAGTCGCCGCGCCTAGGGCAACTGGAACCCAGGCTAAACGCCAAGACGGAAGCGAAGGACACGATTGGCACAAAGAGACGCAGCAGCGGAGCATCACGACACCGTTCGGCACCTTTACCTACTACGGTGCCACGAGTCTAATGAGACAGGTCGACGGAGTCATCGTGCCAGCTGCTGGCTCGTGCCTAGACACCCATATTGCAATCGCCCGTCAAATGAACGGTCTCAAGGTAGGACTCTGGGGCCACATCTCCGACTACGTCAAGCAAGCAAACAAGTTGGACACCCTTGTAGAGAGGTGGCTACTTCAGCGCGCTAATCACATTTTCGCGTACACGGACGCAGGCACTAGGGACGCCAAACTCCGGAAAGTGCCTCGCGCGCACATCACGTCCGTAGGCAACACAATCGACACGACTGAGCTGCAGTTCGCGCGAGCAGGGGTCACCTCGGATGATGTGCGGGAATTTAGGAATCGACACGGTCTGACCAGTGGAGCCGTGGGCCTCTACTTAGGTGGCCTAGATTCGAACAAGCGGGTCGACGTTCTTGCTAAGTCGCTCGACCGCCTGTGGGTCACCAATGACGCCTTCAAGTTGATCGTGTGTGGCCTAGGACTGGAAGCTGATCGCTTGAAGCGGGCAGCCGATCGAGGCCAAGTCATTCTCATGGGATATGCGGACGCTCATCGGAAAGCACTCGCTGCTGCAGCCTCGTCGGTGATCGTGAACCCCGGACGCATCGGGCTGATTGCAGTTGACGCGTTGGTTTTGAGACTTCCCTTGGTAACGACGGACTGGCCATTCCACGCACCCGAAGTTGACTACCTGACCAAGGACCTCGACCTGTTTTCCACAACCTCCGATCCGGATGCTTTCGCAGATCTCATCTTGGAAGTATGTGCGGCGGAACCGCAGACCTTGTCCCAGGCGCCAACCATGGAACAGATGGTTGCCTCGTTCAGGAACGGCGCACTAGCGATGATGGGGCGGCCGGCGCAGAACTAGCCGGGCCTGGATCTCCGTGAGCGCGTCAATTCGCGGCGATGGCCTCACAGACGATGGAGGCGAACCGAGCAGGAGTGTGCTGCAGAATCTCCGGGTGCGCGATCAGTCCCTCGAAACCCGCTCGGGACGCCGACAATGCATCTGGGAGGTCCGCCAAGCTCCCGCTTACTGGGTATACGCCAACCATATCCTTAACTGAAGGGAGGACACCGCAGCGTTCGCTGACCACCACGTGTAATCCGGTCGCCAAGGCCTCATTCACGACCATCCCCCAGACTTCCTCCTCCGACGCCAAGATCAAACTGTCGTGCTGAGCCAAGATTTCAGGGATTAGTGCGTTCTCAATCTCGCCCAACATCACGACTTGATCACCCACTCCGAGGCGCTCCACTAGGCGAAGCAGTTCATCCTCCTGCGGGCCGCTCCCGACTAGCGTCAAGGTGTCCATACTGTGGCCGATCGCGGCGAATGCGTGAACCATCTCAATAACACGCTTACGTGGAATAAGTTGACCCACGTAGATGTACGCGTGACCTAGGCGTCCGGCCGCAGCGCGGACAGATGCCGCAGCATGAAATCGCTCCGTCTCGACCGCGTTGAAGGCGATCACAATCCGATCCTGCGCGACCCCCATGGCCGTAACGGCAGCTGCTGCCGCCGGACCCGGAACAATGACTCGATTCAGTGATCGGAAGAAGAGCCGACGCGCGAGCGCGATCGGCCCGCGCCTCCAACGCTGGGACTGCAAGGTGCTTTCATAGAATCCAATTGTCTGGGCGCCCCTGACAATCGCCGCAACGCGCGCTTGAAAGTATGAAGGGGACTCCCAGCCGCCGAGAACGACTACCCCCCGCTTCGGCACCCACGAGACTCCAAGAAGCCGACGGGTGACGTAGTAGCGGTGCTCACCCCTAACGATGTGCAACGTCGGGATCTCACGGTACAACAGACCGTGGCTAGGGGCGTGGGCCCAGTCCTGAGGACGGCCTGCCTCACCTTTAAACAAGGCCTTGTTTGATTCTAGGAGACCTATGGACAGGTCATGCGTCTTTGCGACTTGCTGCCATACCGGGATTCGGTATGGAGCGGCGAAGTTCGTGATCCACACCACTTCTCGACGCTGGCGGTTTGAATTAGCACCTGACTCGGTCAATTTGTGTCCCACATGACGTGCTCGCTTCCCCCACGAACCCCGTTGCTTGAGGATCAGCTCCATGATGCCCTACTCGCGGGTATCTCGCGTGACAACGTTCCGACCACGCTAAGAGGCACCATGGGGCGTGTGCCACGCCGCCGGGTCACCGTGAGAGCTCGTTGCGGGGTTGTGCGCGTCCCGCGCGAGACACAAAGCACGGGGGCAACCAGCCGACGTGGAGTGCGCCTCGCCGGCATCGTCGTGAACGGTGTCGACGATGCTCGAAAATGAGGCCATAGCGACGGGGGGTTTCCAGTAACCATCGCAACGAGAGCCGGTTCCGAGGAGGCCTTGTTGTCAGCGCGGCGTGTTCGGAAAGGGCCGGGAAGGCCGCCAGAGTCAGAGGCTCGGCGCAGGTTCGTGGAACTGATGGCGCAGGGGTGGTTCCTACGCGCTGCATGTGTGGAGGCCGGCGTGTCCCGCTCTGCTGCGCAGCGGTGGAAGAACGGCGCCCGGGTACGGCGCCCGGATGGCACGGTGCTCGTCGCCTCCCCTCGAGCCCCTCGCTGTTCGTCAGATCTCAACGCGGTTCTTGCCCGAGGACGAGCGGGTGAAGATCGCCGACCTCGCCAGTCGCGGACTCGGGCCGACGGCCAGCGGCCGCGAGTTGGGCCGCGCACCATCGACGATCAGCCGCGAGTTGCGACGCAACCGGCACCACTCGCGGCTGTACCGCCCGTTCCACGCCCACAGCGCGGCCGCGGTCCGGCGGCGGCGAGATCGCCCGGTGAAGATCACCGAGAACCGGGCGTTGTTCGCCTTCGTCGTCGCCAAGCTCGCGCTTCGTTGGAGCCTCAGGAGACCAGCCGGACACTGCGCCGTGAGCACCCCCAGGACCCGAAGATGTGGTCGTCGACCGAGAGCATCTACCAGGCGCTGTACCGCCACCAGACCGGCCTGCTGCGTTGCGTGAGGACGGCATCCGCTGCGATGTCGCCCTTGCGGACCGGGCGTGACCACCGTCGCGGCCACACTCGGGTGGTCCGGGCTGGCCGACGCTTTGCTCAGCCGATGCTCTCGAACCACGACCGGGGCTTCGAGCCGACCGACAGGACTGCGGCCGGGCACTGGGAAGGAGATCCCAGCGTCGGTCCGCACCACCGCTCAGCCATCGCGACCCTCATCGAACGTCAGACCCGATACTTGAAGCTGGTCCACCTGCCCGCTCAGGACTCCACAACGCTGCGACCCCAACTCGGCGCCACTCTGGAGGGCCTGCCCGCGGGGCTACGTCAGAGCCTGACCTGGGATCAAGGCACTGAGATGGCCCGCCACCTCGAGATCACCGCCATGACCGGGGTGAGGATCTACTTCTGCGACGCAGCCAGTCCAGCAGCGCGGGTCAATGAGAACGCCATCGGGCTGCTGCGTCAGTACTTCCCGAAGTCGACGGGCCTCTCCATCGACACCCCGCGTGACCTTGTGAGGGTCGAAGGGGAGTTCAACGGCCGTCCTCGATTGACCCTGGGCGACCGTGCGCCGGCGGAACTGTTCAGCGCACCGCTAACGTCCGCGTCCATCCAGAGATTGCGATGACTACTGGAAACCAAGCCAGCGGATCGGCCCCAGATTCGAGCGTTGCCGACAAACGGGTGGCGCAGGTTGGTGGAGCACACGCTCGTTCATGCTGCCATCGCTGCTCGGCTCATCGTGATCCATGTTGAACGCTCAGCGGAACAGGACCCAATCGCTGCCCGGGGGTCCGCACTGTTGCCGGGTTGGATGCGCTGATTCCAACGCGAGCGCACGACATTGCGTCCGCGGGCAAGTCGTCAACGAGCGAAATCCGGAAGGCTTGCTGTCCGGCCCGGTGCAGTCGGAGGATTGGATGCGCGTGGCACGCCACCTGTCGCTCGCGTGGCCTCTCCTTCTGACGTGCTGATGGATATCGGCATCGAGCCGTGAGGCACGCGGGGTTCACGACGACGGGTGGCTCTACGCCGTCCAGCGGCGCCAGCTTGCAGCGGCGCCAGTTTGAAGCGGGGCAACCGAACACATCGCTCGTTCGAGGCGTCCAGAATTGCGTTCCTCGTGCGCCACCCTCGACTTCACAAACCATTCGTCACGTGTCCGGCGCCCCTCAAAGTGCGGTCAGCCCTCTATCTAACGGTTGACGGCCCAATTATTTCTCGACCGCCCAGTTCTATCGGTGCACCAGCGGCGCCCCCGGAATGCTCAGGCAGGCCCCGCGCTCAGTGCCCCATCAATCCCCGCCTAGTGGCTCCCTGAAAGTCAGCTGCTTCGCGCCCCGCTTGGCCTATCTCTGGGCGGGGTGAACCGTTCGAGGATCTATTCGACGGCAGCCTTGTCGAGCGACGAACACTCACGAACCACGCCGACAGCACGATGAGAAAGAAGACGAGAGCTGCCTGCAGAAGGCTTCCTCGCATAAGAATAATAGAATAGAACGGTATTATGTAGTTCAGGACGGGAAGTGGCAGGGACCTCTGGCGCAACATTACGGCAGTATCATCGAAACGCTGCACAAATCGCCCAAATCCCCAGGCTCCCACTATTAGCAATAGCCATCCACCATTAATGTACAGTTCTGCCCAGATTGGCGCAGATAGGTTCGTAAACTCGTATCCTTTGAATTCAGCCAGCAGCACGCCCGTGTCCCGAGGTTTGTCAACCCAGATGGCCCTTGGAACCCAGAACGTCAGGACCCCCAAGCCCTGACGGCCATACTCCAGACCGTTCGCTGATACGTACGCGAAGGTGTTAGATAGTTGCGAGAACGCGTCGAAGTCGCCCGAGAGAAACGCTTCGCTGGGACGGAAGCTCAGCGTCTTCCCACCCACACGGCGAAAGAAATCGGCCAAGGGGAACAGGTATATCAGGCCTAGCAAGAAGCCCGAGAGAAATATTCGTACTCTCGTGGGCGTGGCACAGCCCCCGTGAACCGCAATGAAGGTTAGAAGAATAGTCCCTGCGTAATACCTAGGGCTGCTAATCGGATTAGTGGCGAAGAGTGTGGCGGCCCCCGTTGTGATGAGAAGCAGGGTCCAAGGCTTGAGCCCCTCAGCACGCCGTTGCGCGCTGATCCTGTAGCCCGCCACATGAGCTACTAGGACGGGAAATGTGCAAATCCCCACGATAAGAACCGCGGCACTAGAATCCGTCCATATCGCCGCCTTGATGGCGCTGAGTTCATCGCGTGTTAGGAGAAGAGATCTTGGACCCACAGTCACTACGTAGTACACGGTGGCGAGCAAGGAAGCCACAGCGAGGAGAATCACGCGCGTGGAGGACAGCGAGCCGTCTGGCATCCCCGTTTGGAACTGCACCGGGCAGATCCCTAATGATAGCCGTTTGGGGCCGCTAGTGGTTTCCGACAGGAGGAAGGCCGCCATCGCCAGAACAATCGCCAGAGCGGCCATGAACTGAGATCCCGGCGAGACGTAGGGCGTAGTGCTGGGCAGAACACCCGATCTCAACTGCACTATCGGCGCGATACCCATGAATACATAGGTGAATATCCAAATGGACGCACTCAGAAGCCGCGGCTCACCCTTCGCGATCAACCACGCCAACCTTGCTCCAGCAAGCACCATCCCCCCCAGTAGCAGCGCTAGAACCGGGGTCATGTCGGTCGCCGGTGCCGCGCCCGTGAAGGACTGGTACGACAGCGTGGGGCCTACGAAGACAAGAGGCGTGAGGAGCAGTGTGAACGCGGAAGCATTGAAGATCTGGCTCTCCCGTCGTGACCGCACTGGTGTCTCGCCAGTCTCAGGTGTGCCCTTCATTCGTGCAGTGTACGCAGCAAGGCCATTGCGTGGTGGCTGCCTCCCTGCGGCGGTGGACACTCCGCGGCGCCCTTCCGCGATGCGGGCCCCGAGGTCGTGTCAGACCCTCAGCGCTTGTCCAGTTATCCGTCGAGACGGGCGCTGTTGTGACCCTTCCGCCAGTCGGGGGCAATCCCCTTGTATATTCAGCCGGTGACGGGACGTGCATACCGATCCTGAGGAGGACCCCCATGTTTCGAGGACCTACTCAAGGGAGCGACGGGCGCGGCCCAGTGAACGAGTCCGTCTTCCTTTATCCGAAACTCGGTCGCGCTGGGCTAGGTAACGAGCTCTTCCCCCTCATGCGGGCCTTTGACCGCCACCAAGAGGTTGCAAACTCACTATTGCTACCCCCCAAATGGTTGCAAATTCGTGTTGGCCCTACTTTGCGTCGGGAGCGGGACAAGCGCCAGTACTGGCGCCTCTTTCGAGCGCCTAGTATGCGCATGCTAATCACCCGTGCGTGGCGGACGGGTACTCTAGGTAGATTCGGCCCCAGAAGCACCCGTGGCCGTGTTGTCGTTTTTGAAGGCATGGGTAACTACTTTGCCGAACTCCACCAGAACCCAGGCGCATACCGGCAGTTCCTCGAGCAAATCGCAAGGCCCTCGGTCCTAGCTGGGGTGCCAGAACACTCTTATGTGGGTGTTCACATCAGACTGGGAGATTTCTCACGGCCGACCCACGAACGTGACCTTCCCTCGAGTAATAACGCAAGCATTCCACTGCAATGGTACCAAGACCAGATCGTACACTTCCGAACACGGGAGCCTTCGCGGCCAGTGATTGTCTGCTCCGACGGCACGGACGATGAGTTAGCCTCGATCCTAGCGCTGCCAGGGGTGTACCGGAGCGGGGCCTCGAATGCACTCGCGGATATCATGATCCTTGCCAACTCGGCGGGGATAATAGGAAGTCGAAGCACATTCAGCGCTTGGGGCGCATTCCTGGGCGCGACTCCCCTCCTTCTCACACCCGGCGCAGATGTCTATAAACCCCACCTAAAGGTTTGGGAGTCAGACGGATCCAACCCTCCTGACGGTTGGCTCGAAGCGGTATGTCCCGATCCGATGAGCAGTCCGCTCAGTGACTGATCAAGAACAGGCGTCGTCACCGTGGCGTGACCTGTCTCGCTGGCCCGGGAGAGCCCGATGATCTCCCTGTTAGCACGGGCATCTAATGCACTCCGTGGACATGGCTTGATGGACGGCTTATGGACCCTTGCTACAACTCTCGGTTCTAAACTTCAGATCTTAGTCGCAATGGCTGTGGCCGGACGAGCGTCTGGGCTTGACGGAGTTGGTGCGATCGTTCTGGCCCTGGCGTTGGCAACCCTCTGCTACGCATTGGTAGATGCAGGGCTTTCTTCTCAAGCCGTTAGAACGTACGCCAGTGGGGATGTTTCTGATCCAAAAGCTCTACTACGCCCCCTTCTGTTTCGGATGGGAGTCGCGGCTCCCGTCTCTCTGGGACTTTGGCTGAGTTCATCATTGAGTGGGGAGTCCCTAGTTGGAGCACCCACGTGGGCCCTTGTCGTGTTCTTGTATGCGGTGGCATACCAAGGCAGCATGGTGACTTCGCAGGCCGCCCTTGGCAGGAAATTGTTTCGACGAACATCATCAATCAATGGCGTAGTTCGCGGGGGGACGACCCCTATGTTGATGCTTGCGGGGACTTTTGGAAGTCCGGCAAGTATCGTAGGAATCCTCGCCGCGGGGGAGGTGCTCATCACTGCGCTGCAGTATCGGTCTCTTAGACGCGATCACACAGGTGCGGGCTCGAGCGACGGTGAGCAACTCAAGGTGCGCCACACCTGGGGTCTTGGGCTTGGCTCGCTGTTAAATGTGGTCGCGAACAAGAGCGACACAGCGGTGGTTGCCCTCGCCGCGACCGTGTCGACCGTGTCGGCCTATGGCCTGGCGAGCCAGTTGCAGAATGCGCTCACTACCGCTGCTCTTGTGCCCGCCGGCGCCGTTGTAGCACGGGCGGCAGCATCACGTGACCGAGCCGGTCTTCGTTCTCAGCGCATCGTGATCTCCGGCGTTGTCGCCGTGACGTACACAGGCATTGCATTGCCGTTCCTCATCGTCCCGGGCCCGCTCGTCTCTCTCCTGTTTGGTGCAGAACTAGAAAGTTCGACGCCCCTTCGACTCTGCGTCGTTGCGGGACTCTTCTCGTGCCTTGGTGGCGTAGCCATCATGCAAATGGTGGGTCGCGGGGGTCAGCACCAGGTTGCGCGGTTCTGGCTAGTCGCCGCGGCGATCTCTCTACCAACGATGATGCTGGGCGCTCATTACGCCGGTGCCGTCGGAGCTGCCTCGGGGGCACTGATCAGAGATCTGCTCGTCTTCTCCCTTGCTTGGTTCTTCGTGGGGCGACTAGATCACGACCCGCACCACAAGCTGCCGAACCCGGACTCGACGAAGTCGCCTGCTTAGAACGTTTGCCTCCGACCGCCCACAATGGCTGGACGCACGGGTGCTCTTCCGCGCCCGCTCAGGTCTGCCACACGGACAGGGGACACCTTGACCTGCCTGCCGTTTGGGATCCAGTTGCGGTAACAAGCGGGCTGCGGGGATGCGTCGTTGGGAGAGAAGTCCGTGCTCGATCGTTGGGCATCACACCTATACGCGGAGCCCGCTTGACGGGCCGCACCAAACACTATTGGTTTCGCCGTAGGTTGTATTTCGCCGCACCGTCCTTGGCTCTGAACGCCAAGAGGACCCCCAGCAACGCCCCGCGAGGAAGACGACGTACCCGGCGAGGAGCAGGAGGAGCGGGCGTCGTGGCACCGCCCCAGTGTGGCGGGTGCGTGGGGATGCCTGTTCAGCAATCCCCCCGACTGGGTACAGGCCGACTCGAACCAACCCACAGGAGGAATTCAGATGGCCACCGGTTACAACGTGCCCGGCATGACCGCCAAGGACAGCGAGACCGTCGTCAAGGCGCTGCAGGACAGGCTCTACGCCTACAACGACCTGCACCTGACCCTCAAGCACGTGCACTGGAACGTCGTCGGTCCCAACTTCATCGGCGTCCACGAGATGATCGACCCGCAGGTCGAGGCCGTGCGCAACTTCGCCGACGACACCGCGGAGCGGATCGCCACTATGGGTGGCGTGCCGATCGGCACCCCCGGCGCGCTGGTCAAGGCGCGCTCCTGGGACGAGTACTCCATCGGCCGCGACACCGCCCAGGCCCACCTCGGCGCGCTCGACCTGGTCTACGTCGGCATCATCAAGGACAACCGCAAGGCGATCGAGGAGGCCGGCGAGCTCGACCCGATCACCGAGGACCTGCTCATCTCCCAGACCTCCGAGCTCGAGCAGTTCCACTGGTTCGTCCGCGCCCACCTGGAGAACGCCGCCGGTCAGCTGAGCACCGCCGGTGCCGCGACCGAGAAGCAGGCGGCCTCCAAGGCCAAGGGCGGCAGCAAGAAGAAGTAGTCTCCGCTCCTCGCTACGACTCCGCAGCTCCGGCCCCGAGTAGGGGTTCGGAGCTGCGGTCGTCTCCTGCTCTTCTCCGGTGCGACGCCCGCCCCGGGCGGACCCTTCACTCCCCGGTCACCGTCCGTTCACCCGCGCCGGGGACCCTCCTCGCCATGAAGACGACACTCGCCGCCCTTGCCACCCTCCCCCTCCTCGCCGCCGGAGGCGTCCTGGTCGCCGCCCCGGCGTACGCCGACGACGTCAGCTGCCGCGGCACCCTGGGCGCCACCACCCTCGACGACAACCTCGTTGTCCCGCGCAACGTCACCTGCCGGCTCAACGGCACCCGGATCGAGGGCAACATCGAGGTCGAGAGCGGCGGGACGCTGGTCGCCAGCGGCATCCGCGTCGACGGCGACATCCAGGGCGAGGGGTTCCAGCGCGTCGTGGTGAAGCCGCGCAACGGCGACCGCTCCCGCGTCGGGGGCAACATCCAGCTCGAGGACGGCGGCAAGGGCCGGATCGTGCGCACCGTCGTCGACGGCGACATCCAGCTCGAGGACAACGGACGCTTCGTCGTCCGCCGCAACGTGGTCGACGGCAACCTGCAGTGCGAGGACAACAGCCCCCGCCCGGCCGGTGCCGGCAACCGGGTCGCCGGGGACAAGGAAGGCCAGTGCCAGAGGCTCTGAGCCTCAGAGCAGGTCGAACTTCTGCCCCAGCCGCTCGGAGTCCTCGCTCCCGGACTCCACGCACGCCCCGCTGATCCCGAGGCTGACCCGGCCGGCCTCGAACTTCGACTCCTGCACGTTCAGCCGGACCTTCTCCTCGCCCTCGCCGTCGACCAGGATCGCGTAGGGGCGGGGGGTGTCGGCGGCGTTCTCGACCTCCCAGCCGTCGGCCACCAGGGCGTCGGAGGCCGCGGCCACCCGGGCCGCGGCCTCACCCTCGCCACCGGTCAGGATGCCGCCGCCCAGCACCTGCATCGAGCTCTTCGGCTCGACCCCGCAGACCCGCCACTCCGCGTCGGCCTCGGAGACCTCGAAGCCCGCCTGCCCGAGCACCTCGACGGCGTCGCGGAACCGGCTCTCCACCAGCTCCTGCGCCTGGGAGAGCGCCGCCCGGGACTCCTCGGGGTCGGGCTCGCCGCCGCACGCACCCAGCATGAGCACCAGCATGGCACCGCCGACCAGGGTCCGCACCCCGCCCATCAGTCGTCCTCCCTCGTCTGCGACTTGCCGGGCACGCCCTGGGTGGGCTCCCGGTCGACCTCCGGATCCACCGGAGAGCCGAAGAACGGGTCGTAGGAGTGCTCCGCCTCGTTGACCTGGTCGCCGTGGCCGTCGACGATGAGGCCGATGTTGTAGAGCGACTCGGTGTTCACCGACAGGTAGTTGGAGTGGGCGTCGCCCCAGTTGCGGATGTCCTCACGGTCCACCCGCTCCGCCTCGAACCGGGTGGCGCCGAAGTCGTCCTCCGACGGGTCCCTGCCCAGGCCCAGCCCAGCCTTGCCGGCCCAGCCCTCGTCACCCAGGACCGCGACGATGTCGCGGCTGTCGCGGCCCACGTAGACGTGGTCGCGCCCCACGCTGAAGTCGTCGGCGTGCTCGGCCGGACCCGCCCCGGGGCTGCCGACCAGCACCACGTCGTCGGCGTCGAGGTCGAACTTGCCCGTCGCGTACGACGTCGTGGTCGAGCCGTAGCTGTGCCCCACGGCGGTCAGGTGCGCCCGGTCGTCGGGGTCGTCGCCCCGGCTGGCCCGCAGGCCGTCGATGGCGTCGGCCAGCCGTCGGCCGCCGTCCTCGGCGCGGCCCTCGGTCAGGGTGGCCATGTCGACGGGGCTGTCGGGTGCGTCGTACCCCAGCCAGAACATCGTCGCCACGCTCGACCCGTCGCCGTTGTAGCGCGTCGCCTCGTAGAGGTTATACATCTCGCTGGTGTAGTCGTCGACCTTGCCCATGTCGGTGGTGATGCCGGGGGTGAAGACCGCGACGTCGTCGGCGGTGTCGAGGTCGCCGATCGCGACCGCGACCCGCCCGTCCCCCTCGAAGGCGGTCGGGTCGTAGAGCCACAGCTGCGCCCCCGGCCTGCCGCCGCCCGGCAGCGGGTCGTCATAGCCCTCCGCGCTCTTCAGCGCGCTCTGGGTCGCCCGGGCGTTCGCCAGCGCCTTGCGCTCCAGCGGGGTCAGGGTGCCGTCGTCCTCCTTCGCCGCCAGCCGGGCCAGGTCGCCGTCGAGCAGCACCCGGTTGGCGTCGTCGCGGGCCCCGGCCGGCAGCCCGTCGGCGGCGCCGATCACCTCCGGGTAGGCCGAGGTGACCGCCTCCCGCTCCGCGTCGGTGAGCCCTTCCCACCAGTCGTGGACCTGCTCCGGGCTCGAGCTGGGGCCGGGCGCGCCGGGCTTGGCCATCGCGTCCCTGGCGGCGTCGCTGACCCCGCCCAGGTCGGAGAGCGCGTCGCCCAGGTCGGTGGCCGCCTCGAAGGAGCGCCGCAGCAGGTCCTCGGCGGCCTGCACCTGGGCGAGGAGCACGTCACGGTCGGTGACCAGGTCGTCGACCGCCCGGGTGAGGTCTCGCGCCCGGCTCTTCAGCTCCGCGATCTGCGCCGGGGTCGCCTCGGTGGTGGCCGCGATGTCGGCCACCAGCACGTCGCGCCGCGAGTTGAGCGTCGTACGACGGTCCTGGAGCTGCTCGTGGGTGCGCAGCAGGTCGCGCAGGGTGTCGGCGTAGGAGGTGACCGCGTGGCCGATCCGCTTGACCGTCGCGGCCATCGAGGCGTGCTCCCCCGACGCCTTGCCTGCGGCCTCCCGGTAGGCGACGTAGGCCTCACCCCACCAGCCGTCCTCCATGCTCTGCAACGAGGCGGCGGAGTCGCCGAACTCCTCGTAGCGCCCGGCCGCGGCGTAGAGCGCCTCGGCCAGCGAGTCGGCACTGCCCGGGTTGCCGCCGGGCCGCCGGATCGCCGCGACCTCCGCCGGGACCAGGATCGTCACCGTGCTCATCGCTGCGGCCCCAGGCGCCCGTCGAGCTGGCTGTAGTCGGAGGCCTGGCCGGAGTCGGTGCCGACCACGTCGGCCACCGAGGCGCGCAGCGCGCCGGTGAACCCCACCGCGATCGCCTGGCTCTCCTTGGCGTAGCCCGTCCACGCCGACAGGAACGCCGACGCCGCCCCCTGGACGCTCGGCGCGACCCCGCCCGTCGGCGCGGAGCCGAGCTCCTCGGCGGCTTCGGTCATCAGCGTCTCCAGCTCCTCCCACCGGCCGATGCCGCGCTGGATGGCCGCCATCTCCCACTCCATGTGGGTCATGAGGCCACCGCCAGCTCGCGTGCCGTCGCCTCGCCCACCGGGTGGTCGGCGCTGCGCACCCGCAGCACCAGCCGCCCGGCCTCGGGGACCAGCACCAGCGAGAGCTCGGAGCGGCCCAGCTCGCCGTCGCGCCCGGCCATCACCCGCGGGAAGCCGGTCGGCGGCACCAGCACCTGCCACCCGTCCTCGCGCAGGGTCTGCGCCGCGGTCTCCAGCCGGGCGGCGACCGTCACGGGGTCGGCCCGGTCGACCGTCAGGGTGATCTCGCGGCGCACCCGGTCCGACGCCCCGCCCGGCACCCAGCGCGCCCGCCAGTCCGCGTGGACGTCGCCCAGGTCGCCCACCAGCCGCACCCACGCCCGGCGTACGTCGTGGTCCTCACGCGCCGCGACCTCCGTGGGGTCCGCCGCCGGCGCCCCCGGCGGGGTCTCGACCCGCGCCTCGGTCGGCAGGACCACGATGTCGACGTCGGGGTGCCGTCGTCGCACCACCGACCAGAACGGGTCGGCGGTGACCACCCGGGCGGCCGCCCGGCCGTGGTGACCCGGTGAGGGGCGCTGGTCGTCGCTGTCGCTCATCTCATTCCTCCGCGTCGAGACCCGAGAGCTCGCGGACGCGCTCGGCCAGCAGGTCGGTCGCCGTCTGGTACTGCTCCGCGGTGTGCGGCTTGTAGTCGAGGAGGCCCTTCTTCCCCTGGGGTCCGAGCCCGGTGAGCGCCACCTCGTAGGGCCCGACGGTGAAGTAGGCCTTCCGGGTGTCGCCCTTGAGCTTGCTGTCGTCGAAGAGGTAGGCCACGTCGGCGGCCGTCCCGTCGAGCTGATTCACCAGGCCGATCACCCTGGCCTGGTCGATCGTCACCTCGTCCCACAGATGCTGCGGGTACGTCGTCCGCACGAAGTGGGCCGCGAGCACCTCCAGGGCCTCCACGGCGTCCTGGGCGAAGCGGATCTCCACGGTCAGGTCTGCGGTGTAGCCGATGTCCCCCCGGGCGTTCCTCTCGCTGACCTGGCGGGTGCACGAGCTGGACGACACCTGGGTGAACGGCTCCGACCCGATCGCGCGGCGCTCCTCGGGGGAGCGCGGCAGCGACATCACCTCGGGCTGGTCGGTCTCCGCCTTGCCGAAGACCTCCTCGAAGATCTCGGGCGTGAGCACCTCGCACGGCTCCAGCCAGGCGATCCCCTCGGGCGACTCCGTCGAGCCGTCGAGGCTGGTGGGCAGCGGCTGCCCGGCGATCGCCGGGTCGGCGATGCGCTCCGCGATCGTGGCGAAGAGCTGCTTCATCACCGGCACCTGCTGGCGGTACTCCTTCGGCGTCAGCGGCGGGGGCGTGAAGGTGCTGATGTCGGAGGTCCCCAGCGAGACCGAGACCATCGCGTGGCCGTGCCCGACCACGAACTTGCGGCCGCCCTTCACGTGGAGCACCCCGTCGAGCCCCTTGACCGGCACGCCGCCGGACCGCTTGGCGCTGTCGATCTCGAGGTCGATGATCCACTGCTCGGCGTTGGTGCGCCGCAGGTAGGCCAGCTCCTTGCCGGTCCCCGACCGCTCAGTGCGGCGCATCTTCTTCGCCACGGTCTCGGCGTCGGCGAAGTTGCGCACGTCCACCTGGAGCAGCGTGGAGTTCTTGCGCTTCGGGTCGAGGTCGTGGTCGTTGTAGAGGTAGCGGCAGCTGGTGTCCACGCTCTCACCGACCGTCCGGGAGATCCGCTTCACCTCCTGCTTCGACACCGGGACCGACTGGATCCGCTGGGTGACGTAGCCGCGGGGCGACATCGGCTTGGTCGCCGCCTCGACCACCTCCACCGGCAGCAGCGCGCACGCCTGGACGGCCGGGTTGTCGCCGATCATCACCGGCTCGGGGGCCGGGGTCTCCTCGATGGGCTGCGCGGTCGTCGCGCCGCCGCCCTCGCCGGCCCCGGCCTCGTCGTCGGACCCGCTCCCCCGACTGGTGATCGAGACCGCCAGCGCCGCCACGATCACCGCCACCACCACGAAGACGACGGCTCCGAGCGCCACCTTGCTCCCCGTCGTACGACCTTGCTCCATGTCTCTCCCGCATCCGTTCCGCGCACGCTCGTCCCTGCGCGCCCCTCCTGCCCCGTTGCACACCTCGGGAAACCCTCTGACCACCGCGATGGCAGGATCGCCCGTATGCATCTGGCTCGGCGACTGCGACAGACGATGGCGGTGTCGCTCGGTGCGACGCTGCTCCTCCAGGGGCTCGCCGGCTGCGCCGGCGCCGCCGAGCCGAGCGACCCGGAGCCGACCGCGGGGTCATCGGCCCGCGAGGCCGGCGACCTGTTGCCCTACGCCACCATCGACTCCTCCCGGCTCGAGGCCGGTGACGGCAGCGACGACCGCCCCAACATCGTCATGGTCCTCACCGACGACATGCGCGCCGACGAGCTCGACGAGATGCCCAAGACCCAGGCGCTGATGCGCGAGCGCGGCCTGGCCTTCACCGACGCCATCTCCCCGCACCCGCTCTGCTGCCCGGCCCGCGCCGAGCTGCTGACCGGGCAGTACGCGCAGAACAACGGCGTACGCCACAACGAGTCGAAGTACGGCGGCTACGGCCGCATCAAGACCAGGAACACCATCGGCACCTGGTTCGCCGAGCAGGGCTACAACACCGCCTTCATCGGCAAGCACGCCAACGGCTACGAGCACGACAGCCCCCGCGACCCCGGCTGGCACGTGTGGGAGCCGATCACCGGCAACCCCACCGACTACTACCGCTTCCGCTTCTTCGGCAACGAGCAGTGGCGCGACGACTACGTCACCGACCGGATCGCGGAGAAGACCGACGACGCGGTGCGCAAGATGGCGGCCGCCGACAAGCCGTTCCTGCTGCTCTCCAACCACATCGGGCCGCACGAGCGCCAGCAGTACGGCCCCGGCGGGCTGGTCGACCCACCCCCCGCCAAGCGGCACGCCGACTACCCCGTCAACAAGGTGGCGCCCCCCATCAAGGCGCCCTCCTTCAACCGCAAGGTCGAGGGCGGCCTGCCCCGCAAGATCGCGGTCAAGCAGCGGATCAACACCCGCAAGGTCCAGAAGCGCTGGGAGGCGCGGGTGCGCTCGCTGCAGTCGGTCGACGACGCCGTGGCCAGCCTCTTCGCCCGGCTCGACGAAGCCGGCGAGGCCGACAACACCTACGTCATCTTCACCTCCGACAACGGCTTCAGCCTCGGCGAGCGGCGCCTGCACAAGAAGAACAACCTGGTCCAGGAGGCGCTGCTGGTCCCGCTGGTGGCCACCGGCCCCGGCGTCCCGGCCGGCGCCACCTCCGACCTCCAGGTCACCCTCGTCGACCTGGTCGCCACCATGGCCGACCTCGGCTCGGTCAAGCCGCGCCTCGACGTCGACGGGGTCTCCTTCAAGCGCACCCTGCTCGGTGGCACCCAGCCGTGGCGCGACACCACGCTGATCCAGACCGGCGACAAGTACAAGCCGCGCAAGCACCGCAACCTGCGCTGGAAGGGCTGGGGCCTGCGCGGCGTCCGCACCGACCGCTACGCCTACGCCCGCGACGTCAACACCGGCGAGCGGCTGCTCTTCGACCACGCCCGGGACCCCTGGGAGATGCGCAACGTCGCCCGCGCGCCGAAGTACCGGCGTACGGTCGCCGCGCTCGACAAGCGGGCCACCCGGCTGATGCGCTGCGCCGGCGCGGCCTGCAACCGGACCTTCGGGAAGGTGCCCGGCCCGCGCTGACCTCAGCCCAGCCGTGGCGGGAAGCGTAAGCACCGTCGGCAGCGCCGACATGGTGCTTTTGCTTCCCCTCACCGCTCCACCACCCGCCAGCGCCGGGCCTGGGACGACGACCTGGCCCGCTCCACGGCGGCCAGCATCCGGCGCACCTGGACCTGGGTGCTGTCCCCCGCCACCACGGTGAAGGTCTCCAGCCCGACGGCGCGGAAGCGCTCCGCCCGGTCGACGTCGGACCGGTGACGGGAGCGGGAGCGGTGCAGGGCGCCGTCGTACTCCCCCGCGACCCCGAGCTCGGGGGCCAGGAGGTCGGCGACGCCCACCAGCCGCCCCGCCGGGTCGACCACCCGCGCGTTGAGCAGCGGCTCCCCCAGCCCGGCGTCCAGCTGCCAGACCAGTCTCATCGCGGTCTCCCGGGGAGAGGCGCTGCCCTCCCGGGCCAGCCCCAGGGCCCATCTGGCCCGGCGGGTGCCACGTCGGCGTACGTCGTCGTCGAGGCGGGCGCGCACCCGGGCCGAGCTGGTCAGGCCAGCCGCCAGGACCATGTCCATCACCACCACGGCCGCCCGGTCGTGCGGGGCGAGCATCATCTCGTCGAGCACCGCCGTCTCCACGTCGCTGCACGGGATCGACTGCCGCCGGCACCCGGGAGCGGGGGCCGTCGTACGGATCGTCCTGGCCCCGGGCACTGCCCGGCGGTATGCGTGCGGGATGCGGATCGGCACCGGCAGCCACGAAGAGCCGTCGGCGGAGAGTCCGTCGAAGAATCCGCCGCCGGCGAGCCTCAGGCTCGCCCAGCCCGTGACCAGCCCACCGGGCGGCAGTGCCGGCGCCACCTCGGCGGCTCGTTGCTCCGGGGTCCGGGGCACCTCGGCCGGCACGTAGAAGCCGCCGCCCACCCTCCGCCACTTCCTGCCTCGCGCCTGCCCGCGGGTCGGGCCGTGGACGCCTGAGGGGTCCAGTGGCACCGGCGGCGCGACCGTGGCCGGCCGGCAGACCGGGCGCCAATCGTCTCGTTCCATGACAGGAGCGTCATGGAGAGCAGAGGGGATCGCGCGGTCTGCCGCCGCCCACCTGTGCACGACCCACGTGGCGGGAAGCCGGAGCACCGGCTGGGGAGACCGGGTGGTGCCTCAGCGTCCCGCCGCGCGAGACTCGGCCTGCTCCCGCGACTCCCGGGCGGCCTCGCGCTCGAGCCTGGCCAGCCGCTCGACCTCGTCCTGGCCGACGGTGCCGTCAGCGGTCTTCGCCGCCAGCCGGGTGGTGACCGACTCGTCGCGGATCCGGTCGGCCCGCTCCCGCACCTCGGGAGGCAGCCCCTCCGCGCCGGCGACCAGGTGGGAGTACGACGCCACCACGGCGCGGCGCTCGTCGGCGGAGAGCCCGCGCCACCACTCCCGGACTTCCGCCGGGGAGGTGTCTTCGCCCGGGGCGCCCTTCTTGGCCATCGCGCGCTGGGCGATCTCGGGACGGCCGCCGTCGACCGCGGTCACGTCGTCGCGGTCGGTGGCGGAGTCGAGGGTGTCGACCAGGAGCTCTTCGTTGCTGGTCGCCAGCTCGGCCAGGGCACGGTCGTCCTCGACCAGGGCCTGGTACATGCGGTCGAGCTCCTCGGCGCGAGCCTGGAACGCCTGGACCTGCTCGGGGGTGACCGTCCCGGCACCGTTGATCTCGGCGGCGAGCGCGGCGACCCGGTCGTCGAGCCGCCTCTTGCGCTCCACGTGCTGGTCGTAGGTGCGCTGGTGGTTGCGCAGCCGGTCGGCGCAGGCGATCAGCACCCGCCCGCTCCGCTTGAGGGTGTTGCGCATCCGGCCGGCCCGGACCGCGACGCGCTTGGACTTGCGCACGTACTCGGCGCTGCTGTCGCCGCCCCACCCGCGCATCCGCCCGAACTGCGCGGACTCATCCGAGAACTCGTCGAACCGGCCGGCCGCCTCCAGCACGACCCCGGCGAGGGCGTCGATGCCGGCCGGGTCGCCCTCGGGCTTGAAGAGCGGGTCGGGCCGGGAGACGGGCATCGCGATCTCGACGCTCGCGGTGGTCACGGCAGCGGGCCCAGTCGTGAGGCGAGGCCGGGCGAGGCCGGCATCGCCGGCGGCTCCGGCGGGGTGGGCGGCTCGCCCGGGCAGGCGACGGCGAGCTGGGTGAAGGTCTGCGCGAGGTGGCCGTCGGTGGTGTCGAAGTCGCGCAGCGTCTCCTCGAGCGCCGTGACGATGTCGCCCGCGTCGTCGGCGGCCTCCTTGGCGTAGACCGCCCAGGCCGCGGCGAACTCCTGCCCGACGGCCTGCACGCGGGGCGGTAGCGCCCCGGTGTTCGCGGACCCGAAGTCGCCCGACGTCTCGGTCATCAGGGCGACGACGTGCTGCCAGTCCCGCACCTCCCGGACCACGTCGTTGCGCCCGATCAGGATCTCCCGCATGTTGCCCCCCCCGTTCCCTCCCCCAGGCGGCCGGAACGCGCCGCCGAGCGGAAGATGACCCCCGCAGCGTCGTCCCAAACCCGGCTCCTGACACATCTCAACCGCTGGAACGAGGAGGCGAGGGGCGGGGCGGCTCAGGCCAGGAAGGCCGCCACCCGCTCGTGGTAGCCCGGCGGCTGCAGCAGGAAGGAGTCGTGCCCGTGCGGCGAGGCGATCTCCGCGAAGTCGACGTCGACCCCGCAGGCCCGCAGCCGCTCGACCATCCGCACCGACTGCGCGGTGTCGAAGCGCCAGTCGGAGTCGAACGACGTCACCTGGAACCGCGCGGTCGTCCGGGCCAGCGCCTCGGCCGTCGCCGGGTCGCCGAAGGGGTCGAAGTAGTCGAGCAGCCGGGTCAGGTAGAGGTAGCTCAGGGCGTCGAACCGGTCCAGGAACGTCTCCCCCTGGTGCTGCAGGTAGTGCTCGACGGCGAAGTCGGGAGCCAGCGTCCAGTCATCGCCGGTGCGGTCGCGCCGGTGGCCGAACTTGCGCTCCAGCGACTGCCCCGAGACGTAGGTGATGTGCGCCATCATCCGTGCCACCTTCTGCCCGCGCCGCGGGGTGACGCCGTGCTCGGCGTACCGCCCGCCGTGGAAGTCGGGGTCGCCCATGATCGCCTCCCGCGCCACCGCGGAGAAGGCGATGTTCTCGGGGGTGAGCCGGGAGGAGGCGGCGACCACGACCGCCCGGTCGAGCTCGTCGGGTGCGTCGATCGCCCACTGCAGCACCTGCATGCCGCCGAGCGAGCCGCCCACCCCGGCGTACAGCCTGGTCACCCCCAGGTGGCGCAGCAGCCGGCGGTGCACCTGGACCAGGTCGCTCATGTGCAGCAGCGGGAAGTCCAGGAAGTACGGCGACCCGGTCGCCGGGTCGATCGACAGCGGCCCGGTCGTCCCCGAGCAGCCGCCCAGCAGGTTGGGGCTGACCACGAAGAAGCGGTCGGTGTCGACCGGCTTGCCGGGCCCGATCAGGTTGTCCCACCAGCCGCGCTTCTTCGCGCCCACGTGCATCCCGGCGGCGTTGGCGTCACCGGTCAGGGCGTGACAGACGAAGACCACGTTGTCGCGGGCCGGCGACAGCTCGCCGTAGGTCTCGTAGGCGACCTCGACGTGGTCGAGCCGGCCGCCGCCACGCAGGTGCAGCGGGTCGGTCTCGGAGGCCACGACGGCGCGCTGGGTCTCCACGTAGCCAAGGGTGCCGCTCACGCGGCGACCCTACTTGCTCAGCCGATCAGCACCCCGGCTGGTCAGGGGTGCGACCCCTCAGCGCACCGCCGCGACGTCCTGCCGGAACACGTTGAGCCTCGCCGGTGACGGTGCCGACGACCACCCCGGCGGTGGGCGGGTCCTCAGGGCAGCGAGGAGCGGGGACGTCATCGCACCCGCACCCCGCGACTGGTCACGACGGACGGCTGCTGGCCCGCTCGTGAGTACGTGACGCGGAACGAGAGCGTCGTGCCCCGGTCCGCCTTGCGCACGACGTGGAGCGTGCCGGTCGCTCCGGGGACGGGCTTCCCGTCCCGGAGCCACTGGCGGGCGACCGTCCACCCCGGACGGGGCCACGGCAGGCCCACCAGCACCCCGCCCACCCTGGGGATCCCCAGGACGAAGGGGAGCGGACCGTCGACGGGCGACGGCGTCGGGTCGAACGTCGGGCTCGGACCCGCCGTCGGGCTCGGGTCGGTGCTGGGACTCGGGTCGGTGCTGGGACTCGGACTGGGGCTGGGGCTGGGGTCGATGCTGGGGCTGGGCGACGACCCCACGCGCCGCGGCTCGATCTCCACGAAGGCGGCGCGGTCCTCGTCGACGAGCACGCCGACCCCGTCGTACCCCTCGCCGCAGGGACGGTAGGGCAGGCCACCGGGCATCGTCGCCTCGAAGGGCCCGTCCGGATAGAGGGGGCGGGAGCTGGCGAAGTACGTTCCTGCCCGGAGTCCCACCACCGAGAACTGGCCCTCCGTGCGGAGCGGCAGCACCCCGGCCTCGACGCACGACGTCGGCCCCGGGCCGGGCCCCCAGGTCTCGAGCAGCACGTCGGCGACGCGGCTCACCCCGTCCTCGGCGACCTGTCCCTGGAGCACCCCTCCCCGGAGGTCGAGGTCGACCTGCGTCAGGTCCTGCGTGGACACCTCGACGGTGGTGCGCGTCCCGGCGGTCCCCAGCCACACCGGGTCGGCCGCGGGGAGCTGCTGCCCGAAGCGCACCTGGTAGCGCCCGGAGTCCACCCGGACCGACCACGCGCCGTCCTCGTCGGTGACCGTGCTCGAGCTGTAGACCAGCGAGCCGTCGTCCCGCACCTGCGAGACCACCGCGTCCGTGACCCGCACCGGCTCCCCGCGCACCGTGAGACGCCCACCCAGCACGCGGGCGCCGCGCCGCAGCTCGGGGTGGACGTTGTAGATGCCGGGACCGGTCAGGACGATGTCCTGCGCGTCCTCGACCGTGACCGCGTCGGGGTGGAACTCGGAGATCCAGCCCTCCGCCCGCACCTCGAGGCGGTAGGTCCCCGGCTCCAGGGGATCGCTGTGGAAGAGCCCGTCGTTGTAGCTGCGCAGCTCGTGACGCGGCTGCCACGGGCCGGTGCCGCCCTCCCTGGCCCACAGCGTCAGGGAGGGGTTGTCGACGTAGGGGCTCCATCCTCCGTCCCCCGCCTTCACCCAGCCCTGGAGGTAGATCGGCCCCTCGCTGGGCGTGGGGTCGCTGGGCGTCGGGACCGTGGTCGCCCCGGCACCCGAGGTCGCCGTGAGGTGGAGCATCCCGGAGACCAGGGCCACCAGGGCGACCGCGATCAGAGGGCGGACGTACCTGAGGACGCGTGCGCTCATGGCGGGGCCCTTCCCAAGACCAGCGCCGTCCCTGCCAAGACGGCGCCCCTTCACCCTAGAGGCGCAACCTACGGTTCGGTAGGCCCAGAACTGGGGACGCGTGAGCGATCCGAAACATCCGGGGAACGACGACGGGCCGCCCCCAGGAGGTGGGGACGGCCCGTGGTCTCGACGAGCTCGACCGGCGCAGGGTCAGCCGGACCGGCGCAGGGTCAGCCGGACCGGCGCAGGTCGGCAGTGCTCACTTGGCAGCAGCCAGCGCCTGCTCCAGGTCGGCGATGAGGTCCTCGACGTTCTCGATGCCGATCGAGAGGCGCACCATGTCCTCCGGCACGCCGGCGGCCTCGAGCTCTTCGGGCGTCAGCTGGCTGTGGGTGGTGGTGGCGTTGTGGATCGCCAGCGACTTGGCGTCGCCGATGTTGGCCAGGTGGCTGAAGAGCCCCAGCGACTCGATGAACGTCTTGCCGCCCTCGCGCCCCGACTTGAGGCCGAAGCTCAGCAGGCCGCCGTACCCCTTGCCGGTGAAGGTGCGGTCCGCGATCTCCTTGTAGGCGCTGGACTCCAGGCCCGGGTAGCTCACCCAGGAGACCGCGTCGTGGCCCTCGAGGAACTGTGCGACCTTGAGCGCGTTGTCGCTGTGCCGCTCCATCCGCAGGTGCAGCGTCTCGAGACCCTGGAGGAAGAGCCAGGAGTTCATCGGGGTGATCGCGGCGCCGGTGTTGCGCAGCAGCACCGTGCGGGCCCGGATGATGTAGGCCGCCGGTCCGGCGGCCTCGGTCCAGACCGCACCGTGGTAGGCCGGGTCCGGCTTGGTCAGCCCCGGGAACCGGTCGGAGTGCGCTGCCCAGTCGAACTTCCCGGCGTCGACGATGACGCCGCCGATGGAGGTGCCGTGGCCGCCGATGTACTTGGTGGCCGAGTGCACCACCACGTCGGCGCCCTGCTCGAGCGCGCGCACCAGGTAGGGAGTCGGCGCGGTGTTGTCGATGATCAGCGGCAGGCCCGCGGCGTGTGCCGCCTCGGACCACGCCGGGATGTCGATGACGTTGATCTTGGGGTTGCCGACGGTCTCGCCGAAGACCAGCTTGGTCTTCTCGTCGACGTGCTTGGCCAGCTCCTCGGGCTTCTCCGGGTCGACGAAGCGCACCTCGATGCCGAACTGCGGCAGGGTGTGGGCGAAGAGCGCGTAGGTGCCGCCGTAGAGGGTGGAGAGCGCCACGATGTTGTCGCCGGCGTAGGTCAGGTTGAGCACCGCGTACGTCGTGGCCGCCGAGCCGCTGGCCGTCGCGAGCGCCCCGACGCCGCCCTCGAGCTGGTTGATCCGGTCCTCGAAGACCGACTGGGTCGGGTTCATGATCCGGGTGTAGATGTTGCCAGGCTCGGCGAGGGAGAACAGGTTGGCCGCGTGCTCGGTGTCGTTGAAGACGTAGGAGGTCGTCTGGTAGATCGGCACGGCCCGGGCGTTGGTCGTCGGGTCGGCCTCCTCCTGTCCGGCGTGCACGGCGAGGGTCTCGGGGCGGTAGGTCATGTGGTGCTCCTGTCGGGTGCTGCGTGGGTGCTCGTGACTGCTGCTCAAACTAGAGCAGAACAGTAGACATTTGGGGCTGCCGGGGCGCCGGCCGTCCACGGATCGGGTGACGTCGCGAGCCCCCGGCCCACCCGCCGGCGGCGGCGAGGGGCTCGGGGGCTCGCGTGACGCCTCCCCGAGAAGGGGCGTCGTCGAGGGTCAGACGGCGATGGCGATCTCGGCCACCTCGCCGATCTGGGCGCGGACCGTGCGGTCCACCGGGTCGGCCTTGGGGGCCAGCGTGCGCAGCGTCCAGTCGCCGTCCTTGGCGAAGAACCGGAAGTGGCCGCTGGCCGAGGTCGGGACCTCGGCGGTGAACTCGCCGGTGGCGTCGAGCAGGCGCACGTAGGCCGAGCCGACCGGCTCGCCGCCGCGGGTGACCTGCCCCTGGATCACGGCCTCCTTGGCGACGTTGACGCCGTCCAGGGAGAGGCCGCCCTCAGTCGCTCCGCACATCTCAGGCCTCCCCGGGCTGGTCGCCGAGAGCGATCGGCACGCCGACGAGGGAGCCGTACTCGGTCCAGGAGCCGTCGTAGTTCTTGACGTTCTTGAAGCCGAGCAGCTCCTGGAGGACGAACCAGGTCAGCGAGGAGCGCTCACCGATGCGGCACAGCGCGATGGTGTCCAAGGAGTCGTCGATGCCGACCTCGTCGTAGAGCTTGCGCAGGTCCTCGTCGGACTTGAAGGTGCCGTCGTCGTTGCAGTTCTTGCTCCACGGCACGTTGAGGCTGGTCGGGATGTGGCCGGCGCGCTGGGACTGCTCCTGCGGCAGGTGGGCCGGGGCGAGCAGGCGGCCGGCGTACTCGTCGGGGCTGCGCACGTCGATCAGGTTCTGCACGCCGATCGCGGCGACCGCGTCGTCGCGGAAGGCCCGGATCGACCGGTCCTGCTCGGTGGCGGTGTAGGTGGTCTGCGCCCGGGTCGGGACCTCCTGGACCAGCTCGCGGGAGTCGAGCTCCCACTTCTTGCGGCCGCCGTCCATCAGCTTGACGTCGCGGTGGCCGTAGAGCTTGAAGTACCAGTAGGCGTAGGCCGCGAACCAGTTGTTGTTGCCGCCGTAGAGCACCACGGTGTCGTCGTTGCTGACGCCACGCTCGGAGAGCAGCTTCTCGAAGCCCGCCTTGTCGACGAAGTCGCGACGCACCTGGTCCTGCAGGTCGGTGGTCCAGTCGAGCTTGATCGCGTTGCGGATGTGGCCCTTGTCGTAGGCGGAGGTGTCCTCGTCGACCTCGATCAGGACGATGCCGGGGGTGTCGAGGTTGTCCTCGACCCACTGCACGGTGACGAGGGAGTCTTCGCGGCTCATGGGTTGCTTCTCTCTTTCGGTGGGGTGTGCTTCTCGACGTGCTGGTGGAGCGTGGGGACGGGGGTCAGGAGGGGTGGGGGGCGCCGGAGCCGAGGCCCAGCCGGCGGCCGACCAGGTAGAGCTCGCAGCCCAGGCAGAACCCGACGACCGCGTTGAGCAGCGCCGCGGCCAGCGCGAAGCCGGTGGCGACCAGGCCCAGGACGGTGAGGCCGGAGAGCAGCCCGACCAGGCCGACCACGGCGAACGCGAGACCGACGGTCTGGGCGAAGCGCGGGGGCGCGGCGTCCTCGAGGTGAGCCGGAGCGGCGAGCCGCGGCCGGACCAGGCTGCCGAAGAGCCAGGCGTACGGCGTGTGCTGGACGCCGCGCAGCGCCCCGACCGCGAAGACCAGGGCCTGGACGGCGAGCAGCGCGGTGGCCACCGGCCCGGGCGCCGTCAGCAGCACCGCGGCCAGGACGACCGTGGTGAGCGCGGCGGCGAAGCGCGGGCCGCGCGGATCGATCTGGGTGCTCATGGGGTGGTCCTGTCCTGCTCGACTGAGCCTGGTCACTGCCTTGTCACTGCATGGCTGCACGCCGGCCGGATCTCTCACGGCAGACGGGCCGGAGCCGCGGAGCGGCGCACGGCGCGGGGGCGACGGACTGCGGGAGCGGCCGGACGGCCGGGCGCAGCGAGTGTGGGGTCGGCCCCTCAGGACATTCGACAGAGGGACGAGCGCATGCGGCAGTGATCCACTGCGCGCCGCTTCGTCAACCAGGTCGAGCTCATGGTGACGAGACTAGGTGCAGGCGGCGCGGAGCAGAAATGCGCATCTCACCATGCGGAATGGGCGTCCACATATTGGTCAGGCCGGCTCGCGGGGACCGCTCGGCCCGAGCCGTGCGAGCACGCCCCGTACCTGCTCCCGGGTCGGCACGCCGGCGGCCCTGGCCACCTCGCGCCCCTGGCCGTCCAGGACCAGCGTGGTGGGCGTGCGCATCACCTTGACGCGGCGCACCAGCTCCAGGTGGGACTCGGCGTCGACCTCGACGTGGGCGACGTCGCTCATCGACTCGGCGACCTCGGCCAGGGTACGGCGGGTCGCCCGGCAGGGGGCGCAGAAGGCGCTGGAGAACTGGAGCAGCGTGGCGCGCTCCCCCAGCGCGTCGGTGAGGTCGGTGCCGGCGAGCAGGGAGACGGCCTGCTCCTCCGAGGACTCCGGCACCGTCCCGGACTCCCGGCGTGCCGCCCGGGGCGCCTCGTCGTCCGCGTCTCGGGGGGCCGGGGCCTGGCGCCAGCGGCCGTCGCTCCAGGCGCGCCACCCGGCGAACGCCGCCGCGGCGGCCACGGCGATGAGCAGCACCCACTGTCCGGTCGTCACGTCGGCGTCAACACCGCCACCCGGGCCGACCATTCCCCGCCCGTCCGGGCCCCGGCCCGGCGGAAATGCCAGAAGGCCCCGCCCCGGCAACGCCGGGACAGGGCCTCCTGAGGATCAGAAGGTCACTTCTTGCCCTTCTTGCCCTTCTTCTTCTTGTTCTTCTTGCCCTTGTTGCCCTTGTTGCCGGCCTTGCCCTTGTTGGCCTTCTCGAGCTTCTGCTTCGAGACGGTGGACTTGGACTCGACGAAGTTCTTGCCGTTGAAGACGAAGGCGACCTTGGCCTTCTTCGCCTTCTTGCCCTTCAGCTTCTTCATGGCCTTCTTGAACTTCTTGGAGCTGAGGACCTTGGCGATCTTGACGTTGGCCTTGCCGTTCTTCACCTTGGCGGAGCCGACGTTGACCATCTTCTTCTTGTTGATGACCAGCTTGATGGCCACCTTGCCGTCGACGGCCGAGGCAGCGATGGACGGCGCCGAGACCTTGACCGCGACCTTGCCCTTCTTGGCCTTGGCCTTGGTGGAGGTCCCGGACTTGACGGCCACGGTGGAGTCGCTGACCGCGATACCGGAGTAGACCTTGTCGTAGGCCTCGACGCGGTTGCCCACGCGGACGGCGATGGTCTTGCCGAAGTGCGCAGCGGTCAGGGCCAGGCTCGGACCCGAGGCCACGGCGACGCCGTCGGCCAGCCACTCGTAGCTGAACTTGGCGCGGCCCATGGCGTTCCACACGCCCGGGTCGGCGGTGAGGGTCGAGCCCACCAGCGCGTCACCGGCGATGGTCGGCCGGTCGATGGCGACCAGCGACTTGGTCAGCGAGGCGTCGATGCCGCCCACGCGCGTGGCCGAGGGCACGACGACCTTGGTCGCCTTGCTGCGGACGGTGCCGTTCCAGAACTCGCCCACGTGGTCCTCGCCCCAGAAGGAGACCGTGTAGGTGCCCGGGCGCAGGCTGGAGATCTTGTAGGTGCCGTCGGACTCGATCGAGACGCCCTCGACAGAGTCGCCGTCCTCGTCGTAGAAGGTGACGCCGGCGCCCATGAGGGGCTCTCCGGTCTCGGAGGTCACGGTGCCGGTGACGCCGCCCGTGCGGACGAGCTGGATGTTGGCCGTGGAGGGGAAACCGGCCGTCGGGATCGCGGTGGCGTTCTCGAACGACTCGGTGCCGCCGTACCAGGCGCCGAGGGCGCCGAAGCCGTCGATGCCCGTGGAGTTCTTCTCGCGGACGTCGAAGCCGTTGGCGGCGACCTTGATGGCGTCGTCCGGGATCCCGTCCAGCTCGGTGAACTGGTAGACACCGCTGCGGTTGGTGTAGGTGCTCTGGGTGACGCTGTCGTCGAAGTCCGCCGGGGTGCTGCTGACGGAGACGCTGACGCCGACGAGCGGGGTGCCGTTCTGGTCGGTGACCAGGCCGGAGAGGTCGACGCCGGTGACCGGCTCGACGACCCGCGGGGTGAGGGCGAAGTTGATGCCCGTCACGGCCTGGTCCTTGGCAGCGGGGACGAGGTTGGGAGCGTTGCCCGACGGCACGTTGTTGTAGGACTCGCCCTCGTACTCACCGATCTCGTTGTCCGAGACGGAGATCTCGTAGGAGCCGGCCGAGAGGCCCTCGAGCAGGTAGAGACCCGCGGCGTCGGTGTAGTCGGAGAAGTAGGCGCCGGTCGCGGAGTTGACGCCCGTGACCCGGATGCGGTCGAGGGGGGCGCCGGCGTCGCTGGTCACTGCACCGGAGATGGTGGCGCCCTTGGTCAGCGCGATGTTGCCCACGTTGGCGCCGCCGGCGCCGTTGACGGGGGTGGCGGTGGCCAGGGAGACCTGGTCGTTGAACCACTCGGACGCGAAGCCGGGCGCGCTGATCTGCAGCTTGACGTCGGTCTCGCCGGTGGCCACCTCGAAGACACCACCCTTGCGGGTGTACTCCTCGCGGAGGTAGTTGCCGGTGGAGGCCTCGTAGACCTCCACGCTGGCGCCGACGAGCGGCCGGCCGGCGGCGTCGGTGACCGCGCCCGTGACGTACGGGGCGTAGTCGATCGTCCACGGCGACATCTGGACCACGCCGGTGGTCACGGCGATCGGGGTGGCCGCGGCCTCGGTGGTCTGGTCGAGGTAGTACTCGCTGCGCAGGCGGGCGTCGTAGGAGTCGAAAGAGACCTTGTAGGTGCCGTTGGCCGGCACGGTGGTCGACAGGCGGCCGAAGTCGACGTAGTCGCTGGTGACGTAGTCGCCGTCGGCGGTGTAGACCTCGATGTACCCGTCGACCGGGTTGCCCTTCGGGTCGACCAAGGTTCCGCGGAGGTTGTCCTCAGCGGCGTAAGCAGGGACGCCTCCCATCGAGAGAGCCCCCATGACCAGGGCCCCCGCGGCCCCAGCAGACACCAGTCGGCGCATGGCGCCACTGATTTGCGTTCCCATCTTGTGCCTTTCTACCCGCGGTCAGCCGAATGCCGACCTGGCGAGCACGCTAACCGTTTTTACTTTCGCGGGGGCCGGGATCCTGCACCCACGGCGTAAAGTGATCTCGAGCACTAGAGTTTGCGCGGGTTCGGGCTCGTCAGCCGCCTGCGAAGGGCGGCAGGAACTCCACGGTCGACCCCGGCGCGACCAGCACGCTGTGCGGGGCGGACCGGCCCACCGGCCGGTCGTCGACCACCGCCGAGCACACGCCCAGCACGCCTGCCAGCCGGTCGGACTCGGGGTGCAGGGCGATCGCGCGGGCCACCAGCGCCTCGAGGGTGAGGGGCTCGGAGGCGGGCACGACGTCGCTGGCCACCCCGGCCGCGTGCCGGGCACCGGCCCAGTAGCGCAGCGTGATGCCGCCCTCACCGTGACCAGCCGATGGACCGATGTCGCCCGTCTGCACGTCCATGACCGATATCATCCACCAAGTCGCGAGAGTGGGGAGGTGGTCATGGGCACGCTGCTGCTGCTCACCAGCGCCCTCCAGCCTTCGGCCGAGGTGCTGCCGGGGCTGACCCTGCTCCCCCACTCGGTGAAGATCCTGCCCGCGGAGGGGAGCGCGCTCCTCGAGGCTCCCGACGCCGACCTGGTCCTGGTCGACGGACGCCAGGACCTCGCCCAGGCCCGCGACCTGTGCCGGTTGATCCGCACCACCGGCGCAGACGTGCCGGTGCTGCTCGTCGTCACCGAGGGTGGTCTGGCCGTCGTCGCCCACGACTGGGGCATGGACGACGTCGTGCTCCACACCTGTGGGCCGGCCGAGCTGGAGGCCCGGATCCGGATGGCCACCGGCCGCCTCGCGGCCCTCCGCGCCGCCGCCGACCCCGACGCCCACGTCATCCGCTCCGGCGAGGTCGTGGTCGACGACGCCTCCTACACCGCCCGGATCGGCGGTCGGCCCCTCGACCTGACCTTCAAGGAGTTCGAGCTCCTCAAGTACCTGGCCCAGCACCCCGGCCGGGTGTTCAGCCGCCAGCAGCTGCTCCAGGAGGTGTGGGGCTACGACTACTTCGGCGGCACCCGCACCGTCGACGTCCACGTGCGGCGACTGCGCGCCAAGCTGGGCCCCGAGCACGAGACGCTGATCGGGACGGTGCGCAACGTCGGCTACCGCTTCGTGCTGCCCAGCCGCGGCGACGGCCTGGTGGGCTCCACGGAGCCGGAGACCGCCGACTCCTGAGCGCCTTCGCCTAGGCTCGGGCCATGCCCACCCTCGAGGCCCTGATCTCCCGCGCCGAGGCGGCGGACGGCGTCGCCCCCTTCGACGAGGCCACCCTGATGGCGTTGCGCACCGGCCGGGTCAGGTCGCTGCGCCGCGACGACGGCCTCGCCCTGGTCCGCGACCACGAGCTGGCCCTCCTCGTCGACCCCCCGGCCCGCGGGCACGGCGTGGGCGGCGACCTGGTCGTCCAGGCCCTCGCCGAGCATCCCGAGGTCTCCCGCGCCTGGAGCCACGGCAACCACCCCGCCGCCGCCCGGCTCGCGGCCCGTCACGGCTGGGAGCGGGTCCGCGACCTGTGGGTGATGCGCCGCAGCGCCGAGGAGCTGCCCCCGCTGGACCAGCCGGCCGACGTGGTGGTGCGCAGCTGGCGCGACGACGACCGCGACGAGCTGCTGCGCGTCAACGCGGCCGCCTTCGCCCACCACCCCGAGCAGGGGGCGATGGACGCCGACAACCTCGCGCTGCGGATGGCCGAGCCGTGGTTCGACCCCGAGGGGCTGATCGTCGCCACCGATCCCCAGGGGCGGATGCTCGGCTTCCACTGGACCAAGCAGCACTCGCCCCAGCAGGGCGAGGTCTACGTGGTCGCGATCGACCCCGCCGCCCAGGGCCGCGGGCTGGGCCGGCTGCTCACCCACACCGGGCTCGCCCACCTGGCCAGGCGCGGCGTCTCGGAGGTCATCCTCTACGTCGAGGCCGACAACACCGCCGCCGTGGCGACCTACACCGGGCTCGGCTTCCGGCACGCCGACGCGGACACGCACGTCATGTACGCCCGCCCCTGAGCTCCCTGCTCGTCGAGGGGTCGCTGAGCTCACTGCTCGGCGAGGGCGGTCAGCGCAGCTTGGGCCGCACGTGCAGCCCGACCTCCGGGTCGACCACGACCTCCTGGGTCGCCGGCATCTCGGCCACGCTCAGCTGGGCGTCGACAGGGACGTTGCGCTTGACCACGGCCAGCGCGATCGGTCCCAGCTCGTGGTGCCGGGCGCTGGAGCCGACGAAGCCCACGACCCTGTCACCCTCGCGCACCTCCGCGCCCGCCTCGGGCAGCCTGTTCTCGGTGCCGTCGAGGTGGAGCAGGGTCAGCCGGCGCGGCGGACGGCCCAGGGTGTGCACCCGGGCGACCGTCTCCTGGCCGCGGTAGCAGCCCTTGTCCAGGTGCACCGCGGAGCCGATCCAGCCCACCTCGTTGGGGATCGTGCGGTGGTCGGTGTCGACGCCGAACCGGGGCTCACCACGCTCGATGCGCAACGCGTCGTAGGCCCACAGGCCGCACGCCGGGCCCGCCGCCTCGGCGTACGCCGTGAGCTGGTCGCGGGGCACCAGGTCGAAGGTGCCACCCCCGGCCGGGCGCCACATCACCGCGAGGTCGTCGGCGAGCGTCACCTCGACCCGCATCATGAAGCGCATCCGGTCCAGCCACTGCACCAGCGCCTCGCCGGCGCCCGGCTCGGTGTGGCCGACGAAGGTCTCGCCGTCGTCGACCCCGTGGAAGTGGTGCTCGACGTGCCCCTGCGGGCTCAGCACCAGCGCCTGCGTCGGGGTGCGCGGGGGCAGCACCTCGAGGTACTGGGTGGTCAGCGAGTGGAGCCAGGTCAGCCGGTCCGGGCCGGTGACCCGGAAGACGTCGCGGTGGGAGAGGTCCACGAACCCGTCGCCGGAGGCCAGGGTGCGCTGCTCGACGTTGAAGGAGCCGTAGTGCGCCGCCACGGGAGCGTCGACACCATCGCCGCTCACCGCCCCGGGCAGGTCAAGGAACGGGCTGGTCGTCGCCGTGCTCATCACAGTCCTCACATCGTCCGAAGATCGCCAGGTGTCCGACGTCGGTCACGAAACCGTGCCGGGCCCGCAGCAGGCCGAGGAACTCCTCGGCCTCCCCCGGGTCAACCGAGGTGACCTTGCGGCAATTCCGGCACACCAGGTGGATGTGCTCGGACTCCCGGGCGGAGTGGTAGGTGGGCGCCCGGTCGCTGAGGTGCGTGTGCCGGACCAGGCCGAGCTGCTCGAGCACGTCGAGCGCGCGGTAGACGGTGGAGAGGTTGGCCGCCCCGCCGACCTGGTCGCGGATCTCGTCGGGGGTGGCGTGGCCGAGCTCCTCGACGGCCTCCAGCACCAGCCGGCGCTGCGGGGTCAGCCGCAGGCCGCTGCCGCGCAGCGCCTCGGCGAGGTGGTCGGAGCCCGCCGTCATCGCCCGCTCACGCCCGCTTCAGGCGCGCCCACAGGTGAGGCTGCAGCGCCTGGCCCACCGCGGCCATGTCGTAGGCGTAGAGCAGGTCGCCCTCGACGTTGCCGTAGAGCCGCTTGCCCGCGGTGACCTCCTTGGCCGACTCGGTGCGGACCACGGCGTCGGTGGTCAGGTCGAGCTTGCCGCCGCTGGCCTCGCCGTACCAGACCTCGACGAACCCGGTGTTGTGCGCGAGCAGGAACTCGACCTTGCCGGGCTCGGGGCAGCGCAGGAAGCCGGTCTCGATGGCACCGTCACGGACCTTCTCGCCGTTCTCGTCGAGGACCCACGCGCGGGACATGTAGTGGAAGAACGGCCGGCCGTCGTGGGTGAAGATCAGCTCCTGGCCGAACTGGAACTTCTCGATCGTCGGGTAGTCGCCGTGGCCGTTGCCGCGCCAGGTGCCGAGCAGCCAGGCGACCGGGCCGCAGTTGGGGTGCAGGTTGTCGGGGAGCTCGAACGGCATACCGCCACTGTAGTGCGGCGCCGGGCCGCCCGGTTTGGCAGACGGCCCGCGGGGGGATGGACCCGGGCATGGGACTGAAGCCGACGCACCGCCCGTCCCGCCCCCGGCGGCGCACCGGCGCCCTCTGGCTCGCCGCGTGCACCCTGCTGCTGGCAGGGCTGCTGGCAGGGTGCCAGGGGCAGGCGACCGAGGAGGCGCCCAGCCCGGCCCCCGATCCGGCCTCCCCCGCTGCGACCGAGACGCCGTCCGAGGATGGTGCCGCGCCTGACGCGGCGCAGTGCCTGCTCTCCGCGGACCAGCTCGCCCGGATCACCGGGGTGACGCAGGCCGCCATCGAGCCGCGCAAGCCCCGGGAGACCCTGGTCTGCGAGCCCGAGTCGCCCGACGAGCGCGGCGTGTGGATCTGGTGGTACCTCGAGGAGAGGGCCGGTGCGTCTTCCCCGACCTTCGCGGAGCTGAAGGACGAGGTGGAGCTGCCCGGCGGGGAGATCGCGCGCGCCACGCTCGACGACGGGAGCGAGGCCTGGCTGGTCCAGGGCGGGTCGCAGGCCCAGCCCGCCCTCCAGGTGATCGCCGCCGTCGACGCCACCGTCGTCCAGGTCTTCGCCTCGACGATGCCCTCGCCGCAGGACCCGTTTCCCCGGCAGCGGCTCACCGACGAAGCGCTCGCCACCGCCGCCGCGCTGCTCTCGGCCCTGGGCTGAGCAGCCGGGCGACGCCGGACGGGCCCCGACCTAGAGTGGCCCCATGAGTCGCGCACTGGTCGTCAAGGTCACCTGCGGAGCCGAGGACGCCGAGCGCCTCAACCAGGCGTTCACCGTCGCGGCGGCGGCGACCGCCGCCGGTGCGGACGTCTCCCTCTGGCTCACCGGCGACGCCGCCTGGATGGGGGTGCCGGGGCGCGCCGAGGAGTTCGACCTGCCGCTGGCCACGCCGCTGTCCCAGTTGCGCGACGCCGTGCTCGGCGCCGGCCGGCTGACCGTCTGCTCCCAGTGCGCCGCCCGACGCGGGCTCGTCGAGGCCGACATGGTGCCCGGCGTACGGGTGGCCGGCGCGGCGCTCTTCGCCGAGGAGGTCCTCGGCGACGGCGTCCAGGCGCTGGTCTACTGACCCCCCCCCCCCCCGCCGCGGACGTCATCACCAGCGGTCGACGGGGGCACCGCTCGCGATGACGTCCGGCGGGAGCGCGCGGGACGTCATCACCAGCGGTCACCGGGGGCACCGCTCGCGATGACCTCAGGCAGGCCCGCGCGGGACGTCATCACCAGCGGTCGCCGGGGGCACCGCTCGCGATGACGTCCGGCGGGAGCGGGGGCGGGCGGGCGGGCGGGGGCGTCAGGCGGGGCGCACGCCGAGCAGCTCGCGCGCCGCGGCGGGAGTCATCGGCTCGCGCTGGGCCAGCTCGCCGGCCGCGACCGCGCGGCGTACCAGCTGGGCGTTGGACTCCACCGGTACGCCGCGGCTGATCGTCAGCACGTCCTCCATCCCGACCCGCAGGTGACCGCCCTTGCTGAGCGAGGCCAGCATCACCGGCAGCGTGGAGCGGCCGATGCCGGTCGCCGACCAGGAGGTGACCTGCGGCGGCAGGTCGCGGACGGCGGCGACCATGGCGTCCGCGGTGCCGTCCATCCCACCCGGCACCCCCATCACCAGGTCGACGTGGACCCTGCCGCCGGCCGGCAGCCCGAAGCGGTTCAGCAGCCGGGTCAACGCGTGCACCTGCCCGAGGTCGAAGAGCTCGAACTCCGGCACCACCGCCCGCTCCTGGGCCAGCTGGTAGAGCTCGACCACGAAGGGCCACGGGTTGAGGAAGACGTCGTCGCCGAAGTTGGTGGTGCCCATGGTGAGGCTGCAGGAGTCGGGCTCCGCGTCGAGCACCTTGAGCCGCTCGGCGAGCGGGTCGTGGACCGATCCGCCGGTCGAGAGCTGCACCACCAGGTCCGTGCTCTCGCGCAGCGCGGCGACCGTCTCGCGCAGCCGGCCGCCGTCCAGGGTGGGCCGGTGCTCGGCGTCGCGGACGTGCACGTGGATCATCGCCGCCCCGGCGGCCTCGCACTCCCGCGCGGTGGCGACCAGCTCCTCCAGCGTGGTGGGCAGCTGGGGGCAGTCGGCCTTGGAGGTCTCGGCGCCGGTCGGGGCGACGGTGATGAGCAGGGGGCCTGGCATGAACCCATGCTGGCAGACTCGGACTCAACTGCCCCAGCATCGAACAGGAGGATGTTCTTCGTGCGCGCCGTGGTTCAGCGAGTGATGTCGGCTTCGGTCTCTGTGGACGGAAGAGTTGTGGGGCAGCTGCACGGGCCGGGACTGTTGGTCTATCTCGGGGTCACCCACGAAGACGGCCCGGACGAGATCACCTGGATGGCGCGGAAGGTGTGGAGCCTGCGGGTGCTGCCCGAGGAGCGCTCGGCCAGCGAGGTGGACGCGCCGATCCTGGTGGTCAGCCAGTTCACCCTCTACGGCGACGCGGTGAAGGGGCGGCGACCCACCTGGGCGGCCGTCGCGCCGGGGCCGGTCAGCGAGCCGGTGTACGACGAGTTCTGCGGCGAGCTGCAGGCGCTGGGAGCGCGGGTGGAGAAGGGGATCTTCGGCGCCGACATGCAGGTGGAGTCGGTCAACGACGGTCCGTTCACGCTGCTCCTCGAGCGCTGAGCCGGCGCCCACCGCGGGACCGCCGGGACCGCTGTCCGCCCGGCCCGCCCCGTCAGACCCCGCTGGTGTCCTGCTCCAGCCGCTGAAGCTCGCGCCGGATCGAGGCGTTGCCGAGCCGCAGCCGCATCTGGGCCGTCCCCGGGAGCCGGCCGACGCCGTGGGTCAGGGGCACGTTGACCGCCATCCGCCAGGCGTTGAACCAGGGCGGGCGGACCGGGAGGCCCAGGTCGCGCATCGCGCCGAGGCCGAGGAGTCCGGTGGCGGTGCTCAACGTCCGCTCACGCTCCCAGCAGGCGGCCAGGCGGCCGCGCTCGACGGAGTCGATCGACGCGATCAGGGCGCGGGCGAGGTCGCGGCTGTTCTGGTCGGGCGGCGGGTCGCCGGCGAGGAACCGGTAGAGCAGCCGGCGACCGATCCGCTCGGTGCGCGGCAGCCACTCCTCCTCCACCCCCATCAGCCACCCGACGTAGGACCACAGGTGCATGACCGCGTCGCCGTCGCGGCGGGAGACGCGGTGGCCGAGCAGCCTCGCGTGCAGCAGGAAGCTGGTGCTGAAGACCCCCAGCGTGCTGGCCTGGTCGTACTGGTTGATCGGGGTGCCGCGCAGCTCCCAGTCCCAGTCGTCGGCGCGCTCGAGCTGGTCGTTGATCATCGCGTGCACCAGCCTCACGTGGACGGCCGCGCGCCACCCGGGCGCCCGGGGCGCGAGCCCGCCGGGGGCGGTGATCGCCAGCCACCACGCGGTGGTCTCGGCCAGCCGCCGCCCGGCGTCGGAGCCCAGCAGCCGCCCGGTCCGCACCAGCGGCTCCAGCGCCGCAGCGGTGCGGTAGCCCCCCAGCAGCGACCCCAGGCCCAGCACCCGCAGCCCGTCGACCCCGAACCGGCGGCAGGCCAGCGCCCCCCGCTCCAGCAGCTCGTCGTCGACCCAGCCGGGGCGCGGCTCCAGGGTGGCCGCGAAGGCGCGCAGCGCCGGGGGCGTGTCGTCGTCGACGCCGCGCTCGAGGGCGTGCGTCACCTGCCCCATGGTGACGCTGCGGTCGCGGCGGATCGCGCCGGCCAGCGCCGCCCCGGGCTCGTCGCGGCGCAGCAACGCCTCCTGGAGCCGGGCCACGTCGGCGGACGTGGGCCGGGCGCCCGGGCCGGCGACCAGCCGCAGCGGCGCCGCGGCCCGCTCGGACCAGCGCGGGTCGAGCCGGTAGCGGCGCGGGACGGCACGCGCGCGGTGGTCCGAGAGCATCGTGTTGCCTGGCATTCCAGGAACCCTAGGGACCCCCTCCCACCGTGTCACCCCCGCGTTCACCGAGCAGTGCCACACTGACAACATGTCCTCCCCTCTCCCCCTCCACCTCGGCGCGAGCAGTGCGGAGGGGCCGGTCGAGGCCGCGCCTTTCGCCCACGCGCCCGACACCTTCGACGTCGAGCCGCCCTACGTCCCAGACGCCGAGACCGTCGCCGCGGTGGAGCAGTACGACGACCGCTTCCTGGACCGCGAGCTCTCCTGGCTGCGCTTCAACGAGCGGGTCCTGGAGCTGGCAGAGGACCCCTCCGTGCCGCTGCTGGAGCGCGCCCGCTTCCTGGCGATCTTCACCAGCAACCTCGACGAGTTCTTCATGGTCCGGGTCGCCGGGCTCAAGCGACGGATCGCGGCCGGGGTCGCCGTCCGGGCCGCCTCCGGGCTGCTGCCCCGGGAGATCCTGGAGCACATCTCGCGCCATGCCGGCGAGCTGATGCAGCGCCAGGCCAGGCTCTTCCTCGACGAGGTCATCCCGGCGCTGCGCGACGAGGGCATCGAGCTGGTCCGCTGGGACCAGCTGACCCGCGAGGAGCAGAAGTACTGCAAGCGGATCTTCAAGGAGCGGGTCTTCCCCGTGCTCACCCCGCTCGCGGTCGACCCCGCCCACCCCTTCCCCTACATCTCCGGCCTCTCGCTCAACCTGGCCGTGATCGTGCGCGACCCCGAGGCCGGCACCGAGCACTTCGCGCGGGTCAAGGTGCCCCAGATCTTCAGCCGCTTCGTGCCCCTGGGCAACCAGCGGTTCGTGCCGCTCGAGGACGTCATCCGCGAGCACCTCAAGCGGCTCTTCCCGGGGATGGAGGTCGTCCGCTCCCACACCTTCCGGGTCACCCGCAACGAGGACCTCGAGGTCGAGGAGGACGACGCCGAGAACCTCCTCAAGGCCCTGGAGAAGGAGCTGCTGCGCCGCAAGTTCGGCCCTCCGGTGCGCCTGGAGGTCGAGGACTCCATGAGCAACCGGATGCGCGACCTGCTCGTCTCCGAGCTGGGCGTCCAGCCCGACGAGGTCTTCGCCCTGCCGGGGCCGCTGGACCTGCGCGGGCTGCACGGCATCGCCGACCTGCCCCGCGAGGACCTGCAGTACCCGGCGTTCGTGCCCACCACCCACCCCCTGCTGGCCGAGGTCGAGTCCGCCTCGCCGGTCGACGTCTTCGAGGCCCTACGCCGTCACGACGTGCTGCTGCACCACCCCTACGACTCCTTCGCGACCTCGGTGCAGCGCTTCCTCGAGCAGGCGGCCGCCGACCCGCACGTGCTGGCCATCAAGCAGACCCTCTACCGGACATCGGGCGACTCCCCGATCATCGACGCCCTCGTCGACGCCGCCGAGGCCGGCAAGCAGGTGCTGGTGATCGTGGAGATCAAGGCCCGGTTCGACGAGCAGGCCAACATCCGCTGGGCGCGCAAGCTCGAGCAGGCCGGGTGTCACGTGGTCTACGGCCTGGTGGGCCTCAAGACCCACTGCAAGCTGGCGATGGTGGTCCGCGAGGACCCCGACGGGATCCGTCGCTACACCCACATCGGGACGGGCAACTACAACCCCAAGACCGCCCGCACCTACGAGGACCTCGGGCTGCTGACCTGCAACGACGCCATCGGTGAGGACGTCGCCCACCTCTTCAACAACCTCTCGGGGATCTCGCGCGACGCCACCTACGACACCCTCCTGGTGGCCCCCTCGACCGTCCGGAGCGGGCTGATCGACCAGATCCACGCCGAGGTGGCCCACCACCTGGCCGGCCGCCCCGCGCGGATCCGGATCAAGGCCAACTCGGTGGTCGACGAGGCCGTCATCGACTCGCTGTACCTCGCCTCCCAGGCGGGCGTGCCGGTGCAGCTGCTGGTCCGCGGCATCTGTGCCCTGCGCCCCGGCGTGCCCGGACTCTCGGAGACCGTGCAGGTGCGCTCGGTGCTGGGCCGGTTCCTGGAGCACAGCCGGATCTTCTGGTTCGAGAACGGCGGCGAGCCGACCGCCTGGATCGGCTCCGCCGACATGATGCACCGCAACCTCGACCGCCGGGTCGAGGTCCTGGTGCGGCTGCCCGACGACGCCAACCGCGACCGGCTCGGCGCGGTCCTCGACCTCGCCTTCGACCCCGGGACCCGCGCCTGGGAGCTCGGAGCCGACGGCGAGTGGCGCCGCCACCAGGGTGACGTGCACCTCCAGTCGGCGCTCATCGAGCGCCAGCGCCGGCGTCGCTGAGTCCGGAGGGAGGCCCTGACTTGCGTTCCGACGTCGTCGTGCCCGTAAAGTGAAGTCGTTCCCGTCCTGCTCACCAGGAGTTGTCCGTGGGTTTCAGGTTCCGCCCCGTCGAGTCTTCCTTCTACGACCTCTTCAGTGAGTTCGGCACCCACCTCGTGAGGGGCGCCGACATCCTCGCCGAGATGCTGTCGGACGAGTCCGACCGTGACGACGTCGCCCGGCGCATGCGCGAGGCCGAGCACGCCGCCGACGAGACGACCCACGCGATCATCCGCCGGGTCAACTCCACCTTCGTCACGCCGTTCGACCGCGAGGACATCTACGACCTCGCCTCGGGCCTCGACGACATCATGGACATGATGGAGGAGGCGGTCGACCTCATCCTGCTCTACGAGGTGCGCAACCTGCCCTCCGAGCTGTCCAACCAGGTCGAGGTCATCCAGCGCTGCGCCGAGCTGACCGCCAAGGCGATGCCGCGGCTGAAGTCGATGGCCGACCTCAACGACTACTGGATCGAGATCAACCGTCTCGAGAACAGCGGCGACAAGAGCTACCGGCGCATCCTGGCCAGCCTCTTCAGCGGCAAGTACGAGGCGCTGGAGGTGCTCAAGCTCAAGGACGTCGTCGAGTCCCTCGAGGGCGCCATCGACGCCTTCGAGAAGGTCGCCAACACGGTGGAGCAGATCGCGGTCAAGGAGTCCTGACCCGATGGAGCTCGCGATCGTCATCGCGGTGGTCGTCGTCGCCCTCGTCTTCGACTACACCAACGGCTTCCACGACGCCGCCAACGCGATCGCCACCTCGGTCTCGACCCGGGCACTGACGCCGCGGGTCGCGCTCGGGATGGCGGCCGTCATGAACTTCGTCGGGGCCTTCCTCGGCCAGAAGGTGGCCCACACGGTCTCCGACGTCATCGATCCGGGGCTGGGCAGCCATGCCCTGACCATCGTGATGGCGGGCCTGCTGGGCGCCATCGCGTGGAACATGATCACCTGGTACTTCGGTCTCCCCTCCTCCTCCTCGCACGCCCTGATCGGCGGCCTGGTGGGCGCCGCGCTGGCCGCGGGGGTCTTCGTCAAGTGGGACACCGTGGTCGCCAAGGTCGCGATCCCGATGATCCTCTCGCCGCTGGTCGCCTTCACGCTCGGCTTCGTGGTCATGCTCGGCATCATGTGGGCGGCCCGCCGGGCCAACCCCTCCAAGGCCAACCGGGGCTTCAAGATCGCCCAGACCATCTCCGCCGCCGCGATGGCGCTCGGTCACGGCCTCCAGGACGCGCAGAAGACGATGGGCGTCATCTTCCTCGCCCTGCTGGCCGGCGGCCACGTCTCCGAGGGCGACGGGCTGCCCCTGTGGGTGATCATCGCCGCGGCCACCGCGATCTCGCTCGGCACCTGGTCCGGCGGCTGGCGGATCATGCGCACCCTGGGCCGCCGGATCATCCACCTCGACCCGCCCCGCGGCTTCGCCGCCGAGTCGGTGGCGGCCTCGGTGCTCTACACCACCGCCTACGTGTGGGAGGCGCCGATCTCCACCACCCACACCATCACCTCCGCGGTGATGGGCGTGGGCGCCACCAAGCGCCTCTCCGCGGTGCGCTGGGGCGTGGCGAAGTCGATCCTCGCCGCCTGGATCCTCACCTTCCCGGCGGCCGGTCTGGTGGCCGCGATCTGCTACTGGATCGCCCACCTCTGGCTGCCGTGATCCTTCCGGGACCTTCGACCCCTATCCTTCTGCCATGATCTCGTCGACCGGCGGGCCCACGCCGGTCCAGCGGATCACCGCCACGGCCGTGCACGCCTACACCGCGGTCGGCTCCGTGCTGGCCCTGCTGATGGTGCACTTCTCCTACGAGGGCCGGGTCGAGCTGGTGCTCTGGCTCTTCCTCGTCGCGATGGTGATCGACGGCACCGACGGGATGCTGGCCCGGCGACTGCGGGTCAAGGAGGTGCTGCCGGGCTTCGACGGCGCACTGCTCGACAACATCGTCGACTACATCACCTACGTCTTCGCCCCGATGGTGCTGCTGTGGGCCAACGGCTACCTGCCGGAGGGGTGGCTGGGCGGCGTCTGCGCGGCCGTCCCGCTGCTGGCCTCCTGCTACCAGTTCTGCCGCACCGACGCCAAGACCGACGACCACTTCTTCCTGGGCTTCCCCAGCTACTGGAACATCGTCGCGTTCTACGCCGTCGTCCTCGGCCTCAGCGAGACCGTCACGGCCGCGCTGATCCTGGTGCTCGCCGTCCTGGTCTTCGTGCCGGTCAAGTACGTCTACCCCTCCCGCACCCCCGCGCTGTGGGCGGTCAACATGACGCTGGCGTCGCTCTGGCTCGTCCTCTTCGGTCTCATCACCGCCGACCTGCCCGACCCCCCCGACCTGCTGGTCGCCCTCTCGCTGGTCTACGTCGCCTACTACGTCGCGGTCAGCCTGTGGCTCACCGCCCGCAGCGCGGGTCGGACCGTGGTGGCGCACCGCGACGCCCGGCGCGAGCGCCAGCTCGTCTGACGCACTCCCCCGCGCCCGCCCGCCGTACGCCCGCCGCGCCCGCCCGCCCGCCGTACGTCATCACAACTGGTCGCCCGAGGCACCGCTGACGATGACGTCCCGCGGGAGGGGGCAGCCCCGCGAGGCGAGGGCCCGGGCGACCTGGCGGAAGAAGTCGTCGGGGGCCACGCGCAGGCCGAGCAGCGGCAGTCGCAGCACCAGCGCTCCGCGCATGATCATCTCGTTCTGGCGAAGCGCATCGGGCACCACCACCGAGGCCCACTGGTGGTGCGCGCCGTCGACCTCGACGACGACACCCCACTCCTCCCACATGACGTCGAGGAAGTGCGTGCCGTGGGCACTTCTGCGACGCACCTGCCGGGTGGGCTCCGGCAAGCCACGGCTCCGGCACTCGCGCGCGAAATCGAGCTCACCGAGGGCGCGCACGCCGTCGAGCAGGTCGAGCAGCAGCCCGTGGATGAACACCCTGCGCTTGTCGCGTCGTACGGCGAGCATGGCGACGCCCAGCAGCTCCGGGGTGGTCAGCCCCTGCTGGACGGCCATGGTGAGGATGAGCGCAGCCTGCCGCCGAGTCCGCGCCCAGAGCGCGGCACGGATCGCAGCCACGTGGGGCTGCGTCCTCGGCACGCCCTGCGGCACGACGTCAGCCGCGTTCCACCTCCGGGTCTGCCGCATGTCGACACCCGGTACCCGGGTGACCAGGGCACCGCGCGGCAGCGAGACGCGGATGCTGTCGGCATCGAACCCCTTGAGGCCTGCCGCGACGAGTGCGGAGCCGCCGTCGAGGCAGGCACGTGGTCCGGCCTCCAGCACCGCCACCCACTCCCTCGCCCGGTCGTCGAGAGGACCCGTGTGGACGGCGAGCGTCTGCCGCCCGGTCCGCCGCCAGCGCTCCGCGCGGACCTGGGCGCGGACCTCCGCCCGGGTGACGCCGGCGGCGTACAGCTGGCGACGGGACACGATGCCGGCCTGGGGCGCGGCCAGCGCGGCCGCCCGGCGGCGACGCGCGTGACGGAGCTCGATGGCGGGGCGCGGTCCCTGCGGTGACATGGTGACGAACCTGCCTGAGCAGGCACGGCGCTGCTCGCGCGAGCGCGCAGCCCTGTGGAGGAGTACGTCGTCCCCAGGCCGCCGCCGTCCCCGCGCCCTCTTCGGGCGTCATCGGGGGCGGCTCCCCCGACGACCGCTCGTGATGACGTCCCGCGGAGGCGGGCGGGAGGGCGGCTGCCGACGCCCGGACGTCATCGGGAAGGGCTGCCCCGACGACCGCTCGTGATGACGTCCCGCGGGAGGGGGCGGGGGGCGGGAGGGGGCGGGGCGGGTCAGCCGAAGCGGCCGGAGATGTAGGCCTCGGTGGAGGGGTCGTCGGGGTTGGCGAACATCTTCTGGGTCGAGTTGAACTCGACCAGGTGGCCCGGCTCGCCGGTGGCCTTGAGGTTGAAGAAGCCGGTCTCGTCGGAGACCCGGGCCGCCTGCTGCATGTTGTGGGTCACGATCACGATCGTGTAGTCGCTCTTGAGCTCGTGGATGAGGTCCTCGATGGCGGCGGTCGAGATCGGGTCGAGCGCCGAGCAGGGCTCGTCCATCAGCAGCACCTGGGGCTCGACCGCGATCGCGCGGGCGATGCAGAGCCGCTGCTGCTGGCCCCCCGAGAGGCCCATCCCGGGCTTGCCGAGCCGGTCCTTGACCTCGTTCCACAGGTTGGCGCCGCGCAGCGACCGCTCCACGATCTCGTCGGCCTCGGCCTTCTTCATCTTGCGCGCGTTGAGCCGGTTGCCGGCCAGCACGTTCTCGTAGATCGACATGGTGGGGAAGGGGTTGGGGCGCTGGAAGACCATCCCGATCTGGCGCCGCACCTCCACCGGGTCGACCCCGGGGTCGTAGAGCGACTGGCCGTCGACCACCACCTTGCCCTCGACCCGCGCGCCCGGGATCACCTCGTGCATCCGGTTGAGCGAGCGCAGGAAGGTCGACTTCCCGCAGCCCGACGGGCCGATGAACGCGGTCACCGACCGCGAGCGGATCGTCATGGTGACACCCTGGACGGCGAGGAAGTCGCCGTAGTAGATGTCGAGGTCGGAGATGTCGATGCTCTTGGCCATCGGTTCGTCGTTCTCTCTCTGGTGCTTCGTCGGGAAGGCGGGTCAGCGGCCGGTCTTGGGGGCGAAGCGCCGGCCGATCGCACGGGCCAGCAGGTTGAGCGTCATCACGATCGCGATGAGCACCAACGCGGCGCCCCAGGCCCGCTCCCGGCCGAACTCGGGCGGGATCCCCGGCTGCATGTAGGAGTAGTAGATGAAGACCGGCAGGGTCGCCATCCGCTCGGCGAACGCGTTGAGGTTCACCGAGTCGGTGTCGCCGGCGATGATGAGCAGCGGCGCGGTCTCGCCGGCGACCCGGGCCACGGCCAGCATCACCCCGGTGACGATGCCGGCCATCGAGGTCGGCAGCACCACCTTGGTCACGGTGCGCCACTTGGCCACGCCCAGGGCGTACGACGCCTCGCGCAGCTCGTCGGGCACCAGCTTGAGCATCTCCTCGGTGGAGCGGACCACGATCGGGATCATCAGCACCGCCAGCGCCACCGACCCACCGAACCCCATCCGGACCCCGGGGCCGAAGAAGAGCACGAAGAGCGCGTAGGCGAAGAGACCGGCCACGATCGAGGGGATGCCGGTCATCACGTCGACCAGGAAGGTGATCACCCGGGCGGTGCGGGTGCCGGCGCCGTACTCGACGAGGTAGATCGCCGCCATCACGCCGATCGGCACCGAGATCGCCGCCGCCCAGGCGGTGATGATCAGGGTGCCCAGGATGGCGTGGTAGATCCCGCCGCCCTCGCCGACGACGTTGCGCATCGAGAAGGTGAAGAACTCGCGCGACAGCGCCGGGACCCCGTTGCCGATCACCTGCCACAGCAGGCTGATCAGCGGCACCATGGCCAGCCCGAAGGCGCCCCACATCAGGGAGGTGGCCAACCGGTCGCGGGCCTTGCGCGAGCCCTCCACGGCGCCGGACCAGACCGGTAGCGCGACCAGGTGGGTGAGGGCCGCGACCAGCACGCCGGCGACCGGCCCCCAGCCGAGGACGACCATCGGCAGCGCTCCGACGGCGACAGCCAGGGCGAGGACCAGGGCCGGGGCCTGGGCGGGAAGCTGCGGGCGGACCAGCGGGATCGACCCGGCCGGCGCGGCGGCGGGAGCGGCGTCGCCCTCGCAGCCGGACGGCTCCGTGGCCGAGACGTCGGGCTGCGTCTTCAGGTGCGTCGGGGTCTCCATCTCAGCGACCTCCCTTCACGGCGCCCCGCGTGGCGATGAGCCGGGCGAGGAAGTTGACGACGAAGGTGACGACGAAGAGCACCAGGCCGGAGAAGATCAGCACGTTGACCCGCACCCCGGAGGCCTCGGGGAACCCGAGCGCGATGTTGGCGGCGATGGTCGACGGGTTGACCGAGGAGATCAGGTTGAAGGTGATCACCCCGGTCGCGGAGAGGACCATGGCGACCGCCATCGTCTCGCCCAGCGCCCGGCCCAGGCCGAGCATGACCGCGGAGATCATCCCGGACCGGGCGTAGGGGAAGACGGTCATCCGGATCATCTCCCACCGGGTCGCCCCCAGGGCCAGGGCCGCCTCCTGGTGGAGGGTGGGGGTCTGGGCGAAGATCTCGCGGCAGATGGCGGTGATGATCGGCAGCGCCATGATCGCCAGCACCAGGCCGGCGGTCAGGATGGACCGGCCGTTGGCCGGGCCCTCGAAGAAGGGCAGCCAGCCCAGGTGCTCGGCCAGCCACTCGTAGACGGGGTGGACGCGCGGGGCGAAGAACTGGATCCCCCACAGCCCGTAGACCACCGAGGGCACGGCGGCGAGCAGGTCGATCAGGTAGCCGATCGGCCTCGCCAGGCGCCGCGGGGCGTAGTGGGAGATGACCAGCGCCAGCGCGATGCTCAGCGGGGCCGCCACCAGGATCGCCAGCAGGGCAGCCAGCAGGGTGCCGAAGAGGAGCGGCCAGACGTAGACGACGATGTTGTCGGCGCCGATCCGCTCCGACGGGGCCGTGATGGCCGGGACGCCCTCGATGGTGAGGAAGAGGGCGACCCCGGCGAGGGCGACCAGGATGAGGATCCCGGCGGCACGCGCCAGCCCGGCGAAGACGAGGTCGCCGGTACGCCGCACCCTGACGGGGGCGGCAGCACGCTCGGTGGTTGCCGTGGGCACGAGGGTCCTTCCTGGTCCGGTCACGCGGGGAGGGCGGGGGTCACCCGGCGGAGATGGCGTCGACGTGGCGCTGCGCCTCCTCGGCGAGGGAGTCCGCGAGCGGCGCGGAGCCGGCGTTCTCCTGGGCGGTGGCCTGGCCCTCGTCGCTGAGGACGTAGGTCAGGTAGCCCTTGACCAGCTCGGCGGTGGCGGCGTCCTCGTAGGTGCCGCACGCCATCAGGTAGGAGGTCAGCACGATCGGGTAGACGCCGGCCTCGTCGGTCTCGTAGTCGAGGTCGAAGACCATGGAGGTCTCAGCACGGCCCTCGACCCGCGGGGAGACCTCGAGGATCTTGGCGGCGGCCTCGGCGGTCGGGGCCACGAAGTCGTCGCCCACCTGGACCCGGGCGACGCCCAGCTCCCCGGCCTGGCTGGCGTCGGCGTAGCCGATGCTGTTGACGCCGTTGCCGACCGCGGAGACGACGCCGGAGGTCTGGTTGGCGCCCTCCCCGGCCTTGATCGGCCACTCCTCCACCTCGCCGTGCGGCCAGGCGTCGGGGGCCACCACCGAGAGGTAGTGGGTGAAGTTCCCGGTGGTGCCCGACTCGTCGGAGCGGTGGACGGCGGTGATGGCGGCGTCCGGCAGGTCGGCGTCGGGGTTGGTCTCGACGATGGCCGGGTCGTCCCAGCGGGTGATCTTGCCGTTGAAGATCCCGGCGATCACCTCGGGGGTCAGGTTCAGCTCGTCGACGCCCTCGACGTTGAAGACGACCGCGATGGGAGAGACGTAGTTGGGGATCTCGATCGGCGCCGCGGTGCACCGCTCCGTGGCCGCGGAGAGCTCGCCCTCGTCGTCGTCGAGGTAGGAGTCGGAGCCGGCGAAGGCGAAGCCGCCGGACACGAAGCCCTCGCGGCCGCCGCCCGAGCCGGTGGGGTCGTAGTTGACGGTCACGTCGGGGTTGGCCTGCTGGAAGCCGGCGCGCCAGGCGTTCTGGGCGGCCTCCTGCGAGCTGGCACCACCCCCGTTGAGGGTGCCGGAGAGGCCGGACGGCGACTCGCCGTCGGCGGAGGCTTGCTCGTTGGCCGCGCCGCAGGCCGAGAGGGTCAGGGTCAGGGCCGCGATACCGGGGACGATCACCCGGCGGAAGGAAGTGCTCGTCACTTCGTTGTCTCCTGAGTCTTCATGAGTGCTGACAACAGGAGTGAAGACCGTCGAGGTGACCATCGCCCCGAGCGCCGGTGAACGCCGGGTGAACGGGGGTGGGGAGTTGGTCGAATCCCGCGCCCTCAGGCCCGGGGGGCGCCGAGCAGCTCGGTCGCGACCACCCGGCGACCGCGGTGGTGGACCACCACCATGCCGCCCTTCTCGAGCCGCGTCATCGGCAGCCCGAGGGCGGCCAGGACCTCGGGCAGCACCGGACGATGGGTGCACACCACCGCGCACTCCTCGGTGTCGAGCAGCCGGGTGACCAGCGCCGTCACCGACCGGGCGGTGGCGTCCTCCTCGCTGAGCACGTCGGTCGCCTCGATCGCCAGCCCGTCGGCGGCCAACGGCGCGACGGTGTCGACGCACCGGGTGGAGCTGGAGGTCACCACCCGGGTCACGCCGTACGCGTCGAGCACCGGGGCCAGCGCGTGGGCCTGCTCGGCGCCGACGTCGGTGAGCGGCCGCTCGCGGTCGTCGCCGTCCCACCCCTTGCGCGGCAGCGCCACCGCGTGGCGCAGCACCACCAGGGCCTCGGTGCGACGCCGCAGCCGCCGGGCGTGCTCCAGGGTCGTGCGATCGCGGGCGTAGGTCAGCCGGGAGGCCGCCTTCGACCACGGCACCCACGCGACGCGGTCTATCTCGCCGGCGCGGGTGTAGTGGTCGACCGCGTCGTCCCCGCGCACCCGGGCCGCCCAGTAGTGCACGACCTTGTCGCGCCCGCCGGTCTCGTAGCGCTGGCGCGGCAGCGGCACCCCCAGGCGCACCCGCAGCCCGGTCTCCTCCTCGACCTCGCGCACCGCGCAGGCCGGCAGCTGCTCGCCGGGGTCGAGCTTGCCCTTGGGGAAGGACCAGTCGTCGTAGCGGGGGCGGTGCACCAGGAGCACCTCGTGGCCCGGGCGGCTGACGACCGCGCCGGCGGCCACGATCTCCGCACCCCCGATGGGGCCCTGCGCCGGCATGACGGCAGTCTCACACACCGGCGACGCCGGGAGGAGGAGCGCGGCCGCTCAGCCGGCCAGGTCGCGGCGGCGCAGCCCGGCCAGCCCGACGCCGGCCGCCGCCACGGCCAGGGCGAGCACCACCGTCGCGGGCACCGGGTCCCAGGAGTCGGCCGGGAGCAGCGGCAGGTGCCAGAACGGGGAGAGGCCCGCGACCGCGTCCGGCAGGTCCAGCAGGTCGCCCAGGTAGGACTGGAGGAGGGCGAAGGCGAAGAACGCCCAGGCCAGCACCGTCCCGCGCGGCCACCACCCCAGGAGCAGCACCGCCGAGGCGGCCACCAGCAGCACCGCCGGCACGGTCGCCAGGCAGGCGCCCAGCAGCGGCCAGAAGAGGCCGGGGTCACCGGAGACGAGGGCATGCGTGCCGGCCATGCCGACCCCCACCAGCAGCATCACCAGCAGGGTCCCGCCGACGGTGACGCCCAGCTGCCCCGCCGCCCACCGGGTCCGGGAGACGCCCGTGGCCAGCACCACCTCGGCCCGGCCGTCGGTCTCCTCGTGGCGCAGCCGCATCGCGGAGGAGACGGCGTACGCCGAGGCGAGCACGGCGAGGAGCGAGACGGCGAAGCCGAAGTAGCCGCGGACCACGTCGTCGAGCCCGCTCCCGATGACCTCGGCGATCTCGGGGTTGGAGGCCACCAGGGTCTCCACCTCGCGGCCGACCGCCCCGAAGAGGCAGCCCATCGCCAGCAGGCCCGCTGCCCAGCCCAGCGTCATGCCCCGCTGTACCCGGAGCGCCAGCCCGAACGGGGTGCCCAGCGAGGCCGGGGCCCGTGGTCGACCACCCCGCGGCTGCAGCAGCCCGGCGCCGAAGTCCCGGTGCGCGGCCAGCCACGCCGCGCCGGCCAGCACCAGCGCGGCGAAGGCGAGGAGCAGCAGGAGCGGCCACCACCGCTGGTCGCCGTAGGCCCGCACGCCCTCCTGCCAGCCGAACGGCGAGAGCCAGACGAGGCCGTCGCCGCGGACCGCACCGACGCCGCGGAGCAGGAAGAGGAGACCCAGCACCGCGATCGTCAGCCCCAGCGCGGCCCGGGCCGAGGAGGCCACTTGCGCCGCGACCGCGGCCACGGCGGTGAAGGCCAGCCCGACGCCGACCAGCGCGGCCCCGTGGAGCAGCGAGCCGCTCGCCGGGAGGCCGGCGGCGAGGAGCACCGCGGCGTCCAGCAGACCGACGAGCAGGCAGGCGCCGGCGGCGACCAGCAGCGTCGCCGCGATGGCCGCGTGCCGACCGAGCACCGTGCTGCGCAGCAGCTCGGCGGCGCCCGACTCCTCCTCGGCCCGGGTGTGCCGGACCACCAGGAAGGTGACCATCAGCGCGACCAGCACCCCCGAGGTGGCGGTGAGCTCGTAGGCGGTGATGCCGCCCAGGGTGTCCACGGCGTACGGCGTCCCGTTGAGGAGCTTGCCGGCGGCGCTGCTCTCGACGGTGGCGCGGTAGCCGGCCACCTTGACGGGGGTGTCGTAGAGGGACTGCAGGGACGCCGCCGAGACGGCGGTGAGCGCGGTGAGGCCCACGACCCACAACGGCAGCCGGACCCGGTCGCGGCGCAGCGCGAGCCGGACCAGGTGACGGGTGCCGGTCAGGTCGCTCACGGCTCGATCCGCTCGCCGTACTGCTGGAGGAAGAGCGCCTCCAGGGTCGGGGGGTGGGCCTGCAGGGAGAGGAGGCCGGCCTCGGAGAGGTGGCGCAGCGCCTCGCCGATGCGGGCGGAGTCGACCTCGAAGGAGACCCGCCCGTCCTGGTGCTGCACGTGGTGGACGCCGGCGACCTCGTCGAGCCCGGCGGCGGGCCGCGCGGTCTCCGCGACCACGGTGGTGCGGGTCAGGTGCCGCAGGTCGGCGAGCGACCCGGTGAGCACGTTGACGCCCGCGCGGATGATGCTGACCCGGTCGCAGAGCGCCTCCACCTCGGCGAGGATGTGGCTGGAGAGCAGCACCGTGGCGCCCTCGGCACGCATCTCGTGCACCACCCGCTGGAACTCCGCCTCCATCAGCGGGTCGAGCCCGGAGGTCGGCTCGTCGAAGAGGTAGAGCTCGACCCGGGAGGACAGCGCAGCGACCAGCGCGACCTTCTGGCGGTTGCCCTTGGAGTAGGTGCGCGCCTTGCGGGTGGGGTCGAGCTCGAAGCACTCGAGCAGCTCGGCGCGCCGCCGTTCGTCGAGCCCGCCGCGCATCCGCCCCAGCAGGTCGATCACCTCGCCCCCGGTCAGGGTGGGCCAGAGGTTGACGTCGCCGGGCACGTAGGCGAGGCGGCGGTGCAGCTCGGCGGCCTCGCGCCACGGGTCGCCGTCCAGCAGCCGGACCCGCCCCTCGTCGGCGCGCAGCAGCCCGAGCAGCACCCGCATCGTGGTCGACTTCCCCGACCCGTTGGGCCCGAGGAAGCCGTGCACCTCGCCGGTCTCCAACCGCAGGTCGAACCCGTCCAGAGCCCGCACGGTGCCGAAGGTCTTGACCACCCGCTCGATCTCGATCGCGCTCATGTGCCCACTCTGGCAGCGGGACGACCGGGTGGGGAGACGCCCGGGTTTGCGCCTCGCTAACGGAAGCGGCGCAGGCGGAGGCTGTTGGTCACCACGAAGACCGAGGAGCAGGCCATCGCGGCGCCGGCGAGCATCGGGTTGAGCAGGCCGGCCGCGGCGAGCGGGAGGGCGGCGACGTTGTAGGCGAAGGCCCAGAACAGGTTGCCCTTGATCGTCGCGAGGGTGCGCCGGGAGAGCCGGACGGCGTCCGCGGCGGCGCCGAGGTCGTCGCGGACCAGCGTCAGGTCGCTCGCCTCGATCGCCACGTCGGTGCCGGCCCCCATCGCCAGGCCGAGGTCGGCCTGCGCCAGGGCGGGGGCGTCGTTGACGCCGTCCCCCACCATCGCCACCACCCGGCCCTCGTCCTGGAGCCGCTTGACCACGTCGACCTTCTGCGCGGGCAGCACCCCGGCGACGACCTCGTCGATCCCCACCTGGGCGGCGACCGCACGGGCGGCGCCCTCGTTGTCGCCGGTGACCAGCAGCGGACGCAGGCCCAGGCGCCGCAGCTCCGCGACGGCGGCGGCCGAGCCCTCCTTGACGGTGTCGGAGACCACCAGCACGCCCCGCACCCGGCCGTCCCAGCCGACCGCGACCGCCGTACGCCCCTGCGACTCGGCGGCCTCGACCGCCGCGGCCAGGTCGCCCGGCAGGTCGCCGTCGCCGACGGTGGAGGCACGGCCGACGGTCACCACCCGGCGCTCGCCGTCGACGTCGACGACCGCGCGCGCCCCCAGCCCGGGCAGCACCTCGAACTCCTCGGCCGCCGGACGGTCCGGGGTCGCCTCGACCACGGCCCGCGCGATCGGGTGCTCGGAGCCGGACTCGACGGCCGCGGCGAGCGCCTGCAGCCGCTGGCGGTCCTCACCGGCGCCGGCCACCACGTCGACCAGCGACATCCGGCCGGTAGTCACGGTGCCGGTCTTGTCCAGCACCACGGTGTCGACCCGGCGGGTCGACTCGAGCACCTCCGGCCCCTTGATCAGCACCCCCATCTGGGCGCCGCGGCCGGTGCCGACCAGCAGCGCGGTGGGAGTGGCGAGGCCGAGAGCGCAGGGGCAGGCGACGATGAGCACCGAGACCGCGGCGGTGAAGGCGGCACTGGTGGTGGCGCCGGCGCCGAGCCAGAAGCCGAGGGAGGCCGCGGCCAGCAGCAGCACCAGGGGGACGAAGACGCCCGAGACCCGGTCGGCCAGTCGTTGCACCTCGGCCTTGCCGGACTGCGCGTCCTCGACCAGCCTGGCCATCTGCGCCAGCTGGGTGTCGCCGCCGACCCGGGTGGCGCGCACCAGCAGCCGCCCGCCGGTGTTGACGCAGCCGCCGATCACCTCGGAGCCCGCGCCCACCTCCACCGGCACCGACTCGCCGGTGACCATCGAGGCGTCCACCGCCGAGGTCCCGGTGACCACGACGCCGTCGGTGGCGATCCGCTCGCCGGGGCGGACGACGAACTCGTCGCCGACGACCAGCTCCTCGACCGGGACCCGGGTCTCCACGCCCTCGCGCAGCACCGCCACCTCGCGGACGCCGAGGTCGAGCAGGGCGCGCAGCGCGGCGCCGCTGGCCCGCTTGGCCCGCTTCTCGAACCAGCGGCCGGCGAGCAGGAAGGTGGTGACGCCGGCGGCGACCTCCAGGTAGAGGTTCATCGTCGGGTCGCCGCGGGCGATGGTGAGCTCGAACTCGTGGGTCGTGCCCGGCTCGCCGGCCGAGCCGAGGAAGAGGGCGTAGAGGGACCACCCGGTGGCGGCGAGCACCCCCATCGAGACCAGGGTGTCCATGGTCGTCGCCCCGTGGCGCAGGTTGGTCCAGGCGGCCCGGTGGAAGGGCCAGGCGCCCCAGGTCACTACGGGCGCGGCGAGCACCAGGGAGGCCCACTGCCAGTGGTCGAACTGCCAGGCCGGCACCATCGACAGCACGATCACCGGCAGCGAGAGCAGGGCCGACCAGATCAGCCGGGTGCGCAGCGCCTCGACCTCGGCGTCGCGCCGGTCGGGTGCGGTGGCGGCCCGCTCCTCGGACGCCGAGGGCGGGGGCGCCGGCAGCGCGGCGGAGTAGCCGGCCGCGGCCACGGTCTCCAGGAGCACCTCGGGGGTGACCGACTCCGGGATCCGCACCTTCGCCTTCTCGGTGGCGTAGTTAACCGAGGCGGTGACGCCGTCGAGCTTGTTGAGCTTGCGCTCGATGCGGTTGGCGCAGGAGGCGCAGGTCATCCCGGAGATCTCGAGCTCCAGGTCACGCGTGGGCTCCATCTGGCCCACCGTCTGGTCAGTGGTCATGGCTCCCCTCCTGGTGCTCGTCCCCGGCCCCGTCGCCGGCGGGCGCGCCGCCGGCCGTCACGGTGAAGTCGGCGGTGCGGACGCTCCCCTCGTGCTTGAAGTCGAGGAAGAGCCGGTAGGTGCCTGCGGTCGGGAAGGTGGTGGCGAAGGTGATCTCGGGCCCACCCGGGCCGGTGCCCTCACCCTCGGGGTGCACGTGGAGGTAGCCGAGGTCGCCGGCGCGCAACGCGACCAGGTGGCCGTGGGCGCCGAGGTAGGGCTGCAGGTCGGCGACCGGCCGCCCGGCACGGCGTACGGCCAGGGTCAGCTCGGTCGCGGCGCCGGGCGCGGTGTCGCCGGTCAGGGTGACCTCGTAGTCCCCCACCCGGTCGCGGAACCTCTCCCGCTGCTCCCCGGCCGGAGCGAACCGCCCGGCGACCGCGAGGTCGTCGGCGAGCGTGACCTGCTCCCAGCCCGCGGGGACCAGGTCGGCGATCACCCGCCAGGTGCCGGCGGTGAGGTCGGCCCGGGTCGTCCAGACCCCCGTCTCGGGGTCGAGGACCGGGTGCAGGTGCTGGAAGCCGACGAGGTCGCGGCGCACCACGATGAGGTGCAGCTCCTTCTCGTGCTGGGTCTCGTAGTCGAGCAGCGGACGCCCGCTGGAGGTCTCGATGGTGAAGTCGAGCCGGGTCCCGCGGCCGGCCGGGAGAGTGCGGTCGGCCAGCGCGAGGGTGAAGCCGTCGGCACGGGCGGTGAGCCCGGAGACGTCGTGGCCGGCGGCCTCCGGGTCGTGGGACGACTCGGCGTGCTCGGAGTCGGCGTGCCCCGTGTCGGCGTCCCCCGTCTCGGTGTGCCCCGTGTCGTCAGTGTGCTCGGTGTTGTCGGGGTGCGCGGCAGGCTCCGCGTCGAGCGGGCCGACGGCGCGGCCCACCCCGGCGGCCAGGGCGAAGGCCAGGACCAGCGCGCCCACGAACGCGGCGACTCTCGACGGCGTGCTCATCCTCGACCTCCTCGCCCAGGGACTCGTGCGGTGACTCGTGTGCTGCGGGGGTCAGGCCAGCGCGTAGCCCGCCTCCTCGACGGCGCCGCGCACGGCGGACTCGTCGACGGGCTGCTCGCTGGTGACGGTCAGGGCGCCGGTCTCCAGGACGACGTCGACGGCCTCCACGCCGGGCACCTCGCTGACCTCCTCGGTGACGGAGGCGACGCAGTGCTGGCAGGTCATACCGGTGACGGTGAAGGTGGCGGTCTGGGACATGGGCCCTCCTGGGGTGGTGGTCAGGACTTCACGAGGCGGGCGATGGCCGCCACTGCCTCGTCGATCTTGGGTTGGGCATCGCCCGCGCGGGCGGCGTCGACCACGCAGTGGCTCAGGTGGTCCTCCAGGAGACCGAGGGAGACGGCCTGGAGCGCCTTCGTCATCGCGCTCACCTGGGTGAGGATGTCGATGCAGTACTTCTCCTCCTCGACCATCCGCTGCAGCCCCCGCGCCTGCCCCTCGATGCGGCGCAGGCGGGCGAGGTAGTCGTCCTTGCCCTGGATGTAGCCGTGGTGGTGCTCCATACCGTCCAACGTACCCCTGGGGGGTACCCGTATCAAGGCGACGGTGCACCCGACAGGAAGGCCCCGCCACCAGGTGACGGGGCCCGGACAGGACCGAGGTGCGGCGCCGGCAGCGCGGCGCCGGAGTCTCAGCGCTGGTGCGGCACGGGAGCGACGCCGAGGATGCGGTCGATCTCCTCGGTGGTCAGGCGGTCGTCGGACTCGCTCGCGGCAATGATCAGCGTCGTCGTGAGCTCGACCTCGCCAATGAGGTCACCATCCTCGAGAGTCACATCGAACGGATCGTGCACGTGGTGAGCCTCCTCACGGATGGATGAGTCCGGATTTCGTGGACAGTGAGCCCGAACCCGCGGACTGCTTGTTCTAGCGTGCCCCTTTTGTGGAACCCGAAACAGTCGATCCCCCAAACATCCCCCAACTGAGGGAGACGCTTCTGACCCACTCGGGGCCTTGACAGGGCGCCCGGTCACATGTCCGAGCGCTGAGACAAGTCTACAAGCGCGGACCTCGCGACCGAAGAGGGCGCTCACCCGGGAAGCCGGCCGACATGCCACACCCTGAGACGGACCGAGGCCCCGTCCTTGCGGACGGGGCCTCGGCACGAAGTCGTGGAACAGGTGCTCCACGTTCGAGAATCACACAGCGCGGACGTTCTCCGCCTGCGGGCCCTTCGGCCCCTGGGTGACGTCGAACTCGACCTTCTGGTTCTCGTCGAGGGACTTGTAGCCCTGCGTCTGGATCGCCGAGTAGTGCACGAAGACGTCGTCGCCGCCGTCCTCCTGCGCGATGAAGCCGAAACCCTTCTCGGCGTTGAACCACTTCACGGTGCCTTGAGCCATTGCTCTGTTACTCCTGTTATCGGGCGAGAGGCCGTCACTTCGACGACCCCGCATCAGATGCGGTGACACGTCGCTCCGACCCGGGGTATCGCACTCGAGAAGAAACGCCGTTGGATCACAAACTCCGCGGGCGTCTACCTGCTGGAACTTGCACCTGTTGCACCAACAACACTACCAACAAAGCGCCTCATGGCCAGATCCCGAGCGGATGAAATCCCATCGATTGGGTGAACTTCTCGTTTCAGGGTGATCACAGCGCACCCGCCGAGGCCCTCCTTGCGCTAGCCGCCGACATCGAGCCGCCCCTTCTCCATCTCCCGGGTCAAGGCCCTCAGGAACTCCACCACCGCCGGGCGGGCCTCCGGCGGCACGGCGGCGGCGATCTCCTTCATCCGCTGGTGCATGGCGTCGAGGTGCTCGTGCATCTCGCGCCGGGCGCGGGCGGTGGGGACCAGCAGCACGGAGCGGCGGTCGGCGGGGTGCGGCACCCGCTCGAGGTGGCCCGACCCCACGAGCCGGTCGACCAGGCCGGTGGTGGCGGCGGTGGTGATCTGCAGGTGGTCGGCGAGCTTGCGGGGGGTGACGCCGTGCGGCTGGGGGGCGCCGGCGTCCTCCGCCTCCTGCACCCGCCGGATCACGTGGCGCAGCGCCTGCAGGTCGGTGGTGTTGACCGCCATCGAGCTGCCGACCCGGCGACGCATCTCCCGGTCGGCCCGGACCAGGTGCCGCACGGCGCGCAGCAGCTCGGTCTCCGCACCCGAGTACCCGGTGGTCATCCGGGTACTCGAGGAGTCAGCGTCGTCGGTCACGAAAGTATCTTAGTCAGTTGATATCTAGATTGCCTAGTAATATGCTTTCGGTTCTGACACGGGAGGAATCTGGCGATGGAACGCACGCTCACCCGGGAGCCGGGCCCCCGGCCACCGGAGCCCGCTGACGAGGCCCTGCCCGACCGCCTGCCCGCCGGCGACCCCCAGGACCTGGTCGTGCTCCTCGACGAGGAGCACCGCCGCCCGATCGGCACCGCCCCGCGCGAGGGCGTGCACGGCGCCGACACCCCCCTGCACCTCGCGTTCTCCTGCTGGGTGCTCGACGAGTCCGGGCGGGTGCTGATGACCCGCCGAGCGCTCGGCAAGCGCTCGTGGCCCGGCGTGTGGACCAACTCCTTCTGCGGCCACCCGCGCCCGGGCGAGCTCCTCGCCGACGCCGTACGCCGCCACGGTCGCGCCGAGCTCGGCCTCGACGTCACCGCGGTCACCTCCCTGCTCCCCGACTTCTCCTACCGCGCCGTGGACGCGGCGGGCGTGGTGGAGAACGAGTTCTGCCCGGTCTTCGTCGCCGTCGCCACCGCGCCGCCCCAGCCGCACCCCGACGAGGTGGCGGAGCACGCCTGGGTGGAGATCTCCGACCTGCGCACCGCGCTGACCGCCGCCCCCTGGGCCCTGAGCCCCTGGCTGCGCGAGCAGGCCGCGGCCCTCGACGCGGACGACGCCTGGTCGCGGCTCAGCACCGCCGACGCCGGCCCCGAGCCAGCACCCGAGCCAGGGCAAGACCCGGACCCGCGCAGCCAGGAGACCGAGCGATGAGCGTGCAGAGCGAGATCGACCGCCTCCTGCGACCGGCCCGACAGGTCGAGGGGCTGCCCCGCGACCGGGCCGCGCTGGCCGCCGCGCTCGACGTGGGCAGCCAGGGTGGCAAGCGCTTCCGGCCGTGGCTGCTGACCAGCGTCCAGCAGGCCCTCGTCGCAGGGGGTGAGGCGCCGTCCCCGGCCTCCACGGTCGACCGGGTCGCGGCCGCCGTGGAGCTGCTGCACACCGCCTTCGTGATCCACGACGACGTCATCGACAACGACGACACCCGGCGCGGCCGCCCCAGCGTGCCGGGCTGGTTCCGGGCCGACGCCCGCGCCCTGCCCGAGGCGCGCGCCGAGGGGGCGGGCGCGACGTCCGGCGACGACGTCTACGCCCGCGCCGGCGCGGTGCTGACCGGCGACCTCGCGCTGGTGGCCTCGGTCCGCGCGGTCGCCACCTGCGGCGCCCCGACGGCCGTGGTGACCCGGCTGCTCGACCTCCTCGACACCACCCTGCTGGTCTCGGCGGCCGGCGAGCTGGCCGACGTGCGGCTGGCCCGCGGCGGCGGCTCCGCCCCCGAGGAGTCGCTGGCGGAGGCGCTGGAGATGGCGGAGTACAAGACGGCCGCCTACTCCTTCGTGTTGCCGATGCAGGCCGGGGCGGTGCTGGCCGGGGCCGAGGAGCACGTCGTCCGGGCGCTCGGCGAGATCGGGCGCCGGCTCGGCATCGCCTTCCAGCTCCACGACGACCTCCAGGGCGTCTTCGGGACGGGCGAGACCACCGGCAAGGACCCGCTCGGCGACCTGCGCGAGGGCAAGCGCACCCCGCTGGTGGTGCACGCCGCCCGCAGCCCGCACTGGCCGCGCGTGGCCCGGCACCTCGGCGACCCCGCCCTGACCGAGGCGCAGGCGGTCGAGATCCGCCAGGCCCTGGTCGACGCCGGCTCCCGCGACTTCGTGGAGGCCCTGGCCGCCGAGCACCTGCGCGCCGCCCGCGACCAGGCCAGCACCTTCGACCTGCACGAGTCCCTGGTCGACCCGCTGGTGAAGGCCTGGTCGCCCCGGCCGGCCGTCCCCCCACAGGGGGCCACCCATGCCCACCCGCAGGTCTCCGTCGCGGCCGGTGCGGCATGAGCGCCGAGACCAACCCGCCGGCCCCGGTCCAGTCGGGGGCCGCCGGGAAGAGCGCCGTGTCGCGCGACCTGGCGCCGTACCAGCTCTACGACCAGGTCGCGGAGGCGACGTCGGCACTGGTGATCAAGCGCTACTCGACCTCCTTCGGCATGGCCTCACGCCTGCTCGCCGAGCCGGTCCGCACCCACGTGTGCAACGTCTACGCCCTGGTCCGGGTCGCCGACGAGATCGTCGACGCCCCCCGCCCCGACTCCCGGCGCGCCCAGCAGGCACTGCTCCTCGACGGGCTCGCCGCCGACGTCCACGCGGCGCTGCGCACCGGCCACAGCGCCAACCTCGTGGTCCACGCCTTCGCCCGCACCGCCCGCACCTGCGGCATCGGGCCGGAGCTGATCGACCCGTTCTTCGCCTCGATGCGCACCGACCTCTTCCGCGAGGAGCACGACGAGGCGAGCTTCGCCGAGTACGTCTACGGCTCCGCCGAGGTGGTCGGCCTGATGTGCCTGCGCGCGTTCCTGGTCGAGCGTCCCGCCGCCGACCGCGAGTACGTCGAGCTCCGGGCCGGCGCCCGGCGACTCGGCGCCGCCTTCCAGAAGGTCAACTTCCTGCGCGACCTCGCCTCGGACAGCGACGACCTGGGCCGCAGCTACTTCCCGGGGCTCGACGTGCGGACCTTCGCCGAGGCCGACCGCGACCGGCTCCTCGACGACATCGACGCCGACCTGGCCGCCGCGGCCGCCGTGGTGCACCGCCTGCCCGCCGGCAGCCGGCGGGCCGTCGCCGCCGCCCACGCCCTCTTCGCCGAGCTCTCCCGACGCCTGCGCCAGACCCCGCCCGAGGTGATCCGCGCCCGGCGGATCCGGGTGCCGGGGGCACGCAAGGCGCGCGTGATCGCCCGCGCCGTGGCCAGGGGCGCGTGATGGGCCGGCGTCACCGGCCCGACGGCACCGGGGCGGGCACGGCCCCCGGCCGGGTCGCCGTGGTCGGGGGCGGCATCGCCGGCCTGGCCACCGCCGCGCTGCTGGCCGAGGACGGCTGGTCGGTCGACCTCTTCGAGCAGCGCGACGAGGTCGGCGGCCGGGCCGGCAGCTGGAGCCGCGACGGCTTCCGCTTCGACACCGGACCGTCGTGGTACCTGATGCCGGAGGTCTTCGACCACTTCTTCCGGCTGCTCGGGACCAGCGCCGGGGAGGAGCTCGACCTGACCCTCCTCGACCCCGGCTACCGGGTCTTCTTCGAGGGCCACGACGAGCCGTTGGAGATCCGCACCGACCGGGAGCGCAACCTGGCGACCTTCGAGGCCGTGGAGCCCGGCGCCGGGGCCCGGCTCGCCGACTACCTCGAGTCGGCCGCGGACGCCTACCGGATGGCGGTCGACCGCTTCCTCTACACCAGCTTCGACTCCCCCCGCTCGCTGCTCCACCCCGAGGTGCTGCGCCGCACCCCGACGCTGCTGGGGCTGCTCGGCCGCTCGCTGGAGGACCACGTCGCCGCCCGCTTCCGCGACCCGCGGCTGCGCCAGGTGCTGGGCTACCCGGCCGTCTTCCTCGGCTCCTCCCCCGCCCGGACGCCGTCGATGTACCACCTGATGAGCTCCCTGGACCTCGACGACGGCGTGCTCTACCCCCAGGGCGGCTTCAGCCGGCTGATCGAGGCGATCGCCGACCTGGCCCGGGAGCGCGGCGTCCGCATCCACACCGGGGCCACGGTGACCTCCCTCGACACCACCGCCCCCCGGGCCGGCCGCGCCCGCCGCCTCCGCCGTCCGCGGGCCCGGGTCTGCGGCGTCACCTGGCGCGACGCCACCGGGGTCGAGCACCGCGTGCCGGCCGACGTGGTCGTAGGTGCCGCCGACCTGCACCACCTCGAGACCGAACTGCTCCCGCCCGACCTGCGCACCTATCCGGAGTCGTGGTGGCGGCGTCGCGACCCCGGCCCAGGCGCCGTGCTGGTCTACCTCGGCGTCGAGGGCGAGCTCCCCGAGCTGGAGCACCACACGATGTTCTTCACCCGCGACTGGGACCGCAACTTCGGCGACGTGCTGGGCACCCCCGGCCGCGTCCCGGACCCGGCCTCCTCCTACGTGTGCCGGCCTTCGGCCACCGACCCCTCGGTGGCCCCTGCGGGCAGCGAGAACCTCTTCATCCTCGTCCCCGTGCCGGCCGACCCCGGGCTGGGGCGCGGCGGCCTCGACGGCGCCGGCGACCCGGCGGTGGAGAAGGTGGCCGACGCCGCGATCGCGCAGGTGGCCGACTGGGCCGGGGTGCCCGACCTCGCCGAGCGCGTCGTCGTACGCCGCACGGTGGGTCCCGGCGACTTCGCCGCCGACCTCAACGCCTGGTCCGGGGGGATGCTCGGCCCCGGCCACACGCTGCGGCAGAGCGCCTTCCTCCGGGCCGGCAACGCCTCGCGGCGGGTCGAGGGGCTGCTCTACGCCGGCTCCGGCACCATCCCCGGGGTGGGACTCCCGATGTGCCTGATCAGCGCCGAGCTGGTGCTCAAGCGGCTGCGCGGCGACCGCTCGACCGGACCGTCGCCCGAGCCCGAGCCCGAGCCCGGTCGTCCCCGGCCCGGCACCACCCGGCAGGGGGCTGTGTGAGCCTGCTCTACCTCGGCTTCGTGCTCGTCTCCACGCTCTGCATGGCTCTGGTCGACCACCGCTGGCGACTCTTCCTCTTCGACCGCCCGCGGGTCGCGGGGGCCGCGGTGGCCGCGGGCTTCGTGCTCTTTCTCGTCTGGGACCTCGCGGCGATCGAGCTCGCCCACTACAGCAAGGGCGACTCCCCCGCGATGACGGGCATCGAGGTGGCCCCGGAGCTGCCGCTGGAGGAGCTCTTCTTCATCGTCTTCCTCAGCTATCTCACTGGGGTGCTGCACGCGCTCTTCCGGATGCTCCTCGCCCGCCGGGCGGCCCCGGCCGAGGAGGAGGCGTGAGCTACCTGGCCCTGGCCGGGCTCTTCCTGGCCGCGACCCTGCCGGTGCTGCTGCTGGCGGTCCTGCTGCGCCGCGCCGATCGCGGGTGGTGGGCGGCCACCGGGGCGACCGCCCTGGCGCTGGTCGTGCTCACCGCGGTCTTCGACTCCCTGATGATCGCCGCCGACCTCTTCCGCTTCGACGAGAGCGCCCTGTCGGGGGTGCACGTCGGCCTGGCGCCGGTGGAGGACTTCGCCTGGCCGCTCGCCGCGGTCGCGGTGGTGCCCTCGGTGGTACTGCTGCTCACCGGCGAGCGGCGCCGAGGCAGCCGGCTCGGTCAGCTGCTGGCCTCCTCGCGACCGCTCTCGTGGGTCAACACCGCGTTCCCCTTCGGGGCCGCCTACCTGCTCGCCGGGGGCGGGCCCGACGCGGCCTTCTGGATCGGCTGCCTGTGGTTCCTGGTCCCCTACAACCTGCTGATGTACGGCGTGAACGACGTCTTCGACTACGAGTCGGACCTGCGCAACCCACGCAAGGGCGGGGTCGAGGGGGTGGTCCTGGACCGCGGGCTGCACCGCGCCACGCTGTGGGCCGCCGCGCTGTCCAACCTGCCATTCGTGGTGGTGCTGCTGGCGCTGGGGTCGCCGACCTCCGCGCTGGTGCTGGGGGTGAGCGTCTTCGCGGTGGTGGCCTACTCCGCGCCGGGGCTCCGCTTCAAGGAGCGCCCCTTCCTCGACTCGCTCACCTCCAGCACCCACTTCGTCAGCCCGGCCGCCTTCGGCCTGGCGCTGGCGGCCGCCCGCGGCGCCGACGTCGCGCTCGACACGACGGTGCTCGCCGCACTCGGCGGGTTCTTCGCCTGGGGCGTCGGGTCGCACGCCTTCGGCGCCGTGCAGGACGTCGCGGCCGACCGGGCCGGCGGGATCGGGTCGATCGGCACGGTGATGGGAGCCCGGACGACGACCTGGTTCGCCCTGGCCGCCTACCTGCTGGGGGGCGCGCTGCTGCTCCTGCTGCCCTGGCCGGCCACGCTCGCCGCGGCGCTGGTGCTGCCCTACGTCGCCAACGTGGCGCCCTACCTGGGGATCACCGACGAGGAGTGCGAGCGGGCCAACGCCGGGTGGCGCCGGTTCCTCTGGCTCAACTTCCTCACCGGCTTCCTGGTCACCCAGCTGATGATCTGGATCGCGCTGCGCTGAGGCGGGGCTACGGGCCGACCCGGCGCTGCCGCAGGCTGGCCTGCCACCGCTCCCACGGCGGCTGCACCGCCCAGTTGAGGCGCAGCGTGGTGACGGCGCGGGCCATCCGGCGGCGCAGCTGCGGCAGGCCGCGCACCGACCGCCCGGAGACCCCCACCCGCATCCCGGGCACGAAGCGGAGCCTGGCCTGCGGCCCCAGGGCGAAGGCCAGGTCGAGGTCGTCGTGCACGTCGGCGGTGGTGTGCACCCGGGCGCGCGCGGCCTCCCAGGAGCTGCGGCGCACCGCCATGCTCGACCCCCACAGGGTCAGGTGGCCCAGGGCGAGGTGGGTGAGCGCGAAGTAGGACCCGAGGTAGAGCAGCGTCGCCAGCCGGCGCAGCCCGGGCGGGAGGTCGTGGAAGCGCCCGTCGCCGGTGACCGCGTCGACCTCGGGGTCCGCCATCGCCCGGGCCACCTGGGCCACCCAGTCCGGGCCGGGGCGGGAGTCGGCGTCGAGCCGGCCGATCACCTCGCCGCGGGCCGCGTCGTAGCCGGTCGCGGCGGCCGGCGGGATGCCCGCCCGGGGCTCCACCACCACCCGGGCCCCGCCCGCCCGGGCCACGGCCGCGGAGGCGTCGGTCGAGCCGTTGTCGACCACCACCACCTCCAGGGGCGGCATCGTCTGGCCGGCCAGCAGCCGCAGGCACTCGGCCAGCTCGACGGCGTCGTCGCGCACCGGGATGACCACCGAGACGGTGGGGCAGCGCCCCGGGTCGCCCGCGGGTCTGCCCTCGGGCCCGCGCTCGTGGGCGCTCACCGGACTTCCCTCCGGGCTTCTCCCCGGGCTTCTCCCCGGGCTTCTCCCCGGGCTTCTCCCCGGACTTCTCCCCGGGCTTCTCCGGGCTCCGGGCGCGCGTCACCAGGCAGGGTCCGCGCCACCAGCAGCCCGGCCACCACGGCGCCCAGGACACCGGCAGCCAGGTCGCCGACGGTGTCGTCGTACCCGACCTGGATCCGCGGGTCGATCAAGGTGTGGCCGAGCCACTCCCCGATCTCCCACAGCGCCGCGAGGGCGGCCGCCAGGGCCGCGGTGACCACCACCGCCCCCAGCCTCGGGCGCGCTCCCGCGTCGCTCCCCCCGGGAGCCGGCAGGGCGCCGACGCGCACCAGCAGCTGCCAGCAGAGCACGCCGATCAGGCCCGTGGCGAGGGCGTGGACGACGAGGTCGAGACCCGGGACGGTGACGTACCAGTCGAGCTGGGCCGCCCAGGCCCCGACCAGCAGCACCACCCCGTAGAGGGCGTCCAGCCACCCCGGCGTACCGAGCGCGCGGGGCAGCATGACCCCGCCCAGCACCAGGAAGAAGAGGGCGAAGCCCAGCCAGCCGTAGAGCACGGTCCCGGCCACCACGCTCACCAGGGACGCCACCCGCACGAGGTCGGGCGCGATCAGCGGCATGGAGCGAGCCTACAAAGGGTGAGGTCGCTCACCCCGGATGGGCTCGGCCACGCTCGTGACGGCGGGCCGCGACACGCCCGGCGCGTTGACGATTGGACAACGACGGGGGGGCGTGTGTTGTCGTGGACGAGTCGCGGCGGTGCAGCTGAAGCTCCCGAATCCGTCGAGGCGCCTCCCCATCGCGAGGCGCCCGCGCCGTGACCTCGATGCCCGGCAAGGCGGCGTCGCGTCCGAGCGCCACGGCAGCCAAGATGCCACCGGCGCAGAGCCCGAATGAGGAACACACTTGCGCGCATCCACCCCCCACTCCACCCGTCGCGGCCTGGGCCGCGTCGTCCCCGGTGTCGCCGCGACCGGCTCGGCCGCCCTGGCACTCGCCCTGTCGGCGGGCCTGGTCCCCGGCACCGTCCAGACCGCCCAGGCGGCCCCCGCCCTGGCCGACGGCCAGGTCGCGGTCACCGTCGACGTGCCCGACCGCCCGCTCTTCCAGGTGGCGGCCGACTCCCGCACCAGGCCCGACAAGGTCCTGGAGGGCTACGGCATCGACGTCGACCGCGACGACCTCGTCAAGGTCGTGCGCAAGGGCCGCTTCGTCGCCGGCAGCGGCAAGAAGGTCCGCCACGGTGACCGGGTCAAGCTGATCGACGTCCGGAAGCGGATGCAGGTCAAGCGGGTGCGCACCGAGCCGCGCACCGTCGAGGTGCCGACCACCAAGCTCAAGCCCGGGAAGCGCAAGGTCGTCCAGCAGGGCAAGCCCGGCGTGCAGCGCGTCAAGGCGCGCCGGACGACGCACAACGGCAAGCTCGTCAAGTACGACGTCGTGAAGCGGACGACCGTGAAGAAGGCGACCCCGCGACGGGTCCTGGTCGGTCGCAAGGCGGCGACCGTGCCCGGCACCGACGGCCTCAACTGGGGCGCCCTGGCCCGCTGCGAGTCGGGCGGCAACCCCCGTGCCGTGAACGCCGCCGGCTACTACGGTCTCTACCAGTTCAACGTGGGCACCTGGAACAGCGTCGGTGGCTCCGGCATGCCGCACCACGCCTCGCCGGCCGAGCAGACCCACCGCGCCAAGCTGCTGTACCAGTCGCGCGGCGCCCAGCCGTGGCCGCACTGCGGCCGCTACCTCTGAGCCGCTGGCGCTGACCCTTCCCCCGCGGGACGTCATACGAAGTGGGGGCTCCAGCAGCCACCTCGTATGACGTCGCGCCGGAGGGACGGGCGGCGGGCGGCGTCAGGTCCCGGGGACCCCGTGGACGGCGACCGTGAGCAGCACCGCGGCGTCCTCGACGGCCTCCAGGTCGTGGCGGGTCGGGGGGATGAGCAGGTACTCCCCCGGCCCGCCTTCCCATGTCTGGTCGCCGGCGTGCAGCCGGACCCGGCCCTTGAGCACCTGCAGGGTCGCCTCTTCGGGGCTGTCGTGCTCGCCGAGGCGGTGATCGGCCAGCAGGGCGATCAACGTCTGGCGCAGCGCGTGCTCCTGGCCGCCGTACAGGGTGTGGGCGCTGCGCCCCGGCCCGCTCTCGCGGGCCCGCGCGAGCTGCTCGTCGATCAGCTGGGGCAGTGACGTGACATCCATGGATCCTCCGTCGGGTCGGTTGAGTGTCGCGCCCCCCGTACCCGGTCGCGGCGCGAGGACTCGGGCGAGAGCCTCAGGTCGCCGGGTCGGGGCCGGCCAGGAGGGCCGCGGCCACCGCGACCGCCTGCACCCGGATCTCCGGGATCGCCGTGGTCTCCCACAGCTCGCCGCGGCGCAGCGCGCCCAGGACCCAGATCGGGAGCTCGCCGTCCGCGCCGAGCAGCTGCCCCTCGCGGCTGCGCAGCCCCAGGCCGAGCTCGTCGGTGTCGGCGGCGGGGTCGCCGCCGCCCACACCCAGGAGGCCGTCCAGGACCGGGTTGCCGAGGGTGCGCAGGTCCTGACGCGGGCCCGTGCAGTTGACCACCCACCTGGCCCGGAGCGGCTCGCCGTCGGCGACGGTGACGACCAGGCCGTCGCCGGCGGGGTCGGCCTCGACGCCGGTGATCTTCCCGGCGCGGACCTCCAGCCGGCCTGCGGCGCGGTGCTCGGCGATCACCGCGTCGCTGGCCGGCGGGATGCGGTGCCGGTGCACTCCCCACTCACCGGCCACGTCGCGCAGGAACGCCTGGCGGTCGGTCACCGCGAGACGCCGCCACAGCTCCGCCACCCGGTAGCGGATGCCGTCGATCGCGGGGCGCCAGTCGCCGTTGAGCTGGGCCACCGCCGAGACGTGGGCGTGGGCGGCGGCGCGGATCTCGGGCATCGTCGTGCCCCACTCGCGCACGTCGGGCACGACCTCGCCCAGGTAGGAGGGGGCGTGCGCCTGCGGAAGCCGCCCGTTGCGGGAGAGGGCGACGACGCGACGGCCCGGGGCGGCCGCGAGGGCGCTGAGCGCCACGTCGACCATGGTCAGCCCGGTGCCGACGACGAGCACGTCCGCCACGTCGGCCCCGCGATCGCCCGCGGACGCCAGGTCGGACAGCATCGGGTCGAGAGCACCGGGGCGCCAGGGGTCGGCGATGTAGCGGGGCTCGCCGGAGAGGTCGCGCGGGGCCCAGGCGTCACCCACGCTGGGCAGGCCGGTGGCCAGCACCGCCCGGTCGGCGTGGAGCTCCGCACCGTCGTCGGTGGTGACGGTGACGCCCTCGGGCGTCGGGACGACGCGCTGCGCGAGGCGGCGCACGTGCGAGACGACCACCCGGTCGCCCGCGGCGGCCAGCGCCTCCTGCCAGCGCTGGCGCAGGTAGCGCGCCCACTCGCGGCGGGGAGCGAACCAGTAGCTGGCGTCGTCACCCTCGACGAGCTCCTGCTCGACGCACCAGGTGGCGAAGTCGAAGCGGTCCTCGGGGTCGCACGACATGCCGGCGGCAGGCACGTTGAGCAGGTGCTGGGGGTCGGTGGTGGAGAAAGCCGCTCCGGAGACGAGCTCCGAGGAGGGGTCGACGAAGGTGATCTCGAGCCCCGTGCCGGAGGCGCTCTGCCGCACGAGGTTGAGGGCGACCAGCGTGCCGGCGGCCCCGGCACCCACGATCGCGATCCGCAGCGCGCCGTCTGCAGGGGACATCACCGGCTCCTGACCTTCCGGCCGAGGGACTGGTCGGCCGGAACTCACGTTTGTAGACATTGTTAGGCGAGTTTAAGCCGTTCGGCTCGTGGACGAGAATTCCCGCGCCGCGGCACCGTGACGGACTGGGCCGAGCAGCAGCTCGAAGGCCGCGAGCCACGGCGGACGGCAGCACCGGCGAGTGCTCGTGCCGTTGTACCCGGGCCTTGTTGGGTCTCCGGACGAGGCGCATGCTGAGGGATTCGCGTCATTCCGATGGATGGGGACGTAGCTCATGAAGAAGACAATTCTCGGCGCACTCTCCGCGCTGGCCCTCGTGGTCGCGCTGACCGGGGCCACCAGCAGCAACCAGACGGCCTCCGCACAGGCCGAACTCCCGTGGATGAACACGAGCCTCTCGCCGACGGAGCGGACCGAGCTCCTGCTGAACGCGATGACGCTCGACCAGAAGCTCGAGCAGATCTTCAACCGCCCGGTCTACAACGAGGACCTCGACGACGGGACCGACGGCAACGGAAAGGGCTGCGACTTCACCCAGATCGGCCGTCACATCGAGGGCATCCCGGAGCTGGCGATCCCCGACTTCCGGATGGCCAACGGTGGCACCGGCATCCGGGGCGGCGACTGCCTCCCGGAGCCGACCGCCACCGCGTTCCCGGCCCAGATCTCCTCCGCGGCGACGTTCGACCGCCCCCTGGCCAACCGTTGGGGCCAGGTGCTCGACTACGAGCTGCGGGCCTGGGCGCACCAGGTGCTGTGGGGACCTGTCCTGAACCTGATCCGCACCCCCTACGGCGGGCGCAACAACGAGTTCTTCAGCGAGGACCCGTACCTGACGGGCGCCCTCGCGTCGAAGATCATCAGCGGCATCCAGGAGCGTCGGGTGAGCCAGGCGACGGCCAAGCACTTCGTCGCCAACGACTCCGAGTTCCAGTTCGAGCGGTGGACCGCGGCGATCCGGGTCCCCTCCCGGGCGATGCACGAGCTCTACCTGCTGCCGTTCGAGATGGCCGTCAAGGACGCCAACGTGGCTTCCATCATGTGCGCCTACGGCTACGTCAACTTCAGCTACAACTGCGAGAGCAAGCCCCTGCTCCAGCAGACCCTGCGCCAGGACTGGGGCTTCGACGGCTACGTCTTCTCCGACCGGCGCGCCCAGCAGAGCACGGTGCCGTCGATCCTCGCCGGGACCGACGTCGAGGTCGACGAGCAGCCGGAGTGGTACCAGCCCGCTGTGGTGAAGGCCGCCATCAACGCCGGCGAGATCACCGAGGCCGACATCGACGACATGCTCCGCGACCGCTACATCAAGATGTTCGAGTTCGGCGACTTCGACGACCCGGCCACGTCGTTCGGCTGGGACCAGCTCAAGGACGAGCTGGCCCAAGGCGGCCCCCACGCCGACGTCGCCAAGGACGCCGCCTCCGAGAGCCTCGTGCTGCTGCGCAACGAGCGCAAGCAGCTGCCGCTCAACGCCGGAGCGATCGACTCGGTGGCGCTGATCGGCCCGACGTGGTTCGCCGGCCAGGCGACCCTGCCGCCACGCAGCGGTGACCGGACGCGCTTCATCTCCGTCAACGCGCCGTACGAGGTCACCCCCCAGGAGGGGCTGGAGAACACGCTGCGCCAGCTCGGCGCCGAGGACGCCACCGTCACCTACAACAACGCCAGGAACATCGGCAACGCCATCGACCTGGCCGAGAGGTCCGACGTGACCATCCTGATGGTCGGTGACGTCGCCCGCGAGACCTGGGACAAGAACAGCAACTACCAGGACGAGAACCCCGGCGGCAACGTCTCGGGTGCCGGCAACGAGATCCCCGACCTGGACCTGCCCACCGTGCAGGGCACCAACCAGCAGGAGCTGATCCCGCGGATGCTCGACGCGGTGCCCAACACGATCATGGTGCTCAAGACCCAGGGGCAGGTGAACATGCCCTGGATCAACAAGGTCGACACCATGGTCGAGGCGTGGTACCCGGGTCAGGAGGACGGCAACGTCGTCGCCGACGCGCTCTTCGGGGTCACGAACTTCTCCGGCAAGCTCCCGGTGACCTTCGGGCGGACCGACCGTGAGGCCGCCTACCAGAGCCAGGAGCAGTACCCCGGCTACGAGGAGGACACCGGTGTTCCCGGTGGCATCGGTCGCGACCCGATCCCGGGGTCGCCGCAGCGGGTCGTCCGCTACACCGAAGGCCTGAAGATGGGCTATCGCTGGTACCAGGCGACCAACACCAAGCCGCTGTTCCCGTTCGGCTTCGGCCTGTCCTACACGACGTTCGACTACAGCAAGCTCGACGTGGACAAGGTCCGGCAGAACGGGACGCCGACCGGGCTGCGGGTCAGCTACACCGTGACCAACACCGGCAAGGTGGCCGGCCAGGAGGCCTCGCAGGTCTACCTGCGGCTGCCCCGTGAGGCCCGGGAGAACTTCAACCGCCTGGTCGAGTTCGAGAAGGTCCAGCTCCAGCCCGGTGAGAGCAGGCGCGTCTCGGTGGTCCTGGACGGCAGCGCGTCCAACCACCCGTTCTCCTACTTCGTGCCCGAGGATCCCGACGACCTCGCACGGTGGGCGGACGGAGAGTGGACGACGCCGAAGGGGAACTTCACCGTCTACGTCGGCGGATCGTCCGAAGACCTTCCCCTGCAACAGACGGTGGGCATCGGCGACATCACCACGACGCCGCCGACTACGCCGCCGACTACGCCGCCTGCTCCCCCGACCACCACCAAGAAGCCTTCGGTGATCAAGAAGCCGACCGTTCGCCCGAAGCCGGTGACCCCGAAGACCCGAGCCCTCATCAAGTTCCAGGTCGTCTCGGGAGGGAAGCCCGCCACGGGCAAGGTCGAGGTGAAGAAGAGCGGAGTCGTGATCGGACGCGACACCTTGAACAGCCGCGGCTTCGCGCGGGTGAGGATCTCCCGGCTCAAGGCGGGCGTGCGCCAGGTCAAGCTCCTCTACCTCGGCTCGGAGGTCTCGAAGCGAGCGACCCGGAACCTGGTGATCCGGGTGAAGCAGAAGAAGGGGAGAAGGTAAGGCGCTGCCCCCCAGGTGGCGGCCCGTGCCGACCGGTCGGCGCTGCGGAACCGTCCTCTGCCTGCTCGCGCTCTCGCTGGGCGCCTGCACGGGGGGCGGTCCCGCAGCGCCACGCGAGACGCCCGGGGGGACCACCGGCTCCTCCGCGGACGGCCCCAGGGCCGGCTTGGTCGCCCCGGACGGCACCCCCGTCGAGGTCGCGGCGCCGGGCCCGCCGACCGGCACGTCCCACGACGTCACCGACCTGGGGGCCGACCCGGAGTCCGGCACCGGGGACGACGCCCCCGCCATCCGGGAAGCGCTGGCCACGGCGGAGCCCGGCGACGAGGTCGTCCTCCCCGCCGGGGTCTTCGACCTGCGCTCGAGCCACCCCGACGACGAGGAGGCGAACCTGCTCCTGCCCGACGAGGTGCGGCTGCGTGGGGCAGGACCGGGCGCCACCGTGCTCCGCACGTCGTTCGACGGGGAGGAGGACAGTGCGGTGGTGCGCGCCCCGGGCGTGCACGACGCCGCCGTCACCGGTCTGACCATCAGCTCCGAGCACGTCGGGGAGCTCGGCACCGACCCTGAGGAGGAGGGCCCGGGAGGCGGGCCGATGTACGGCGTGCAGATCGGGGAGGGCAGTGGCCGGATCCTGGTCGAGGACGTCGCTGTCGAGCTGTTCCAGCGCCACGGCATCACCCTCAAGGCCAGCAGTGAGGTGACCGTGACCGGCTGCCGGGTCGCCGACGCCACCAGCGTCGGCCCCGGTGGGTCCGGGTACGGGATCGCGGTCGAGGGCATGGCGGACCAGCGCGACCCGGACGCCGTCAACGACTCCCGGCACAACGTGGTGGTCGACAACCACCTGGACGGGACGCACCTGCGGCACAGCATCCTGCTGCAGTTCCCCACGCACAACAACCTGATCGCCGACAACACCATCGAGGGGGGCGTGCTGGACGCGATCGACCTGCACGGCGAGGGCGAGTACCTCAACGAGATCCGCGGCAACACGGTCAACGACGTCGACGCCGCCGCCGTCGCCCTGGGCAACTCCGGGGGCGAGCAGCACCGGCACGACGCGAGCGGCGAGGGGAACTGGATCCACGGCAACAGGCTGGTCGGCAACACCCAGGGTGTGCTCGTCATCCTCGGCACCCCCGACACCGTGATCGATGCCAACGAGATCGTCGGGCGCAGCCGCTCCGAGGTGGGCATCGAGCTGCGCAACGCACCCGGCACGGTGGTCCGCGACAACACGGTGACCGGCAAGGACGCGCAGTTCTGGGCCGTCGCGGTGACCGCGGACGGCGGGGCGGACGGCCGGGGCGCGGGCGTCGCCGCCGACGTGCTCATCTCCGGCAACCGCCTGGCCGGGGCGGGGAACGGGATCGTGGTCGAGGCCGGTCGCAACATCACGATCGAGGAGAACACCCTCGACGTCCGGGGCACGCCGTTGCAGGTCGCGGAGGAGGCCGAGGTCTCAGGCGCTTCACGGTGACCGGCTCGGGTGCGAGCGCAGAGTTCCCGCCTCGTGCCAGGGAACGTGTCTGCCAGACTCACGGACGTGGATCCCGGAACCCGTGCTCCCTGGCAGGTGAGCGCAGAGCAGCAGCTCAAGGTGCTGCGCGTCTCGCTCCAGGTGGCCGCGGCACTCGCGGTGGCGGGCCTGGTCCTCGCGGTCGTGGTCTACGACCCCGACGACGAGGGGGCGGGGTTCCTCGGCCTCTTCACCCTCCTCGTCGCCATCCCGCTGCTGGCCCTGGTCGCCGTCGTGGTGCTGCTGCGCCGGCTGCTCCGCGCCGGCATCGCCCGTGCCCAGGCCGGCGAGACCCGCCTCCTCGCCTCCGCGTCGTGGGGCACGGCCGCCCTGGGCCTGGTCGGCGTCGTCTCGTCGTTCAGCATCCCGCTGGCCTTGCCCCTCGTCGTGGCGCCGGCGGTGGCGGGGTTCTTCGCCGTCCAGACGATCCGGGAGGTGCGGGCCGAGACCCGGTCGAGGGGTTGACCCGATCGACGGCGAGGGGTCGTGGCGAGGCACGCCTGAGTGGCCGCCCTGGTAGCGGGGACGACCGGCCCGACGGGCCGACGGGGCCCCGCTCGGGAACTGCCTGCTGGGCCGGTCTCCCGGCAGCGCCCGGAGTACCACCGCGGGGAGCGAACGCAGAGGGCGACGAGCGTCATGCGCGTCGCCCACTGTCGTGCTTCCGGAAGGACACGCGCCTCCACCGGCCGGGGTGACAGCATGGCGGCCATGCCACGCCGCTGGAACGAGATCGACTGGAATCAGGACCGCCCGTCGGTCCAAGACCTGATCGACTCGTGGAACACCATCACCTGGGAGCGGCGTCCACTGTCGCTGCCCGAACTCGATCGCTATCTCGACCATCTTGCTCGCACCCACGTCAATGGCGGTTACCTCGTCGGCCGCTGGCAGGCCGTCGACTACTCCGAAGTCACAGCGTGGTTCGCAGCGCGCAACAGGTTCGAGGAGTACGAACTCCTTCGGGTCTTCTTCGACAGTCCGACGATTCGCGCTCACCTCACCGACCTCCAGCTACCGGCCGACCTGCGCGGCGTCGGAAAGAACTTCCGCCAGGAGCCATCGGGGCCCCTCACACTTGATGGCCTGCTGGCGGGTGTGCTCGTCTCTGGCGGTGCATACGAACGTTTCCGAGGGCTGGCGAGGGAGGCGAAGGACATCGCGAGCCACGCCGTCGACGCTCTCACCGCCCGGCGCTACGAAGACTTCCGACTTGACACTTCGCACGAGGCCTGGACGCCCTGGTTCTACGACGTCGCTTGGGACCGCACATTCGTGCTCACGGATCTGGCGAACGCGGAGGTCACGGTCATCTGCATCACGGACACTGACTGACGACCCAGCCGTGCTCTAGGCAAGGCATCGGGTGGGCAGTCAGATCATCTCGGAGTCATCCGGGAAGGGCAGCCACCAGACGAGCGACTCGTCCCACGGCTCGAAGTCGCTTTCACGATAGGTCAATGCGCTCCACCAGGTGCAGAGTGTGCGCCGCAGGTCCGACACCGGCAGGCCGTTTCGCAGCGCAACCCGGACCGCCAGTAGGCTCCCGAAGGAGGTTCCATTCCGTGGAGGGATCCGTCGAGGCTTCCGTGGATTAGAGAGTGGAACCCCCGGGCCTCTGGGGGATGGAAAGAACCCCTCTGACCTGCGCTTCTTGCGTCCGGCCTCGGTTCCGAGATCGGGGGACCCGGGACGCGGGTGCCGGTCATACGGAACGCGCTCAATCAGTTCGTGGAACGCTGCCCTCATGCCCGGCGGGCGTGACCGACCGATCCTTCGGCCGCCGCCAGCCCTCGGGAACCGGGTCGTCGACGATGCCGGAGTTGGGGGACGGGAGGTGCTGCTCTTCAATGCTCACCACGTAGCGGTGCCAACCGACTCCAGCTTGGAATCTCGCCAGCCACATCTCCGTCGAACCTTGCCGATCTTGCGGGTCTCGCCGCGCCCGGCCGCGGAACCAGACGTCTGAGATCGCGTCCGGAAGGAGCAGGTCGTCAACGTGCTCGGCCGGACGGTCATCGTATGAATCGGTGAGCCGGTAGAAGTAGTGGCCCACATCGTGCCCGCGCGCGAAGAGAAACAGGTGCCGCTCCTCTGCCGGCTGAGCCAACAGCTTGTCGACGTTCTGTTTGGCCCACTCCGTCGCGAGCATCTCGGTGCACACTTGCGCGAGCTGGCCCAAGCGAAGGTCGAGGCACCCTTCCTCGCTCTGCGGTCGACCCTCCCGCTTCGTGGCCGCCCATTCCTTCATCAGCTCTTTCGCTGGCGGAGACGTGATCTCGACCATGCCGCGCTGATCCGGCCGGTCGGGATACACCCAGGTGCCGTCTGGCATCTTGTTGCCGGCACCGGCATCTGCGAGCCGGATGTCGACCCCGAGCACTTCCTCCATCGCGAGGAGTGCGATCTCCTCTTCTCGGCTCGCCTGCGCGCCGGCCGCGTTGCTCATGAAGTGAGACTAGCTGCGCCGCTCCGGGTGTCGGGTGCGCCGCTGCCGCGACGTTGACCGTCAGGGGATGCGTCCGAACAGGACGACGGGACCGCCGTCCGTGTTGCTGTCGGCGAGCATCTCGGCCCAGTCGCCCTGCTTCGTGTGCATCGGGTGAGCCAGGGCAGGAAGTATTCTCGTCAGGTGTCGTAGATCCACCGAGGTTCGGTCCTTCCCGTAGTGAACCCAGTCGCTGGCGTCGACCAGCGGCTTGGTCACCTCTGGGCCGAGCTGCGGCTCGGCCGCGTCCTCAACGGGCACCAGGCACCACACGAACGGGTGGAACACGATGTCGCCGAAGCTCGAGTGCCGAACCCGCTCCACGAGGACCCGCATGGACCACACGCCACTCACCAGCAGCCCATGTCGCTCAAACCTCGGGTGCGTGCGACCGACCTTCAAGACGAGCCGGTCGGGCCACCGCACCGGCCCGTCGCCGGGCTGCTCACTCAAGAGGTCCTGAGCGAGGTCGGGGAACAGGACCCGAAGACGAGGGTTGATCGCGAACATTCCGAACAGGACGCAGCGGGCGACGAGACCGGGGGCGAACCGTGCTCCGGGCGCCTCGCCTGGGATGACGGCCATCCGCAACGCGGCCGGAGTCGTCAGCCGGGCGACCTGATTGGCGATGTCGGCGTACGCGCGATCGTAGGAACCTCCTGCCCGATTGTTGCAGGGCTCGCACAGGCCACGAACCCACATGCCGCCCGGAGACCACCTCCCCGGGCGCCGCACGCGGCCCTCATCGACCAGATCCGACGCTCGCTCCACGCGACCAGTGTTACCGGCCACCTGAGGTGGCACGTGCGCCTTCGAGAGCTTCCGGAAGTCTCCACACAGCCCGCACGGTCGCGGGTCGGGCGAACCCATCGTCGACCCGATCAGTTGATGACCTGCCACGACACCCCTCCAACCCGGCGGTGACCGTATCCGGAACCAGTCACCACGTCGGGATACGACCGTCGTGAATGAGGCGTCGACTCGCCTCATCCCACAGCCACCGCTTCGGCGGGATCCCGTTCGGCGCCGGAAGCGGCCACCGCGGCACCCACCGGGACCTTCCGACGATGACGGCGCGCACCGCATCGTTGAGTTCTAAGACGGCCGGTGGGCTCGGATGCGGCAACAGCACGTCCGCGACGTTCCAGACCACCGGCGTGGGCGGCTCGAAGCAGAATCGCCACTCGCGCTCCGCAGTCCAGTCGTCGGTGCCCATCTCGGTTCGCACCACCAGCGCCGGCCCCGTCGAGCCGTACAGATGCTCCATCGCTGCACGTACTGCCTCGACCCGTTCCCCCTCCACGCAAATGACCGGCCGGAACCCCGCCTGCCAGGCCAGCGGCCGATCCAACACCACCGCCCACGGCTCAAGCCGGCCCCGCTTGCTCAACCCGCGCGCAAACGCCGTCTCCAACTCCGCCGCTGACAAGTCCGACACGCACGCCACCGACAGCAGCCGTGACTGATAGACCTGCCACCCGAGCAGCTGACGCGTGTTCAAGATGTTCGCCAGCCGCTGCTCTGTCGTGAGGTGCTCCACAGCCGAAGGCAGCGGGGTCCTTTGACCGCGCTGCCGCCGACGAAGTGAACGACCTTGTCGGCCATCGCCGGGTCGCCATACTCGTGAACGACATGGCTCCCCACCTCCGGGTCGTGGGAACCACTTCGTCACCGACATGAACCCGATCGTGCCGCTGCCGCGCTCTCGGCGCCGCCGTTTCGCCACCAAGGCCGCCGGACGACGGCGCGTACCCCCCCCCAGATCGGGATGTTTGCCTCGTGTGCCGAACGGTACGTCGGCAGGAGGGGACGCCACCGCCCCCTCCTGGAAAGCAAATCGACTCCATATGGAACTCCCCGGATCGTGGCTGAGATGCGGGTCCGAGTTTCGGTCTCTGCGCTCGAGAGACGAATTGCGTGGTTCCGATCCATCGGTCGGTGGCTAAACCTATGGTGCCGGGCATGGGTTGGGTGCTGCTTATCGTCCTCATCAGCGCGGGACTAGTAATCGCGACACGCAGTCGCCGTGCACCATCGCCGATGAAGTCGGCACAACCGTTGCAGCGGCAACGAGCTCAGCCCGTGCTCCCCACGGCGAAGCGACCGCCGACCTATTCGCGGCCACGTTCTTCGCCAACGCCAGCAGCGGAACGGTGGAGCCCCGCAGGACGAGAGATCCCGTTCGCAGAGCCGGGGCTCGCCGGGCCGATGTTCCGCTACGGCGGGACGAACGTCCGAGGCGGCATCGAACACCACGGCCCGTACGCGGTGATCGACTTCGAGACCACGGGCCTTTCGCCGCGCCGTGACCGAGTTGTCGAGGTTGCGGTAGCTCGGGTCGATGCCAGCGGCCGAATCGAGGACGAGTTCGCGACCCTGGTCAACCCGGAGGGTCGAGACGTTGGCCCGACGTTCATCCACGGCATAACCAACGCGCAGGTCAAGCGCGCACCGGTGTTCGCCGAGGTGGCTCCGGAACTGCTCGCCCGCATGAGCGGTGCGATCGTCGTGGCGCACAACGCAACCTTCGAAGAGGCGTTTCTTGCTGCTGAGCTGAAGCGAGCGGGCATCGACGTCGTACCGGTCCCGGCGCTTTGCACCCTGTGGCTAGGGCGACAGACGTTCGCAACGCCCAACCACAAGTTGGGCACGCTCGCACGTGCAGGCGGAGTTCCGCTCGTCGACAAGCACGCCGCACTCGGGGATGTCCGAGCCGTCAGCCTCCTTCTCCCGCAGATGACCGGCAGGCTCAAGGCGCCGCTGCGGTACTCCGGCAGGCCACCGACCTGGCCGGCCGCGGACCCCGCCCGCTCGTTGCCGCTAGTCACCAGGGCGGTCGCCCTGCGAAAGGGGACCGACGGCTGGATGCACTCGCTGGTCACCCGCCTGCCCGGGTCCGGACTCGCCCCGGACGACGCCGCCGCCGAGGCCTACCTCGACGCGCTGGCCGAGGCGCTCTCCGACGGTCGGCTTACGGGCGACGAGGCCAACGCCTTGGCTCACCTCGCCGGATCCGCGGGCATGGGCGGCGCACAGGTGCTCGGGTTGAACCAGCGGTTCCTCGACGGGCTCAAGGCAGTCGCACTCGAGGACGAGGTACTCACAGCCACCGAGATCCGGCAACTGCGGACAGCGGCGAAGGCGCTGAGCATGCCCGACTACTACGGTGACCTTCAGCCGAACGTCCCCGCTGCGTCCACGTCTCCCCAAACTGCGGCCAGAGGCGAAACGAGTGTCGACAACTCGATGGAAGCGCGCGGGGAACGCGCGGCGCAGGCACTGGCCCTGCAACGGGCGGGCTCAAGCCGCGCCGAGATCGCCGCCGCCCTCGGCGTCGGGGTGGACACCGTCAAGTCGCTGCTGCGCGACGCGAAGTTCTACGAGAGTCCCGAGTCAGATCCATCGCGACTCTTGTTGGCGCGGGAAGCGCGTCAAGCGCGCGACTCCGGCGCCACCCGAGATCGGTTCCAGCGAGACCGAGGACTTACCTCTGGAAAATGCACCGAGGCTTGGCGCGACGCGGCAATGATCGCCGACCGTCTCTAGATGAGGTCGAACGGTAACCAAACCATCCAGATCTGCCGATGCTGTCGACAACGCGGGAATCCCGCCCAGAATGGGGCCCTTGTCCGGCAGTCCGACCGCGCAGACGCGGCATGCGACACCGGATTTGTCGGACCGATGATGGGTGCCCGTGCAACGGTGGTACAACCTGAGCATGGCCGCCGAAGCTCAAGACTTCTTCCTATTCCTGGGTTCCACAGACAGCGAGTCGGCGACGACCCGGCTGAGGGCTAGTGGGTCGGTCTATCGCAAGAAGATGCTCAACTCCGGACCGGACAACTGGCGACAGATCATTGACCTGCTTGCGTCGCCACACAACCAAGGAACCCTCGTCACGCTGACGAATGGCGATTACGGAAGCATCCGTAGTGATGTGTACGAGGACGTCGCCGAAGACCTGCTTGACGGACTCGCGAAGATCCCGCACGTGATCTTCGTTCACGAGGCTGTCTTCCTTACCAGAGAACAGCGGGAAGCGGCCGAGGGCGAGCACGTCGACCGAGCCGCGCTGGTTGATGTAACTCCGCGATTCGACGACGAGGACTACTTCGGGATGTCTCGCCAAGAGTTCTTCGGCGAGATCCCGGATGACCTACGACAGCACGTGAACACCATGCTCAGGAAACGTGGCCTCAACGTGGCGCCCTACCGTACCAACGTCGAGCGATCCATCATGGCCAACAACTTCCTTGAGGACCACGAGCGGCACCTTCTCTTCCGCCTGTATGTGCCGAGCGGGCGCCTATACGCCCAAGAGGCAGAAACCCTGCTCGGACTGTTCCGCGATTGGCTTGGGCAGACAGGTCGGAGCGGGATCCGACAGGAGGGATACAGCACGACTGCTGGGCAGGTTTTCGAGTTCTTCAGCGCCGAAGGCGAGCCGCTCGGCGGGGTTACTCGCTACTTTCAGGACTTCTCCGAGTTTCTCGACAGTTGCGTGTCCTCCCCTGATGCGGCGATCAGCCAGCTGACTAGCACTGGGCTGGAGGAATCGGCGGCAACCCGTGTGGTCTCCCGTTTCGGAACACAAGCCAGGCGACTGACGCTCGATCTCAAGCAACGCCGCGAGGAGCGGGCGCTGTCGCTGAAGCACCAGTTCGAAAACCTCCTTATGGAGGCTGAAGGACTGGATGGCGGAGAGCTCGACGACCTCATCGACACACTGTTGCCGCCGCCCACCGTAGGCGGCGTTGCTCTACGTGCCCGCACAGAAGTGGGCCCTGCCAGCAATCTCGCTGTGTCCTCTACGCCCGTAGCGAGCCAGTCTCCGTCAGCCGGACAGCCGACCGTCGTCAACTTCAACCCGCAGTTCATAAACGAAGTTGCAGGTTCTGTCGTGCAGAACATTCAGGGCACGGTCAACATGGGCCCGGAGGTCCACGCGCTCCTAGACTTGGTGGCGAGATTCGGCGGTACTGAACAGGCGCAGTTGGAATCCGCGGTTTACGAACTCGAGGATGGTGGCGCTCGCGCAGAGGACCGGATCGTGGCCCGTGGCCGTCTGAAGCGCTTCCTCGCGGACTTGGGCAACAGGAGCCTGGGAATCGGTCTTGACGTTCTTCAGAAGTACGTCGAGCACAAGGTTGGGGTGTCGTAGGGGTCTGCTTCCGCACACCTCGACCAGGTGGATCGCTGCATAGTCGCGGCCCGGTTCCGTTGGAGTGAGCCAGTCTGGCAGGAGCCGATCTCGTAATGCCGAGAGCGGAGGACAGTGCGCAGGTGCACCGCGTCCGATGCCCTCCGCTGGGGCCTCCTATATGCGTGCCGCAACTGAGCACACCCGTTGGCCTCGTGAGCCGAGACACTCACTCCTGTTGATCTGACAAGACTGTCGGTCCATGTGCATAGGCTGCGCACATGGCGCACGAGGGGGAGGAGCACGAGTACGTGACCGAGAAGATGAACGTCACGCGCCGTAAGGACTCCCGCTACTCGCAGTCGCGCAAGAAGCCTGGCGAGTTCAGTCCTCTCACTCGAAGCGATGAGGACGAGTTGGGCCAGGTGACGCTCAGTCCCCTTGACGAATGTGACGACGTCCCCGAGCCGGAAACCATCTACATCTACGAGGAGGCCCAACCACCGCGCCGCACACGGGAGCAGGAGGAGTGGGATGCCTTCGTAGCGCAGGTCGTGCGCGAGTTGCTGGTCGTGGCGATCGAGTACGGCGCCCCGATCGCCAAGCGGTTCTGGATCGAGAAATTCCGCCCGGCCATTCGCGCCCGGAACGAGCGCCGACGTGCCCGTCGTGTGCTCCGCCATCAACGGCGAGCGGAGAAGAAGAACGGCGTGCTCCGCGCAGAGGTGGTTGAACCCCCTAATGACATCGCCACTATCGCGCAAGAGTTCAAGACCAACATGACGAGTTCCGAGGCGCAGGCTCGCTACCTCATGGCGTTGGCGGCGCAGCGGTTCGCGTCGGAGCAGATGCGCCTCATCGCTGAGGCTGACATTCGCGCTGCCGAAGGGCTCCAAGAACTGGAGCGCGCCCTGGCGGAACTGCCGCCGGAGCAGGTTGCGAACATGCTTCACCGGTTCGAGGCTAAGCCGACACTCCTCACCGGTGAGGCACTCACCGGGCTTGGACTCATCCTCGGCGTCGAACGTGCTGACGGTCCCTTCTCCGTTGAGGGGCGTCGACAGTCTTAGACGCTGTCAGCAACCATAGCCACCAGGTTCGTGTGTCCGTACATGCTGCGCGGGGCAGCGCACCCAGGTTGGCTTACGCCCGCGCACTGGGATGAGCGACCGATTCGCGCGAGCCATCTGACGACCCTGCCCTCGTCACCGCGCGAAGAACCTGGCGCCGGGAACCTCCCCGTCGCGGCCCTAGTTGGACCGAGTGCACTGACTAGAGTCGAGTTGTTGCCGTGCGGTGCGTGACGGCAAGAACTTCGACCTGGCGACAGCGAGACGAAGGGAACGTCTCCCGACGGTCTGGGCGCTGGGCCGCGCGTATCGATCCCGGGGCAACGACGCCCCCGGCGCGGCGCGCCAGTACCCTCAACCCGAGGGTTCATTCCGTAGAGGGTTCCGTAGAGGTTTCCGTCGATTATTGGTTGGAACCCCCGGGCCTCTGGGGTATGGAAAGAACCCCTCTGACCTGCACGTATTGCATTTTCAGCTTGCGACAAGTCGCAGTGTTCCGGGACACGCGTGCCGGACAAACGGAACGCACGTAGGCGGATCCTGGAACGCGGCCAAATGTCGTGGCCTCATAGTTACCTCAGGATGTGGCTCAACCAAGCAGGGTCGGCCCAGATGAGCCCCACCACCGCGAGCGCGACGAGGCGCGCAGTCTCGTGGTTGGAGCCAATCGGGACGCTCCGAGCGCGCCGAGCCCGCCCGCGCGCGAGGATGAGTAGCGTCTTGTTGATCGTTCTCTTGGTCGACTTGATTGTGGTCTCGTCGCTGTCCGCCCCCGGCCGCCCCGAGCGCCCCGCTCGCCCTGATTTCCTCATGCCCATGCCCTTCGCGCCACGCCGAGTTGGGTCGGCGAACCACCGTCGCCGCGGCGATCCACGGCATGGTCCGATCCTTGGGCACAGCCATCCCGCGAGCAACGACGGTTGGAGCGCTCACGAACGGCACTTGGAGCGCCTTATAGTAACGTTATCGCTGAGAGGCTACGCTAAGAGGCGCTCCAACCGACGGCGTTCCAATCGACGCGAAAGGCTCCAGATGGCGCCCAGAGTCGCACTCACATCGGTCGACGCAGAGGACTTACGCCATCAACAATGGGCGCAGGCAGCTGGGTCGCGGGCACGCGCCGCGCGCAAGCGCCGCCTGGAAGCTCTGCGACTTCGCGAAGGCGCGATCAAGGCCGGCATCGACAAACTGGCGGTGGAGCATCGGGAGGGCGGAGCCCTGGCGCCCGCGTACGTCCTCCTTCGTCCCGCGCTCATTCACCTGCCCACAGTTATCGCCCCCGAGGTTGCCGACCCGTCACTTAGTCCGAACCGGAAGCCGGAGCATCCAGGCGTACTCGCAGCAACGATCAAGCATCGGGTCGCCGTCCGACCTCCCCTGGGTCAGTTAGTGCATCGCCCGGGAGCTGCAGCCCCCCTCTTCATCGCCGCCCTCGGCGTTGCCGCATTCCGCTCAGCGCCCGGCGAGACAGTAGACCTGAGCGATATTCCCAACACGGGGCGAGGCTCGTGGGCCAAACTCATCGGGGATGCGGATAGTCCGGAACGCGCGCGGCGCCATGTCGTAGACGGCGTGAAGCGGCTCCGGGGACTCGACCTGGTTTCGTTAGCGGGGCCGATCTCCAAAAGCCCCGGGTTCAATGGCTGGGGCTTACTGACGGAGGACGGCGATGGTGGAGAGTATGCAGTGCCTGACTCAGGAGTGGGAGTCCCGAGTCACTTCTGGCTGAACGGTTGGAATCAGGTCCTTACACCCCCGGAGATCCTGGCCTACCTGATGATCCGACACCTCGCGCTCACCTATCCCGCGGCGCACCATGAGCGTGGGGTAGGTGCCGCTCCTAGCGTGCGGCGACAGCAGTACGGCGTAACGAAGACTGTCTACGCGACCCTGAATGAATTGGAGGAGTTTGGCCTCCTGCGTCGAACGACACCCCGGCAGTCGGGCACGGCGCGCGAAGACAGTCCGAGGGTGGTAGACCGATTCGTGCTCCTTGACGACGGGCTCTCCCAAAACGCCTTCAAGAAGGCAATTTCGGTATGCGTGGAGAGGCCCACGCCGGCGCGCATGAGCCGCTATGACCCCGTCCAGACTGACTTCTTGGACGTCCTCGCGGACTAGGACGTCTTGCTCTCGTGCCACCGCCATCTGGCTAGGGGACCGTGCGCAGGATGCCTACACGCTGATGGCACGCGAGGAGCTACGACAGCCTCCCCCGCGTCCACGGAGGCCCTGACAGGCGCGGCAGCACAGGACAGAATGCCTGCACATGCATCCGAGGGGGCCTCGTGGAGACCAACGTCCGTACACCGCTGGACATCTTCAACCTGCCGCAGCATCTGGTGATCCCGCTGTTTCAGCGGCCCTATGTGTGGGATGAGACGGAGCAGTGGCTTCCCTTGTGGCAGGACGTGCGCCGCTTGGCGGACCTGAGATTGTCCGACCCATACAGCACTCCTGCGCACTTCCTCGGCGCCGTCGTCGTGCAGGCCCAGGAGAACCAAACGGGCAACCTCCCTGCCCGCAACGTGATCGACGGTCAGCAACGACTGACCACGCTGCAGCTCTTGATGGACGCAGCCGGCTCGGTTCTCGAAGAGGCAGGGCTCGACTCCCTGGCCGGGCAGCTGGAAGTGCTGACCCACAACCTGGAACTGTACGTCTCGGACGGCGGGGTCCGACTGAAGCTGCGACACACGAACAGGGACCAAGCGGCGTTCGACGAGGTGATGAACGCTGAGCCTCCCGTGGACCACGACGCCCTGAAGCACTCGGGGTCGTTGATCGCCCGCGCACACCGGTTCTTCGTGAACGCCGTCGCGGACTGGTTGGGCGACCAGGCTGATCCGACGTACGCCAGCCGTGCTGCGACCCTGGTGCAGGTCCTCACCCGCGGGCTGCAGCTGGTGGTCATCGACCTGCAGTCGATGGAGAACTCCCAGGAGATCTTCGAAACGCTGAATGCACGAGGCACTCCCCTGACGGCTGCGGACCTGGTGAAGAACTTCGTCTTCCAGCGGCTCGAGGCCGAGGGAGTGGACACCCGACGCGCGTACGCCGAGGACTGGCCTTTCGAGTCCCCATTCTGGGAGGCCGAGGTCTCGGCGGGCCGTTACGTGGTCTCCCGCAGCTCACTGTTCTTGAACCAGTGGCTGGTCGCCCGAGTCGGAGAGGAGGTCAGCCCCAAGTCGACGTTCTCCCGGTTCAAGCACTACGTCGACCACGAGTGCGGCCAGAAGATGAGTGAACTGCTGGTCACGATCAAGCACCAGGCCGACCTCTACGAGGAGTGGACCACCGCTGCCGCGGACCCTGATCGTGCGCTCAATCCGACTGAGATGGCCGTCTACCGGATGAGCGCCACCGGCGTGGAGCTGCTCAAGCCGGTCCTGCTGTGGCTGCATGACCCCGAGCTCGACATCCCTGAGGACGTCGCGACCGAGGTGATCGCAGCGATCGAGAGCTGGGTCATCCGCCGCCAACTTCTGCGGCTCAGTTCCGGTGACCACAGTCGTGTCGTGGCCGAACTGATCCGCACCCACCGCGACGCCCCTTCGAGCGAGCTCGGCCAACGCGTCCGTCACGACCTGACCCAGCTGCGCTCGGCCAGCACCTACTGGCCGGGCGACGACGAGATCCGGACAGCACTGCATTCCGAGAATGCCTACCGCCGCTTTCCCCGGGGCCGGCTCCGGATGCTTCTCGAAGCTGTCGAGGACCACCTCCGCGCCGTGCATCGGTACCCACCGGTGCGGCGCCGCGGGTATCCCATCGAGCACGTCCTGCCGCAGAAGTGGGAGACGCACTGGCCCGTGGAGGGCTTGGAGGCTGAACTCCACCGCGGCGCCCACGTGCACCGTTTGGGCAACCTGACGTTGCTCACCGAGAGCTTGAACTCGTCGGTGTCCAACGGTCCCTGGAAGGTCAAGAGGGACAAGCTTGCCAAGTACGACGTGTTGTTGATGAACCGTCCCTTCAGCCACTCTCCCGCTGAACCCTGGGACGAGGACCGGATCGACAGCCGCACCGACGCGATGGTCGAGGCTCTGCTAGCGACTTGGCCCGTACCAGAGGGACACAGCGGCGAGGTGGCCCATGCGGTATCAGTTGACAACTCCTGGGTCGAGATCAAGCACCTAGTGGCAGCCGGGCTGTTGGTACCAGGCACGCGCTTGCAGCCACGTCCGGGCCAGTGGAACGCGCTCGAGGCCGTCGTCCGCGAGGACGGCAAGCTGGAGACCGGCGGCAAAACTTTCGACACCCCATCCGGCGCAGGCAAGTACGTCAAGGGCGCTGTCACCAACGGGTGGGCGTTCTGGCGGCTGGAGGACGGTCGCAAGCTCGCCGACATCCGGGCCGTGTACCGCGGAGAGAAGCCCAGCCCCAAGAAGTCTGGGTCCTCCTTCGACTGGTCCCCACTCCACGCCATCCTCGAGGTCATGCCTGAGGGCCGCTGGACGACCTACGGCGAACTCGCCGACGCCGTCGGAACCGCGCCGCAGCCGCTGGGTGCCCACATCACTGCGTGCGCACAGTGCTCGAACGCGCACCGCGTGCTGACCCATCACGGTCGGGTGGCGCCGGCCTTCGCCTGGCCAGACCCCGACGATCACCGCGACCCGGAGCAGATGTTGCGGGCCGAGGGGCTGGCGTTCCCCGAGGGCAAGGCAGACGCGAGCAAACGATTGAGCAGCGACGACCTCACCGCGCTCGTCAACGAGGAACCGCAGGGTCACTAGAGCACTGCCGTTGGCGCGGGCGACGGCCACGACTCTGACGGTAGGAAGTCTGGGTCTGACCTCCGGGTTGGCCGTCGTCGTGTCCCTGAGGGTTGCGCGAAAAAGATGCGCGGTCGGCAGTGCAAGCGGGTTGCGATCGTTTGCCGCGCTGGCCCCCTTGGCTTCTTGACCCAGGTCCTTGCCCCGTTCCCGCCCGGAGTTCGACAAATGCTGGAAGCATCGACGAATGGCACGCGACGGTCAGGAGGCATCGCATGGGTAGACAACTTGACGACCCCGGCTTTGATCCCAGTAACGATGAATGGGTTGGGACTGGGGCGACTTGGGACCGGCGGAGTTCCATGGATGGCTCGAGCAGCAGCGGCTTCACGGGCGAGCGCACCTCGGTCAAAGAGAAGGCCCCGCCGATGTCTGCTGAGGAGTTCGAGTTGATCTCTGATGCGATCGGTGGCGGCGGCTTGTCCATGTCGTACGAGGGCTGCCTCGGCCAGTTGCATCGAGCAGGCCACGAGCACATCACCGTCGAACAAGTCGCGATGGTCGCCGAGCTGATCGGCGTGCGGACGAGCAGCCGGGTGTGGACAGGTGTGCCTGCACCCATCAAGAAACTTGCGGCGAAGCGGGCACGAGAGCGGGCCGCGGCGCGGCGTCGGAAGGGACGTTAGCTCCGGGTTTTACTCAGCACTCGGTTGTCGTTTTCTCCTCATTAGTCGTCAGCCGCCACGCCAGATCAGGGGCCAATCTCGACATCACATGGCTCCGGGACGAGTCCCTTGAGGACATGGACAACCTCCCGGCACCGGAGATCATTGCCCGAGAGATCGTCGAGGATCTCACCGCGGCACTTGCCGAGTTCGAGGCGGTCGCGGCCGCACTCGAGTTGGCAGCCTCTGACGGCGGGTCGGAGCTGGACGCACCGGCTGACTAGGCTGCTCACCGTATGGGTTCTTCCTTGGCTAGTTCCCAGCGTTCTTCCCAAGGTTCTTTCCATACGCCGGGCCTCTGGGGTATGGAAAGAACTATCCTGACCTGCGGATTCGCGACTTGAGGCGGGTGTGGGGACTGCGTAACGTGGGACATCCATCGCATGACGTTGGAACGCATCGGCTGGCAAGTTGGAACGTCGCGGGCATTCGGCAGCGCTGCCGCCTATTCCTTGGGACGCTTCACCCGTGACCCAAGTCTTCGTCACGCGCACAGGCGCCAAGTACCACGCGGTCTACGACTGTCCCGGCATTGTCGACGCCGAGCAGCGGAACAACCATGCGATTGAGCGCTGGCCGACTCCCTTGAGGAACCTCGAGCAGGAACCGTGCGCTGTCTGCTGGCCATCGACGGCAGGCTGGGATTCCTGGAGTCAGTTGGAGCACCGCGTAGAGCAAGCCGGCGGCGCGGAGTACGAGCGGGTCTTCGTCAAGCAGGTGTTGAGGCACGTCCGCGATCTGCGTGCGTTCGATGTGTCGGTACAGCGAGATGCGGAGGGCCGCAGCGGCAAGCGCTACCGCCTGGACTTTGCCATCCAAGGCGAAGGCGATCAGCGGGTTGCCGTTGAGATCGACGGAAAGGACAAGGCGCCTGGTGAGCGCTCTCCCGAGGAGATGCGACGCAACGTGGAGACTCGGCGGGCAGACCTCAGCGCAGCTGGTTGGAAGGTAGTGAACCTTGGCAACGAGCGAGTAGCCAACCGATCAGCCGAGTGTGTCGCCGAACTCGAAAGCGCCCTCCGCGACGCTTTTCGGCCAAAGCACCGCGACCCCCGCACGACGCCCGATCCAGCGCCCCACGGGTGGTCCGGGTCGTCGGCGACGCCTCCTCCATCTAGCACGTCCGCACCGGTGGGCACGGGACGGGGACGGTTTCGCTCCCTGGGATTCGCGGCAGGCGCCGCTCTCTTGGTGATCGGAGTGGGCGCGTGGGTCGCGGTCAGCTCTAACGAGGTGCAAGGGCCGGAACAGCCGAACGGCTTGGAGTGCCCTTCGTCCTCGCCGGTGAAGGGCAACCTGAGCGAAGGAGGAGACAAGATCTTCCACCAACCAGGTTGGACCTACTATGACCGGACGGCGCCTGAAGAGTGCTTCGTTTCGGCGACCGACGCGGAGGCAGCCGGATATCGGCCGTCGTCCATCCGCTAGGCAGCCAACGGGCGACATGCCCATCAACCGCCAGCGGAGCGCAGCACGTCCGTCGTATTGCGGAGTGGCAGCCGAAGATCCGCTCGTCCGCCAACTCTTTCTCAGGCTGGTGGTCGGATTCGAAGCAGGTCGCTGACGTTTGTTGCTTCTGCGTTGGCGATGCGCAAACCGTTGCTGCGCGACCCAGGCAACCGGCTGGCGGGGGTGTGAGGCATCCTTGCCCCCATGGACAACCTCTTCTGCTTCCCGTGCCTCACCGACCCCGACGGTGGCGGCGAGGAGCGGGCCACGACGATGCGGAAGGGCACCGCCTTGTGCACCCAATGCGCCCGGACCGTCGCGCAGAACGTCAGCGGCTCCCGCAAGACCGGCATCGCCTGACGTTCACAGCGACCCAGTCGGAGCACCTACGTCGCGTTGCGGCGGATGATCCCGAGCGGCGGGCGATGTAATTCGCCTTGTCGTGCCCTTCGGGGACCTCTTTAGTGCCGTTGCCGATACGGACGCTGAAGGCGTTCTTCTTGACGACCCGGCCCGCTCCTCTCGGAATGAGCTATGCCAGTTCGCTTGGCACCTTGATCCCCGCCTCATCCAACAAGGGACTCACCCACCGCCGCAAGATGAGGCGAACTGAGGGGCTGATCTCCTCCCACTTGAGAGCCTTCGCCACCTCCGCTCGCATCCAGTCTCCCTTTGCCGCCGAATCCTTCGCCTTGCCTCTGACTTTGGAGCCCAAGGCATACATGAGGTCCTCCCGAGTTGGGGCGTTCGTTTCGAACAAGGCAGCCAGCGCCGCAACAGTCGCTGGCCCCGACCACCGCGCTCGACGAGTTCGACTACACCGCATTCGTACTCCGCACCGACAGTGCCTACCCGCCCCTCAACCCCACGGCGCTCGCCACCCATCTCCCCGACGAGCAGGCCATCCTCGACAACAACACCACCGACGTCCTCGCCTGCATCGTCGGCATCTGGACCCAGTTCTCCATCCCCGCCAACGCCATCGCCACGATGTCCGGGGTCCTGCACGGTCTCCTCACCAGTTTCGCGGACGAGGGCGGGCTCTACGAGCCGAACGAAGCCCACCTCCTCCGGTTCGTCACCACGAACCCCGCCACCACCGGGAACCCGCCAACCCGGGAGGAGATGCGCCTGCGCCGTAACACCATCAACGCTGCCTACCTCGCTCTCGAAGACGCTGACATCACCGACACCGCACCGCTGCTCGACGTATCGCAACTGTCCGCCGACCTGCGCGCCAACCAGCGGGGCACAACGCGGGGACACGTCGCCACGAAGCGCGCGCGCAGGGGCTACGACCAGCAGGTCCATGTCCGTCCCGCCACCCACGACGAGATGCTCCTGGTCCGTCTCGCCACCCGTCTCGTGGGCACAAGCCGGGGAAAGCACCGCGCCGCGGCCGCCGCCGCACTGTGCTCGAGCACCGCGACGACCTCAGAGGCGCCCCAAGTGCTGTGGGGCTCCCTCTCTGACCGCACGGTCGAGCTCACCGGCCGGCACCACCCCGCCGGAGCCAACGAGACGGACATCGCCGCGCGCCGTGTCACCCTCGACCCCTGGGCCGACTCCGCCTTGCAGTCCTGGCGCGACGAGCAGAGCCGCTTCCGGACACTCGACCCCCAGGCTCCGATGGTCTACGACGGTCGACAGGCAGTCACCAGCAACTCCGCCCAGGTCTGCGTCGACAACCAGATCGGTAAGGCATTCATCCGTGCCGGACTCGACCAGATCACCGGCTCCCTCCGACTCTGGGGCGCCATCAAGAACGCCACCGACGTGACCACGATCCGCGACGGAGCCCACCGCGCGGGAACCAGCTTCGTCACCCTGCACCGTCTCGTTCACCAACTCGGTGAGGGCGCGTTCTGACGTGGTTACAACCGAACGGGCCCGATGCCGTGACGCACTCGGCCGCCCCATCGGGGCTATGTGCGTGCGTCCACCTCGACGTCCCAGGTCAGGACGAGCCGAGGGACGGCGCAGATCGAGTGGCGAGCATCCACCCACGTCGAGCAGTACGGCACCGTCATGGGGCACCGGGCCGTGCCGGGCCTCCCCGTCATCGGCAGCAGAGCGAGAACCATGGCAGGCATTAGAAGACGCCGGACGATCCGAAGGTGTCTTGTCTGGAACCCACGCCCGAAGGACGCCCGCCAGAGCACTAGGCTGCGACCGTGGTGTGGCTTGTTCCCAGGGTTCTTCCCATCGAAGTTCCTAGGGTTCTTTCCACACCCCGGGCCTCTAGCTCAATTGGCAGAGCAGCGGACTTTTAATCCGTTGGTTCAGGGTTCGAGCCCCTGGAGGCCTACCGCTCCTGTGATCGCCGCCCACCCCCTCCACAGCCGGACACGGCCGTCGTGTCCTGGGGTCGCCGAAGAGTTCCCACGTGGGGCCGACAGAGGGCAGAAACGTGGCCGTCCT